>CAILLK010000163.1 GCA_903835005.1 uncultured Bacteroidota bacterium | reverse complement strand
TGGCCCGAACCTTTGCCGCCAGCTTCTTTCAGATTCGCAGTCACCCGCGACACCCTTGCTATTGGCTAATACTCCCTACTGTAAAGCGTACTCGGGACTTGCACCCTATAGCTTATATCCATGCCTGACACACAAAAAAATGGCCACCAAAACGGCAGCCATTCTATTAAATCATTATGTTTTTACAATTATTCTGCAGCCGGTGCTTCAGCAGGCGCATCATGCGTAGCCTCCGGAGTATGTTCAGGGGCGGCTTCTGTTTGGGCAACCTCAGGTGCAGCTTCAGTATTTACGGCTTGAACCGGTGCCGCTTCAGCAGGTGCACCTGTCGTTTTCTTTGTACCGGTTCCCCTGCGGCTGCGGCGTGTTTTCTTGGCAGCAGCGGCTTCAGCATCTCTGCCGTAAATCTCGTTAAAGTCAACCAGCTCTATCATAGCCATATCCGATGCATCACCCATACGGCGTGGCAACTTGATGATACGGGTATAACCACCCGGCCTGTCGGCTACTTTATCGCCTATTACACCAAACAGTTCCTTGATAGCTTCTTTGTCCTGCAACTTACTGAATACAATGCGACGGTTGTGCATACTGTCGGTTTTGCTGCGGGTAACGAAAGGCTCGAAATATACACGCAAAGCTTTTGCTTTTGCCAGTGTAGTAATGATCCTTTTGTGCTCAATGATCTGGCAGGTAAGGTTGCTCATCAGCGCGGCTCTGTGAGAGGCGGTGCGGCTTAAATTTTTGATCTTATCTCCGTGACGCATAAATTATTGTGTTTTATTCCCTCATACCATGGTCAGTGAATTATGAGGCAGTTGTTAAAAAAAGTCTTTAGTCTGAAGTATGTAGTCTAAAGTTTAAAATAAAAAAGAGAAAGGTAAAAAGCAGTTACCCGCTTTTCACCTTTCTCTTCACTAATTACATTAAATCTTCTCCCCTGCGGAATTTATTGATATCCATACCGAAATGCAAGCCACGCTCGTGAAGCACCTGCTCAATTTCCGACAGTGATTTCTGTCCGAAATTACGGAATTTCATCAGTTCTTCCTGGGTATATTGTACCAGTTCGCTCAGAGAATTGATCTTTGCGGCTTTCAGGCAGTTGAATGCACGCACAGAAAGTTCGAGATCTTCAAGCGGTGTATTCAGTACTTTACGAACCAGCAAAGTTTCTTCATCAACAATAGTTTCTTTCTCCTCACGCTTGCTGTCCAGCGATATGTTCTCATCAGTGATGATCATCAGGTGCTGTATCAGTATGCGCGATGCTTCTTTCACTGCTTCTTCCGGATGAATGGTACCATCGGTATTCACTTCCATTATCAGCTTTTCAAAGTCAGTGCGCTGCTCAACGCGGGTATTCTCAATAGTATACTTTACATTCCGGATAGGCGTGTAAATAGAATCAATTGCGATCAGTCCCAGTGGCGCGTCTTCAGGATGGTTTTCTTCGGCAGGCACATAACCACGGCCTTTACCGATGTGCAACTCCATCTGGAAGCTGGCACCAGGATGTAAATTGCAGATGATCAGATCAGGATTCATTACCTGGAAATCAGGTAAAGCTTCGCCAATCATTTTCGCGGTAAATACCTCTATACCCTTAATATTGAGATCTATTTTTTCTCCGGTAAATTCTGTATTGTCGCCGATTGCCTTAAGGCGAACCTGCTTAAGATTCAAAATAATTTCAGTCACATCCTCAAGTACACCTTTAAGCGTAGCAAATTCGTGGTCTGCACCCGGGATCCTGATCGCAGTGATCGCATACCCTTCCAGTGAGGAAAGTAAAACACGGCGTAAAGCATTACCAATGGTAACACCATACCCCGGTTCCAGGGGACGGAATTCGAACTGCGCTTCAAAATCAGTTGTTTTTTGAAGTGCTATCTTGTCCGGTTTTTGGAAATTCAATATGGCCATATTGATATTTTATTTTTGATTGTGATTTTAAAAAATTGGATAAATAAATGAGCAGGCACAAGGCCCGCCCCAATATTGTTACTTGGAATACAATTCCACTATCAGCTGCTCCTTAATATTCTCCGGAACAGATTCCCGTTCAGGATGTGCAAGGTAAGTACCCTTCATATCCTTCTCATTCCATTCTACCCAGTTGATCCTTGTATTCTTACCACGAATCATGGCAGTAACAGTATTGTTTGCCTTGCTCTTTGGTTTCAGTTCAATTACATCACCTGGTTTCAGCGTATAAGAAGGTACATTTACCACTTCTCCGTTTACCATAAGGTGCTTATGAGATACCAGCTGGCGTGCAGCAGGCCGTGTAGGCGCTATACCCAGGCGGTATACTGTATTATCCAGGCGTGCTTCAAGCAGCTTTATCAGGTTTTCACCCGTAGCACCCTTCAGTCGGGCAGCCTCAACATAGGTGTTTGCAAATTGCTTTTCCAGCAGGCCGTAAGTGTACTTGGCTTTCTGCTTTTCTTTAAGCTGAACTGCATATTCGCTCGCAGCTTTGCGCTTGCGGGTCGGGCCATGCTGGCCGGGAGGATTACTGTTTTTGCTCAGACTCTTGCCTGATCCCAGGATGGGCTCGCCAAATATGCGGCATATCCTGTTTTTCGGTCCTGTGTAACGTGCCATTACGATTTTTTGTTTTTAGCTGCCCGTCTCCTTTAAAAATCGTAAAATCCGATCCGGGACAGCTTGATGAATAAAAATTATTTTCTTCTTTTATATAAAAACTTTTTCTGGTAATTTCAGTAAAAATAGTATATTGAAATTCGGCAGCTTAAATCCAGACTCCAACGTACTCCCCTTCAGGGGCCGGGGGTTATACACGACGTTTCTTGGGTGGACGGCAACCATTATGCGGCAACGGAGTAACATCCTTAATCGATGTAACTTCAATACCGGCATTGTTCAAAGCCCTGATAGCGCCCTCACGGCCCGATCCTGGTCCTTTCACATATACATCAGCCCTTTTCATACCTGCATCAGATGCTACTTTCGCGCAATCCTGAGCGGCTGTCTGTGCTGCATAAGGTGTGTTTTTCTTACTACCCCTGAAGCCCATCTTACCAGCCGATGACCAGGAGATAACCTGTCCGGCTTTATTGGTAATACTGATGATGATGTTGTTGAAGGTTGCATTTACATGCACATCTCCATGAGTGTCTACTTTTACTATCCGCTTCTTTGCTACGGCCTTTGCGGATGCCTGCTGTTGTGCTTTTGCCATTTTAAACTTTAAAAAAGGTAGTCAATAAATATTACCGGTTTTACCCGGATTTTTAACAAGCCAAACTAAAACCTGAATAACAAACACTGCAATTCAATTTTGCACTTTTGCAATTTGAGTTTTGGATTTTGACTTTGCATGCTGTTCCTCCCCTCACCTATGGATCCGGCAACAGCAGCTCAATTATTTCTTAGGTGCTTTTTTCTTACCGGCAACTGTCTTACGTTTACCTTTACGGGTACGGCTGTTGGTACGGGTACGCTGTCCACGCAGAGGTAAGCCCTTACGGTGACGAACGCCGCGATAGCACGCAATATCCATCAGGCGCTTGATGTTCATCTGAACTTCAGAACGCAATTGTCCTTCAACCTTGAATTCAGCATTGATGATATTACGAATCGCGGTCTGCTCTTCGTCATTCCAGTCCAGTGCTTTTTTATCATAATGAACGCCTGCCTTGTCCAAGATGTAACGGGCAGTACTATTACCTATTCCGAATATATAGGTGAGCGCAATTTCGCCACGTTTGTTTTTCGGAAGATCAATACCAGCTATACGAGCCATGCAAAAAATTGATAATTAATAATTAATAATTGAAATTTGAATATTATCCCTGCCTTTGTTTAAAACGGGGATTCTTTTTGTTGATAACGTATAAAACGCCTTTACGACGCACGATCTTACAATCAACGCTGCGCTTTTTAATGGATGCTCTTACTCTCATGATTTTGTTTTTTTACTTTATATATTAACTTACGACTTTCAAATTACTATTTTGGTAATCAACTTAAGACTCATGACTAAAGACTTTCAACTAAAGACTTAAGACTTACTTATACCTGTAAATGATCCGGCCACGGCTCAGATCATACGGGCTCATTTCCACCCCTACCTTATCTCCAGGCAAAATGCGGATATAATGCATACGCATCTTACCCGAAATAGTCGCCAGGATTTCATGGCCATTCTCTAAACGTACGCGGAACATAGCATTCGACAATGCTTCAACTATTGTACCGTCTTGTTTAATCAGTGATTGTTTGGCCATATTTTTTAAAGGACTGCAAAGGTAGGGAAATCTTTTTATTTAAAAAAAATAACTCAAAATAAATTTGAGGGAAGAAATACAATTTTTGCTGACTTTATAAATGACCTCAGATGCAAAGATATATTATTTTATCTCTGCAAGCTAAAATGATAATATCCCCCATTCTGTATCAATACAAATTCCTTATGTTCAGGCTTAAATATCAGCACCAGTTTCAATTGAAGGTTATTGAACACATTGGGTTCAATCGGGTTTATCAGGTAAGCTGCCTGCCCTTTTACCTGCGCCTCCAGTGTAGTTCCGTTTACATTGATCCGGACCGAAATAACCATTTTTAAAGCTGGATTGGTATAAACCCCTGTATATTGCTCTAGTTCAGAGGGCAAAAGATAATGATTATCAGGACACTTTACATTATATCTTTTAATAGTAATCAACTGAAATAAAATCAAAATTGCAAATACCAGAACTAATATCAATCCACCTATAATCAGAAATTCGCTGCCATTTATATGCTTTTTTTTGAGCAGGATCCCTGTTACAAAAATTATTACACCCACATAAGCAATAATCTGAGTTGTTTGTCCTGAGCTTATTATAGAATTATCAGCAGCCTTCTTACCGGAAACCAGAATCGCAGCAATCGCGCCGGCCAGTAAAGCAGTACAGGATGCCACCATCGTTACGGCGCCGATATCACGCCTGTGTAGTATGTTGGTTATAGCTGTAATGGTAAAGCCAATTAAAGCTGTATAAATCAGTATTGCCGGTAATTTGCGCATAAACAGATTCGGAGAGTGCATTAAAGGTAAAAAGAAAGAAGGAATGCAATACTTCATAAAAAAAATAAACCCCGCCACTTGGCAGGGATATTCCGGTAGATAAAACATGATCATCGTAAACCATGTATTGAGATAAGGACTGCAAGGGTAGCAGAAAATATATTAACTATAGGGGCTGGGCTCAATTATTGTGGTTTGACCCACCATATATATAAGGCGTACAGAAAGAGAAAAATGTTAGTATTCTTTAAACATATTTTTTTCAGAAATACCCGGTTATACCTTCTAGCTTCAATTAATGAATAACCACCTTAGCTATTCCCATTTCGGGGCCATTGGTTATTTTAATAAAATACATTCCGGGCTTTAAACCAAGTCCATCCATACTTATTGTTTGCTTACCTGGCGTAAAATTTCTGTTACTGCTATATACCACCCTGCCCGGCATATCAGTCAGTGATAGTTGATAATTTCCCTGGCTTGAAGTTGTAAATGTCAAATCAATATTATCTGGTGTGCTGTAGCCTGTTACAGTTAGTGGCAGCTTATTTTCAGTAATATCCGGAACTCCCAAACGGGTAGTGCTTATATTTACATTATCGATATACCAGGTTGCTCCGGTATTGCTGGCAGTTACATAAAGGAAGGCAATATAAAATGGATTACTTTTAAACCTGGTTATATTTACCTGGTGGGTAATCCATTGACCAGAATCTATAACGCCCAAAAGAGGTGTTAAAAAAGGGCCTAGATTCGAATCAGAAGCAACAGAAGTTAAAGCGCCAACGGAGGAGTCATCTGATAACAATAAAGCAACATTTGCACCTAAGTAAATATTAGATGCCTTTATGTCGAACTGCAGATATGCACTGTCAGTGTAAGAAGTAAGATTCAATAAAGGAGTTATAAGAAAAGACGAATCTAAATGATACTGCCCGGAAAAGTAATCTGAACACATAATTCCTGGAGTGGCCAGGTTAGAGGCATTAGGCCTTCCCAGAGTTGGGGTGCAGGTCCATTGGCCAGAAGGAATATTACCGGATTCTTTAGTATATACGGTCCAACCTGATGTTGAGGATATTTCTCCTGAAAGCACACAATCCACATCAAAATTTTCATGCAGAGAAGTTACTCCCTGTGCAAAAGAAGTGAGCGAAAGAAGTGCCGTGGCAGTAAATAGAAATATGTTTTTCATGCAAATGATATTAATAAATGATATTGGTACAGCTTCAATTATTGAACAACAACTTTAGTTACATCAAAACTCTGACCATTTCCCAACTTCAGAAAATACATTCCCGGTGCAAGGTTAAGACCCTTTATACTATATCTTAAATTTGAATTTGGCACATTGACTTGTTCCAAGTAAATCACCCTGCCAGTCATATCAGTAAGCGCCATCTGGTAGTCGCCCTTGCCATTTGTTATCCCCACATCAATCTGATTGGAAGAACACATACCAATAATCGACATTTTGAGCTCAGCAGCATTTAATTCAGGATCATGAAGTGTAATGTTATGGGTAGTAAGCAACACATTGTCGAGAAACCAGATACTACCCGTAGTAGCTGTAGAGGTAAACATAAAAGCAATATAGAAAGAGCCTGTAGATTCGTAAGGAGTCAGATCGATAACATGGGTAACCCAATCAGTAGAATCTCCGTTCGTAAATACAGGCATCATACCCGGAGTGAGATTTATGGCTGTTGCGGTATCGGGGTCAGTACTATCGGTTGTATGTAGAATAGTCAATTCCCCGCCCAGCAGAAAATTAGAAGTCTTGGTATCAAATTGCAGATATACATGTCCGGGTACATAACTGCTTAACCCAAGCAAGGGTGTAAGCAAAAATGAAGAATCAAGGTGTGTGGCATTACTGAATGTATCAGTACATTGCATTCCCGGCGTCCCCCCTTTTCCATGATTTGAAGTACAAACCCATTCACCTTGAGGAATCGTTCCAAGATGAGCCGGTGTATATTCCAACCAGGAAGATGGGATACCTGTGCCAGATACACATACCCCGTCAAAGTTCTGGCTTAGGGTAGATATCTGGCTCCAACCTGAAGTAGAAAGAATTGTAAAGGCTGCTAGTAAAAATATTATTTTCATATTCTATATAGTTTTATAAAATCAGGCCCAATAATCCAGAAAATATCCGGCAATTTACTTTATAAATTTTATCTGCCAATCCTGCAATCCGCCAATTTATTTACAGCAAAAATAGTGCCAAAATTTAAATACGTAACTGAGCCCACCTAAGATTAAACATAATGACGAGTAATCTCAGACAAACGTTAGTATTCCGGCAAAAAAAATTTCAAACCTGTTTTTTTTAGAAACATATTTGAAATAAATTATAGCAAACAACATTTTTCAGGTCTTATGCAAGACTTATATTCCCGGAATATCTGATTTACCGTTCCCCTTTTCCTTTCTTATTCCTGTATTCACTGAATTTTCCCACTTTAGCTCCCTTCCGTTTCTCTCCTATTACTTTCTCCACTCTTTCCCTTGCAGGCCTTTTCACTTTGCCCTTATCGCCTTCTTTCTGTTTCACCTTATCTCCTGGTTCCTTAACTCCCTTATCTACATTTTTCCGTTTAGGAATATACTGTTTTACCCGCTCACCTGCCTGTTTATCACCTTTATCTCCCACATCTGTCTTGCTGCTTTCAGCTAACATCTGGTTCAGCTTATATATCTCCGGCAATGTAAAATACCGCCATTTGCCTACTGGTAGTCCGGCTAGCTCTATGTTCATAATACGCACACGGGTCAGGGCAACCACACTATAACCCAGGTAGTCGCACATTTTCCTTATCTGCCTGTTCAGGCCCTGGGTAAGTATGATCCTGAACCGGCGGCTACCCTCCTGCCTCACAAAGCAGGGCTTGGTGGTTTTGCCATCAACCGGCACGCCATTGCTCATCTGACGAACAAATTCAGGAGTTACTGCCCGGTCCACATTTACCACATATTCTTTTTCATGTTGATTGCTGGCTCTAAGGATTTTATTGACGATATCTCCATCGTTAGTTAAGAATATAAGCCCATCCGAATCTTTGTCCAGCCGGCCTACCGGGAATATCCTCTTTGGATGACCGATAAAATAAATAATATTCGATTTATCCTTAACGTCGGTTGTCGAGGTCACACCCACCGGCTTGTTGAAAGCGATATAGATAGGTCTGGCCGCCGCCTTTTTCTTAATGGGTTCACCATCCACTTCTACCAGGTCACCCGGTTTTATCCTGGCTCCTGGCAGCACCAATTCTCCGTTTACGGTTACCCGCGCCATTTCAATCAGCTTATCGGCCTCTCTGCGCGAGCAGAAACCTGAGGAGCTGATGTATTTGTTCAGATTAGTTAGTTCGGTATCTGTTTTTGGTTTTGAAATCATAAGTATAATTGTCTGAAGACTTATCAAAAGTAAACCTGTTACAGCTACTATTTGCTAATTTTGATTTTTACTTTGCATTTTTATCGGGAACCGCTAACTTTTTACACAAGAAAACCGACTAAAGACTAAAGACTAAAGACTTAAAAAAATGAGCCAGATACAGGAATTCAACGACTACCGCGCCAGGATGAACGAAGTGATTTTGGGCAAACAAAACAAGGTGATCAACCGCCTTTTCAACCTTGATACGAATACCTATATGGATGGTGCCCTATCAGTAAAGACTAAGGAAATGCTGGGCCTGGTGGCCAGCATGGTGCTCCGCTGCGACGATTGCATCAGGTACCACCTGGGCAAGTGCCACGAGCAAGGTATAACCACCGATGAAATCTATGAGATATTTGCAGTGGCCAATATTGTAGGCGGCACTATAGTGATACCGCATACGCGTAGGGGGGCTGAGTATTGGGAGGAGTTGATGGCACAATAATTTTTTGGATCAGAAATGCCCCGACGGAATGGCCCTCGAGCGACTCAGGAACAAATGAGATGGAGCCACATACCTCAGGCTTATATCAATGCCTCCTGCATTATGAGCCTGTTCATTATTGCCTGAAAAGTCATAATCATACCCTATACCAAACCTGAATGCATGGGTTTCGACCCCGGCGGTAATGCTCACTATTTTTCCGGTTCTGTCGTAGCCACCTAGGAATAAAGAGGTGCTTCCATAGCGATGTTCGGGATTCATGACTATTTTATATTGTACTTCACTGCCACCAATGACCCCTTTCAAACTTCCCCTGGAAAGGTAATATATAGAAGGTTTCAAAGTAAACCTTTGGTTTATTGCCCAGGTGCAATAAAATGATGCAGTCAGCGCCCTGTTAAGGCCTATATCAGCATAGGTAGCTTCTTTTACAGGATCAGAAGGTTGGTTAATATTGATACCAGAAACCCCGATTGTGTAATTAAATTGTTCTCCTGTTGACTGTGTGAAAGATACGCCCGAATTGACCATAAAATAACCAAGGGAATTACCAATGTAAGAACTATAAGGATAATAGTACCCCACCGGATAATAGTAATAATGGTTATTATTATCAGTGAAGAAAAAATTTACCGGGTCAAATTGCCGGTTACCAAAACTACCCTGCAACCCTATTGCAAGATCACAACCCTTATGGCGTTTAATAAAGTTGGCTAACCTGAAAAAATGATGATACGCAAGTGAAAACAGCCCGCTTGTGTTAGACAGTTCACCATCCCCTGCCCCGTTCTGCGTCAATTGTATGCCGGCAGCCAGATAATCGCCATATTGATTCTGATAAACCGGAAAATCGGCTGAAACGCCTGTAGTTATGCCAGTAAGACCTTCATTATTACCAAATTCATTCTGATAGATCGATGAGACCCGGATACTACCGTCAAACATTCCTGTAAAGGCAGGATTTACGGCCATTGGCATCGCATTAAACTGAATGTTGTGCACATCCTGAGCAAAAACAATCTGGGCTGATAGCAACATCACAGCTACTAAATAAAAACTACTGAATATATAATTCGTCTTCATTTTAAAACTTTCAGTTAAAATTATATTACAAATGAAATTATTATTCTTATCCAGAACGAAATAAGTTACAAAGTATTGCATTCATTTTAAAATTTTCTTAACAGCTTGCTGTCTTTCTGACTGTGGAATAACTAAAGAATATGCATCTTATAATAAAATACGTATGCGAATCTCTGTTTTAGCTGCATTGTCTGCCTGGATCATTTCAATTTGTTGCTACCAACCGACTCAGGGTAATCCGGGTCCGGCCTTAACCAACATAACGATAACACAACCGGTTGATAGCATTGTAATCATTAAACACAGCCGCCTGCTTATAGCCTACAACCACCACAAAGTTCTGAAATCCTTCCATATATGCCTGGGTCCGGAACCAACAGGCAAAAAACACTTTAAGGATGATGGTAAAACTCCCGAAGGTTTATACTTCATAAACGGCAAGAACGCCATAAGCCATTACCACAAATGCATGGGCTTGTCCTACCCCAACAATGAAGACCGGAAATACGCACAAAGCCAGGGAAAACCACCCGGAGGTGATATAAAAATTCACGGATTGCCCAATGGCAAAGGTTTTATGGCCAAAGAATTCAGTGCAGTCGACTGGACGCTGGGGTGCATAGCGCTTACTGATGAAGAAATTGATGAACTATATGCCCATGTGGCAGTTGGTACCTGTGTGAATATTTTGCCATAAACATAAAATCAAGCAACTACCCCAATTTCTCCTCCAGTTCCATCACCAGCTCAAATGATTTATCATACTCTTTATTGAGTGTCATCATTTTTGCACTGGCTACCCGGTATTGCTCGTCTACTTTCAGAAACTCCTGCTGGTTTTTGTAAAAGTCAGGATCGGCCAGTTTTGCTTCGAGGTTTGTGATATCCACTTTCAGCCTGTTGATGTCCTCCTCCAGTTTTTGCACTATTTTTTGTTGTTTCTGCAGTTCTTTTTTCAGGGCATTGAGTTGGTCGTTATTTACCTGGGGCTTGGGGGCTGGCTTTTCTTCTTTTTTAGCGGGTGCCTGTGCTGGCTTTGAAGACGCCGCAGCTTGTTCGCGTTTCAGTTTATCGCTGTGCCATTGTGCCCATTCGTCGTAAGGGCCGTTAAACTCGTTGATCTTACCATCCTCAATATTCCATATCTTATTGGCGGTGCGGCTGATGAAATAACGGTCGTGGCTTACAATTATCAATGTTCCTTTGTACTTGGTGAGCGCCTCAATGAGCATCTCCACCGATTGCATATCCAAATGATTCGTAGGTTCATCCAATAGCAGGAAGTTGCCCTTGGCGGCAATAACCTTCGCCAGCGCTACCCTTGCCTTCTCCCCTCCCGATAACACCTTTATCTTCTTAAACACATCATCGCCGCTGAACAGGAAGCAACCGAGCAACTGTCTCAACTCCAGCTCATTTTTGCCGCTGCCGCACATTTTCATTTCTTCCAGTATCTCATGCTCCACCGTCAGCGCCTCGAGCTGGTGCTGAGCATAAAAACTTTCTTCTACATTATGGCCCCATTTGCGGTCGCCTTCGTAGGGTTCCTGGCCGGTAATGATCCTGAGCAAGGTTGATTTTCCCTTGCCGTTGGCACCTATCAGGGCTATTTTATCTCCTCTTATTATTTCGGCTTTGGCATTGTCCAAAATTGTAAGTTCACCATAGCGTTTGCTTACTCCATTCAGTTCGCAAATGATCTTACCCGGCTGAATACCTACATCGAAGTTGATATTCATGGTGGGCATACTGCTGTCGGGCGCCTCTATAACTTCCAGCTTGTCGAGGCGCTTGATGGCGCTTTGTGCAGCGGCGGCCTTTGTGGCCTTGGCGCGGAACCGCTCAATAAAGCGCTCCTGCTGGTTGATATAATCCTGTTGGTTTTCGAATGCTCTTTGCTGTAGTACCATGCGCTCCTCTTTCTCCTTCTGGAAGAAAGTATAATTGCCGCTATACTGGTGCAGGTCGCGCTGCCATACTTCTACTATCTTGGTCACCATCCGGTCCAGGAAGTAACGGTCGTGCGATACAATTACCACACTGCCGGGATACCCAATCAGATAGCGCTCCAGCCACTCGATAGAAGGAAGGTCCAGGTGGTTGGTCGGCTCATCGAGCAGCAGCAGTTCAGGCTGCTGCAGCATCATTTTGGCCAGCAATACCCGCATCCGCCATCCTCCGCTGAACTGATCATAAGGTCGTTGCAGATCAGCTGTTGAAAAACCCAATCCCTCCAGCACGGCTGCTGTTTTATGTTCCATTTCATAACCACCGGCCAGTTCAAAGTCATGCAGGGCATGACTGTAGTCGTCGAGCAGGTCTTCATCATCAGGAGTTGTTTCCAGCTCTTTGATGATCTGCTCCATCTTCTTTTCCACTTCATGGGCTTTTTCGAAAGCCTGCATGCCCACCTTCAATATAGATTCGTTGGTGCTGAAACTCAACAGGTCCTGGTTAAAAAAACCCAGGCTCACATCTTTAGGCTTATTGATTACACCGCTTTCCACCCGGTAAAACCCGGTCATCAGCCTTAACAAAGTAGATTTTCCGGTACCATTACTGCCCACAAGGCCTATCCGCTCACCCGTTCCTATCTGCCAGCTTGCATCTTCCAGGATGGCCCTGGCGCCGAATGAAAATGTAATATTTTGTAATGAAATTAACATAAGTGCGCAAAGGTAAGGTAAAAGGGAAAAGCGTAATGCTAAATGTGGGTGAAATTAATCCCAAATTAGACAGTGCCCAAAGCATCAACAAACCTCCGAAATCCGGCATTGTGCTTTGAAGCAGTAATTATATCCGTTTTCTTTTTAAAACCACGCAATATTGCATCATAAGATCTAATGCCATTTGGTTTATTTTTATTGGCATTAGTGATACCATGAATACCCTTTTTGATCAGTTCGGCGTTTAGTTTTGAAAGGCAATTTGAAGTATCTGATTTATGCTTATTGTCATAAAATAACGGCAATAACCAGCATTCAATAGTATGTATGCAAACAGCAAATAATATTTTGCCCTCATGTTTTTTACGAATTTCAGGCATTATTAAGTCTGCTAATTTTTGTAGCACTTCATCGAGCAATTGCTCTGGGCTTTTTAGTTTGCCTTTACTATCGGTATGAGATACTGAAAAAGGTTTAGTACCTGATTGATCGGTATCAATCTGGATAATTATGTAATCATTTTCAATCAGGGCACCATTAATTTCTTCACGCTCACAATATTTCAATACTTCGTTCCAACCGCCTGTTGTTTCTTGTCTGTCATTTACAATTTTGGGTTGTATTTGATTGATTATTAGCATCTCGTCTTTAAAATACCTTGACACTAGATGTTTGATGATCTTATGTTCTGAAGCGCCTTCCGTGATGAGTCCGAAATTCATACCATACTGGTGTTTGAAGTGTTAAAAGTTATCTGGTAATCCACCAATAAATCCACTTGTCCATATTTCAGATAGTTTCATTGTTCTTTCTTTTTTATATTCAACCCTATTAGCAACTGTATGACCATATATGTTCCGTCGGATAACAAACAATCGCTGATTGTCATCTTTTAAATTAAGTCCGTCCAGTATAGCTGGGTTGTGCGTAGTTACAATTGCTTGCTTCTTATGTTTTTTGGCAAGGGCGGCAAGGTTTCTTGTAAGCGCCATACATAGTTTGGGATTTAAAGATGCGTCTATATTATCTAATGCAAAAAAACGGGGAGTATCTTTTGATATAAATAGGGTGAAGTAAAACAGAAGATATAGAAAGCCCTCGTTGGTACTTTTCTGATCGAAATACTTCAAGCTTTCATGCAGGTATCTGTCCTTAATTTTCAATGCATATTCATTGCTCATCAGATTTTGCGGTAATTCAAAATCTTCGTACCAATCAAGCAATAATAGATTTTCTTTTATCTGGTTCAGGATTTTGGCGTTATTTTTATTAAGAATTAGCTCCTTTAAATAATGAAATAGTCCAGCACCATTTATTCCTAATGGATATATTTGATTGGTTTCTTCAAACTTTCTTAAAATGCTTTGTTCCGGAGAATAAATAACATAATTAGAAATATCAACATCTTCAAAAACAGAAGATATTAATTTTTTCTTAGGATCATTGCTGTCTAATTTATCTGTTTCGTTCTTGATCGAATTAATTTTTTTAATTATCTCATCAATATCCTTCGTATCTTGCGATTCAGATATAGAATTTTTGAAATTCATTAACGCCTCCTTGTTATTTTCTAGAAAAAAGGATTTAAGATTAAGTACTTTCAAAGAATCTATCCATTTCTTAGGAGACTTTAGGTCATTAATAATAGCATAATCATAATTTCCTTCAACATTATTAAAGGTAATATCAATTGATTTTTCAATTTTTCCGTTTGTAAACGCAGAAAACATAAACTCAGGATTGGTAACCCTAATACCCCTACTTCCAAGAAACTCATGGTCCAGTTTATCTGCACTTGCCGCTGCACCGAATGAGATAGCTTCAAGTATATTTGTTTTCCCACATCCGTTCTCGCCAATAAATACATTGAATGCGCCCAGGTCGAGTGTAAGGTCAACTACAGACTTGAAATTTTTTATTTGGATGGTTTTAATCATTTTACTGCCTCAGCGATTAATTAGTCTGCAAATATAACATTAGTTCTTTTATTGGTGTGCAACTTATATTTTACATATAAAGTATCATTTATAAAATCCTTAGCCGACACATATGTAGTTTATATTGCCATAAACAGCATATAAGTCATTTTATTTAACCATTTTCAATTTCCCCAATTGGTATAGGCGCTTAGATCGCAATTGTTTAGGTTAAAACTGAGAAGCCTTTATCTAAGAAGATTCAATATTATACGATAATGACGAAATTGGACTTAAACTAATCGACAAGCTTGTTAAGACAATATGACAACCAATCTTAGGTTCGCGCATAAAAGTAACATCAAAAAATATACAGCAGGCTTGCTATAAATAATTGAAATTGCGACCTAAGAGCCTATATCTATTCCCTTAATTCCTCTTCCGGTTCCTACCCTGCCCTATTAAACACCTGCTCCAATTGCAAAACCAATCCAGGAATCTGTTCCATGAGGGCCTAAATAACTACTTAACCTTAACAGGCTGATTTTCTTTATTTATGTGCGATTATATCCAAACAATTTTTCCACCTATGACATCTGAATAGTCTTTTTAAAAGATATGCACCCTATGTGCATAACTAAATTACATCTTAACTCAATCTTAAGACTACTATAGATAGTTTTGCAATGCAAAATAATTTAACGAATTGCATTTTTATGAAACTGACAAGATTTTTCCTGCTCGCCTTACCTGTTGTGATGATATTTTCCTGCACAAC
The DNA here is from genome assembly GCA_903835005.1 of uncultured Bacteroidota bacterium. Lineage (GTDB taxonomy): Bacteria > Bacteroidota > Bacteroidia > Chitinophagales > Chitinophagaceae > Nemorincola. Next base: position 87,544 of record CAILLK010000163.1, on the reverse strand, counting down.
AACCAAGAAACTCAAAAAATCAGAAGATAACGCAAAGCGGCTGGATAGTATGTACAAAACACTGCAATCCACCTATACCGATTGCCGCGAACAGCACGCCTCCGACCTGGCCAAAATACAGTCGCTCGAAGACCAGTTGAACTTCGCCAAAGCTAACAGCAATCAACTCCTGCAGCAGATGAAAGACCTGAGCGTAATAAGCGGTACACAGGCCGAAAGCATTAAAAAATCACTCGATAATATTGGTGTAAAAGATCAGTACATTACTGAACTCCAGAAGGCAATGAACAAGAAGGATTCCATGAACATTGCCCTTATGGTCAACCTTAAAAGCGCCATCGGCAATCTCGATGATAAAGATGTAAATATCAAGGTGGAAAAAGGTGTGGTATATGTAGATATTTCTGACAAAATGCTCTTCAAAAGCGGCAGCTACGATGTTACTGATCAAGCCAATGAAGTTCTTGGCAAAGTTGCTAAAGTTCTGCTTAGCCAGCCTGAAGTTGAATTCATGGTTGAAGGCCACACAGACAGTAAGGCTTATAAACATGGCGATCTGGAAGACAACTGGGACCTGAGCGCTAAACGTGCTACTGCCGTAGTGCGTATCCTCCAGAACAAATATGCTGTACCTCCGTCTCACATGACAGCTGCTGCCCGTGGAGAATATGTACCCGTTGCGTCAAACGATACCAAGGAAGGCCGGGAGGCTAACCGCCGCACCCGTATTGTTATCCTTCCGCAGATGGATCAGTTCTTTAAGATTCTGGAAAAACCCCAAAACTAATATTGAACTGCTAAATACAGATATCCCCAATTTACTCCGCCGGATGTATTTGGGGATATTTTCATTTAATAAATACCTGAAAAAAATGCCGTCTATACTTCGGATACTTTTAATAATAGCGCTCCTGACTGGTGTTGCCTGCAGCTCAAAAGCACAAACCACACTCCTGCAAACTGACCTGTCTTTGAAATACCTGGTTCATCTACCGCTTGCAGCATCTGCTACTCCGCCGGTTATCATATTATTGCATGGCTATGGCAGTGATGAAAAGGACCTGTTCGAATTAAGAAAATCATTCCCTGCCCGGTATCTGGTATTTTCGGTACGCGCTCCATACGCCGCCGGCCTTCAAGGCTATCAGTGGTTTCAACCCGGCAAAAGCGATGGCAACTCCCCAGAGGTAGAAAACAGCAGCAAACTGATCCTGAAATTTATAAAAGAAGTAACCCGGAAATACAATGCCGATAAAAACCAGGTTTACCTCATAGGGTTCAGCCAGGGCGCTATGATGAGCTGCGTAGCAGGCCTTACCAGCCCCGAAACCATTAAAGGTATAGCTGTACTTAGCGGCCGCCTTTTCCCGGCATTGCGCGATAAACTTAAACTATCCCCTGCATTGAAACAACTAAAAATATTCATTTCCCACGGCACTTCTGATAACAGAATACCCTTTACTGAAGGAAAATCATCTGCCGGAAGCTTGGCAAAGCTAGGCCTGAAACCGGATTTCCATGAATATAATGGCATGGGGCATAGTATAAATGAGCAGGTAATGCTTGATTTGGTGAAGTGGCTGCCGTAAATTAGGCTTCCCTTTCAAAGCCTGCATATTTTATCTCAGAACAAATATTGCCAGAAATACTTTAATACTGCTGCCCGAAATACACTTTAATAATTTTTACCGGTTCAATGGTATTCATTTGTGATAAGGTAAGCCAGAATTACTTCGCCACATTTTCCGTCTGTTTTTAAAAATTACGTTTGGCAGCTATATGGTTATTCCTATCTTTGCCGCACTTTTCAGCAGGCATGTCTTGCTGGTATCCTGTATTTATTAAATAGTTAGTATATGATTAAAACCGCACACCTGCTGGTTGCTTGCTTATTGCTGTGTTCTTGTTTAGCCATTGCCCAAAATCAGAATGGAACTGTTAAAGGATTTGTTTATGATAAAAAAACAGGTGAACCCCTTATATATACCAATGTATCCGTTCTGAATTCCAAAAACGGGGTGCAAACAGATATAAATGGATATTTCTCCCTTTCATTACCTGCGGGCAGTTATACTTTAATGGTCACCGGCATTGGCTATGATTCGGTCAATCTGAACATCAATCTCCTGCCCGATGCTATTATTACCAAAAAAATCATGCTGGCTCAGAGGGAGATGGGATTAAAAGAAGTAGAAGTAACCAGTAAAAAAACAGATAAAATCACCCATATCAATACCGGAGTCACCAACATTACACCCAGAGAGCTGAAATTACTGCCCAGTTCAGGCGGCGAACCTGATCTGGCGCAATTCCTTCAGGTTATACCCGGCGTTATTTTCACAGGCGATCAGGGAGGGCAGTTATATATCCGTGGCGGTTCTCCTGCACAAACCGGCATCTACCTCGATGGCGTTACCATTTACAGCCCGTTTCACTCCATCGGTCTTTTCTCAGTTTTCGAAACTGAAGCTATAAGAAATGTAGATGTTTATACTGCAGGTTTTAACGCCCAGTATGGCAATCGTACCTCAGCTATTGTGGATGTGCATACTAAGGATGGCAATAAAAATGAAATGAATGGTATTGTGTCTGTTTCACCCATTATGGCGCGCTTCCTTATAGATGGCCCTCTGGTGAAATCAAAAAAGAAAGATAACAATGCCGGTATAACTTATCTGCTTACAGCAAAACACAGTTATCTCGATCAGACATCCAAGTCTTTATATGGTGGCTTTGGCGAGCCCTTCAGCAGCGGCCTGCCTTACAAATTTACCGATTTATATGGTAAGCTCACATTCAGCGGCGACAATGGCAGTAAACTCAATCTGTTTGGCTTCAGTTTCGATGATCAGGCCAACCTGCTCAACGATTCAGACCATGCCAATATTGCTAACTATCACTGGACTGCCACAGGGTTTGGAGGAACATTTGTAGTAACGCCAGGCACCTCGTCTGCTCTTATTGATGGTAAATTTGCTTATTCCAATTACAATATCAGCCTTAACCAGGTGAACGTGCCGACCGACACCGTTCCGCGCACCAGTCAGATCAACGGTTTTGAAACTGCTATCAACTTTACTTACTTCCTGCCCAATTACAGCCAGTTAAAATATGGTGTAGATATCAGCGGATTTCATACTGCATTAAGTTATTATGGTGCACAAGGTATTACTACAACCGAAAGCAGGCAGAGCACAATGGCTGCACTGTATTTCCTGTTCAGGCACAATTTCAGCAGCCGGTTTATTATTGAACCCAGCATAAGGTTTCAGTATTATTCCGAGCTGAACAAACTTTCGCCCGAACCAAGGCTGGGTATCAAGTATAATATTAGCGATAATATACGTCTCAAATTCGCTACCGGTCTTTATTCTCAGAATATTATCAGCACAAAATCCGATCAGGATATAGTCAATCTTTTCACCGGTTTTTTGCTGGCTCCCGATCAGCAGATTTCCAATTCAAACGGAAAAATTGTTCCTTCTGCTCTTCAAACAGCTTTCCACGCTGTGGGTGGTGTAGAAGTGGATATCAAACGGGTGGAACTGAATCTGGAACCCTGGCTGAAAGACTTTTCGCAGGTGGATGAATTGAACCGGAATAAACTGGTTGTTTCCGATCCCGATTTTGTGGCTGCAAGTGGTCTGGCAAACGGTATTGACCTTTCTGCCAAATACAGCTATGGCAGGGTTTATTTGTGGTGTGCAATGGGTTACCAAAATGTTAATTATACCAGCATCGATTCAAAGGGGAATATCCAGACTTATCCTACCCCATTTGATACTCGTTTCAACTCCAATGTGGTGGCTGCCTACACTTTAGGCAAGAAAAAAGATTGGGATGTATCTGCACGTTTTAATATCCATGCACCTTTTCCGTTCACCCAGACCCAGGGATTTTATGAAAATGTTAACCCTGCTGCCAATGGCTTGACCACAAATGTTCTGCAGCAAAATGGTAACTTGGGTCTTATTTACGCAGACAAGATCAATGGCGGACGTTTGTCCTGGTATCATAGGTTGGATCTGTCGTTAAAAAAGAAATTCATTACCAGCAAAAAAACCAGTATAGATGCCACTTTTGCCCTGACAAATGTTTACGACAGGCAGAATGTATTCTATGTTGACCGTTTTACAAATGTTATCGTTTACCAGTTACCTATATTCCCGAGTATCAATGTAACGTGGAATTTTTAGTAACAAAAGCCAGATGATGCTGCAACTTAAAAAAAGGTTTACTGAAAGCTTAGCCATAATGGCCATCTGCTTGTTATCTTTTTTTGAATCCGGCGCTCAACTGTTAACACCGGAAGTTTTACCTGGCAAATACTTATCGCTGTCCGAAGAACAATATGCTGAAGGGCATTATGCGGTGGCTATATCTTCCTTAAGAGATTACCTTTCAGGTACCTCAGTAAATGGGTTCGCTCCCGAAGGAAACAATAGCTCAGATAAGGCCCGGTACCTGCTTGCTATGGCAGGCCTCAAAACAAGCGCTCCCGGATGCATTGATTCCGCACTTACGGAAATGAACAACACTGCTCAGCCAGCTTATAAGCAGCGCCTGAGCTTTACACTTGCTCAATATTATTTCAGGGAAAACGATTTATCCAGGGCCATTGCCCTTTATGAATCTACCGGTAAGGCCAACCTGAACGAACAGGAAATTGCCGAAGAGAAATTTGAAATGGCCTACTGCTATTTCAACAGCAAGCAATTTGATAAAGCCGAACCGCTGTTATCTGACATTAAAGACAATAAAGACAGTAAGTATTATCTCGCCGGCAATTATTATTATGGTCTTCTGGTTTATAACAAAAACAAATATAAGGAAGCCCTTCAGAGCTTCGATCGCATAAAAGATGCCAAAGAGTATAAATCTGTTGTACCCTACTACATTGCGGAGATATTATACTTTATGGGAGCCAGAGACAAAGCGCTCAAGGTGGCTGACACACTCTTAAAACAGAAAGAAAAATCATACTACGACAAGGAATTGCATCTGCTCGAAGCCCAATGCCTTTTCGAAGAGCAGCGGTATAAGGAAGCGCTGCCCTATTTCGATTTTTATTACGGCCATACGGATAAAATAAGAAAGCAGGACCTTTATGAAATAGCCTATTGCGACTACCGCACCGGCGCTTGGGGTGCGGCTACCGATAAATTTAAATTACTTTCCAGCACCTCCGACTCACTCGGCCAGACTGCCATGTATCTTCTTGGCGACTGCTATCTTAAAAAAGGCGATAAAACCAGTGCCCGTAATGCATTCGGCATTTGTGCCGATATGTCTTTCAATCCCGGCCAGCAGGAGGCATCCATGATCCTGTTTGCAAGGCTGAGCTACGAAGCAGGTTTTAATGATGATGCCCTGCGCCAGTTAAATGCCCTGTTGTCGGCATTTCCCGGCACTCAGTACAAGGATGAAGCGAATACCCTGATATCCGACTTGCTGGTGAAAACCAACAAATATGCCGAAGCGCTGAAACACCTCAAAAATGTAACCAGAAAAGATCATACCTACAGGCAGATCTACCAGAAGGCTACCTACGGCTATGCAGTGCAGGAATTCAGGAAAGGAGAACTTGAAAATGCTTTATTGCATTTCAATCAATCGCTGGAACACACGGTTAATCCCGAATACGAAGCGGCCACTTATTTCTGGAAAGGCGAAATTGATTACCGCCGGCGCCAGTATAAAGAAACGATAACCGACACCAAATACTTCATCAACAGCCCGGCAAGTAAATCAGTTATTGCCGGTATTAGTCCGCTGGCCACAAAGCAGCACGCCTGCCTCAATATGGGGTATGCTGCAATGTCCCTCGAAAACTTCAGTGATGCGCAGGATTATTTTAATCAGGCAAAGGAAGAAACCGGCGATGCTTATTCCGGAATGGTTGCCGCTGTAAGGCAGGCCGATGCTGTATTTATGCAGAAAAATTACGGACAGGCTATTAAATTATACGACAAAATCATTGCCACCGATACAGCCGACGCCGACTACGCCCGCTACCAGAAAGCAATTTTACTTGGCCTGCAGGGCAAAAACAATGATAAAATAGCATTGCTGCAGGCAATAATAAACGGTATCCCGCAATCCACCTATATTAACCATGCCCGTTACGAAATCGCCATTTCTTACCTCGAGTCAGATAAATATAACCAGGCGCTAAGTTATCTGTACGTCCTCACCGATTCTGTAGCCGATAAAAGCTTTGCCCCGCAGTCACTGATGAAGACTGGCTTTGTTTACCAGCAAATGGGCAAAACAGACGACGCAATTGCTGCATACAAACGGGTAGTGCTCGATTACCCCGCAGCAGAAGACCGCCTGCCGGCCCTCGAAGCACTGAAGAGCCTCTATATCCAAAGCAACAAACCGGCAGAATACTCCCGCCTCCTGAAGGAAAACAATCTCCCTTCTGCCGATAGCAGTTCCGTCGACTCAACTTACTATGCAGCTGCTGAAACCCAGTTTGCAAGTGGCAAATGGGATGATGCCAAAGAAGGCTTTGATAACTACCTGAAAGAATACCCTAACGGAATTTTTGCCGTAAAGGCGCTCTATTACCGTGCCGAAAGCAATTACCAGCTAAATAAATACACTGATGCAATGGCTGATTACAAAATAATATTGTCTAGCCAGCAATGCAATGAATTCAGGGAAAACAGCGCACTGAAAGCAGCCCGCATTTCCTTTGAAGCAAAAAACTACTCCGAATCTTATGACTTCTACCTGCAACTTAAAACCTGCTCTACTTCATTACAGACAAAAGAACTGGCCATCAACGGGTTGATGAAAAGCAGCTTTTTCGCAGCTAAATACCCGGAAGCACTTGCCTTTTCCGATTCTGTTCTGGCTGAAACTGATGCAACTGCCGAAACCACCAACGATGCTTTGTTTTTTAAGGCAAAATCGCTGCAGCAGACTGACGCCAGCGATTCGGCTATCGTGCTGTACAGGCAACTCAGCGCCAATAAAAACGGCGAAATCGCCGCTGAATCCAGGTTCCATATTGCGGAAATATTACTGAAGCTACGCAAATTTAAAGATGCCGAAGATGCAGCCAACGAAAGCATTCATCTCTCGGCTGGTTACGATTACTGGATTGTAAAATCTTACCTGGTACTAGCCGATCTGCTCACCGAACAAAAAGACTATTTTAATGCCAGGGCAACTTTACAAAGCATAGTTAAACATACCAAAATTGATGAACTGAAAAAAGAAGCAATTAAGAAACTCGATGAGGTGAATGAGCTGGAAAAGAAACAAAGCAAATTATCGGACGAAAAATAACCAAATTATGCGGGCTGGATATCTTTTCTTATTGGTATTGACCGGGTTAGCTAATGCTGCCATGGCCCAGGTGAAAACACCCGGCAAGGATACTGTAATGAAAGGAGCCACAATTGAGGTGATACAGGCCTACAAACCGGTGGTAAAACAGGCCCCCAAACCCGAATGGGTGCCCCAGTTACCCCCACCCGATACCATTCACAAAGCCGAAACCTATGATGATGTACCCCAGCAGTCCCTTTATTTCACCTACACCTCTATGCCTCTGCACCCTCTGGCATTAGGCAAGGACGATGAAGCCATACCCTACCGCGATTATATTAAGCTGGGCGCAGGCAACCTCAATACCACTTACTTTGATATGGGCATTGGTGCCCTGCATGGCCAGAATTTCGAAACGGCATTTCATCTCCATGGCCTCGATCAGAAGGGCGGTATCGTAAACCAGCAAACATCAGAAGCAGGCATAGAAGCAGAGGGTATGCTGCATGCTGCCATCGGCGATTGGCATGTGTTGCTGGCCGGCGAGCAGCACAAATATCTGGACTATGGCTATAACCACGACCTGTACCACTTTACTGGAGATTCAATAAAGCATTTCTACAACTTACTTAAGGCAACTATTGATCTGCAAAGCAAAGGAGACAGTAATGCCGCTTTTTCATGGCATCCGGCACTGAATTTTTCAACATACGGAGGCTTGCACAATGCCAGTGAAAACACATTTGATTTCGAACTTCCTTTTGCGTATAAAATTGAAAAGAACCTGCAGGCGCAATTGGCCCTGAGTGGTGCGGTTACCGGTTATAACAACGACTCTACCATCAGCAACAATTTTGTAAGGTTACTCGCTGGTTTTGGCTACAGCAACAATCTGTTTTCTGGTCATGCCTTACTGGGTTATGTAGCTGGCAAATATAATAAGAACTATCTCCTGCCCGATATTCAGGCTTCCTATCAGCTACCCGGAACTACTTACCGGTTGTTTGCAGGTGTCCAATCTTCTTTCCGGCAAAACACCTATGAACAACTGACTACCGAAAACCCCTATATGCTCAGTGCCTACCAGGTGTTGCAATCCCGTAAAACTGAATATCTTGTCGGCCTCCAGGGTGCATCAGGCGATCATTTTTCATGGTCGGGCCGCCTCAGTTACTGGGATTTTAAAAACCTGCCCACTTTCCTCAATAATTTCGGTGACCAAAAACAATTCCTGGTTGCTTATGATACCAGTGTTACAGCATTCTCAGTAAAACTGGGCGCACGATACAAGGATGCCAACATATGGTCGGCAGGCCTCTCCGCCGATATCTACCATTATGGCAAGGGCAGCCTGCCAGATGTTTGGGGCATGCCCGCTACTACACTTAAAGGCGATGTAACTGTAACTTACATACCAAAGCTCACCCTCAGCGCCTATCTGCTCATCCAGGGTGGTATTCATGCCCGGGACAACTTTAACCACACTATAACGCTCAATCCATATGCCGACCTGGGTGGCAGTGGCGAATACCAGATCATTAAAAGACTCTCTGTATTTTTGCAATTAAACAACATCCTCAATAATCAGTATCAGCGATGGCTGAATTATCAGGCCTACGGAATAAATATATATGGTGGCCTGCGACTAAAATTTTAGCCAGGTAATTAATACCCCTTTTCTTTTTCTGACATTGGCTTTGCTGTATTAAAACTCCTAACCTCAGAACACCTGCTCTCTCGCATTTTGTATGGCGGCATTTTTGTTGAAAATAGTGATGAAGCCAAATGAGCTTGATGGCGCATTCACCCTTTCCACACGGGTTTTGTGGATATGCGAAAGTCTATCCCGATTTTCCATCGGGAGGGGCAAGATGGATGTAATTTTTTTACATTACAGTGATTTCAATCTGAGAATAATAATTCAAAGTGATGTAAGGGTAAGGAGTTCTGAACCTGCTTCATATCAGTTTTTTTATCCTGTGCATTTACGCCTTTGCCTGCCCGTACCGAAAAGGCTCGATAGGATGGGCGTGAAACATTTAGCCACTGAAATATCCGCCATGTACTTTGATAAGATGAAATTAACCCTCCTGCAAAATATTTCCCGCTATCATTTCGTAATTTGCTAACTTTCCGGAAATATTCGGTTTCAAGAAGTGCTTTATAATGGAGATAGGTAAATACATAGGATTATTTTTATTAAAAAATCAGTATTGTTACGTTCATGGATTGGGTAACCTGGAGCTGGTAAAACGCCCCGGTACCCACAATGGCAAAGAACTGCTGGCCCCGCATTACGAGGTTATTGTTACAATGGGTGGTTCCATTGATGACAACCTGGCCAACTTCATAGCCACAAACGAACAGATTAGCATCTCCAAAGCAGCTAATGCGCTGCGCGAATACAGCATGCAGGCCCGCACCGATATGGCCGCCGGCAAAGAAGTTCCCCTGCCCAACCTGGGCAGGTTTATAGAAGAAAAAGGCAGAGTAAAATTTATTACCGACGATAATTTCAGATACACACCCGCCGGTATACCTACAATTAAAAACAGCAAGCAGCTCGAAGAGCAGAACGCGCGGCCTGTGCACAAACCAACTTATCCTGCGCCGCACAAAGCCGACTCGCTCAACTGGAGCATGATCATACTCGCCACAATTCTTATCCTCATTGTAGGAGGTGGTATTTATGCCATTTATCACTACACTACTAAAGACAAAGTCACCAACGAAATAGCAATACCTGTAGTAAGAGATACTGTAGTCCAGGCCCCCAAATCTGTTGCGCCCGATACCACCCAGGCACATAAAGATACAGTAGCCTCACAGCCCGCTGCACCTGTTATGGACTCCATGCAGACCTATCCGTTCAAGATGATAATAGGCAACTACCCTACTATGGCTAAAGCCGAAAAACGCCAGGCAAATCTCAAACTGAACGGCACCAAAACCGACATACTGGCCAAAGACTCCACCAGTTATCTTATCATCGAAACAATAAACTGCAGAGTCCGTGACACAACCCACATCTCCGATTCCCTCCGACGCATGTTCGGGTTTAAGGGAGTGAGTGTGCTTAAACAGTAGCCCGGCTAATGTTTAAAGTTGTATGGTCCGGTCATAAGTATATCCTTAAGGCTTCAGTGGCCATGGCAAGCTTGTACTTTGTATCTTTATTGAGCAATCAATCTAATTCGGATACACTAAAGCCGCAAAAAGTTTTGATTAATTAATTAAATAAGTACCCTCCTTTTTGGCAAATGATTTATCTTGGCAAAAATTAAATTTATGAAAAAAATACTCTATCTGCTGTTGGCAGTTGTATTGTGCAGCGGGCAGCTGATAGCCCAGGCTACCCACATTGAAAAAAGTGAAGCATTTGATGAGCCCGGCGATGGCTGGAACAAAGTGCTGATGCTTAAGAACGGAAATACCTTCTTTTTTCACTTCTCCAGAAAAGACGGTATAGAAATCAATGTGTTTGACAAAAACCGGAGAGTTACCTCCACTAAGGAAATAACCAGCGACTTGTGGGAAACAAAAAAAATGAGGAACACCCTTATAGCAGGGCTGTATGAGATCAGTAATGAAGCGGTACTATTTATGGTGCAGATGGAGGGCAGGCTGCCCACATTGTACCGCCTGCGATTTAACGGCACTACCGGAGATCTGGTGAAGGAAGAAGCAATAGGCACTTTGCCTAAGGTGAAACTCATACAGTTTGGTGATGAGGTTAATACCGTTTATATAGAAAAGGACCATGAATCCGATTGCTATGCAGCCATATTCTTCAACAACCAGGTTGGAGATAAAGATGAACGTATTAAAGTGATGCATTTTGATGGAAGCCATAATAAAATAAATGAGGCTTTTTATGATTGTCCTAATGATGATTTCCGGTTCCTCAAGTTCATTGGGGCTGTAGTTGATGGTAATAAAAGGGTTTTTCTGAGCACATATGGCGCTAAAACACTGAAAGGCAAAGAAGGCAATGTGTTTATCTCCAGCCTTAAAGCTGGAGATAAGGCTTTTGTAACCAAACCCCTCAGGTTCAGTGATGATTTTAAAGATACCCGGTCTCTGATGGAATACAACCGCACCAATAATACCATCCAGCTTATGACGCTTTCATTTACAAAAGGCAGGGTTAGCTTTATGGGAAATGAGGCTATGGGCCAGTATATGTCCATAATGAGCTATATAGATCCGGAAACACTGGAACTAAAAAGCGTGAAACCAATGGCTGGCAGCAAAGTAAATGAATATGTGCGCAGTAATGTGAATGCAAAGCGCGATTACCGCGGACTACCACAGCAAATGGTGATAAATAAAGATGGCAGCACCACGGTTTTAAGTGAAGAACAGACTCAGGAAATTACAGTAGATCAGAACGGTAACATGGTGCAGGCGCTGACGCTTCTGGGCGCCGTCGGCATTAATGAACTTAATGCCGACGGTACGGAAAAAAGCGGATATGCCATGCTTAAAATGCAGGCTGCCGGCGGGTTGTTCAATCCATTATACATATCATCTAGAAGCAAGGGCAGGTGGGCTTATACGCAGGGTGCAGCCGATTATAATTCCTACCTTTCTTATGATTATGTAAATACTGATAAGGGCAGGTATATCATCTTTAATGACAATCCTAAAAACTTTGATAAAGATGAAGATCAGAAATCAAGAAAAATAGTCACTAATGTTAATAAACTGAACACTATATGCTACTCGCTTAATGGCGATAAGGTGAATAAATTCTACCTTTTTGGTAATCCCGAAGATAAAGATCAAAGCAACTCCTGCCATATTGAAGCATCTGATACAGACCCGGTAAATGGCACTTATGCTACCATTATGATTGAACGGAATGGCCGTGATCGCCAGGCAAAAATGGTGTGGGTTAAATTTGAGTAGTTTATTAAGTTTTTAGTTCAGGCAACAGCTTGTTCGTTTATTTAAAAACATCATATAATCCGTTAATCAGAATTGTTCTTAGTAGCACGCATAATGACATGAAATAGCACTCTAAATACTTACCCCTGCTTATAACATTTAGACGATAAGTGAGTTATTACCGGGCAATTATATTTCTGGAATTATACGGCTATGTATAATAGTCTGAAAAAACTTTATTTATACTGAAAAAGCTGAAACTCGCTGCTACTTTTGTAAAAACAAAAAAATATGAGTCAGCCACAAATCCAGATTCTGAAAAATGCGGACCTTGAAAAAGTCAACAGCGCCCAAAAAATTGTAAACGAATTTGCTGTCCTCAGTGGTGCGGCAGGAGTAATCCCTGTTCCTTTCCTCGATTCAGCGGTAATTCTTGGTTTGCAGTTACGAATGATACAAAGAATAGGCTCAGAAGTTTATGATCAATCTGTTCCTTATCAGAAGGTAACAGCAGCTATCGCTTCGCTTACCGCCAGTTTAGGTTCTGTATCCATTGGCAAAAGCCTGGGTAAAGGATTTTTAAAAAGTATACCTGGTATTGGGAATATTTTAAGCAACTTAATAGTCCCGGGCCTTGCTGCTGCAACCACATATGCACTTGGTCAAATATTTATTATGCATTTTCAATCAGGAGGAACCCTTCTGACTCTCGACCCTAAAGCACATATCGCAGCAATGGATGACATAGTAAATAATAAATTAAAAAACATACCCGGTCATGATACTGAGCCTGCTGCTGTACCAGCGGTTGTTGGGCAAACTACGGTTAATACAGATGCGGGTGTAGCAAAGTAATTTGAAAATAATGATGTTGTTGCATATAGAAGCTGCCTCTATCGGGCAGCTTCTTTGTGTTTTTATAGTCTTTTATGCTCATTTGTAGAAAATGGCTGATGTCTGATTCTAATTACCCGCAACAAAAAAATACCAGTCTACTTAATTATTTATTTATTTCCTTCCTTTTAGTCATTAAGCCATTAAGCTATTAAGCCTTTCCCCTTATATTTGCTGCATAATATTATGGAATTAAGTAAGAATTTCGGTCATAACGAAGCGGAGAGTAAATGGTATGCGCACTGGAATGGTGCAGGATATTTTAGGAGTGAGCCGGATGAACGCCCTGCTTATACAATTGTTATTCCTCCGCCAAATGTAACGGGGGTTCTTCACATGGGCCATGCATTGAATGATACCGTGCAGGATATTCTCATTCGCCGGCACAAAATGCTGGGCTATAATACCTGCTGGGTGCCGGGTACCGACCACGCCAGTATAGCAACCGAAGCCAAGGTGGTGAATATGCTGAAAGAGAGGGGTATTGATAAAAAGAAACTGCCGAGGGATGAATTTCTGAAATATGCCTGGGAATGGAAGGAAAAATATGGCGGAATAATCCTGCAGCAACTGGAAAAACTGGGTTGTGCCCTTGATTGGGAACGCACTGCTTTTACAATGGATGAAGGCTATTATGCTGCAGTAATCCGCGTATTCAATGAGCTGTATGAAAAAGGCCTTATATACCGTGGGGTGAAGATGATCAACTGGGACCCAAAGGCCAAAACCGCACTCAGTGATGAAGAGGTGATACACAAGCAAACCAACTCTAAGCTATATTATGTACGTTATAAGCTGGATGTGCCCGGAGAAGAGTACATCACTATTGCTACTGTAAGGCCTGAGACCATACTGGGCGATACTGCTGTGTGCGTGCACCCCGACGACCCGCGCTATGCACACCTGAAAGGAAAGTTTTGTTTTATCCCGCTCATCAACAGGAGGGTGCCGGTAATTTTTGATGATTATATAGATCTTGAATTCGGGACAGGAGCGCTGAAGGTGACTCCCGCCCACGATATCAATGACTACAACCTGGGCCTGAAGCATGGCCTGCCTGTTGTAGATACGCTGAATGATGATGGCACCATGAGCGAGGCCGCTCAGCTCTATGTAGGGATGGACCGGTTCAAAGTTCGCAGGAAGATTGTTGAAGATCTTAAAGTGATAGGCGCACTGGTTAAGGAAGAAGATTATGTGAACCAGGTGGGCTACAGCGAGCGCACCAGTGAGGTAATAGAGCCACGCCTGAGCATGCAGTGGTGGTGCAATATGCAGGAGTTGAGCAAGCCCGCGCTCGATGCCGTGGAAAATAACGAAATTGAATTTCATCCGGCCAAGTTTAAGAACACCTACCGCCACTGGATGGGAAATATCAAGGACTGGTGCGTAAGCCGTCAGTTGTGGTGGGGCCAGCGCATACCTGCATGGTACGATACAGAAGGTGGCCTATATGTGGCGCTCAATGAGAAGGATGCCCATGAAATATATCAGGCAAAGAAACCCGGACTAGCCGCAAAAATACCCGAGCTTCGGCAGGACGAAGACGTACTGGATACATGGTTCAGCAGTTGGCTATGGCCCATGGAAGTGTTCGACTGGAATAAGCATCCCGAAAACAAAGACCTGGCTTACTATTATCCCGGCAATACCCTGGTTACTGCGCCCGAAATTATATTCTTCTGGGTCGCCCGGATGATAATGGCCGGTTATGAATTTATGGGTAAAAAGCCGTTTGAAAAAGTTTATTTTACGGGTATAGTACGCGATAAGCAGGGCCGCAAAATGAGCAAGAGCCTCGGCAATTCCCCCGACCTGCTGGAAATGATTGAAAACAGTGGCGCCGATGCGGTTCGCTTCAGTGTGATGATATCTTCCCCTGCGGGCAATGACCTGCTTTGGGACGAGAGTCAGCTGGAACAGGGGCGTAATTTCATCAACAAAATGTGGAATGCCCTGAAGCTGGTGAAAGGTTGGGAAAGCAGGTGCGAGGAAGGACTTGATGTGAGCAATGTGAAATTTGCACTGGACTGGATGGAGGCTAGAGTAACTAGCGTGTCACTGGAGCTGGGCGAAATGATAAAGGAATTCAGACTGAGTGAGGGGTTGAAAACCATTTATTCGCTGATATGGAACGATTTCTGCTCGTGGTACCTGGAGTGGGTAAAACCGGGTCTTGATCAGCCCATCAGCGCTCATGTATACCAGCGCACCATTGCTGTTTATGAGCAGTTGCTCCAGTTGTTGCACCCTTATCTGCCGTTTATTACTGAGGAGATTTACCATCTGCTGGCAGATAGAAAAGAAGGAGATGATCTGATAGTAAAGCAACTGGCTGTACCTCAGACACCTGATGCCGGGGTGCTGAAATATGGCAGCATGCTGCAGGAGCTGATAACCGCTGTAAGGGATACCCGTAATAAAAACCTGCTGAAACCAAAGGATACAATTAAACTGTGGATAGATACCAGCCATCATGCATTTTATGAAGGGGTCCAGGATATACTGCGCAGGCAGGTGAATGCAGAGAATATCGGGTTTACCACTGAGGCCAGGCCAGGCTGCATATCTATAGTAGTGCAGACTGATAAGCTGTATATTGAGGCTGCTGCCGCTACAATAGATACCGAAGCACAAAAGGCGCAGATGCAAAAGGACATTATTTACTTTAAGGGCTTTATTGAGAGCCTGGACAAGAAGCTGATGAACGAAAAATTCGTAGCCAATGCCAAACCCGAAGTGATAGCCAATGAACGCAAGAAAAGGGCCGATGCCGAGGCGAAGATTCAGACGCTGGAGGAGAGCCTTTCTTTGCTGTAGTCTTTAGTTATTCAAGAGATGTGGCCTTTCTCGGTAAACTTTCCATACAAACTCACCAAACAGGGTATTGGCCCAGGCAAACCAGCTTCGGGTAAATTTGTTGGGGTCGTCTTTATGAAAAGATTCATGCATAAAACCTTTGCCGGCATGTGTGCGCTGAAGGGTATCGAGGCATTTTTTTATTTCGGCATCATCGGTGCTGGTAAGGCCGCGCATAATGATGCTGATGGGCCAGATCATATCCATACCCACATGCGGACCACCTACCCCATCGGCCGCTGTCCCTGAGAAAAAAAACGGGTTTTCGGGCGATAACACAAACTTCCGGGTATTGATATAAACAGGGTCGCTTGCAAACCCCGGATTCAGATAGGCTATCGCGAGCAGGGAAGGTACATTGGCATCATCCATCAGGTTGCAGCTTCCGTAGCCATTTATTTCATAGGCATAAATATCACCGCTGTGTTTGGTTTTTATAATTCCTTCCGAATTAAAAGCCCTGTTGGTCATTTTAATAATTTCACGCGCTTCTGTATCCGGGAAGTCTATTTTTGCAGCCTTTGTTATTTCCAGCAACTGCCCCATGGCTGTAAATGCGAAAATATTGGAAGGAATTAGGTATGGATAAACGGTGGCATCATCGCTGGGCCGGAACATAGAGCATATGAGGCCATTGGGTTTTACGGGATAACCATAGCCTCCCAGCGGCACAGTGTCGGTGGCACATTCCGTTTTCCGCATAAAGCTGTATGGTCCCTTGCCATCCATCCGCTGCTGCTCCCTGAAGGTTTTTAATACCAGTAACATAGCCTGTTTCCACCGCTCATCAAATGCCGAGATATCTCCTGTCTCTTTCCAGTAGCCATGTGCCAGCCTTATAGGGTAGCACAGGCTGTCTATCTCCCATTTCCGTTCATGTATGCCTGGCTTCATTTTAGTATCATCGCTTTTCCATTCGCTCTGTTTGTTTTCATCTTTGTAAAAGGCGTTGGCATACGGGTCTTTCAGAATGCACCTGGTTTGCCTGTTTATTAACCCTTTTATCATAAGTTTCATATCTTCGTCTTCCTTGCATAGCGGCAGGTAGGGCCAAACCTGGGCCGACGAGTCGCGCAGCCACATCGCATCTATATCGCCGGTTATTACATAGGTATCCGGTTTGCCATCAGGCATATTGTAATCCACTGTCGTATCAAGCGTATTGGGAAAGCAGTTTTCAAACAGCCAGGCTATTTCTTTATTCCCGATATTGTTTTTGATATCGGTAATCACCTTTTCCACTGCCTTGCTCTTAAACTTCCTTTGGTTCAGGGGAGTGCGCACCACAGGGAATGATTTTTCGTTGCCCCATACCGGAGAATAGCGGGAAAGCAATAGGGCCGAAGTAGCCAGAGAGGTTTGTTTTACGAAGCGGCGTCTGTTCATAGGCTAAATGTATATAAATTGGAAATGAAATGGTAGCTGCATTACCTATGGGTGGTAAAATAAAAAAAAACAATATCAATAAAATAAAAAAGAGATATTGTCCGCAGTCTGTTGCATCTATGTAGCTTCAGTGGCTATGGCACACTTGTACAACAGCTCATTATTGAGCCGCCTGCTAATCAATTTATTGGTTTTATAATCACAGATTGAATCCGTCCTGACTGCGCCTCGCAATCTATATTTATCATAAAACTCCTGAACATATGGAAACTGTCAATAAACGTACAATTGAAAACGCTGTTCTGCCCCGCTTGGCGGGCTGCTATATACTTTCTTCTATAAAATAGTCATTTATTCACCCCATTTTAACCTTTTTACATCGCAAAAATCAGTTAATTTGCGTACCTCAGCATTATGAATAACTACGATTGGCTTATTGCGCGATTAGATGCCTTCATCAGGAAATACTATGCCAACCAGGTGTTGCGTGGTTCGCTTGTTTTTTTGAGCTGCCTGCTGTTTTATTTCCTTACAGTCAGCATCAGTGAATATTACCTCTACCTTCCCGTGTGGGCAAGAATAGTTATTATTTCCGTATTTGTAGGCCTGGGTGGCACCGCATTGATTGCATGGGTAGCCCTGCCATTGGCAAAAATGGGCAGGCTGGGTAAAGTCATTTCGCACGAACAGGCTGCAGGTATTATAGGCAAACACTTCCCTGAAGTAAGCGATAGATTGCTTAATATTCTGCAATTGAAAATGCATCCCGATAACAATGCCAGCCGCGAATTGGCTGAAGCCAGCATTAACCAAAAGATCAGCCAGATATCAGTAGTGCCAATAACCACCGCAATAGATCTGTCTAAAAACAAAAAATACCTTCCCTATTTATTGCCACTGGTTCTGGCTGGTGTATTCATTTTAGTTGCCGCTCCCAATGTATTCAAAGAAGGCTCCTCCCGTTTGTTTCAACCCACCAAAGCATTCGAAAAACCTTCTCCTTTTCAATTTATTATTAAAAATCCGGTGCTCATTGCTATCCGCAATTCCGACTTCGTACTTACTGTAGAAACCAAAGGCAGCGCTTTGCCGGCTGAGGCCTATATTGAAACAGGATCTGACAGGGTGCCGATGCAGCCTCTGGAAAACCATTCATTTCAATACACTTTCAGGAATGTTACCGAAGCTGTTCAATTCCGCATTACTGCCGCTGGCTTTTATTCCCCCTCCAATACATTAAAGGTGGTGCAACGCCCTGTCCTAAAATCATTTCACATCACGGTCAATTACCCGGCTTATACCGGTAAAAAAGAGGAAACACGCACAAGCCTCAGCGATATGACGTTGCCGGTGGGTACCACAGTTGCCTGGTCGTTTGTTACCGATCATACCGATGATGCAACAATAGGTTTTGGCGGTGGTGCTCCCGCAAATATGGCGAAGAGCGGTGCTACCTATGGCTACCAGTTCAGGTTTATGAACGATACCGGGTATACTATTACACTGACCAATAAAGCCGCAGGTATATCCGACAGTTTCAAATACCAGGTTCAGGTAATCCCCGATCAGTATCCGGTAATTCAGTTGCAGCAATTTAAAGATACCGTATCAGGCAAGCAGGTGGTAATTACTGGCACGGCCGGCGATGATTATGGCATTACAAGGGTATCATTTAACTATGAAGTAACCGATAAAAACAGGCAGGTTCTTTCAAAAAGTGTACCTGTAAAGATAACTCCGGGAGCTCTGACATCCTTTCAGCAATACTTCGATATACAGAGCCTGAACCTGCAGCCGGGTCAGAAACTGACTTACTTTATTGAGGCCTGGGACAACGACGGAGTGCATGGCCCTAAATCATCGAGGAGCGAAGTGATGTCTTTCCTCATGTATGATGAGAAGCAGATAGATTCTGCCATCAATGAAAACTCCCGCCAGATCAATTCCGGAATCAGCAACGGCGATCAGAAATCGCAGCAACTACAGAGCGACTATAAAGATATGCAGTCGAAAATGCTGCAGAGCGAAAACGTGGACTGGGACCAGAAACAGACCCTGCAGGAGATGATGAAGAAGCAGCTGGACCTGAAGACAAATGTGGAAAACATCAAGCAGCGCTTTGAAGAACAGATGCAGCAGAGCGAGCAGAAAAAATTCAGCGATGACCTGAAAGATAAACAAAAGGAACTGGATAAGCAGCTCGATAACCTGCTGAATAAAGAGCTGAATGAAGAAATGAAAAAGCTTCAGGAGCTGATGCAGAAACTTAATAAAGATAAGGCTGTAGAGGCTATGCGCCAGCTGGAGCAGGACAATAAGCTCTTTAAGATGGATATGGAGCGCATACAGGAGGAAATGAAGAAGCTGGAAATGCAGATGCGCATGGAAGATATGGCCAACAAGCTGGATGACCTGGCTAAAAAGGAACGAGAGCTGGAAAAAGAAACCGAAAAGGCAGACCAGAACAAACAGAACCAAATCGACAATTCTAAAAAAGACGATCAGGCAACCGATAAAAATAAAGACGATAAGGCCGGGGATAAGAAAGATAACGACAACGCCGATAAAGCCGGCGATAAAAAAGAGGGGGATAAAGATATGGCCGGCGACAAGAAGGATGGTGATAAGGCCGGAAATGACGACAAAGCCGGAGACAAGGCTGGCGATAAAAAAGATGCCGGCACCGATAAAAAGGGAGATAAAGGGGGAGACAAACCAAAGAAAGATAACAAGGAGCTGAGTAAGGAACAAAAAGACCTGAAGGATAAGCTGGATAAGGCCATGAAGGAGGACCTGAAGGAAACCCAGAAACTGGCCAGGGAAACCAAGCAGAACGACCGGATGGAGGAAGAAGAAAAAGACGGGAAGGATGCTGAGGAAGATATGAAGGACAGTGAAGAAAACCTGGATAAAAAGGAAAACCAAAAAGCCGGCAAATCTCAGAAAAAGGCGGCCGACAAGATGGAAAAAATGGCTAAGTCCATGCGGTCTAAAGCGGCGGCGGGCGGCGGTGGGCCTGAGGAAATAGATATCGACATCAAAGCTACAAGGCAGATACTGAGCAACCTGATAAGGCTTTCATTCGATCAGGAAGACCTGATGGAAAGCGTGCGCAAAACATCTGCTGCCAGCCAGGGTTATGTGGCTAACCAGGACGAACAAAACCGCCTGCATACCAACTCGCTGATGATACGCGACAGCATGTTTGCCCTAAGCAAGCGAATCATCAAAATATCGGAAAATGTGAACAGGGAGACCAGCGACCTGGAATACAATATGAAAAAAGCGGTAGACCACTTGGAAAACCGTAAGCGCGACATGGCCCTCACCGATGAGCAGTATGTAATGACCCATACCAATAACCTGGCCCTGATGCTGAACGAAATACTGGCCAACCTGATGCAGATGCAGAGTGAGGGCAAGAAAGGTGGTTCGGGCGGCGCATGCAGCAAACCTGGAGCCGGGAGCAAACCAAAAAAAGGCCCCGGATCTCAACTCAGTGATATTATTACAGAGCAGCAACAAATGGGCGAAGGGCTGAAAAAAGGAATGAAACCGGGGCAAAAGCCCGGCGACAAACCTGGGGATAAACCCGGCGAAGGACAAGGCCAGAAACCCGGCAGCAAACCCGGCCAGGGACAGAAAGGCGGCCAGGGCAACCAGGCAAGTGGCGAATATGGCGATGCCGAACAACTGGCCCGCCTGGCCGAACAGCAGGCCTCCATTCGCCGCCGCATACAGGATCTGGCAAGCGAGCTCAACAGCAAAGGCCTGGGCAACAGCAAGGAACTGCGCGAGATACAGGAAAAGATGGACAAGAACGAAACCGACCTCGTAAACCGCCGCCTTACATCGGATATGCTGATGCGCCAGAAGGAAATAGAAACCCGCATGCTGGAAGTGCAGAAATCACTGCGCGAACAGGAACAGGACGATAAGCGCTCCTCAAAAAGCGCCCAGGACATGAGCCGCCCGGTGCCACCAGCCCTGCAGAAATACATCACCGACCAGCAGCAGCTCCTGGACCTTTACAAAACCGTGCCGCCCCAACTAAAACCCTACTACAGGGATATGGTGGAGCAGTATTTTCATATTATCGGGAACAAGTAGGGATCACTAATCTTGTAATGTTTTTTTCAAAATATCCGTAAGTTTACAATAGATATGTCCCAGATCAGCAGTTTTTTTGATATAATGATCTACATGTATGCAAAAGATCATGTTCCACCACACTTTCATGCAATGTATGGGAATGATGAAGCCATGATTGATATATGATATCGACCAATCATAAACGGGAATCTATCAAATCGTGCATAAAAACTTGTAAAAGAATGGGCTGATGAACCGGGAAGTATTTATAAAAGCCTGCTTAATGAAAGTATATTCACGAATGTGTACCTGGATCAGGAATCCAAAACACTTTGCTGGAATGGACTGATAAAAATGGAAAATACAGACGGATCATTTTTTAGCGCTCCACTCGATATTGACCCTGAAGTACTTTCTGAAATGAGCATACCTGTTGGTGAACTGTCCGATAATAAAGCGGCGTAATTTTTATGGAGATTATTAAAAAAACCTTACTCGGCCAGCAAAAAAATGTCTCAAATCTCATCAGAAACTGATTACGAAACAGGGATGGCAGAGATGTGCCGGCTGATGGCCATAGGAAGTAAAAACGTAAGCAAAACAGATTTAGCAATCATCCGTAGGTGGGGTCTGAAGGCACAGGCTTATGAGCAAAGTAAGTATGTTATTGCACCACCTAAAACAATAGCAGGCATCATTGAGCTGAAGATGTATGATATGAAGCTGAAGCAATCCCAGCTTGCTAAAATACTCCATGTAAGTGAGGCAAAACTATCGCTTATTATGAGTGGCAAACAAAAGCCAGACCTAGACTTCCTCAAATCAGTTCATACAATAATGAATATAGATGCCAATGTGTTGCAGGAAAAAGGTTAAGATTCTTTAGCAAATATAAAAAGGGGGAAATACCCCCCTTTTTTATATATTAAATATTATCATCAATCTTACTGCAAAAAAGGCATTTTCACTACCTTGGCCTTGATTGCTTTGTCCCTGATAGAAATATAAATTTCAGTGCCGGCAGCTGCATTTTCCCTGGTTACGTAGCCCATGCCAATTGCTTTGTTCAGGCTTGGTGATTGAGTGCCTGAGGTTACCACCCCAATCTCTTTGCCTGCGGCATCCTGAATGATGTGGCCATGGCGGGGGATGCCACGGTCAACCATTTCGAAACCTACGAGGCATTTGGTAACACCGTTTTTCTTCTGGCTTTCTATATGGGCGCGGTTGGTAAAGTCTTTGGTGAATTTAGTGATCCAGCTAAGGCCGGCCTCAATGGGACTGGTAGTATCATCAATATCATTGCCATACAAGCAGAAACCTTTTTCGAGCCTCAATGTGTCGCGGGCAGCAAGGCCAACTGGCTTCATGCCATGGGGAGTGCCGGCAGCAAATACTGCTGTCCAGATTTTTTCGGCATCACCATCCTTATCTTCAAAATAGATCTCTACCCCACCCGCTCCGGTATAGCCGGTTGCGCTCACAATTACATTGTCCACTCCGGCAAAAGTACCCTTGCAGAATGTGTAATATTTAAGGCCAGTAAGGTCCATGTCGGTAAGGGTCTGCATATATTCAGTAGCCTTTGGGCCCTGCACAGCCAGCAGTGCGGTCTTGTCGGATATATTGTGCATCTCCACCCCATCTGTATTATGGCTGCTGATCCAGTTCCAGTCCTTATCTATGTTCGATGCATTGACCACCAGCATATATACCTTGTTCTGCTCCACACAGTAAACCAGCAGGTCATCTACAATGCCGCCGGTGTTATTGGGCAGGCAACTGTACTGGGCCTGGCCGTTGGTCAGTTTAGCGGCATCATTGGTAGTTACCCTTTGTATCAGGTCGAGCGCCTTATCGCCTTTAAGCATAAACTCACCCATATGGCTCACGTCAAACACACCGGCGTTGTTGCGCACACAGTTATGTTCTTCATTGATGCCCGTATAGGAGATCGGCATATTATAGCCAGCAAATTCAGCCATTTTGGCGCCCAGCGCAATGTGTTTATCTGTAAACGGTGTGTTCTTCATATATCCTTTGTTGAATCGGGTGCAAAAATAATCGCTTTTCACAACTTTCCCCTATTTACTTCCAGATCCTTTTTAACCCGAGGCAGTGTAATAAATTTCCATTGCAAATTATAATGCGTCTGACAGCAGTCACTTAAAATATTCATTCTTTAAGGCTATACACATTCTTAGATGTGGTAATAATAAAATCGAGTGAGCGGCGGCCCGCGCCCTCAATCAGTAAGAACAGGCAGGTGAGTATCTGCGCATAATCCGACCTTATTTCGTGCAATACCGCCCAGATACCTACCTTGGGTAGTGCCGGTGGCAGTGGCAAGGGACTTGTGCCCAGGTACAGGGCGATTTTTGTGGTAAGCACAGCTACTATCATCTGGATGATAAAGTAGCATGCAACTATCCGGGTGAACAGACCAAACAATAATAACAAGCCTCCAATGATTTCGGCGGTAGCCACAAAGTGTGCTGTGGTTTCGGGGAACGGGAACCCCAGTTTGGTAAACCGCCCCACGCCCTGGTTAACATAAACGAACTTCAGAATGCCCTCCCAAAGGAAAACACCTCCGGCCATAAGGCGCAGAATCAGAATTGCTGAGACTCCTGTTACCGGAGGATGGATAAACCAATCGATTACTTTTTTCATTTCTTGTTTTGTTTTAAGGTTGAATAATGATGCAAACATCCCAATGGAAATGCCTGCTGAAAAACTAATTACACCAGACCAGCAGATTACTTGATTAAGTACCGGTAATCATGATTTCCGGCTGTTTGATGTAATAAAATTCTCTGCTTGCCGGGCTTGGCTATCTTTGTAAAAAGGATCAAATATTGAAGCGCAGCACCTTTGTATATCATCTTCTTTTCTGGGCAGGCATTTACCTGTTGTGGGTACTGATATTCCGCAGCTATTCGTTTCCTGTTACGCAAACCATGACTATTGAGTTTTGCTACCTGGTGTTCATTACTGCCGATTATTACGCGATCACCTACCTGATCAACCGATTGTTGAAACTCAAAAAGAGGTACTCATTTTTTGTCTTCGCCATTTTGGTTATCACATTGCTCTCGGCCTGGATGAGGGCTTTGGTTGCAATGCAGATGAACCGGCTGGTTTTTCATCCCGCCATGCAGCCCGATTTTCCAACTTTGTATTTAAGCTCCCTGTTCAATATTTCATTTTGGGTGTTGCTGATAACTGCAGGCAAAATGCTGGTGGACCGGATGCAGCACCAGACAAAACTGGAGTTGCTGGAAAGCGAAAAAAGAAAAAACGAACTGGATTATCTGAAAGCACAGATCAACCCTCATGCATTATTTAACTCACTGAATACTATCTACGGGCATATAGATAAGAGCAACCAGACCGCCAGAAATATACTGCTGCAGTTTTCGGGATTGCTGCGGTACCAGCTTTATGATTGCTCGGCAGAGTATGTGGGCCTGGATAAAGAATTAGCCTATATCCGTAATTATATTGCCTTTCAGCAGCTGCGCAAGGAGCAGGGCCTTGATGTAACCGCCGATATTGGCGACCTAACAGGCGAATTAAAAATAGCTCCGCTCCTGCTGATCGTGCTGATAGAAAATGCCTTCAAATTTGTGGGCAATAATGATGAATCGGAAAGCCGGATCACCATTAAAATCAACACCCGGAACTCCGTGCTGCATTGTTATGTATTCAATACTGCGGACACCGCTATGAGTATAAAACCCGATAATTCAAATGGTATAGGGCTGGCAAATTTCAAGCGCAGACTGGAGTTGCTGTATGCCGGCAAATACACTTTTGAGGCGGAACAAGGAAACGATTCTTATACAACCAATTTAACCATTGAGCTTACATGAAATTGAAATGCCTGATTATTGACGATGAACCAGTAGCCCGGAAGGTGCTGCGGGAGTTTATAGAAGACATAGACTTTCTGGAACTGACCGGACAGGCAGAAAACCCGCTAAAGGCAATGGCGCTGCTGAGTGAATATGATGCGGACCTGATTTTCCTGGATGTGAATATGCCTAAAATAAATGGCATTGAGTTTTTGAAGACCTCCAGGATCGGTGCGCAGATTATTATGACCACCGCCTATCCCGAGCATGCAATTGAGGCATATGCACTGGATGTGCTGGATTACCTGCTGAAGCCGATTGCGTTTGACCGGTTCCTGAAAGCGTGCAATAAAGCAAAAGACATCCTGGCCTCAAAGAGCAGGCTGGCCCCTGCCCCAATGAACCAGGACGACCATTTTTTTATTAAGTGCGACAACCAGATTGAAAAGGTATTTTATGACGACCTGCTGTATGCCGAGGCTATGATGAATTATGTGATGCTGCATATGGTGACCAAAAAAATGATGGTATACATTACCATCAAGAGCCTGGAAGATCAGTTGCCCGCCGGAAAATTTATCAAAGTTCATAAATCGTTTATTATAAATATAAATAAAATTAAAAGCATTGAAGGGGCAGTTATTAATATTGCCAACACCAGGATTACCATCAGCCAGAACCTGAAGGAACGGGTTCTGAATTCGATATTGAAGGATAAGATGATTAAGCGGTAATCAGAGAGCGGTTTTTCTTTACTTCAGATTTTTTATTTAGCGTGGCTACCAAATCAGAAGACAATGTTCCTGTTTGTGTTGTTAAGATTTAAACAATGATAACTCACTGATAAATTTATAGTCCTTTATGTTGTAAGTAAATAATTCGAGGCTGGGAAGAATTGAAGTTGCTGCATTAAGGCTATCAGGTAATTCCAAGCCATGACTTAGCGCATATTTTTCTATCAGCGAAGATGCTTTGGTATTGATATCCTCATTTACAAGTATAATAATAAAACGGGAAATGCTTTTCTTGATTTTTACCAAGTCTTGTTTATTTTGCGCTCCTAACATCAGTTCCATTTGGGTGATACCGCTCAGAACAACATTATTGAGCCCGATCTTATCTTCTAAAATTTTTTTCGTTTCTAAATGTCTGCTTTGCCTGGCATCCAGGTAATCAAACCTAACGTCATATCACAAATTACCTGCTTCGCTGCCATGCTTTTTGCCGTAATTTTTTTGCATCAATGTTCCTTCCGGTAAATATCTTTTGCATTTCCGAAATATCTATTGAACTGTCGCCGGGAATAGCATGGACGCCATTTATGAAAAATTCTTTATCCTTCTTTTTGGGTGTGGGGGAGAATGTAAAATTCAGATACTCTGAAAGGGTTTTTAATACCTTCAAAGTTTTTGAATCGTGGTATTTTATGGTTATTTCCGGCATACTAATTACAAATATAACGTGAGTTCGGAGCTTATTGATCAGATTATCAACTTATAGTTCCGAATTCCAGTATGGAAATTAAAACATACGATGCCTTCAGCATCGGTCAAATATCCTAATTAATAACTATAAACATATAATCCCTTCAGGATTTTCACTTAATCAATGATAATAAGCTTCAAAGATCGAATTTAGTCATCGAACTCATGTAAATATAGGTTATTACTTTTAGAATAAAAATGATGAAGTTAAAGCAGTTCCCTGTTGTGTAGAAAATAGCTGTCAAAAGAGCCTTGACAAATGTACACTTTTCATTTCTATTGCTCCATTTACAAGGATACCCTATTTTGAAAAAAGTTTTGGGGAAAACTTTTCATGGTAAAATAACTTTAAAGCCTTTGCTATGGCTGATATTGCGTTTTTATAAATTTCCCATCTGCACCCTACTATTACCTTGCAAATTTCAGATATATAGTTCCTGGAACCTATAAAAACTGAACACCAGGTGCCAATAAAAATTGAACAAGTTCCTATTGATAATCAATCTATTGATGCAAAAATTCTGAACAGATGCTGTACACTATTCAGTTATCAACTGTACAAAGCCAAAAATTCCAAAACTGAACACCTGGTGCCAATAAAAATTGAACAAGCTCTAATTGATAATCAATCTATTGATGCAAAAATTCTGAACAGATGCTGGACAATGTTCAGTTATCAATTGTACAAGGCCAAAAATTCCAAAACTGAACACTATGTGAAAATAAAAATTGCACAAATTCTTATTGATAATCAATCTATTGATGCAAAAATTCTGAACAGATGCTGGACACTTTTCATTTATCAATTGTACAAGTCCAAAAACTCCAAAACTGAACACCATGTGAAAATAAAAATTGAACAAGTTCTTATTGATAATCAATCCATTGATGCAAAAATTCTGAATAGATGCTGTACACTATTCAGTTATTACTTGTACAAAGCCAAAAATTCCAAAACTGAACACCAGGTGCCAATAAAAATTGGACAAGCTCTAATTAATAATCAATCTATTGATGCAAAAATTCTGAACAAATGCTGTACACTATTCAGTTATCAATTGTGCAAGGCCAAAAATTCCAAAACTGAACATCAGGTGCCAATAAAAATTGCACAAATTCTTATTGATAATCAATCTATTGATGCAAAAATTCTGAACAAATTGTGTACACTATTCAGTTATCACTAGTACAAGGCCAAAAATTCCAAACTGAACACCATGTGAAAATAAAAATTGCACAAATTCTTATTGATAATCAATCTATTGATGCAAAAATTCTGAACAATTGCTGTACACTATTCAGTTAACAATTGTACAAGGCTAAAAATTCCAAAACTGAACACCTTGTGCGAATAAAAATTGAACAAGTTCAAATATTATTCGCGTAACCAATTATTTTTCAGCTATTTGTTATTTCAGTACGAAAATTTCAGGCTTTGAGGTGTTTATTTCTGATTGATTTACTAATTCAGCGGTTAATTTGTGGCAAATATTCAGGAAATCTGGTTTTTTTATAACTAAATATGCTATGTTTTTCGGTTAATTTTGGCATAAAGGTAAGAAGGCCGATTACAATTTCCTAATTTATTGGTCAAAATGATTGTTAAAGAATGATTTTAGGGAGAAAGCGGATAAGGCTGAAAGATAGGATATTAGGGGTTAATGATTTGTTTTAAAACGCATAGGGGGTAGAGTTTAGGTTAATTTAAAGCCCATAATTGCCTGAGACGTAAAATTTTTCGTCTCTACAAAATTATTGATCATACCTATGTGGTGGGCGTGCTGCGAGGCATTCGTGATGCAAATGCGAATGAGTGGGCCCATTTGGCCATTCTATCTCTATGCCAGTCTTTAAAATTTCTGCTACAAAGGGGTTTTTATCCGGGGAAAAATCTTTGGTGTTGTAGGTTTGGGGATGCACCATATAATATTTGAGCATGGCTTTCATGAACAGTTTGACAACTCCGGTAGGCACATGGCAAAATTCATCGGCAACCAAAGCCATATCTATCGCTGTATTTTGTTTGTTTATTCCAGGCATAGCTGCCAAACAAGATGGCCATGCAGCGTTATCCAGCTCGAATTTACTATGGCAACGAAATCATACATTTGTTTCATAATTGCTGCTTAAGCTATTTCGCTTCATCCAGTATTTTTATGTACTTCTTTCGAGAGCACTCTGTATTATTCAGATGCAAAGTTATTAATTTATTACCGTTCCCGCTGACCTTCTTTTTCCTGGGTGCATTTCAAATCTTCACTCCATATATCCTGTTCAACCCTTTCAGGGTTGCCATAAAACTCTTTGACTATCCCATGGGTTTCACCCAGGGCTATTCCTGTTTAAGCCCGTTGGGCTTTAACCCAAATTGCTATTATGGAACTATTTATTCGAAGATTTGAACTGCAGCCGTTTTCCTCAAATGCGTATTTATGAACCTTCCCATTGCAGCTATTTATTCACAGAAGCCTTAACTTCCCATCAATGATAACACCCGCCTATGTTCAGGAAATAATGAACTCGGCAATTTGTACGGCTCAAAAAACGGGGCAGCAGCTATATTGCCAACTGCCCGTTTCATAATGAGAAAACGCCTTCTTTTAATGTTTCGCCGGCAAAGGGGATTTATAAATGTTTCGGGTGCGGCAAGGCAGGCAATGTGGTGACCTTTATATAGAAGCACGAAAAACTGAGCTACCCGGAGGCTATGCGCTGGCTGGCCGACTACTATAAGATTATCATTGAGGAAACGGAGCGGAGCCCCGAGCAGCAGCACAAACAACTTGCTGAGGAAGGGTTGCGGATACTGAATGAATTTGCGGCTACGGGAGTTACCAGCAGATTATACCCCGCGATGAGATTGCTGCCAGGCAATTCTTATTTAGCTTCCCCTGCAGCTTTCTTCCCGGCTTTTTTTGCAAACTGCC
Organism: uncultured Bacteroidota bacterium; assembly: GCA_903835005.1. GTDB lineage: Bacteria > Bacteroidota > Bacteroidia > Chitinophagales > Chitinophagaceae > Nemorincola. The sequence goes on along the minus strand of CAILLK010000163.1, from coordinate 57,874 downwards.
ATTTTACCCCAATATTGAGCATCAGCGAATAGTCGTGATCCCAAACGGTATTGGCACTCATTTGCTGAAAGATCATTCTTGTGAGCATATAATTATAAACGGGGGCGCATGTAATGGCCAATTGGGGGGAAACGGGCCATGCCAGTCCGGCCTGCGCAATTGCATAGCAACCGGTACCGTTTTTGTAAGAATTTAATCCCTCAACAGGTATATCTACGACCCGGCTGCCTATTTTATCTTTTATTTCCGCACCGGTATTATAGGCCAGTCCTACCCCTGCCGATGGTGTGATTGTCAGCTTTTTACCTATTGCGAATACTCTGCCCACCTCAAGCGGCAGTACCAGGTGCGAGTAGCGGTAATGAATGTATGCAGTGCCGGACGGGCTGCCAATGGGGTCGGTGATTGTTAGTGGCACTTTTGAGCCTGTGCGCAGGTATTGCAGCCCTGTAGTAAATACCCACTTACCGTGGCAGTAACCGGCGAGCACGCCTGCATCAAAGTTAAGGTCGTAATCATCGCTGTGTGACTGGCTTGTAAAGTCCACATGCCGCACATTTGTGAGGCCAATTCCGGCAACAGGTTGCAAAAAAAAGCCGGTCTGGGCCATAGCTGCGCTGCTGATAAAGCAAAGCGTAATGATCAGTGTGCGTTTCATATATATATTGTTTTGGTTTTAGCTGATTGCAATTAATAACCTTAATGGCATTGCAGTTTAAATTCCCCCTTTCATCAATAATACACGATACAATGGTTGAATAGTCTTCTTATAATTTGTATACCCAACAGATTTATTGGATATAAACGCAAAAGTGAGCCCAATATTATGTCTTAATACAAATTTAAATATTCACCAGCAGCCTACCGTTATGCTCTGCAAGAATAAAAGACTAAAACAATCCGGGGTATAAATTCATTGTAAACCCTACCCTACTCCCAGCTACTCCTTACACCGTTTATATAATCCGGATTACCCGTCAGCAATGCCAGGCGCATTATCACCCGCTCCACGAGTGCATCGGGGCAAGATGCACCAGAGGTCAGCATTACCCGCACCGGGCGGCCTACCGGCAGGTACCCGGCAGTTGTGCGCTCTGTATGGCTATGCAGGTCATAATGGATTATCTCGCGGGCCGACAGAAGGCAATGCTCATCTTTAATAAAGTAAGCGGGCAACTGTGCTTCGCAAAGCTCCACGAGGTGTGAAGTATTGGAGCTGTTGTACCCGCCCACCACAATGGCAATGTCGGCCTGTTGCTGCAGCATACCCAGCACAGCGCTCTGATTATCGTTGGTGGCATAGCACAATGTGTCGCGCGTATCGGCTACCCGCTCCCATGCCTTATCTTCCGGTGTGTTGTAGTATGCCAGCATTTTGCGTTTCAGGTAGTCGGCAATGGCCTGAGTTTCGGTAGCCAGCATAGTGGTCTGGTTTACCACACCTATCCGCTGCAGGTCTCTGCTCACATCAAAGCCATCAGAAAACTGACCTTCAAAACCGGAATAAAATCCATCATCGGGCAATTCATGGCATATATACCTGCCCAGCAGTATGGCCTGCTCCATATCGCGCACCACAACAGTGGGCGTATGGGCGCGGCTGTGTGAAAATGTAGCCCTGGTTTCTTCATGTCCCGGCTTGCCATGCACCACTATGGTGTAGCCCTCATCGCCGGTTTTCCCGGCACGGCTCCAAACCTTCTCTACAAAGGGGCAGGTGGTTTCATAACGGGCAGGGTCTATGCCTTTATCGCGCAGTAATTGCTCCGTTTCAAGAGTAGTGCCAAAGGCAGGTATTATCACCACATCATGGCTGGTTATGTCGTCCCAATCAATCAGCATCTTGCCTTTGGTATCCATAATGAACCGGATGCCGAGCGCCTGCAGGTCGGCATTCACACCGGGATTGTGAATCATCTCACTAAGCAGAAAGATGCGCCTGCCGGGGTTTTCCTGTAAAGCCCTGAAAGCGATCTCAATAGCATTTTCCACCCCATAGCAGAAGCCAAAATGCCGCGCCAGCAGAACAGTAAGCGAACCGATTTCGAGCGCCACCGGGCTGAAATCTTTCTTCATCTTATCATCTGCCTTGCGCCTTGCTTTAATGGCATTGATCAGCGGGCTGCGGTATTGTACCGGAACATCAAACGACTTCATTGTGGTGCAAAATTAAGTAATTCAACCTTCAGAAAAGATTAATAAAACCTGCACCAGACTATACCACCCCAATAACAACTTTATGTTACCAATGGCGAGTGGCGTTCCCCCATCTATGAGGCGGCTATAACTTTACCGGTTTTTAAATCACAAAAGAGATGAAGCAATCATTTACCGTTTATTTATTCAGTATGCTGCTGGCCACTATCTTCAGTACCAGCGTTATGGCCCAGGATTCAGTGATCATCATCCGCCATGGCGAGAAGCCCAAAAAAGGCGACAACCTTAACTGTAAAGGACTTAACAGAGCTGTAGCGCTGCCAAGGGCGCTGGAGGGCAAATTTGCTGTGCCGGAATACGTATATGTGTGCAAACTGACAGAAGGTAAAGCGACCAAACACTCGCGGATGTTTGAAACTGTTGTCCCGCTGGCTACAAAATACAATCTGCATATAAATACCAAATTTGAAAAAACAGACAGCACGGGAGTAGCCAAAGAAATTAAAGACCTGATAACAAAAAACCATAAGAAAGGCAATGTGCTGCTGGTATGGGAACACCACAATATTATGCCCATAACCAGGGGGCTGGGCGTACCAAAAAGCCAGGTACCTGTGTGGGCCGATGATGACTACGACAGCATCTGGATCATAACCGGTGCGGGTACAAAAAATGCAAAACTTACAGTTACCAGCGAAGGTCTGAACGGGGTAAGCGAAAATTGTCCGTAATTTACTCCACGGTTACCGACTTGGCCAGGTTGCGGGGCTGATCTACATTGCAACCGCGCATAATGGCCACATGGTAGGCCAGCAACTGAAGCGGCACAATGGTAATGAGCGGTGAAAGTATTTCTTCGGTCTCCGGCACTTCAATGATGTGGTCGGCAAGGGCGCGGATCTGGGTATCGCCTTTATGCACTACTGCAATAATCTTGCCTTTACGCGCCTTTACTTCCTGCACATTAGATACTATTTTCTCGTAGGCGCTCTGGTTGGTAGCCAGGAACACCACAGGCATATTCTCATCGATCAGCGCAATGGGTCCGTGCTTCATCTCTGCTGCAGGATAGCCTTCGGCATGGATGTAGGATATCTCTTTCATTTTCAGAGCTCCTTCAAGCGCCACCGGGAAATTATAACCACGGCCGAGGTACAGGAAATTGGAAGCATCTTTATAAATAGCCGCTATCTCCCTGATCTGGGCATCGAGCAGCAGGGTCTCTTCAATCTTTTTAGGGATGTTCTCCAGCTCATAGAGGATCTCCCTTAGTTTAGATACCGGGATTGTTCCTTTTACCATCGCCAGTTGCAGGGCAATAAGCGTAATCAGGGAAATCTGGGTGGAGAATGCCTTGGTTGAAGCTACCCCTATCTCGGGGCCGGCATGCGTATAAGAGCCTGCATGAACAGTTCGGGCTATGGACGAACCAATAACATTGCACAAGCCATAAATAAGCGCCTGCCGCTCCTTGGCCAGTTGAATAGCCGCCAGTGTATCGGCAGTTTCGCCCGACTGGGAAATGGCAATAACCACATCTTTATCGGTAATGATCGGATTGCGGTAACGGAACTCGGAGGCGTATTCCACCTCCACAGGTACACGCGCCAGGTCTTCTATCAGGTATTCGCCTATGAGCCCTGAGTGCCACGATGTGCCGCAGGCGGTAATGATAAAACGCTCGGCATTATCAATACGGTTGATGTATTCATCAAGGCCGCCGAGCTTTATCCAGCCCTGCTGGGCATTCATACGGCCACGCAGGGAGTCTTCGATGGCTTTGGGCTGCTCATAGATTTCCTTTAGCATGAAGTGCTCAAAACCACCCTTTTCTATCATTTCGATCGAAAATTCAATTTTCTTTATCTCCGGTGATTTCTCCACATTGCCCAGGGTACGTATAGAGTAAGTACCATCCCGGTTCACAACCGCATACTCCTGCTCCTCTATATAAACTACGTTTTTTGTATACTCAATAATAGGAGAAGCATCAGAAGCGATGTAAAACTCATCATCACCAATACCTATTACCAAGGGGCTGCCTTTGCGGGCTGCAATAAGCTGATCGGGATTGTTTTTATTGAGAATAACGATTGCATATGCGCCTACTACTTCATTCAGCGCTATACGCACCGCATTATCAAGCGATGTGTTCTCCTTTTTCTGAACTTCCTCAATGAGGTTGATCAGTATTTCGGTATCGGTATCTGAATGAAAAATATAGCCGCGACCAACCAGTAACTCTTTAAGCGATGAGTAATTTTCGATGATGCCGTTATGTATAATAGCCAGGTCGCCGGATTGGGATAAATGCGGATGGGCATTGCGGTCATTGGGTTCGCCATGGGTGGCCCAGCGTGTATGGCCGATACCGATGGTGGCGGTTGTATGCGCCGGGTCAACGATCTTTTCGAGATCCGTAACTTTGCCTGCCTTCCTGAAAACGGTCATTCCACCATTAAGCAGGGCAATACCAGCGCTGTCGTAGCCCCTGTATTCCAACCTCTTGAGGCCTTTAACCAGTATTGGATAAGCTTCTTTTTTACCAATATATCCTACAATACCACACATAACTGATTAGTGATTTGTCAATTGTGAATAAGTAACTACCAATTTAGCCCGATATAAAGTATCAGTGGTTCCGGAAGTGCCGTAATTGCCACCACCAGCTACCATATGAAAGGCGCCATAATAATCCTGCGACCCATTCACCTGAAGATGAATAGTGTCATTCTTCTGAGACAGAGAATACATAACCTCTCGGGGAATATCAATAGTAAAAGTCTGCAGGTTGGCCCCGGAGCCGAAACCGGTATGCAGGAAACCATCAAGCACTGCAAGCGGGGATGTGCTGTATAAGGGATAGCGGTCGGCAATGTTATAGGCCACACCAGCTCCTGCGCCAGGCGGGTAAAGCGCATTGGCTATACCAGTTGGGTATAATCGCTCAGGGGCAAAAAAGGTATCGGTAACTGAGGTTGATGTTACATTATATTGCGGAAGCAGCGTTAACTGCAATTCGGCTTTATTGATAACACCAGCAGGCAAAGTAGTAATTCGGGGAATAACCACATCAATACTGGCTCCCGGCTGGTTCTGCAATGCAACAATTTGGGTATTGGCCTTGCCTTCCTGTATAAGCTGATTTACCGGATATTGACGGTAAGAACGGTTGATACTGTTGAAATGGGCGCAATACGATGTATTGAAATTAAAAATAGAATAAGAATCAGCTGTAACAGTAGTTCCCGTAGGATGATAATACATGGCAACCCCTGCCTGAGAAAAATCGGTCAGACCGTCGAGCTGGAAATAAGGTATAGCCAGGGATGATTTGCGTGTATCGGCTACCCGGAGACAAATACCGTTGAAGGCATTCATGAAATCCTGGAAAGGATTGGTACTGGTACTTGAGATATTCTGTATAGCATTATAAATCCTGTTCTTAATAACAGGCAAATAAAGCGGAATTCTTAATCCGGGATGATTGACATCCAGTACATTAGGGTATGTGCCCACTGAATCGCGAAGGTGGTAAATATTCACTGCTGTTGGAGCACTAAGCGGGTTGGCAAGGTCAATGGGCTCGGTAGAGTTGGAATAATAAGTATTTCCAAGAGTCATTGTATCCAGCATATAAAATACCTGGTAAGTCTGAGTATAGTTAGAGCCCGTAGCTGCTGTTGTATCTCCCCAAGTGAATCCGCTGTAAGGCATAATCAGGAATGCGCTATCCATTGTGTACCCGGTAAATGTGTCGGTACTTGGGTATTGTGGCACTATCTGAAAATAGGTAGCGCCAGTCATGCCGCCAAAAAAAGGATCAATAAAAGACCCAACTCCCTGGTATATAGGTACCCCGCCGATATTCGTACTCGTTACAGCAGAATCGCTGTAATAAGTATAGGTCATACAGGGAAGTGCAACTGAATAAACACCTACGGCATTATTGGATGGTGAAATCTTTGAATTGATCAATACATTTTCATGGCAACTATACTGGATGAAAATGGCAAAAAATAATAATATTACAAGACTAGTTGTATGAATCAGTTGTTTCAAAATGTTCAATTTGAAGGCTAAGTTGGCAAAATAAATACTAAGACTCTGTTAAGCTTTTATATAAGTCAAGTAAGGGTGTTACATCCTCCTTCCAGCTTGTTTCATATTTGAGCACTTTTTTATAACGGCTTGGTTTTAATTCATCAGATACCTTCTTATCAATTTTTTCAGAACCAAAAACAACCACATCGGCGCTTTTACCAGCACCTATAGTAAGGGCCGTATTTGAACCATCCTTGAATGGTTCCAGGTCTTTATCCTTAATTTCACTGCTTATCATGGCCTTCTTCATAAAATTGGGGTTCAATATTTCTTTGAACTGGTTGGCCTGTGCAGTGTAAATGATTTTTGAATAACCAAAAACCGGCTCTTTTTTGTAAGTGGTTTTCAGATATAGCGGAATAAGTGAAGTCATCCAGCCATGGCAATGAATAACATGCGGAGGCCAGCCAAATTTCTTAACAGTTTCCAAAGCGCTTTTGCAGAAAAATATCATCCTTTCGCCGTTATCATCATGAAAATTGTCCTGATCATCGCGGAAAACAGACTTGCGTTTGAAGTAGTCTTCATTATCCATAAAATAAACCTGGAGCCGGGCATTTGGCAGAGAAGCTACTTTAATAATGAGCGGATAATCGTCTTTGTCAATGATCACATTGATACCTGACAACCTCACAACCTCATGCAATCTATGCCGCCGCTCGTTGATAACTCCAAACCGGGGCATGATAACACGGACTTCAAGTCCGGAGTCAAAAGTCTTAATAGCCAGTTTATTAAGTATCTGGGCAAAATCAGTAAACTCTGTATAGGGAGAAAGTTCGTTGGCAATAATTAAAACACGTTTCTTTGTGTCTGCAGACATGCGCTCAAAAATTAATTTTTGTTGTAAAAAATTTGCAATGGTCTGCAAAATTACGAAAATATTGAATTCCAACCGTACTTTGCATCCCGAAAGCCAAAAATAGTCTTATGGTAATTATTAAAAATGTAACCGATATACAGCAATACATAAAGAACAAGAAAGCGCTGGGATGCAAGGCTGGCTTTATTCCTACCATGGGAGCACTGCATTCCGGACATATCTCCCTTATCGAAAAAGCGAGGCAGGATGGGTTGTTTACAGTATGCAGTATATTTCTGAATCCCACCCAATTCAATAATAAAACGGACTTTGAAAAATATCCGGTGTCGGTAGAAGGTGATATTGAGCTGCTGCTGAATGCAGGATGTGAAGTATTATTTTTACCCCCCGTTTCTGAAATTTATCCCGGCGGCCCCGAACAAACTGAAACCTATGATTTCGGTTATCTGGATACTATCCTGGAGGGTGCCCGCAGGCCCGGGCATTTCAAAGGTGTGGGCCAGGTGGTTGCCCGCTTGCTGGATATTGTTCTGCCCCATTGCCTGTATCTGGGTCAGAAAGACTATCAGCAATGTATGGTGATCAATAAGCTGGTAACGATGCGCGACATGAAAGATGTTACCGTTAAAGTTTGCCCAACCATAAGGGAAGCGGATGGCCTGGCCATGAGTTCGCGCAACCGCAGACTGACTGAAGCACAGCGCTCGGTGGCAGGTACCATATACCAATGCCTGGTTTCTATAGAATCAAAACAGGGCTCAGCCCGTTTTGCTATTGTAAGAAAAGAATGTGAGGATATTCTGACGGCAAAAGGCTTTGTGCCGGAATATGTGGCGCTTGCAGATGCCCGGGACCTGACCCTGCTGCCCGATTTTGAAGCAGGCCGGCCAATGGTGGCGCTTATAGCAGCGTGGATAGGCGAAATAAGACTGATTGATAATGTGGTGCTGGGATAGTGAATTAACTATTTTTTCTTAACTTTATAAGTAAAATTGCCTTTTATGAATACCATTTCAATTCATGTTCCTGATTCACTGGCAAAATCTTATGAACATGCAGACAAAGAAAAGAAGACTATCGCTGAGAACTACATTAATGTCTGGCTTAATTACTTTTTAAATAGTAAATCTGCTAACGACCGTTTGTTTGATATTATGAAAGAGACAAGTGAAATAGCTAAAAAAAACGGGTTGACACCTGAAATTATGGAAGAACTATTGAAAGATGAGGAATAATTTTTTCATCTTCGATACCAACGTACTGCTTAGCGCTTTATTTAATAAAAACAGTACTCCAGGTAAAGCATTAATTAAAGCCAGAATAACAGGCACAATATTGATTTCAATTGAAATAGAGGAAGAATACAAACAGGTATTTTCGAGAATTAAATTTGAACGATATGTTCCGCTAAATAAACGTTTAGCCTTTATTGATAACATCATTTCTGTATCATTTCCGATATTATTTCATACCCCGGTGGTGGCTTGTATAGACCCGAAAGATGATAAATACCTCTCTGTTGCAATAAATGGAGGCGCAGAATGGATTATCTCAGGTGTTAAACATTTATTGGATATGCATCCTTTTCGGGGAATACCCATTTTAAAACCAATAGATTTTCTGAATGAATACAAGATCACTTAGCCTCGGTATTGATATCGGTGGCACAAATACCGCTTACGGGCTGGTAAACCGGAGGGGCGAAATAATAACGAAAGGCAGCTTGCCGACAACCGGACATGCTACAGTTGAAGCGTATATTTCAACTTTGCAAACAGAACTGGTCCCGGTGATTAAAAAAGCGGGACTTGAAAATATTGCGGGTACCGGAATAGGCGCGCCTAACGGAAACTACTACACCGGAGAAATTATTTTTGCCCCCAACCTGCCCTGGAAGGGAATTATTCCATTGGCAAATCTGATTAGTGAAGCGCTGGGGCTGAAGGCAATATTAACCAATGATGCCAATGCCGCAGCTATCGGCGAAATGACCTATGGCGCGGCAAAAGGCATGAAGGATTTTATAATGGTAACGCTGGGCACCGGCCTTGGCAGCGGTTTTGTAGCCAACGGGCAGGTAATATATGGCCATGATGGGCTTGCTGGCGAACTTGGCCATGTGATTGCGGTAAGAAATGGCAGGCTTTGCAACTGCGGCCGAAAAGGATGCCTGGAAAGATACGCATCGGCAACAGGACTGGTAATCACTGCTGAGCTATGGCTTGCAGAACGAAATGATGCTACCTCACTAAGAGCGCATAAAGGCAACCTGACGGCAAGAATGATTCAGGAGGCTGCAAGAAAGGGAGATGCGTTTGCCCAGGAGCTTTATGAGTTCACTGCGGGTATTCTTGGACAGACTTTGGCCGATATGGTAGCTGTTACATCGCCTGAGGCCATTATTTTCTTTGGAGGGCTGGCCAATGCTGGTGATATGCTGCTGGTTCCTGCAAAAAAACACCTGGAAGATAATCTGCTGAATATTTATAAAAACAAGGTAACTCTGTTGCAGTCAGCCTTGCCCGATGCCGATGCTGCAATATTGGGGGCGAGTGCTCTCGCCTGGTAAATAGCTTATTTTTTACAACGCAGCAGCAGAGCACCTATCTTTTAACTTTTACATTCTGTATATTTCCTTACTTTTATTCTTTAAATGGTAGCATTACAATACAGGCAGGAACAGCCACCCGTAAATAAAAAAGCAGTCGCATGGACTTTGGGGGTGCATATGCTGCTGCTGCTGTTTTTTTACCTGATTCACCACGATACCCAGATACCTCCTCCCGTAGATGATGGTGGTGGTATGGAAGTAAACCTGGGTACAAGCGACAATGGCAGCGGCCACGACCAACCCATGAGCACCAAGGATCCGGCGGCTTACCAGGCTACTGTAGTGTTTAAAAGCGTTGCAGCAAAAAGCAGTATACCCAAAGATATTGTGAGAAGCACTGAGACCGATGCACCCGATGTAACCCCGACAAACAAAAAAGCGGGAAAAGCCCCTACCACTGAAAAAGGCCACAAGCAGGAAAAACCAAAATACACCTATGCAGGCGATAACGGCCAGGGCGGCAACAGCGCCAATCAGAACCTGCCCGGCACCGGCGAAGGCATAACCCATGGGCATGGCGACCAGGGCGTTCCGGGTGGCACTCCCGGCGCGGCAAACTATTCAGGCATACCCGGCAACGGAACAGGCGGTATAGGCCACACTCTGTCGGGCCGCACCATCAGCCCCGATAAATTTGAAGCCGAATTTCACGAAAGCGGCAAGGTAGTAATACACGTTACGGTAGACAGGAATGGTAATATTGTAAATAAATTTGTAAAAAGCTCCTCCAGCCCTCAACTGACCCGGCTGGCCATAGAAAAACTGAATAACTCCAGGTTCAGCAAGAGCGAAGGCCCTGAACCGCAGCAATTCGGAGATGTTACTATTATATTTAAAACAAGGCAGTAAGTAGTAATCTGCAGGCCGGTTTTTCATCTCCGGATCACCTGATCACGGTAATACTTCCTTTTTTATTTATGTGGTTGCCGTTGGTGCAAACGGCTTCCACCACCCACACATAAACATCTGGCAAAGGCTGATTGCCATTGAAGGTGCCATCCCACGAATTTCTTTCATCATTGGGGTCCAGGTCTTCTCTTGCAAACAGCAGTTCGCCCCAGCGGTTATAAACATTGAAGGTCTTTATTTTTTTAACACTTGCGCCGCACCGGGGATAGAAAACATCGTCCTGCCCGTCGCCGTTCGGAGTAAATGCATTAGGTACAAATACCGAATTAATGCAATCGCACCCGGCTGTAATTCTAAAGGTATCAACCGCTGAGCCGGAGCAGGTATCAAAGCCTTTTACCCAGTAGGTACCGGTATCTGATACCGTCCGTGAAAACGCAATAGTTCCATCGTTCCATATATAATTCGAAAATCCGGTGTGTGCTTTCAGACTTACCGGACCTCCCAGGCAGATATCTGTTTTAGTACAGGTTACCGTTCTGTTCCCACCGGTAATGCGGAAGGTATCCGCAACAGCATTGGTACAACTATCAAATCCTGTGACCCAGAATATTCCTGTATCCGAAACATTTTTGGTGGCGCCTGTACCGCCATCATTCCAGATATAATTGGCAAATCCGGCTGGCGCATTGAGCAAAACCTGGCTACCCATACAGATACTGGTATCCTTGCCTGTTGCATTATTAAACAGGGAGTATTGGGTGGCATATCTGGCTACAAAAAGTAACTCTCCCGAAATGGTTGCCGGTGCAGGAAAAGTATCAGTGCCAATCGAAAATGGGTAGGTTTCATAGTCGCTGCACATAAATACATTACCAAATCCATCGCAGGCTATGCCGTTCTGGTCGTCGCCGCCGCTCTGCAGTGCAGTGCTGCCTTCATAAGTTCCGGAGGGACTGAAACCTGCCATAAAAATCGGGTCGGAGCTATTGGGTGGAACCGACAATATATTCCCGTCTATATTTACCGCCCCGTTCATACAACCGCTCACCCATACCGTGCCGCACTGCGATATAGCTATAGAATAGCCCCAGGCACCCCGGCCGGTATCAATCGCTGGCCCTATCGTTTTTGACCAGATTACATTATTTGCCGGATCAAACTTAGCAAGGTACAATACCGGTACTGTATCCGGATTGCTGATCACTGTGCCGCTGAACGAAATGCTGTTATCTCTGAGACCTCCTGTTAGATAAACATTGTTTGACAGATCGGATACCAAACCAACTGCATACTCATGGCCATTGCCACCACTGCCCGAGGCCCAGACCGGGGTGCCCGATGCATCGTACCGGGCAATAAATGCTACCTGCCCGCTACTTGCATTACTGATTACAGAGGCACCAAAAGTAAGGGAAGCAGAACCAAAAACACCGGCTATATAGATATCGCCTGCCGGTGTTACAGTAATACCATAAGCTTCATCACTTCCCGGCCCTCCCACACTTTTAGCCCAGACAACATTGCCTGTGGGGTCATATTTCACAAGCAGAATATCATTGGTCAATCCTGATGGATCTGCATTAATCAGTGTAGAAGTGCCAATGGTGATTGAAGTCATATGAAAACTGGCAGTGATATATATATTCCCTGCTGCATCGGTAGCTATCCCGCCGCAACCCAGTACAACAGCTATATTTCCCAGTGTAGCATAATTAAACTGGCAATTACCCGAGTTAACAGCCCATAAAACATTCCCAAAAGGATCGTACTTTACCAGGAAATACTGCGTATTCGGGAAAACTGTATTTGTGAGGATATGGCTCCCGATCTGTATAGTAGCGCTCTGGAATGAGCCGAAAAGAACAGAATTACCATTCTGGTCTGCTGCTATATTGATCAGGCAGGAATTGCCGTTTTGTGTCCCATTTGCCCAAAGCACATTCCCGTTGGCGTCGTACTTGATAATTATACATTGATAGGCGCCCGGCCCTACATCCGGCAGGGTATATGGACCAATAACAGCGGGATATATACCGAAATTAATACCTGCCGCAAAAACATTACCCGACGGATCTGTTGCCACAGCCCAGCCATCCACACCCGTACCGGTATTGCCTCTACCCCATTTCCAGTTTTGCGCCTGTAAAGTAGCGCTTGTGTTAAATAAGAAAAATACAATCAGTGTAAGGGGTACTCGCATCAAAACGGATTTCTAAAGGTGCAAATAAAATTAATGAAAACTACTTACAAACGACGCACAACGCCAGATATTCCTCACAAAATCCTTTCCTGCTCCTGATGATAGAGTTCAGGTATAACTTTAAGTATTGTACCTGAATAGACACTATAAATTGAAATAAGGTTGGCAGAACCTGAAAATTACCGCACAAGAGTCACATCACCCTTCAGGCGCTGCTCTGTATTATTAACTCCGGATTTAAATTTCAGATAATACATATAAGTACCCATCTCAGCTGGTATACCCACATACTTACCATCCCACCTGGCAGAAGGATCTGTTGTTTTAAAGACCTCCTGGCCCCAACGGTTAAAAATGACAAAATCGTAATCATTCAGTTCGCATAATGGATCAGCCAAAGGATGAAAATAATCATTCAATCCATCGCCATTTGGCGTAAATGTATTCGGAATATAAATTTTGCAAGGGCAGGATGCCTTATTATCTGTTGTTACGGTGATGCTGTCAATTAAGTTACAGCCACCTTTGCATAGCACCCAGTAATGACCCGGCTTGTCTATCTGAATATTGTTGCTGGTATTACCATTGCCCCAGAGATAACCGGAGAAACCGGGAGGAGCATATAGCATCATACCACCAACAGGGCATATGGCAGTATCCGTTTGCGCTGTAAACGTATCTGGTGCAGCATCATTTACAAATACGTATTTTGCTAAAAAAAGCCATTCATCCTGGTTGGTGATAGTTATATCTGCCAGGGTATCAGGGCCAACTACAAAAGAGGATAAACCCTCGTAATCTGCACACATATATACATTGCCCTGTGCATCGCAGGCTATCCCGTTCTGATCATCAGCGCCACTTTGCAGCGCTGCACTGCCTGCATATACACCCGAGGCGCTGAAACCTGCAATAAATACCGGATCATAAAAGCCATATGGAATATCCAAAACATGACCGTCAATGTTCACAAGATTCGTGAAAGAACCACTTACCCATATGACCCCGCATTCCGACATGGATATACAATATCCCCATGTATCTCCAACAAAAGGAGACCCTATAGTTTTGAACCAACCGACTTTATCCTGGTTATCAAATTTTATAAGATATTCGACCAGTTTTCCGGGATAGGGGTTTGCAATGGTTGTTCCGCCGAATGATATACTATTGTCACTTAATCCTCCTGTCAGGTAAATATTTCCAGAGATATCTGAAGCAATGCCTATAGCAAATTCTCCTCCTTGTCCCCAACTCCCACTGGCCCATTCAGGCACACCTGCTGAGTTAAACTTAGCTATAAATGCGTTCCCTTGCCCTCCGCTTGCATCTGATATTGTTGAAGAGCCAAATTGAATAGATGAAGATCTGAATACTCCGGCTATATATATGTCTCCGCGCGGCGTAACAGTTAACCCATAAGCATCATCAGACCGGTTACCACCCGAACTTACTGCCCATACAACATTACCTTCCGGATCGTATTTGGCAACGAAAATATCTTCGGTACTGTCTGTCGGGTCTGAGTTGGTTAAATTGAATGATCCTATTTGTATTGCAGGCAAATGGAAATTACCGGTAATAAAAATATTACCAGAGGCATCAGTTGCGATTCCTCCTGTACTCAGCACATAGGTCTGGTAAACAGCATTACCAACTCCTGAGCCGCCATACTGGATATTTCCTCCATTCTTTGCCCAAACTACGTTGCCTGAGAGATCAAACTTTGCCAAAAAATATTGACAATCCGGAAAGATGGAATTAGTCAATGTTATTGTGCCAATCTGTATTTGTGGGCTAATTAGGGCTCCGAACAAAAATGAATTTCCATCATTGTCAGTAGCAATATTTATTGGCCAGGAGTCCCCATTTTGTGTGCCTTTGGCCCACAGGCAATTCCCGTTTCCATCATATTTTGCAATTATACATTGTATTCCAGTATCAGTTGCAGCTGAAAAAGGCACTGAAACGGAGCCAAAAACAGCATTAATTCCATACCCGGTACCAGAAGTGCTTTTTAGATCACCCGAAAAATTAGCTCCTGCAACAAATACATTTCCTGAATGGTCGGTAGCCACAGACCATGCATCCATGCCACCACCTGTATTGCCCCTGCCCCATTGCCAGCCCTGGGCACATAATTCCCCTCCAAAGGCAAAAAGGGAAAACAAAATAACTATAATGACTAAACCGGGTGTAAGTTTCATAATATCTTATACAATGTTAATCAAGAGCAAAGATTGTGCCAAAAAAATAGCCCCACTGAAATCAGTGAGGCCAATTAAATTATTATAATTTAATAAATTTATAATCTTACGATCCAGTTATGGGTATCTTCTTTCCGGCCATACCTGATATCTGCAAGTTCCTGCTTCAGCCAGTTGGCAATCTCCCAGCTTTCAACTGGTGGCAGCAGCATTTTATCATCATGGTAGGTAAGCGCACATATAGGCGCTATAGATGCTGCAGTACCCGTACCGAAAGCCTCTTTCAGCTGGCCGTTTTTATGGGCTTCTTCAATTTCATCAATGTTTATAGGGCGTTCTTCTACGGTAATTCCTTTCTCGCGGAGCAGGGTTATTACACTGTCGCGGGTCACACCTTCCAGTATAGTATCCTGTGTAATATCAGGAGTCAGTACTTTATCGCCAATAACAAAAAACACATTCATGGTGCCAATTTCCTGCACATATTTATGTTCAAAACCATCGGTCCATAAAATCTGGTCATACCCCATTTTCTTTATCTGCATGGTTGGGTACATACTCATACCATAGTTGCCTGCTGCCTTGGTAAAACCAATACCACCAGGGAAAGCCCGGACAAATTTATCCTGAACATAAATGGATACAGGATGGTTGTAATAAGGCCCTGCCGGGCTGGTAATTATGATAAACATGAACTTCTCAGCCGGCCGCACACCTATAAACTCATCAATAGCAAGCATAAACGGGCGGATGTATAACGAAGACTCCCCACCTACAGGCACCCAGTCGCGGTCCAGGTCTATAAGCGTTCTCATTCCTACAATAAAAATTTCCTCCGGCACATCAGGCATTGCCATACGCTCTGCCGACCGGTTCATACGCTTCCAGTTGTCATAAGGACGGAATATTATCGGGTTACCCTGAGGGTCTTTATAAGCCTTAACACCTTCAAAAATCGCTTGTCCGTAATGGAAAAAAGTGGTTGCAGGGCTGAAAGAAAGATTATGAAAAGGCATAATTTCGGGCTGTTGCCATTCACCATTCTCATAATATGCTATCAGCATATGGTCGGAATAATTAATTCCGAAATGAATATCGGCCGGATCAATTTCACTGATACGGCTTTTCTCAACTTTCCTTATGCTGATTTCTGCGGAGGACACGCTCATACTACCCGATTTAGATTAATTATAGATTACTTTTGCAAAGAAACAATTTTTAGGCCTAAAACCCTAAATGATACTGGTTAGTTTTTTATTTGTAATTATATAATGGTATAATGTATTAATTCCGGCACTGCTAATGAACTTATATAACTCAGCTATTGTAACCACAAAATATGATGTGCTATGGGATGACATCAGTGCGTTAACCGTTAATGCCCTGCCTAAACCTGTGCTGGTAATAATCAATGAATACAGGCCCGGCAGTAATGAAGAAGAACAATTGAAGAAAATGCTGGAAGTTGAAAAAAGCTGCAATCTCAGGCCCGAAATGTACAACATTATCTTCCTCAAAGATGGGCAGATGGCTGCATGGTACCAGATAAGGGAAGCACTGGACCCCAAAATAATTTTACTTTTCGGGATATTGCCGGCGCAGTTAGGTATTGCTTCCTTGTTCGCATTAAATGCTCCTAACAATTTCGATAACCGGGTATGGATTCCAACTCATCAATTAAGCGCCATTGAACAGAATACCTCATTGAAATCGCTTCTATG
Source organism: uncultured Bacteroidota bacterium (assembly GCA_903835005.1). Lineage (GTDB taxonomy): Bacteria > Bacteroidota > Bacteroidia > Chitinophagales > Chitinophagaceae > Nemorincola. The sequence continues at coordinate 41,199 of CAILLK010000163.1, read as the reverse complement.
GAATGGCGGTATGAAGCCAATATTCAAAGACAACAGGCCCAACTATTTATAATTTGCCGTCCACTCCCGAACAAATATTAAAGCAATACTGGGGCTACAGCAGCTTCAGGCCGCTGCAAATGGAAATTATAGAATCTGTTTTGGAGAAGAGGGATACTCTTGCATTGTTACCTACAGGGGGCGGCAAATCGGTGTGCTACCAGGTACCGGCCCTTATCAACGAAGGTTTTTGCCTTGTTATTTCCCCGCTTATAGCCCTTATGCAGGACCAGGTAAACCGCCTCAAACAACTGGACATTCCGGCTGAATGCATCCACTCAGGCATGCACTATAACGACGTGCGCAGAATAGCAGATAATACGGTACATGGCGCTTATAAGTTGCTCTATATTTCACCCGAGCGGCTGCAAACGCAATTGTTCCGTGATTACATGACAGAGTTTGATGTAAGCATGATCGCCGTTGATGAGGCGCACTGCATCTCGCAATGGGGGCACGATTTCCGGCCCGATTATCTGAAGATAGCGGAAGCCAGAGCGGTTTACCCCAGTGCCCCGGTGCTCGCACTTACGGCTACTGCAACGGGTGAGGTGCAAGCGGATATTGAAAAGCAATTGCTGTTCAAAAATGCCGCAGTTTATAAGCAAAGCTTTGCCCGGAACAATATATTTTATACCGTTCATTACAGTGAAAACAAAAATGGGGATACAATAAATAGTATAAACAAAACTTGCAGCATCATTTATTGCCGGAGCCGCAAGCAAACGGAAATGGTATGCAAATCAATGCAGCAATCGGGCATTGCAGCAACGGCCTACCATGCCGGCATGATGAAGGAAAAAAGAGATGATGCCCAGGATGCATGGATGCACAACAAAGCCAAAGTAATGGTAGCAACCACAGCATTTGGTATGGGCATTGACAAACCAGATGTGCGCATGGTGCTGCATTACGATGCGCCTGAGCACCTGGAGGCATGGTACCAGGAAGCAGGAAGGGCCGGCCGGGATGGGAAACCATCCCGGGCATATACCCTATATAACAGCAGTGATAAAAAACGGCTGATCGAAAGTATAGATCAGCAATACCCGCCCGAGGCATACCTGCGGCAGGTATACCAGGCGGTAGCTGAGTATCTGCAGATACCTTCAGGCACACAACCCGATCAATACTATCCTTTCGACCTGGCTGATTTCTGCCGGAAATTTTCCCTTCAGGCTACTTATGCAGTTCATGCATTGAAGCTGCTGGAGCGCGAAGGACTTTGGACCCTGACCGAATCGGTATACAACCCTGCTACCATACAATTCATTGCTGACCGGCATACACTCGATGATCTGAGGTATATAAATCCCAACCTGTCCTACGTTACAATAGGCCTGCTGCGCATGTATAATACCATTTTCCACTTCCCTACTATGGTAAGGGAAACAGCAATTGCCAGGCAGTTGAAGATGCAAAAGGAAGAGCTGATACCTATACTGGAGCAACTCGATAAGATGGAACTGATAGCTTACAATAAGCCGGGCGAGGGCCCCCAGCTATTCTTTCACCACTACCGTGTAGATAGCCGCTACCTGATCATTGACCTGAAACGGATTGGCACTTTGCGCAAACGTCATATAGCCCGCACCGAAGCCATGATAGCCTTTCTGGAAAACACAACAGAATGCAGGGAACGCATATTGCTCACCTACTTCGGCGAAAAACCAGTGAAGGATTGCGGCCATTGTGATGTATGCCAAGATAAACGGGTTGTGAAAATTGACGAGAAAGCATTAAGAAATGAATTAATGGAGCGATTGAAAAATCATGGCATTAGCAGCATTGCTGACTTGGTGGCCACTTATACTGGTGCAATAAAGGAGGCCGCCCTGGCGTTATTGAGAGAGATGATTGATGATGGGGTATTATATTTGGGGAAGGATGGGAGAATTAGCATAATCAAATAAAAATTATAACTTATTGCAATCAATTTATCTATTAAATTACAACCTTGAATAAAATCCGTTTCTCAATCATAGGCTTTGGCAATATTGGCCGCCGGCACGCCGAGCATATCCTGCAAAACCCTGCTACTGAGCTGGTTGCTGTTTGCGATATCAACCCGCAGGTAAAGGCGTTATTGCCGCAGGATATACCCTTCTATGGCAGCCTGGAAGTCATGCTGAAGCATACCCCTGCCGATGTCCTTTGTGTTTGTACACCCAATTACCTTCACGAACCGCATACCATAACTGGCCTTAAGGCCGGGCTGCATACAGTGGTAGAGAAACCGATGGCCATAAGTGTAGCCCAGTGCGACCGTATGATAGCGGCTGCCGAACAAACAGGAAAAACAATCTTCGCGGTTAAGCAAAACCGCTACAACCCGCCGGTGCAGGCCGTGAAAAAACTGATAACCAATCACGAACTGGGTGATATATATATGATACAGGTAAACTGCTTCTGGAACCGCGGCGACGCCTACTATGCCGGCAGCGACTGGCGAGGAAAAAAAGAAAAGGACGGCGGATGCCTCTTTACCCAGTTCAGCCATTTTGTAGATATACTGTATTACCTCAATGGCCCTGTTACCGCCGCTGAAGGCCGGATTAACAACTTCGCCCACCAGCACAATTCCGAGGTGGAAGATACCGGCAGTTTTGTACTTAAGGCAGCCAATAACGCCATCATCAATTTCAACTTTACTACCTGCTCTTACCAGCGCAATATGGAAGGTTCAATTACGCTGTTTGCCGAAAAAGGGACCGTAAAAATAGGCGGGCAGTATCTCAACACAATAGAATACCAGCAACTCTCGGGCGCCGGGCTGCCACCCATAAATATTACTGCCAAGGCCAACGACTATGGCCTGTACCAGGGATCTATGAGCAACCACGACAAGGTGATTCAGAATGTAGCAGATGTGCTGAATCACAATCACCCGGTTATGACCAGCGCCTATGAGGGCCGCGAGGTAGTGCGTATTATAGAGCAGATGTATAAAGGAGCAATAAAGTTGTAAAAGAGTTATTTTCCTTATTATTTTTATAAAATCAATTCTTAAAAAGGGTCTTTTTATCTCTTGAATTAAAAAAAATTATTACTTTCGCACCTAAATCAAAAAAACACTCCAGGTTATGAAAAAAATCATTGTATTTTCTCTGCTTTCAGCAGGCATTTTAGGTTTCAATACTTCTTTCGCTCAGGAAATGAAAGAAAAGAAAATGGAACACAAAGAAAAAATGGAACACAAAGCTAAAATGGAACACCACGAAGCTAAAATGGAACACCATGAAGCTAAAATGGAACACAAAGCTAAAGCTGAACATCATGCAGAAGCTGCTCATCATGAAGCTAAAATGGAGCACCATGAAGGTAAAATGGAACACCATGATGCCAAAATGGAGCATAAAGATGCCAAAATGGAGCACAAAGCAAAGATGGAACACAAAGAAGCTGAGAAACATTAATCTGCTTTCTTCCTGCGTGGACCAGGTAAATAAAATCAATGATTTTTCATTTGCCATCCCAAAATATAAAGAGGCTATTTCCAACCGGGATAGCCTCTTTTATATAATCTACATCAGGCCTATTCAAAAAGGTTCTTCATTTTCTTATTGTAATCCCTGAGCGTTTCCGGGTCTTTCTCGGCAGCTATTATTTTTTCCAGAGCGGCTTTTATTATAGCCAGGCGACGCAAGGCGGGCTCTGCTTCTTCTTTTTTATCCGATTTTGAATTTTCCTTCTGGGTGGTACCAGCCGAGAACAAACTCCCTGCCAGTGGCGCCTTGTGTATTTTCATACTCTCGGTAAGTACCAGGCCGGAAAACACATCTACTGCCCGGCTGAAGGATGCATCGCTCTTCACAATTTTCAGATAGGCCGACAGGCTCGATGACATGGTAAACTTATAGTTGCCCAGAAAATAAGGCGCATACCGCTCATAAAGCGCTATATCGGCATCAGCGCCTTTAGTCCCTATGATCTTCCATATTGCCGATTGCAGGCTGGCTTTGGGGTCTGCATGCACCAGCTTCAGGGCTATAAGGTATGCAGTGTCTTTATCTATCTTTGCCAGCGCATCCAGCGCCGCGCCGGCTATGGCATAGGAGCTGAAACCCGTAGCCTCTGCCATCAGGTTTTTAGCAGCATCGCACTTCCAGTCGCCCAATGTTTCAAATGCCTGTGCCCGCACCAGCTTGTTACTATCGCTTTTGGCCAGGTAGGTAACATATTCGGTCCATTTACGCTGGTATTTTTCATTCTGCGTTTTCGATAGTTGCGACAGCGCGCCACGCCTTACAGATGCATTACCGTCCTGCAAAGCCATACCTACCATTGCCTGAGAATTGGAGTCGCTCAGCAATCTGCCGGCAGCATTTACGGCCAGGTGCTTACTCACATAGTCATCAGTTAGCGCCAGTTGTTCGCGCCATTGCGGCATTTTCTTGCCATCCTTTATTTCTCCCGGCACCACATGTTCACAATCTGGCACTATCAGTGGCTTCACCCCGTTGTGGTAATCAAAGGTGAAGACCTCTTTTTTCCTGTTTATGTTCCAGTCCAGTAGCTTCTTTTCTTTACCATAAAAGAGGGCAGTTTTCATCGGCAATCTGTACATATACTCGCTGTCTTCCTGTGCCTGTGTTACAGTTACAGTCAACTTCTGGGTAGTATCATTATAGTTGTAGGCCACTTTCACCACCGGGTGCCCTGCATGGTAATACCACTCATTAAAGAACCAGTTCCAGTCCTGCCCTGTGGCTTCATTCACCGCCATCAGCCAGTTTTGGGCATTGGCGCTGTGCAGTGCATTTTTGGTAAGGTATAATTTCATAGCCTCATCAAATGCCGCATCGCCTATCAGGGTATTGAGGTAGTGCAGCACTGCCCCGCCCTTGTTATACGATATATGGTCAAACACTTCTTCCCTGTTGTCGTAATGATACCGCACCAGTTGCGGATCGCTGTAGGATGCCCCGCCTATATACCCCTGCAGATCGTTCCAGGCCAGTTCATCGCCCTGAGCCTTGCCGTATTTAAAATTGCGCCACAATTGCTCGCCATAATTGGCAAAAGACTCATTGACCGTGATATTGCTCCACGATTCGCACGTTACATAATCGCCAAACCACTCATGAAACAACTCATGCGATACCACATCTTCGCTGTTGCGATCGGCATATTCCCGTGCGTTCTGGTTCATAAACTCACCAAACAATGCCGCCGATGTATTCTCCATTGCACCCGAAACATAATCGCGCACCACCACCTGGCTGTACTTATTCCAGGGATAAACCACCCCTGTGCGCCTGGAGAAAAACTCCAGCATCTCAGGCGTGTGGTTAAACATCAGGTAAGCATCCTGCGCATACTCAGGCTCGGTATAGTAGTTCACGTCTTTGCCATGCCAGGTATTATGATTGATGCTGAATTTACCAATGGCAAACATCACCACATAAGCCTGTATGGGCATATCCATCTTCCAGATATCGGTACGCATACCCTTCGTTCCCTTCACCTGCTTTATCATAGCGCCGTTGCTCAAAGTGGTAAAGCTGTCGGGCACGGTCAGTTCCACCTGGCTGGTGAACCGGGTATTAGGTTTATCAATTGTTATCAGCCAGTGCGAGTTCGATTCCGTCTCGCCTTGTGTCCATATCTGGGCAGGCTTGTGGGGCGCGCTGTAGTCGGTATTTATAAAGTACAGCCCCCGGTCATCATTTATAGCGCCGCTGCCTCCGGTAGCTGCCGCATAGGGCATGGCCGTATACTTCAGGTACAGCTCTATGGTTTCGTCCTTGCTGTATTTATGCCCGAACCTTATTTTCAACTGGTCATTTTCATAGGTATAATCCAGCCGGGCATTGCCCTTTTTACCTGCCAGCATCACGCTGTCTATCCGCATAGATTTGGCATCCAGCACCAGTGTATCGGCAGCATAAAAATAAGGATGCAGTGTTATCCATTCCCGCGCATTGGCAGTTTTTTCTTTCCAGTTGAAGGTAAGCGCCACCCGGGTATTTTTAATATCCCATGTCCTTGTGGCAAAGCCCCGCAATACCGGCGCACCCGGCGCTGCCGAAACACTAATGGTATCCAGGGTTATATGCTGCGCAGTATCAGTAGCAGTTTGGGCATTGCAGAACAAAGATACCACCAGCAGCAAGGCAATCGAAATCAGTTTCATCACAAAAATTTAAGAAAGGCCAAATGTAGCATTTAAGCACTGTATATTAATAACCCGGTTAGCGGTAGAAAATCCTTATTGACCAACAGGTTAACGCAACCTTTAAGATAAAAAATTGTTGTCACTGCATTTCAGACGTGCTTAATCCCCAGCAAACCTCAGGAAAGGCAGTTGTCATCATCTTTAGATTCTTTTTATTGGCGCACTATTTTTATTGATTCCAGTGAAATAAAAGTATTAAAAGAAAACTCATAAATCCACTGTTATCTTTAATTGCAGCCATAATCCTTATAAGTATGCCATACACAAACAGTAATGATCTGAAGGTCACCAGCCTCAGTTTTCGGAACAACGGAATTATTCCGGAAAATATTCGTGCGAGGGCAGCGATATTAACCCTCCGTTGCATATAGATAACATACCGGCTGCCGCGGTATCGCTGGCCTTGATTATACACGACCCCGATGCGCCGGGCAATAACGGTTTTACCCACTGGGTATTGGGGAACGTGGGTATTGAGGGTAATATACCCGAGAACTACCGGGGTGGTGATCAAGGTATGAACGGAGCGGAGAAAAACGGATATAAAGGCATATGCCCGCCCGATGGTGTACGTCACTACCACTTCAGGGTATATGCCCTCGACCCGGCTGAACCTGGACCAGAACACCACCAAAGACATGCTGGAGAAAGCCATAATAGGACATATACTGGCTCAGGGCGAACTGGTGGGACTGTACAAAATGACAAAAGAAGGCGTAGTAAAATAAGCACAAAAATTATAAAACAGCTGGAACAGTAAGGTGGCTGGATTGGTATTTTAACGATAACATTTTTAGAGCGGATTATGAAAACTATTCACAACAACGCTGGCAGGGGCACAGAGGGACGAATGATCACTGACATCTTAAAGACTGCCGTCACCTGCCTCTTGCCAATCCATTTATCCGAATTCGAACTGCTGTGGCAGGTATCACTTCCCTTGTTCCTGCGCGACTTCAGGGAGCAGTGGGCACAGCGTTCCGGATCTTTTTTTCAAAATAGAAAGCACGGATTGTTGCAGTATCACGGAGAAAGTCAATGCTGATGATCTCTACCCGGTGAACGGGCAGGCCTGTGCGGGTGGCCAGGTCGTCCAGCATTTCGGGGCGGTTCACAGGTTTTATAAGGTCTATGCGCTCGTAAATAATTTCCTTGCTGGTTTCGTGATTAAGCGTAACGTACCTGTCGAGTATGAACACTGCTGCCAGCAGCAGGCCATCGGCACAAAGCAGAATGACAAAATGGTTTTCCTCAGATACCAGCGCATTGAAGATCCCCATTGCCACGCACACAAAAAAATACCCCATCTCCTTTACAGGTATCAGTATGGTGCGGTACCGCAGTATGGAGAAAAGTGCAAACAGCCCGAACGCAAACCCCATTTGTATCCGCGATGCTCCCAGCAGCAGGCAGATGATAAAGATCACAAGATTGAACACAAAGAAAGTAAACATATAATCCTTTTGCCGGTGCAGCGGGTAATAAATAAACCCCACCAATAGGAGCACAGAACTCAAATCTATAAGCAACCTTATCAACATGCCCGCCGCTACCATACCGCTGCCGGCCAGTGCCAGTGCATTATTTGGATCCATATTTTAAAATGTTGTTCAAAACCGGTTTAAAATTATTGTGCTTGAGGCCCGCGTAAAGCAACGCCGCACCCACAGCATACTTGCTGAATGTAGTGCTGACTACGTGCATTTGCCGCAGCCGGGCAATGCACGGGCTGGCCCTGCTGGTATGCCGCTGTTTTACTTCTATCAGCGCTATGCTTTCCAGCGACTGGCTTTTACCCTCCACCTCCATGCTGATGCCGGTATCTATCGTCACGCGCTCAGCTGCATCAGCGTCGCATAAAGTTATGCGGTTAAAGCGGTTGCACAATTTAAATGCCGCGGGCTGCCCGCGCAGGTGCGGGTATTGTATCATTTGCTGCTCGGCTACTGAGAGGCTGTAGTGCAATGCAGGTATTTTCACCCTCTTTTTTTCTGTGCGGGTCTCATTTATTTTCCGCTTTATCTCAAAGAAGCAGTCGCCGGTGGTTTCGTATCTGCGTTGACGCACTTTTATACGGTTCACATATCCGTTATGATGGTCGAGATACAGACGAAAGTCGGCCGAATCGTAATACCAGGTAGTGTAGTCCATTGCCCGGGCGCCATCAATCTCCAGCACCTTGTAAGCCTGCTGCATATCCGCCAGCAGTGCGGGTAGCTGTTGCAACGGCAACAGGTATTTCACGTCCACCCTGTTGAGCAGTGCCGCGCCTTCTGTTTCCATCAGCGAAACCGGCAAATAGCCCCGCAAAAAGTTGTTGATTGCAATGTTCATAGCTGGTCAGCGGTAGGGCCTCACCTGCTTCAGGTATAGCTTACCATTATTGTCAAATTTAAATTCTATATCCAGTGGCGGCGCATCCCGCCCCTCTTCGCGCGCCACGCCCAGGTTGTAGCTATAGTGCTGCTGCACAAAGCTCAGAGCATTGTATAGTTCGCGCACCTGGTCGTGGGTCAGCACCGGCTTGCCCCCGGTTATGTTGCTGTAGGTTATGTAGTCGGCCGTAACATCATTGTTCATCGGGGTAATCACGCCTGCATTCATACATATAAACTGTTCACAGGTCACAGAGTCGGGCGGCGATACCACCGGCACTTCGTTGATCTGTACATTCACCGTAAAGCCGGGAAAACCAGAGCGGTACAGGTTTCCGGTAATAGCCACACCGTTGGCCACCTCACTCGGAAAACTGCGGTGTACCAGTATACCCATCATCATGGTGTGCTCATCTATATCAGCCGCCCGTCGCTCCAGGTAGGCCACATCGGTATAGGCGCTGGCCCATACTTTCTTTATCGCTTTGTCTATCGGTTTCTCCGGGTCTCCTGGCTTGCCGGTATGGCTCTCGTAAAGGCCGGCTGCACTGAAGCCAATGATATCCTCGGCATTGGCGCTGCTGCGGAAGCGGTAGGCCTTCCAGTCGCCGTTGGCCTTTATGGCCTGAGCCACATCTGCCAGCAATTGAGGGTTCACCGGTTCATCCTTGATGGCCTGCCGCACTATTTTAAGTTGCTTTTTTATTGCATCCACCGGGGCATTCGCCGCTGTCATAGACGCCAGCTCGTCCAGCTTTTGCTTTATGGCAGGTTTATGGATATGCTCATTGTAATAATAAAACGGTATGGCAAATGCCCCTTCCGGCACGTTGTAATGGCTGCCCATTTTGCCCGCAATCCTCGACAGTTCACCCAGTCCTGCTGCTTTATTTCCTATAATATCCTTTTGCCTCAAGTCGAACTTTTTCACCGGTAACAGCTCAGTTACAGCAAGGTTGCATTTCAATATCACCGGCGTCTTTTGCCTGTGCAGTTCCGCCACGCTGTCAACCGACTTCCTGTCGGCCGGAGTTATAGTGAGACCCATCGGACTAACGACCAGCTTCACGGGTTTATTGAGGTTGGCAGCAACAGCAGGATTGCTGAAAATACCCACTTCTACTGCCGATGGGATATTCCGGTTATGGCACAGGATGTTGATATGCGATAGCGGCGTCTGGTAGCTGTTAGTGATGATACCCGCACTCACCGGCACATTGAGCGGCGTTCCTTTCATGATCACAATATCTTCCTCTCCGAAACTGCCGCCACCTTCATCACCGGCCATGCGCAATATGCCATAGGTAGTGCCCGGATTGAGCATCTGGTATTTCTGGTTTTTATAGATATCGGTAGTATACACCCTGGGCATGGTCAGTTTGCCATCATTATCCAGCCTCACCAGGTAATCAGAGCTGATCAAAAGCTTTAGCGAATCGCCGAGATAGGTCTTCTGCAAAAGCGCCTTGAACAGCACACCTATCTCCTGGCTGCTGATACGGTCTTCGCTTGAAAATTCAAGGCCGTAACGCCCGCACTGCGAGTAATAATTAAGATTGGCCAGGTAGTACTGCCGGCGTATTGTATTTCCGTAGTTCGCGGTATTGTACAGTTCCAGCGGCTCTATATCGCCCAACACCCGGGTGCAGAAATCATAATGGTACCGGTACAAACCTGAATTCACAAAGTACAGGGTATTATCATTAAGGTCGTATACCAGCTTCACAGACAGCACATCATTAAACTTGTCCGACAGCGGTGCGCCCTGATATTTCCTGAATTCATTAAAGGAGCTCAGCGACAGAACATAATTGTGGTTTTCCCTGCCTTCCTTCTTGTGCCGGTCAGAAACTTTATGCCTGTAGCTGTAAAACAGGAAAAAGCCCGCGCCTGTAAGCACAACCAGCATCATCACCGCCCTCTTGAACATCTTTTGCATAGCGCCGGGTTTTACGGTTTACAATTGTTGTTCCATCTGACCGGTCTGCACCGGTTTCGTATTAAAGCTTCTGTATATCAGCAGGCACTGCACCAAAAAAAGCACAACCAGCAAAAAACCAAAAATACCCGCCATCATTGCATAAAAGCCCAGCAACAGGTACGGAACAGCTACCAGGATATTGATGACACTCAGCCATTTTTTTTTGCTGAAAACATTGACGATTGTGAGTACCCAATTCAGGATATAAATGACCAGCAGGGTGAGGAGTGCATAAATCAGCCCATCGAAATTGGCGCCGTTCATATTTGCCCGAACATTGAGCGGCAACACAAGTCCGGCGAGGGCAAAAAGCATCACCGCATATTTCCTGTTTTTAGAGTTCACTCCGGTTAAAGTTTAGAGAACGAAAACGAAATGTTTTGTAAATATCTGTAATTTAGCCTTACAGTTCTGAAAATAAAGGAATTTAACAGTTCTTTTCAGCTAAGCGCAGATACAAACCTTAACGATTCCGTTTCACCGGGGAGCAGAAAAACAACTAACTTTATGGCTTCAAATGCTGGCAAAAATGACTGCTGCATTTGCACATTTATCACGCCCAAGCGGCTTTCAGCCGGGCGGGCATTTTTAAAATATGCACCATGGCCTGGGAAGAGAAAGACAATATGCTGTACCGCAGCTTTAAATTTAAGGATTTCGGAGAAGCATTCTCCTTTATGACGCACATAGCCCTGCTGGCCGAAAAGCAGGATCACCACCCTACATGGAAGAATACCTGGAACCATGTGGAGATCTGGCTCACTACCCATTCAAAAGGAAATCAGGTTACTGATGCCGATCGGAAACTGGCTGCCGAAATTGATAAAATAACGGGGAAGTAATTCAAATAACAAAATCCAAAATCCAAAATTTAGCTTACCTTGATAAGCAAGTTGAATTTTGGATTTTGGAATTTGTTATTTGAATTTCGTTATTTTAATAACTTAATCATCAATGTGATGCCTGTTGCGGGCAAGTATACGTGGGAAACGAAGGCAAACTCCAGTATTGATCAGGCCTTTGTAGCCTACACCAACCTCGCAATAATATGCAAACTGCCTGCCTATACGTATACCAAATGGTGTAGCCTGGAAACCGGATGCCCATACGCCCGAATTATCAACCTGGTCTGGTTTAAGTGTAGTATTGTTGAAAATAGTAACACCATAGGATACGGAACCATACAATCTTACCCTTACAGTAGACTGGCGCGTATCGAGATAGGAAACTGTAAGCTCCGGTGCAATAGTTACGAAACTGCCCCATGTGCTGATATTCTCTGCGCCAACACCTAAGCCAAGAGTTACATTTTTAGTAAGATAATACCTGTAGTTCAGTGTCCAGCTGCCACCTGAAGCGTTGAACGGATAACCATTGCCCCTGTTCACCATCGAATAAATACTATAGTACCCAAAGCCCCCTGAAATTTCGCTTTTATCTCTCTGGGCAAAACTATCAGAGATTAAAACGAACATCGATAAAGCCATGCATATACTAAATATCCTCTTTTGCATCATAATTTGGTATTTAAGTCTGGTTGTGATTTCCGGATAATAAGCCTTAAAGATATGGCAAACTTCCATTTCTCCAAAACAATACACCGAATAATGTGCAAAAGTGGATAATCATTGCTAAAAACACAAAAAAAACGGGCAAAAACTGTTGCAATTTTGCGTCCCGCCGATCTCTTTTTGTTCGGAATAAGAGGTATTGAAGTATTTTTGCCGCATGTACGAACCATTAAGCAATGAACAACTGATAGCAGCAGCTACCGATTTTGGTACTCCGCTTTACTTGTATGACACCCGCAAAATTGAAGAGCAATACAATAAGCTTACCAACGCTTTTAAAGACCACCCTACCCGCTTTTTTTATGCCTGCAAGGCACTGACCAACCTGAATATCCTGAAGTTTATGAACAGCCTGGGCGCCCTGCTCGACTGTGTAAGCATCCATGAAGTGAAACTGGGCCTGATGGCTGGCTATAAACCCGATGAAATACTGTTCACACCCAATTGTGTGGACTTTACCGAAATAATGGCCGGCAAAGAAGCCGGTGTAAGAATCAACATTGATAATATTTCCATATTGGAGCAGTTCGGCAATCAGTTCGGGGGTAGTTACCCCGTTTGTATCCGCATCAATCCGCATATTGAGGCCGGGGGCAATTATAAGATATCTACAGGGCACATTGACAGCAAGTTCGGCATTTCCATTCACCAGTTGCGCCACATAGAGCGCATTGTTAAAACCACCGGCCTGCATGTTCAGGGCCTGCACATGCATACCGGCAGCGAAATCAAGGATATTGATGTGTTCCTGCGCGGGCTTGATATTATGTTTGGCATAGCTTCCCGTTTCGGGGAGCTTGATTTTATTGACCTCGGCAGCGGTTTTAAAGTTCCCTACCGCGAAGATGAACACGAAACAGACGTTACTACCCTGGGCAGCAAAGTAGCTCTGGCAGCGGCTGAATTTGAGAAAGAATACAACCGGAAAGTGGAAATATGGTTTGAACCAGGCAAATATCTTGTTAGTGAGTGCGGCTATTTTATAGTGAAAGCCAATGTTATCAAACAAACCACTGCCACTGTTTTCGTGGGCGTCAATTCTGGTTTTAACCATCTTATCCGCCCAATGTTTTATGAATCGTACCACCGCATAACCAATATATCAAATCCCGATGGCGCAAAGCGGATATATACTGTAGTGGGCAATATCTGCGAAACCGACACCTTCGCCTGGGACCGTGTCCTCAACGAGGTGCGCGAGGGCGACCTCCTGGTATTTCATAATGCCGGCGCCTATGGATTCGAAATGAGTTCCAACTTCAATTCAAGGCTCAAGCCAGCCGAGGTTATGTTCGTAGACGGTCAGTTTAAACTGATACGCCGGGCCGATGTTTTTGAGGATCTGTTGCGAAACCAGGTAATCTGACCGGGGTTACCAGTAGTGGTTTCAGACCCAATTCTGATATGCTCATCATGCAGGATTGGGAAAAGTGTTTTTTTACAATAAAATAAAAATTCATTTTTCCCGTTGTGATTAGCATGAATAAATACCTTATATTAATCTCCATTTTTATTTATTCCTACTCTTTTGGACAGCAGGATGGATGTTTTAAAGAAACAACCGGAAATGAATTAATGTTTGAGACAAGTACTGATTTTACACAGTACGATGCATTTTTTGTAGGGGAGTTTCATGGTGTTCATGGCATAGGGGGATTAAACCTGGCGCTGATTAAATATGTGAACCAGCATTGCGGAGTAACCAACGTGTTCATGGAGTTCAGTTACAGTGCAGCGTGGCTGTATAATGCTTATTTAGCCACAGGAGATACTACACTGTTTACAGACCCCCTGCTTCTTACGGCAAGCAGGCAGGTGAACAGAGATTTCTGGAAAAAGCTTTATGAATACAATAAGGGCCTTGAACATAAAATAACCATACGGGGTATGGATTTTGAGCGGATAGAATTCCTGAAAGTATTGAGAATGTTGAAGCCAGAGAACAAGGATAAACCCGTTGTCATAGCAACAACGATTAACTATCTAGATACCCTGAATCTGAGAAGATTAGAAAGGACAGATGACATTCAGGATTCGGTTTATAAGGCGGTAAGGAGGGAGATGTCAAACCACAAAGTGGAATACGCATGGTATTATGGCAGCAATTATAAAACCGTATCCGACATTATGTTTAACCCGGATGAATTCAGGAAATACAACAGCCGGAATACAACGATGTATAAAAACATGAAATCCCAGATTGAACAATACCATATAAAAAAATTCATAACATTCAATGGCCTTCAGCATGGTGATATGAACCAAAAAGGTATACTGTGCGGAAATCTGAAGATTAAAATGGGCCTAAAAAACAAGCTGGCAGATATTTCGTTCTTATGTAAAAACTGTTATGATTTCAATGGCACCTGGTCTCATCCCGTCGGAGGGGTGCATGAATTTGAGCAGCCCTTCAGAACAGGCACCAACTTCGATTTGCTATTCAGTGGATATTTTAACAACGCTTGCAAATACACCTTTGTACCTACAAAAAATCTGAAAAATAAGAAATTGAGGAAATTCTCTGATTTTGTTATTCTGATGAAGGATGAACCTCCTTTTTAACCTCGTAACTCAACGCCCCCGTGGGGCATTTACTCACCTGCTCTGCAACCCGTTCGGCAGTAGCGCCATCTACATTTATCCATGGTTTTGCATTCACATCAAACACCTTGGGCAGCCCGGAAACGCAGCGGCCAGAGTGCTTGCACAGTTCCGGCTTCCATACCACTGTTCCTTCTTCATTTGAATAGTTTATTTTCTTCTCCAGGGCAGCATCGCTGTGCGTAAAGGTCCGCACTTTAATATCTCCTTGCAGTATTTTCGATACCGGGCAGTTGGCGGCAATATCATTCAGTTTTTTTCTTTGCTCTTCTGTTACCGGGCTTATGAATTTTATATCACGATCTATGGTCGTCTCCATGTTACCCGAAACTATGGTCTGATACATGTTCACATTCACTTCCATATCAGCAATGTCCCAGTGTTTGCGGTCAATATACATGCGCAATGTGGCAAGTGTGCACGATGCCAGCGAAGACAGCAGCAAAGTAAAAGGGTCGGGCCCCAGGTCCTGCCCCCCGCTTTTTACTGGCTCATCGCTGATGAAAGAGCCATTGCGCCAGGCAATAGTTATTTTGTAGGGCTGCACACCAATACTGCCATGCACCGGCTGCTCAAAGAGATATTCCATGAAAGTGGTTTTAATACAAAAGCAGGAATAAAATTAGTGAATAGTGTTGAAGATTCATAATATCATACTGACAGCTGTACAGTTTATTAAAATCAGAAAAAGATATTCCACAACTGCTTAATCACAGTTGTGGAATTATCCTGCTAAAACCCAGCGTTACTATTGCTCCAATGAATGAATTCCGTGCATCAACCTGCCCCATCGCATATCAGCAACAGGGCCTCCGTCGCCGTAACTCAACCATACAAATGATGCCTTACCAACAATATGATCATCGGGCACAAAACCCCAATAGCGGGAGTCGAGAGAGTTGTGCCGGTTATCGCCCATCATCCAGTAATAATCCATTTTAAAGGTATAAGATGAAGCTGCCAGGCCATTGATAATAAACCTTCCATTCTGTTCATCCAGTGTATTACCCTCATAGTTAACGATGATGCGCCGGTACAAGGCAATGTTTTGCTGGCTGAGCAATACAGTGGTACCTGCCTTGGGAATGGTCAGAGGACCGTAATTGTCGCGGTTCCACTTATAGTTAGCCGTATCCAGGGGGAAAACCCATTCGCCGGGTTCTTTTGGAGCAGACCCTGGTTTTTCGCTTTCATACAGGTTTACGGCCACCACATTGCCGGCTTTCTTCACCGCATCCAGCTGGTCATTGGCTATATGATAAACATAAAGGTTACTGCTTATTCTTTGCAGCAGTTCTGCTTTATCATCTACATCCGGAGCATTTCCGTTAGTACTCAATATATAAGTCAGTTTAGTGTGCGGAAATTGCCGGGCAGCTTTACCGTTTACATATACTACCGCGTCTTTAATTTCTATTACATCCCCCGGCAGACCAATGCACCTCTTTATAAGGTTTTCCTTTTTATCAACCGGACGTGTAACAATGGTATACTTAGCCTTTACCACATCCCGGCCATAAAGGCGGCAAGCCTGGTAATAGTCCATCTCGGGTTCTTCCACTATTGCCGTATCTCCGGCGGGGCCGTTAAAAACCACTACATCATTATGCGCCACATGCCCGAAACCCGGCAGCCGGTGATAGTTCCAGTGCACCGCTTCGGAATAAGATTTGCCACCAGTAAGGGGCAAAGTATTATGCACCAGTGGCACAGCCAGTGGTGTATTGGGTATGCGCGGTCCGTAAGCCATTTTACTTACAAAAAGGTAATCATGCACCAGCAACGTACCCTCCATCGAACTGCTGGGAATTGTATATGCCTCGCAGGCAAAAGACCGGATCAGGGTTGCCGCAAACAGTGCGAATATACCCGCATCGAGCCATTCGCGCCAGGCAGGTTTCCTGTTTTTTTTGTCTTCTACAGCATATGGTACTTGTGGTTTTTTTGAAAAGAATTTCATGCAGAATGATTATTTGATCGTTACTATAAACACATCATTTGCCAGTTTATTGCTTAAATATGGGCATAAAGAAATATTTAACAATTTACAGGTGGCAAACTATCAGCAGCCTTGATTACCGCTACTTTTAAACAATTACTATTTAGGATAAACCGGGGATAATAATACTTCTCCGGAATATCATTCTCATATGTTAAAGTTATATCACCAGCGTTAAATCTGCTATTTTCCAATGTTGCAGGGGTTTGTTTTGAGGAATCGAAATGGCTATATCCAACTTGAAATAATCATTATACGTCAATAGCATTCATGATATATGCAGAGTCAAACAGATTGACTTTGAATCAATGAATTCAGAATTAAATTGTTCTGGTTTTCTGTTTTTGAATAGGATCAACAAACACGAGGTAAATATCTATTTTGTATATTTACACAAAAAATTTTGAAATCATGAAATCACGGATTATTGTATGCACCTTAGCGGTATTAACTATAGGTCTGCTCGCATCATACGATATGCCTAAGGGCTGGACTGCAGGTGGAACAGCCCGTAACTATTATGAAATAGGGACAGATTATGGCGCCGGGCAAGGCGGCAAAAATGCAGGCACCGTGAGGTCTATTTATAAAGAAATAAGGGGCAATGGTGAGATGAGACAATCTCTTGATGCCGAAAATTATAAAGGCAAGCGATTGAGGCTTACCGGTTATCTTAAGACGAGAAATGTAGACGACTGGGCAGGCCTTTATTTGCGCATCAACGGTCCGAAACATACTTTGCTGCTGGGAAATGAGAAACGCACTATGATAGCCCGGGACAACATGTATAACCGCTCCCTTAAAGGAACCAATGACTATACAAAATGCGAGGTGGTGCTGGATGTACCTGATACTGCAGATAATATTATGTATGGCGCCGTTCTCAACGGACCCGGCCAGATATGGTTCGACCGCATGAAGCTGGACATAGTGGGCAATGACGTACCGGTAACCGGTGGAAAACTCACTAAGCCTACCAATCTGGACTTTGAAGAATAGCCTCAATATATTGGACTGGATGATTTAGGAAACAAATGATGAAATTGCATTGTTACTATTATGAGTTCAATGCGATTTCATCATAAGTACTAACAGTCTGAATAAAAACATACAGTAAATTATAAGAAGTAAATTACCGGATCAGGTTCTCCAGTTTACGGATGTCTGATATCACCACCTTGCCGCTCTTGATATCAATGAGGTTCTCGCTCTTAAAATCACTGAGCGTGCGTATCAGCGACTCTGTGGCAGTACCGGCTATGGTAGCCAGGTCGTCGCGGCTGATGTCTATGAGGTAGGGCTCTTTTTTGCCAGAATGGTATTTTTTCCAGAGGCTCACCAGTGCCTCAGCTACCTTTTTGCGCAAAGTATTGTAGGCTATGCCCAGCAGTTGCTTTTCCTTTTCCACAAGGTTTTTAGCCAGCAGCCCTATGAATTTTTTAGATATTGAAGGATTGCTGTTGATCAGGTTTTCGAAATCCTTCATGGGTATCAGCGCAAGTTCGGTTTCTTCCATACTTTCGGCATTCTCCTTATAAGAGGTGCCTTCCAGCAGCGACAAATAGCCAAAGAAATCGCCTTCATTAAATAGGTCTATAACCAGGTCTTTGCCATCCTCGTGTGTCTTATAGGTTTTTACCTTGCCCTTCTGTATATAATACAGATAATGCGGGTGCGCCCCTTCTTTATAGATCACCTGACGCTTCTTATAGGTATTGCTGTTGCTTTCATTTTTAAGATCTTCCAGCGTCTTGCTGTTATCAATGGTAGCTATAAGTTCATTAAATCCCTGCAGATCGGGTGTAAGCTGCTTTTTGAGAATGTCGATCTTCTTAAAACGGCTTTCAATGGCATTCAGCAGTTCGTTGCCGGCAAATGGTTTGGTAATATAATCATCTGCGCCCATTTCCATTGCTATCCTGAAATCACTGCGCTCGCTCTTTGAAGTTAAAAATATAAAAGGTATGTTTTGGGTAGCCGGATCTTTGTGCAAAACATGGAGCACGCCGTAGCCGTCTACTCCCGGCATCATAATATCGCATATTATCAGATCCGGTTGTTTAGCCTGGGCTGTTTCAATTCCCTCCTTACCGTTATTGGCAGTGATAACCCTGTAATTGGAGAGCATCAGTATTTCAGCTACATTCTCCCTTATGTCTTCATTATCCTCAATGATCAGAATAGTCTTCATTGTATACTGTTTTGTTTTATTTTAATTGTGAATATAGTCCCTTTCCCCAATTCACTGTCGCAAGTTACGGAGCCGTTCATTAATTCTGCGTATTTTTTTACAATATGCAAGCCTAAGCCCGTACCCTGAATATTGGTAACATTTGATGACCTGAAAAACCGTTTAAACAGGTTTTCCTGGTCCTCCTTTGGAATACCGATACCCTTGTCTGTTACGCTTATTACCAATTCATGATCACTGTTTTCTGTCTTCAGATCTATAATAGAATTTTCAGTTGAAAATTTAATAGCGTTGGAGAGCAGGTTGGTAATAATGTGCTTCATCATAGACTGATCGAGATAAACCAGGCTGTTACCTGATGAGGTACTGTTAATCTGCTGGCCCTTTTTAAGCAGATGCTGTACCTCTTGTATTACGTCACCCATCTGCTTATTTATATCATAATGAGTGTACTTGGGGAATATATTACCCTCCTCAATCTTGCCTACCGACAGGAAATCATTCAGTATCTCGGTAAGTGAAGATACAGATGATACTATGCGCTGTATATGTTTTTCCCGCTGGGGCTGCTCTTCGGTATTTACATACCGGGAAAGAAGATAAGTGGAAGATAGAATAGCGCTCAGAGGTGTTCTGAATTCATGAGAAGCCATTGATACAAACCTTGATTTCAGTTCATTCAGCTCCTTTTCTTTTTCAAGCGCTGTTCTTAGCTC
Organism: uncultured Bacteroidota bacterium; assembly: GCA_903835005.1. Lineage (GTDB taxonomy): Bacteria > Bacteroidota > Bacteroidia > Chitinophagales > Chitinophagaceae > Nemorincola. The sequence goes on along the minus strand of CAILLK010000163.1, from coordinate 21,548 downwards.
AGCTTCAGCTTCTTTTTTCTCACTGATATCAATCGCTATTGCCAGGTAACTCGTTACTAAATTCTTTCCTTCTCTAAGTGGTGTAATATCCAGTGAAACAAAGAAATTACTGCTATCTTTTCTTATAAAATGCAATTCAAGGTCGCTGCTTTTATTCATTTCTGCCAATGCCGAATAAACTTCGAAATCAGGATTAACTGTTTTACCGGTTAACTCTGTTAGTTCCTTGGCCTTGGCTTTCAGTTCTTCCGGATCGTTAAAAAGGGCTGGAGAAAACTTATAAACTATTTCGTCGGCAGCATAACCCAGGGCTTTTTCTGCAGCAGGATTGAAAAACTGTATTAACCCTTCATTATCACACACAATAATAATTGCCCCGGCATGATTCCATATATTATTCAGAAAGGTATTAACCCTTTCCAGTTCCTTATCTTTTCTTTCTGTTTCTTTGATCTGGGAGGAGAGCTGTTCAACCGTATTGGCCAATGATTGCGAACCTTCTTTTACTTTTTCTTCCAGGTGCGCATTCAGTTGGATTACCGCCTGCTCCGTTTCCTTTCTCTGTGTAATATCGTTGATAAATGCAAGTGAAAAATTTTCACCGGAAACAGTATAATGACCAAGACTTACTTCAACAGGAAATTCTGTGCCGTTTTTTTTGAGACCGGATAGCTCCATGCCCAGACCCATTGGCCGGCTATGGGGGTCGGCGCTGAATTTTTCCCTATGTCCGACATGCCTTTTTATATATCTCGTGGGAATGAGCACCTCTACTTTATGACCAATCAGTTCGCCCTGCTCATATCCAAATTGATGCTCTATATACTTATTAGCCATCTGTATTACTCCCTGATCATTAGTTACAAGGATGCCAATACTGGCATAATCGAATAAAGCCTGAAATGTTTTATCGTTCAGTGATGAAAATGGCATGCAGTAAGATACGTTTCTTTTTTGAAAATGCAAAGGTAATTGAATAAAGGAAAAATGTAGTAAAGTATAAAAAGGTCCTTAAGTCCTGAATTGCGAAATATTCAATTACAAGATATGAATGCCCAATTAAGCCGCATAATTATTTAACTGAGTAATATCAAGCAGGTTAATGATACAGATCATTAATATCATCAGCATGGATAGATACCTTTGATCAATCAAATTAAATTATATTTTATGAATACTGAAACACTAATTCAAAATAAAACCGGCAAAGGCATCTTTCCTGAATTTGAAACAACCCTGATTTTGCCACTTACAAATACTAGTGATGAACATTATATACGGCAACTGATGGAGCGGGTTAAAGAGGCTTACAAAACCATAGATCAGGACCTGAAAACTAAACACATTCTTGCTAAAATCAACGATTGCATTGGAAAAATAAACCATAAAATCAGCAAAAAAACAGTTGTGCTGTTTGTGTCTTCAGTGGATGAAAAAATAGTATATACAGACGCCATACTCACTGAACGGATTATTGCAAATGAACCATTTGGTATAAGGGACCTGGCAGATTTAATGCAACCTGAGCATCAATTCCTCCTGCTGCTGCAGAGCGCTGATAATTTCAAAGTTTTCGTGGGAGGCCAGCACCACCTTACCAGATTACATGCCTCAATACCCGAAAATATCAACGCCTATAAAAATGATATAGCAGAAAAAACAGAGAATTTCTCAGACAGTACCGGCAGGAAAGAGATACTGCTTGATAAGTTTATCCACCATATAGATAAAGAACTGGAAATGATCCGTCACCAGTACCCGCTACCAGTTTTCGTTGTTGGGCCTGAACGCATGAACGGGCATTTTAAGAAACTTTCGCACAATGATAAAGCGGTTGCAGGTTATATACACGGTAATTACGATGATGCTGCACCTCACCAGTTACTACAATTGCTTACGCCTCATTTTAATGACCTCTGGAAACTCAGTAATGACAGCTTAAAGAGCAAAATTGAGCTGGCGCTGAATGCAAACAAATTCAGTTATGGAATTGAAGACGTATGGAGCAATGTGATGCACAAACGTGGAAATGTATTGCTGGTAGAGCGGGATTTCACCTATCCGCATAACAACACAGACGGAATTGAATACCCGAACAGCAACACCAAAGATATTCTTCCGGAGTTCATCAAAGATGGTGTGGATTTGATCATTGAACAGGTACTGGAATCAGGCGGGCAGGTGCAATATGCCGATGCTGATTTACTCAATGATTATAACCATATAGCCTTATTCCTTTACTATTGATATGGTCAGAACCGGACTCCGAGGTAAAAGACTACAGGCAAACTAAACGAGCCATTGGTCACAGTAGGGTTTGATGATGTTGAGGAAGTTTGAACAGGGGGGAAAGTATTAGGATTTACAGTACTGATATCGGTACTGTTTTTTTGTTTCCCGGATGTATAGTAAAAGCTCGCTTCCGTGCCTATGACAATATTTTTGGTAACATGATAGCGAAGCCAGGCCATAGGCCCCGCACCTGTGGTGGTAATGTTTGATTTTGTGGTGGTGGTAGTAGTATCAAACTGGCGGACAAAAGCAACGGTTTTGTCGTCATTCAGCTGCACCACGCCATCAATACCCGCGCCTGCACTCCATTTATCTGAAAGGATAAACCGCTTTTCAATACCGAAACGGAAATTCAGATCATTCAGGTTAGATGTGGTTTTGGTAATGCCGTCATCGGTAGTACCGGATGTATAATTATAACCTACCCCTACTCTGAGCCCCCAGCCTGTTTTTTTAAGGTTAATATTGTAAGTAACCAGGTAAGGATTAGCGGTAGAAGTAGTGGCGCTGTTGTTGAAATTAAATACCTGCCTGATGAGTTCATTCATCTGCACACTGATATTATGTTCAAATGTCTTACCTGTGTCGTTTATGTTTGTCTGGGCAATACAATTCTCCATACATCCTAGTAAAAGGATGGCTAAAATTAATTTTTTGTTCATTAATTAATTGATGTTAAACGGGTTAGAAAATTTAGGATCAGTGATCATTGTATAGTCTGTAAGTGTATTGAGGAAGGCAATAAGCGCCTGCTTGTCCTCATCAGTAATGTTCATGGATATTGCATTTCCACTGGCATCTTTAAGGATCGGATCGAGATTCTGAGAGTTGGCTATACCATGGCTGTAATGGTCAATAACATCACTAAGTGTTTTATACCGCCCATCGTGCATGTATGGTGCAGTAATGGCTACATTACGCAGATTAGGTACAATAAAAGTGCCATTATCGGAAGCTAAACCTGTAATAGCGCCACGACCCAGGTCGGAATAATTGGGGTCAAGACCAATATCCTTAAAACTTTCACTGCCATAAAATCCGCCGCCTCCACCAGGTACAACGCCACCGCCCGTGCTGGTATGGCAGGTAGCGCAATTATACTTAGAGGTAAACAAACTAAATCCATGTAGCTCCTGGGCTGTCATTGCCGATTTATTGCCCAGGTTATAAGCATCAAAACGGGTATTTGTAGACCTTATAGAGCTGATAAAAGACCCTATTGCAGTAGTAATACGGTCAAGAGTGATATTCTTATCTCCATAAGCGTTAATAAACAACTGATTATAATAGGTAAGCGGGGCCAGCTTGGCAGGCAAAGTAGCAGGATCGGAAATGCCCATTTCAACATGGTTGGAGAGCGGCCTCAGCGACAGATTATTCACATTGTCTTCCCTGCCATCCCAGAACAGCAAGGGAGACTCATTGATGGTATTTATGGCTAGTGAGTTTCTTTTGGTAAGCTGACCTTGAAAACCAGTGCTCAGGGCCACATTGTCACTGAACCCAATAGCCTGCTTATGGCAACTGCCACAGGAGATGGAATTATTCACCGATAAGTGACCATCATAAAACAACACCCTGCCCAGTGTAGCTACATTATTCAAACTGTCGTAATACTGTGGCATTACGGTTATAGCATTGCTGTCACCATAATACATGTAAGGTGTTTGGGGTAAATTCAGAGCAACTGTGCTGATGGATGTTGTGCTATTGTTCTTTTTGCAGGAGTAAGCTATCACTACAAGCAATACAATACAACTTAACAGAATGGTCTTTTTCATAGAAAGCTTAATTTTTGTGGTTAAAAGTTGTTAGTCAGACAAAGTAAAAATAAATATTTTTTTTATTCCAAAAAAATATTTTTTACAATTTCGGCAGATATAGCAGAAACTTATCCTCAAACGCATATTCCTGGAAAATATTGTATTAACTCATAGTCTGCACTTTGTCCCTCACATCCCGATAGCGACAAAGTCAAATCACCGCATTGAAAACACAAAAATTTAAAAATACCTTCATCCGTCTTATATATGGCCCTGGAAATTGGAATATCTTTTTCAAAGAAAAACAGTTTAACAGGCGTTGATACTGTTTATCAGGGCCAGGCAATTTTACGTTCATCCCATTAAAAGGGTGGCTAAATTAATAACTAATTACTTTATATTAAACGGATTGGAAAATTTAGTATCGGTGAGCATTTTATAATCTGTGAGCGTATTCAGGAAAGCAATAATAGCTGCCTTTTCATCTTCTGATATATTCATATTGCGTGCATTGCCATTGGCATCCTTAAGCAGCGGGTCAAGGTTAGGCGAGTTGGCAATACCATGGCTGTAATGGTCTATAACATCGCCAAGTGTTTTGTACCTGCCGTCGTGCATATAAGGGCCGGTAATAGCTACATTATGCAGGTCAGGTATAAGGAAAGTACCATTATCGGTGTCATTCCCGGTAATTGCCCCGCGCCCGAGGTCGGTATAGTTCGGGTCAAGTCCAATATCCTTAAAACTGCCGTTGATGCTGCCATAACCACCACCACCCGGAAAACCATTACTTATATTATGGCAGGTAGCACAGTTATATTTTGTGTTGAACAGATTCAGTCCGTAAATTTCCTGAGCAGTCATTGAATTCTGAATTCCCCGGTTATAAAAATCGAAACGGGTATTAAAAGACTGGATAGAATTGATAAAAAGCCCGATGGCTTTGGAAATACGGTCAACTGTTATGGTATTATCACCGTATGCATTCAGGAACAATTGGTTATAGTAGGGCAATGCAGCCAGTTTCGCCGGCAATGTACCTGGGTCTGTAATGCCCATTTCAACATGATTGGTCAGCGGCCTCAACGACAGGTTAAAAACATTATCTTCCCTTCCATCCCAGAACAAATTTGCAAGGCCGGAACTTAATGCTCCGGAATTAAAAGTTAAGGTATTAATAGCAAGCGTATTTCTTTTGGTCAGCTGTCCTTCAACACCCTTACTCAGGGCTACATTATCACTGAACCCGATTGACTGTTTATGACAACTGCCGCACGATATGGAATTATTGACCGACAAATGCCCGTCATAAAATAATACACGGCCCAATGTCGCCTCTTTATTTAGGCTATCAGAAAATTCCGGACTAAGGAAGGTAGAATCATAATAGATATCTGGCGTAGCTGGTAAGCTCAGCGAAACCGTACCCAGGGAAGATGTACTAACGTTTTTTTTGCAGGAATATACAATTACTATTACCAGTACTATACAACATAATAGGATTATTTTTTTCATAGAATGATTTTTAATTGTGGTTAACAGTAATTATTTGTGAATAGCAATAATAATTATTTTATTGCAATTTCGGAACATATAACAAAAATTTATCCTCAAACGCAGGTTCGGGAAATATATTGTGAACATTCCATGCCTGAACAATTCGCTTCAATCCCGATTCAAATATCTCCTTAGTCAAATCCCCCCCTTTAAGACACAGCAACCCGTTTGGAAATTCATCACTCCTCTGCCCCAATCTGATCAGAGGACTGATCCATTTCCACAAATCACCAAGCGGCGCCACCGCCCTCGATACAGCATAGTCAAAGGTCTTACCCTTAATCTCCTCTACCCTGCCGTGAATTGCGGTTACATTTTTTAGCCCTATGGCCGCAGCTACTTCCTGCACCACCTTAATCTTCTTACCAATACTATCTACCAGCGTAAAATGCACCTCCGGAAAAAATATAGCCAGCGGTATACCCGGAAAACCGCCCCCGGTGCCTATATCCACCACATGGGCCCCTTTATCGAAAGTGCACAGCACGGCTATAGCCAGCGAGTGCAGCACATGCTTCTCATACAAGGCATCAATGTCTTTGCGCGATATCACATTGATTTTTTCATTCCACTCCTTATACAAGCCTTCCAGTTGCCTGAACTGTTCAATCTGCGCCTCACTGAAGTCGGCAAAGTATTTCAATATTATTTCCACTGTTGTTTATTTTTCCAGGTTATGTAAGGAAAGAAGGCAAAGTTATAGATCATCCACCCCAAATCGAAAAGCGGGAAAAAATAAACCAGGTTTTTCTCATTTAGCTTACGTGCGGTAAATGCCCAAATCAGCCAATATACCAAACACCTCACCCCAAATAATGCGCCCACAACTACCCGATACTTTGTAAATAGTAAAACCACAAACCCCAGCCACATTACCGCATGGGCAAAGCCATAAGCCCCCATCAGCAACTTAATGCCCCACTTATAATACTTTCCGGCAGACAGATGCCGTTGTTTCTGACCTGCCCATTCCTTCCAGGTAGTCTTAGCCGCCGAATGCGTGAAAGCCTCTTCATTACATACCACAGCCACATTATCTGGTGTGCCGCAAATGCGCACCGACAGGTCATCATCGCCCGATGGCAGTTCATTCCATAATTTACTTTGCTGCGCCTTAAGGAAAACACTTTTGGTACAAGCCATATTCCTGCCCACAGCCATATAGGGCAAACCTGCCAAAGCATAAGTGCTGTATTGCAAAAAAGAATGAACCGTTTCCCACCTCGTAAATGCATTCAGCAAGCCCGCCCCCTCGGTATACCCGCCATACCCCGCCACTATTTCTTTCCCCCTGCCCAATGGTGCCACCATTTGCTGCAACCAGTTGCCCGAAGCCACCTCACAGTCGGCATCAGTCAGCAGCAGCCAGTCATATTGTGCCGCAGCCACACCATTGCTCAGTGCATGTTTCTTACCCTTGAAAACCCGCTTCTCAAACGAAGAAATCATCACTTCATTAAGGTTATCAAAGTCTTCCTTATAATTCCTCAATACATTGCCTGTAGCATCATTCGATGCATCATTTACCACAATCACCTCAAAATTACCCCCATATTGCTGCCTCAGAATACCTGATAGATGATCATCCAGGTTCTTAGCCTCATTCTTAGCACAGATAATTATACTCACTCCCTGATTGTCAGTCTTTGAATCCACTCCCTCATCTGCCATCCCAAAAACCCTCAAAAAGAAATACAAAGCAAACCCAATCTGGATAACAACAGCAACAAGGAAAAGCCCATATAAAATTGTAGTAATCACCCGGCAAAGAAACAATGTTAAATCGAAAGCAGGTAAATCGGTCAGTGCCTGCCATAATTTTAAGTTATTTGTCAATCTCAAAATATAAAAATCCCAATGGGATTTAATTTGAATAGCCACCGGTGAAACCGGTGGTAAGAAAAATATGAGGCACAACCCCATCGGGGTTGAATGTAGTGTTGGGAATATATCACTCACTTAATTTAATGGGATTGCGTTTCCCATTTTAAACCCCCGTTTCAAAAAACTCCTCTAAATTTGCCCCTTCCATGAACAACATCAACCAATTACGGAAAGCCTGCAACGGCAACTGGCTCACAGAACACCAACCGGATCACACCATTGATGTCCTCGCCATCGACAGCCGCAACATAGAGCAACCCGAACAGGCCCTGTTCATAGCCCTCAAAACCACCCTGCGCGATGGCCATACTTTTATTTACGATGCCTGGCAGAAGGGCGTCCGCAATTTCCTGGTATCGCAACCCGTCAATGACTCCCGCATCACCCATTCCAATATTATACTCGTTAAAGATACCCTTGCAGCCCTGCAGCAGATAGCCGCAGCCCACCGCAGGCAGTTCAGTATCCCCGTCATAGGCATCACCGGCAGCAATGGCAAAACCATCGTCAAGGAGTGGCTATACCAGTTGCTCAGCAACAGCTACAACATAGTGCGCAGCCCCAAAAGCTACAACTCGCAGGTAGGCGTGCCCCTCTCCGTTTGGCAGATGAACCAGGAGCACGACATGGCAGTATTTGAGGCCGGCATTTCCCAGCCCGGCGAGATGGAGCTGCTCGAACGCATCATCCAGCCCACCATAGGCATCTTCACCAATATAGGCGAGGCCCACAGCGAAGGCTTCCTCAATGGCCGCCAGAAGATCAACGAAAAGCTCCTGCTCTTCCGCCATGTGCGCCAGCTTGTTTATTGCCTCGACCACTCCGAGCTCAACCAGTGCATACTGCAATACAAAAACCATGTAAAAGGTGGCCGCAACGAGGAGGCGCTGCAGTTGTTCACCTGGTCGCAGAAGCAGGATGCCGACCTGAGGATAACCGAAATACTAAAGAACACCACAAAGACCGACATAAAAGGAATATACCAGGGCAATGAGGTCAGCATCCAGATCCCCTTTACCGACGATGCATCGGTAGAGAATACCATACACTGCTGGTGCCTCTCGCTGCTGCTGGGTATTACCCAGGACGATACCCGCCTGCACATGCGGCAGTTGCAGCCCGTATCTATGCGCCTGGAGCTGAGGCACGGCATCAACGACAGCACTATCATCAACGATACCTACAACTCCGACCTTACCTCTGTGGCTCTGGCCCTCAACTACCTCAGCCAGCAGAAACAGCACAGCCAGCATACCGTAATCCTCTCTGATATACTGCAGCCAGGCAAGCGCGATATGGACCTCTACGAGGAGGTAGCCTCGCTGCTCAGCCGCAAAAACATTCAGCGGTTCATAGGCATAGGCCCTGCCCTGAGTAAGAACAAAGCCGCCTTCCGCAAAAACCGCAAGCTCCGCAGTATATTCTTTAAGTCCACCTACGACTTCCTGAAAAATTTCCACCTGCTCACCTTCAGCAAAGAAGCCATACTGCTCAAGGGCGCACGGGTGTTTGCATTCGAGAAAATAGGCCTGCTGCTCGAGCAGAAGGTACACCAGACAGTAATGTCTATCGACCTCTCGGCCCTCACCCACAACCTCAATGTGTTCCGTGCCGAGCTGAAACCGGGTGTAAAAACAATGGCCATGGTCAAGGCGTTCTCCTATGGAAGCGGCAGTTTCGAGATAGCCGGACAGCTACAGTATGCAGGCGTAGACTACCTGGCCGTAGCCTATACCGATGAAGGCATAGCCCTGCGCAAGGCAGGCATCAAAATGCCCGTAATGGTGATGAGCCCCGATGCCACATCATTCGACCGAATGATAGCCTGGAAGCTCGAACCCGAGATCTTCAACTTCCGCTCCTTCGAGGCATTTGTGCATATAGCCCAGACCTTTGGTGCGCAGCAATACCCCGTGCATATAAAGCTCGATACCGGCATGCACCGCCTCGGCTTTACCCCCGCAGATATGGACGAACTGGGCGCCCGTATCAAAGATTGCAGCCACATAAGCATAGCCAGCATTTTCAGCCACCTGGCCGCCAGCGACGACCCGGAGCAGGATGCCTTCACCACCCGCCAGGCCACCCTGTTTGATGAGATGAGCAACCGCCTGCTTACTTACCTGCCCTATACCCCCCTGCGCCATCTGTGCAACTCGGCCGGAACCATACGCCACCATGCCCTCCACTACGATATGGTGCGCCTGGGCCTCGGCCTCTATGGCGCCGATAGCAGCCACGCCCTGCAGCATAAACTGAAGCAGATAAGCACCCTGCGCACCAGCATAGCACAGGTGCATGAAGTGCCCGCCGCCGAAAGCGTAGGCTATGGCCACCATACCTTTACCACCCAGCCCACCCGCATAGCCACCATCTGCATAGGCTATGCCGACGGCTACCCCCGCTCATTGGGCCATGGCCGCGCACATGTGCTCATACACGGCCAGCCAGCCCCCACCATAGGCAGCATATGCATGGATATGTGCATGGTGGACATCACCCACATACCCGAAGCCCGCGAAGGCGACGATGCCATCATCTTTGGCCCCGCCCTGCCCGTAACCCGCCTCGCTGATTGGGCCCACACCATCTCCTACGAAATAATGACCGGCATCTCCCAGCGCGTAAAGCGGGTTTATGTAAATGAGGACTGATTTATATGGGGGGTGGGGTTTGGGGATGGCTATTGGGCTGCCGTTGCCGCACTCTTGTACTGGATTTCTTTATTGAGCATTTCATATTGCATCTCTTTTTAGCTCATAGGTTTGTCAATTGCGGTCTAATTACAACATTTTTCTGAATTATACAATACGGGAAAAATACCCCCCCCCTTAAATGGGGAAAATACCCCCCAGATAAAATAGAAAAAACCTTGTACAGGAAAAATGTTATTTGTACTTTAGCCCAAATTATTTATCAGGAATTATTTAAAAAATTTCAAAATAATTAAAACAAATTAAGAATATAGTGATGATTTTAATTTATATTATCATGTTTTTATGTTTATAATACTTAATATACCTTAATGAATATAATCCATAATATATTGCAGAATCAAATATTGACACATTATATAATTGCGATACAAATTCCAATAGTAATTTGTATGGCAATATTGTCATTACAAATATTCAAATTGGGCCACATATTAGAGTTTAAATATATTTTTACTGGGTGGCTAATTCAACTTATATATTTATTTGTATTTATTTTTATTAAAATTATTCACTTACCTGATTATGCAACATTATTTATCCGATCTACATTTGATTTATTTAGCATGTATTTCTTTTTAAAATCAACGATATATGTATTTAATAATAAGTATTTAAGCTATTTAAAATTATTATCTAATTTTAGTATCACATGTATTTTGCTATCTTGCTGGATTATTAAATTGATACCTGGATCTACATACATTATTCCTTATATTCATCTTAGATATTTCCCAGCAGCTTTTGTTGATTTTACTTCATTTTTCTTATTATCTTTTTATTTTAGAAAATTAAGCATAAAGTATTCTCCAACATCTAAATTGTCTATATATGTATATATATTATTTTATTCCACATTATTGTATGCAATTATTCAATTTCTATCAATAGCTCAAAGGGATAAAATAGATCCGAGATCAATTTTATATATCGACAATTTAGGGTTTGGAATTGGTTTGGTATTAAAAATTTGTATACTTATATGCTTAACTTTACTTTCAATAAATATTGTAACTAAATTAGCAATAGACAATAATTTAAAGTACACCAAAGAGGAAAAAGAAAAATTATTGGCTAAATTAAAATTTGCAACAAATTTATTAAACATTGAGAGTAGAATAGTTTCAAAAAGCAATATAACTGATCAGGAAAATTTTATCCTAAAATCAGTTTTAGATGAATGTCTTAATTTAATAAATGAAAAGTTAGGCTTCTACGCATCATATGATGATAGATCAAGAGAAGTAAAAATTATTTTTTCTTCAACCGCTTATGGTAATATAAAAAATTATGCATACTCTGTTGAAAATGGTATTACAAGTCTTGCTATAAAATCCAAAAGGGAAATTGTCATCAATAATACTGTTAACAATATTAATTATTCTAGGTTCAGCAATACAACTGTAAATGGCGAATATAATTCTGCTGACAAGAATGTTAAATCGGCTATAGCTATACCTTTATTAATAGATGATAAAGTAATTGGTATTTTTATGTTGGAAAGCGAAAAAGAAAATTTTTTCAATAATTCAGATATTGATATATTGAAATCATTAGTTGCACAAGCATCTATGGCAATTAAAAACCTTAAGTTAGCACAACAGATACAATTTAATACATTGTTTCTAAATAGTTTGCGCAAGATGGACAATAAATTGACATTTACTAATTTAGAATTAAAAAATATTTTACGTATAATACTTAATCAAGTTTTAAAAATTGTAAATGGCCAATTTGGCGGGATAGCTTTAAAAACCGGTTTTAATGAACTTACGGTTTTAGAATCTACAAATCCTAGTCAATTCAGAAGAAAACTTGCAATAAATGATAGCATAAGTGGGAAAGCAATTCTTGAAAACAAGACTATATATATTCCAGACATAAACAATTCATCTAATGATATTAAATTATTATATAAAAACTATTTAGGAGACAATTTATTATGTGAGTTGGTTGTTCCTCTAATGATTCAAAATGAAGTGATAGGAGTATTTAATATAGAAAGTAATGAGGTAAATAAATTTACAGAAGATGACATTGATAAAATAAATGATTTTGCACAACAGGCTGCTATTGCAATTCATATTTTTATAATGTTCGATGAAATAAGCCAACATCAAGTTAGAATGGGCTCTTTAGCTTCAATTGATAGAGCAATTTTAGATTCGAACTTCAGTTTAAATGAAGTTTTGAACATTATTTTAAGCAAAGGTCTGTCATTGATAAATAATATTAATGGGGAAATTCTTTTATTGGATAATGTTTATAATCCTGAATTTTTAATTGTGAATAAGTCTACTCATAAATTTGATGAAGGAATTAGAGTTCCATTTGATTCAATTTGTGGCATATCCGTATTAAAAAAATCAATTGTGTACTTACCATCAATAGATAAGGAATATATTATACCCAAGAACATTAGTGATAAAGACATTTATTTTCCAACAAATATTGAAAGAATATCTTACAAAGCTCCAGTATGGGGTATGAAAAAAAGTGAAATAGTTGTTCCTTTAGTTGTAAGAGGGCTAGTAATTGGAGTATTAAATATTGAAAGCGATGAATACAATGATTTCCAAGAGGATGAAATAAATTTATTACGTAATTTAGCATTAGCTGCAGCAATGGCAATTCATAACGCTCAACAATTTGAAGAAATCAAGAATAAAAACGCTGAACTGGAGAACAGCATTAGTAAAAGAGTGGCCGAAATGGCAATATTAGTACGACATGGTATGGTACATGAAGTTGGTGGTTGGGTTGGATTAATTAGAACTAACTTAATAGATATTGTCGAATCAAAAAAGACTGATGAAAAAATATTGAATAAATTACAAAATCTCATTGGAATAACCGACAAAGTTATAAATAGCAGATATGGTATGCAAAATAAATTAGAAAAGCTATTAAGCTCAACCCCTTCATATATAGATTATGTAAAATTGAAAGAAACAATATTAAATAATGAAGAATTCAAATCAAACAATAATATAAAAATAACAGTAGATAATTTTGATAATCTACCGAGAATAAAAGCAGATTTTGAAACAATAACAGATATTGTATTATTTGAACTAATAAGGAATTCGATTGGTGCAATGCCTGGAGGAGGAAATATAAATATTTACGGTAAATTAAATTCAGGTTTTATAGATATATCAGTGGCAGATAACGGTATTGGAATTGAAGAAGAAAATATAAACAAAATTTTTCTCGATAAATATACAACTAGAGGCAATGAAAAACACAAAGGAAATGGACTTTATGTTTTAAAGAGCTTAGTTGAGTTACATTATCATGGTCAGGTAAAAGTAGAAAGTAAAAAAAATAAGGGTACAATCTTTACTATTTCATTCCCAATTAAATGATTTAATATATGTCTAAAGGCAAAGTTCTTGTTATCGAAGACCAAATTGAATGGCAATCTTATTTAAAAGAAATAATTGAGGATGCCGGATTTTATGTAGAAATTGTAGGTGATTTGGAAAGTGCCCTTGTGAAAATAAAAAAAGAAATGTATCATTGTATTACTGTAGATATGAGATTAAGTGATGTAGATGATTCATTAAAATTAGAAGGATGGAATGTTCTAGAGTTAGTGAAAAATTTGAGAATAGACGATAGAACATCTATTATTGTAATAACTGGATTCCCAAAAGATTACAATAACTTGCATAAACTTAAAAGCATTAATGATCTATATATGATTGATAAAGGAGAATTTCGCAGTAAACTTTTTATTGATATTTTAATACGCGAAGTAAATAGGTTCCAACTTCGTTTTAGGAATGATCATATTAATTAAATATTATATTCATTATGGAAGAGAGAAAAAAAATATTGATAATAGAAGACAACATAGATTGGCTTTTATATTTAAAAGCCTGCCTTGAAGAGCAGGAATATATTGTTATAACTGAAAATAATTTGAATTCAGCTTTGATTAGAGTGAATTCTGAAAAATTTGATTTCATAACCACAAATATGCAATTAAACGAATTAACTTTTGATGCTGATAAATTAGAGGGTTGGCAAATATTAAATGCTGTAGGAAATTTAAATAATGGAAGCTTACCACCAATATTAGTTATTACCGGATTTACTGAAGACTATATAAAGTTAAAAAGCAAAAAAATTCACAGTGATGTTTTATTGATGGATAAAGGGAGGTTTAATAGGAAAGATTTTATAAGTGTGATATCAAACCAAATTAATACGTAAATATATTATGTTGTATGAAGAAAAAAATATTAATTGTTGAAGATAATCAAGAATGGCTAAGCTATTTAGAAGAAATAATAAAAACTAATTTTGATGTAGATTTGGACCTGTACAGTAATTTTAAAAAAGCAGAATCCAAATTAAGTAGTCTTAATAATATAATTGATCTACTGATTACCGACATTTTTGAAAAAGGATCTAAGATACCAAAAGGGCTAAAATTTGCTGAATTTGCAAGTAAGCATAATATTCCAGTTATAGTAGTAACAATTGAAGATGAATTTATTAGAACGGCATTAAAGGATTATAAAGTTAATGATGCTATTTATAAAGAAAAGTTTAGCACTATTGATTTTATAAATTCTATAAACGAAATATTGAATGATTCTAGTATAATATTATCTGATTCTAATAGGAGATTAAATCCGAATGGTAATGAAGATTTTGAATTACGCTCTCAGATATTATCAATACTAGATAAAATTCCAGAATGGCATCCAATAAATAAATTAAAAACTAAAACAGAAAAGTTGGAAATGCGATTTTTAAGTAATGACCCAAATAATATTGATTTCATAAAATTACATAAAGTGGATTTAAAGAAAGCAATACAAATAGATCACAGGAAAATTTCTCAAGATGAAACAGAAGCGATAAAATTTATTAATTTACTTGAAAATATATGTAATTATTGATAATCTATGATAAAAGAATTTGCAGAAGAATATACAATTGTTACATTTGAGGGAATTTTCGTAGCTTTGATAATTGCAACACTTGCATTAGTTGGAACATATCACTGGTTAGCAATTGCTTGCATTATACAAATATTATTAATTTATATAATAATACTGTATAAAAAATTAAAGTTAGATACAAATAGAGCTATAAATGCAAGGGTTTTGGCTAATAATCCAACTGAATTAACTATTATAGGCATAAAAAAAAATATTATTTATAACTACTATAAGGAAAACAATATTAGATTTAAAATTACATTATATACAATGTCGAGCATATTATTATTTATTCTATCCGTATATCTATTAATTTATATCCCCATGAGTGAAGAGTCTGATAAAAAAAATATAATTTCTGGCATTGATATTAAAATTGAATCTCTTTCGTCAGAATATACAAATCTAAAGAAAAAAACTGATAGCCTTAGAAATGAAATTATCATACAAAATTATTTGTTAAATAAATTAATAAGAAAAATAGATTCAATTAACTATAATAAATAACTATATATTTAAATTGCCTATAGTTTATAGTACTTGTTGTTCCCGATGTTCTCATTATATTTGAAAAATGATGTTCTTCAAGATTTTCCGAAGGGAATCTGGAAGTGCAGATAAAACCCCTTCTCAGAAGGTATTCATTGAACCGAAGCTAAATGCAAAAGCACTTTAGCCGAACCAAACCTGGGTACCAAAGCAGAAGTGCTTCTCTCTGGCCTGGGTCTCCAGCAAAGCCTTGTGTGCCGCCGAGCAGTATAACCAATTTCCTGTTTGCAACCTGGTGTTATAAATTAAACCGACAAACAAGTATCATTTTTTCGTTGGATTTATTTTTTTTATTGCCTTATCCAGTTCATCAGGTTCATTAGATTTTAATTGATTCTGATATTTTTCAAATTCTTCCGTAGCATATGCCGTAGCCTCTTCATGGCTTATTTTCCCCTTGTGCACCAGTATTTCCCGGTCATTTAAGGTAAGAAACCCATGCAGCTTTTTAATCCAGTCGCGCATATACATGGGTTTGTGTTGCAGGGCCTGCAGCTCGGCAAATTCAAGATATTGGTTTACAATGCGGTTCAGGTGGTTCAATTCTTCCGGCTGTAGATAGTTTTTGGCAATTATTACATCCTCTTTTTTAATTTGTTCGCCCGGCCAGTTGGTTAGTCCCATATTAGGCTTAGCTGCATCGGCCCGGAGTTTTATCATTTCTGCGGCAGTATGGGCATGTATTGCCCAATGGAATTTGTTCTGGATAGTAGCGAAAAAATCTCTTGTAGCCTGCGTGTTGGCATCGTAATCCATACTTGTAGCATAGATATCACATACTTTACGGTAAAACACTTTTTCACTGCTGCGTATATCCCGGATACGTGACAGCAATTCATCGAAAAAATTATTGCGGGCCTGTTTCAGCCGTTCATCATCCAACACAAAACCTTTAATGATATATTCCCGCAGCCGTTGGGTAGCCCATATCCGGAAATGAGTGCCCACATGAGATTTTACCCTATAACCCACCGAAATAATAACATCAAGATTATAATGCGCTGTATCCCTGCTCACCCTACGTTTACCTTCCTGTTGAACTGTTCGGAAATTCCGAACAGTTGCTTCCTCCTGCAATTCACCTTCTTCATAAATATTAGTAATATGCTCACTAATCGTTGATTTCGCTTTCTGAAACAATTCACTTAACTGATTCAAAGAAAGCCATACAGTTTCATCCTCCAATCGAACATCAACCTTTGTAGTGCCTCCAGGCGATTGATAAATTAATATTTCCCCCTTATCAGCCATTTATCAAAATACATTTTATAATTTATTAGCATAAAGGTAATGAATAAAATTTGATTCCCATTAGGTCGTGAACTGCAATCATGACCTGTTGTTTCTTATGTTAGCCAAGTGTCTGCCAGCCCTGTTGTTCCAGGTGTTCTAATTATATTAAAAAAACGATGTTCTTCAAGAATTTCCGAAGGGAATCTGGAAGTGCAGATAAAACCCCTTTCTCAAGAGCCTGCCCTGAGCCTAAGCCGAAGGGGTATTCATTGAACCGACGCTGAATGCAAAGGCAGTTAAGACCCATCAATCCATGGTAGTAAAGCATAAGTGCATATACTCAGACGCAGTCCTTCAGCAAAGCCCTGTGTGCCTCCGGCCCCTGAAGAATTTCGCAGTATGGGTTATATGATATGCAAAATCATCCTTAACTTTGTAAAGTGGCATCCACTACCCATATACTGCAACAGATCAAAGCCACCGTGCTCGCCACCGATCCCGGAGCTACGCTGATTCTGTATGGCTCCTATGCACGTGGCGATTACCGCGAAGATTCTGATATAGATATTCTGGTACTGCTCGATAAAGAAAGAATTACCAACGACGACCGCGAAAGAATTGGTTATCCTTTATACCATCTGGCAAGGGAAACGGATACAGAAATAAATCCCATATTCTATACCAGAAATACATGGGATACAAGGCTGAGGATCACCCCTTTTTATAAAAATGTTACTAAAGACGGTATCTATTTATGAACCCGGAGAAGGCAGAATATTTAAGCCGTAGAATGGCCAATGCCACTAAAATGCTGGCTGAAGTGGTGGACTATCAGATCGAAAATCAACTATGGAATACTGCTGTTAACAGGTTGTACTATGCCTGCTACTATGCAGTATCCGCACTGCTCTATAGTCAGGATTTTAATTCAAAAACACATAGCGGCACAAAACGCCTTTTTGAAGAGCATTTTATTAAACCGGGGATCATTAATACCGAATCCGCTAACTTTTATGCACGGCTTTTTGGTATGCGCCAAAACGCCGACTATGAAAATGAAATTGATTATGAAAGGGAAGATGTAATTATATTGGTTCAACCTGCCAAAGACCTGATTGCTACAATTGAAGCCATTCTGGCAAAAGAATCATAGGTCCACTGAGGCGGTCTTTTGCCTGTTGTCCCTGTGTTTGTATAGCGCCTGCCCGTACCGGAAAGGCACATTCGGGCGGGCATCAGAAATACCCGATATTACCACCTCCTGTTATTTGAAAAACGACTGCCCAAACATAAGCTCACCTGCAACAGCAAATGATCATAATCCTACAGCAGGATATACTCTCCCGGTTCACAACGGACTCCCCTACTTTTTTCAAGGAGGGGTGGCGAAGCCGGGGTGGTTATTTCCTGTTTTTTCTCCAATCCCGGAGCATTTCGGGAAGGGGACCGGTTGGCTGAGGCGAATGCCGAAGAAAACCAGGGGTGGTAATCTCGCGCATAGCAGGTCGCACTCTCCCTGCTATCACTCTTGCGCGGTTCCATAGCAAAGTCTTGTGTAGCGCCGACCCATGTGGTAAAGGTAGTAAAATCAGATTTCATTAAGAGTCCGTAAATTCGTATAAAATTAAGCTATGAATACTTTGGTCATAGATAATAAGTCATATGTGGTTTTGCCCGAAGAAAGTTATCACGCATTGCAAAAAAAAGCTGCTCTCAAAACCAGGCCGGAAAAGGTTTTAACTGTTGAAGAAGCCCGTCGGCACAGCAAAAAATTAATCAGGAAGTGGGCAGCCGAAAAGTGATTGTAAGTTGTTCATTTTTCGTTATTTTTACAATACCAAAGCAGCACCTTTAAAAAATAAGTCTGAGATATGGATACCATTCATAAAACCACCCCAAAAGAGGAAAGTTACCGGCTTACTTTGAAAGCGCTTCGCGCCCGGAATTTCAGCAAAAATCTTCCTTTCCTTCTGCTGTCCGACAAATTGCCAGAAGGCCAGGTTTACCGCGAATACGCCGATGGACATATTGAAGTTCAGGAGGTTTTTACAATAGGTTCCCGTTTTCAACATAAGTTATTAAAGGTACTTCCCGCACCAGAAGCTGATAAATTAAGGAGTGAATATGGATTACTCTAAGCCAACGTTAATCGTTATATCAGGGCCTAACGGGGCCGGTAAATCTACCCACATACAAATCATGCTTCCTCTGGCATTTCAGGGAATCTGGTCTTTCGACAGGGATAAGGTAAGGGTGGAATTCGAAAAAATACTATTAGAGCAAGCAGTAAATGAAAATGACCTTTTTAGGCAGGCAACAGCAATGATGGAACAGAAACTGCTCCAGGAAATGAAGAAAGCCTTAAAGATAAAGGACCATTTTGTACTGGAAACACCACTTTCTCATCCCGATTATTGGGCATACATCGATCTGTTCGAAAAAAATGGTTATCAGTTACAGCTCAATTACTTGTGCCTCGATAATGTCAATGACTGTATAGCCCGGGTGGAGCAAAGGGTTATTGAGGGAGGGCACTATGTGGAACCATCAACGATTAAAGGTGTTTATGATAAAAACCTGGAGCACATTAATGCTTATAAGGACACATTTGGTGTAATAGAACTTTATGATGGTATGGCTATACCTGAGTTGCTGGCAAGAATTGAAAATGATACGGTAACCTTTGCTGAAAAGAATGCTCTCAAAAAGATCTGGATCAGAAAAGGGCTCCCGTCTCTGATAGTTGCTATTCAAGCTTATTTGAAATGAGCGGCAAATTAATATTGATTGATTCATTTTCGTCGGCGGTGCATTACCTGTAGTTCCTTATGTTAGCCAAGACCCAGCCCGTACCGGAAAGGCACATTTGGGCGGTCATCAGAAATACCCGATATTACCACCTCCTGTTATTTGAAAAACGACTGCCCAAACATATACTCACCCAGCTGCATTTGCACTCAGGCGGTCTGTAGCAAAACCATCTAACACCTATGCATTAACCTCTATAAAAAATATACTAATTTTCTGTACCACAAAGGCAATAAGATCAATATATGATGGGGCCTTAATTATGTCGTAGACAGTGAGATGAATTCGAATAAAGGACCAAAGAAAAATTAGAATCAATAGCCTAATAGTAGCACAATTAGACATAATTACAAGCCCCATGACGCTGAATAGAGCTGGCTGATACAAGTCGCAAAGCTATCCCTTTGTTCAGCGGAGCGATTGAACAAAGGGCGGCACTTTCTTTTGGTACTTTTCTTTTTGCTGTAGAAAAGAAAAGTACATCGCGCCCGGCAGGATATGATGGGATGGTTACCTACCGAACAGGATATTAACCCCAATGGTATAAGTGTCCCGCTTCTTCCTGTTATACCCAAGTGTCCCGCTTCCGAATAAAACTCAATGGCGTGCACACTGGCCCGGTTCTGCGGCAAAGCCCTGTATGCCGCCGACCCGTCTAACCAATCTCAACAGTATGTTGAAAATCCCAACTTTCGGGCCAACCGGCATTTACAACTCCAAGAAATAAACATGCCTGAAAATTAGGAATTTTCAGGCATTCACCATACCTTTGTTCCAATTTTTAAGTCATTAAATTTTATTACACTATGAAACAATTGTTATTCCATCCTGTATATATTTAGTGCTATTGACCTGCTTAGCTACCAGGCAAAAAACTCCCAATCCCGAAGTAATGGGATATGATGAGATAATCGGAAAATAATTTATATCATCCACCAGCAATGGTTTCAGCGATTAGCATTATCCCATCACGTTTTTTTAAGAGCATGGGATAACCAAACAAAAAGCCTTTTTCAGACGGCTGCTTTTTTCAAGCGTGAGGTAGAGCACTGGGGCAAGACATAGAGAGGCGGGGTTCACAAATTACCAATCCCAAACTCCATATACCGAAATAATGTGATATGATGAGATAATCGGAAATAAATTTATATCATCCACCAGCAATGGTTTCAGCGATTATCATTATCCCATCGCGTTTTTATAAGAGCACGGGATAACCAAAAAAAAAGCCTTTTTCGGACGGCTGCTTTTTTCAAGCGTGAGGTAGAGCACTAAGGGCAAGACATAGTGAGTCGGGGTTCACAAATTACCAATCCCCAACTCCCAATCCCGAAATAATGGGATATGATGAGATAATCGGAAATAAATTTATATCAGCCACCAGCAAGGGTTTCAGCGATTACCATTATCCCATCACGTTTTTATAAGAGCATGGGATATCCAAACAAAAAGCCTTTTTCGGACGGATGCTTTTTTCAAGCGTGAGGTAGAGCACTGGGGGCAAGACATAGAGAGGCGGGATTCACAAATTACCAATCCCAAACTCCCAATCCCGAAATAATGGGATATGATGAGATAATCGGAAATAAATTTATATCAGCCACCAGCAATGGTTTCAGCGTTTTCCATTATCCCAATGCTTTTTTATTAGACAATGCGATAACCAAACAAAAGGCCTTTTTCCGGATGCTGCCTTTTTCCAAGGAAGAAGTAAAGCATCAGGGGCAGATATAGAAGCGAGGTTAACGTGAGTTCGATGGCTTAATAGGCTCTATGATGCTCCATATTAT
>CAILLK010000162.1 GCA_903835005.1 uncultured Bacteroidota bacterium | reverse complement strand
TTAACAATATCAAAATAATCTAAAAGCCCTTCAGGAAAGAATAGGGAAATCAACCCTTGGTATTTGTCGCTCAACACTGTTTTTTGACCACAAAACAACAATAATATTTTTCTTCCCCCAACTTTTCAACTTGATCCTAAAACAGGGCTGCTCATAAGTACCGGTATTTCGTATATTTGAATATCTTTATTCCATATGAGCGGGGAAGAACAAAAAAGCGGCTACTTTTTTCTTGCAGTGTTTGCTGTAGTTTTAATTGGTATTGTAGTTTGTATAGTTTTTTACCTGAAAAGCGTACATGATTTTTAATTGCTCTGATTGTAAGTAATATCATTATCAGGTTTTGTTATTTTGGTTCTGTGTATAAAGTGGATTATCAGATTTGTTTTTTGTGATAATAGCGGCGCATAATCGTCCATTATTGCTTGCCTCATGTGCGCAAGCTCAATAATTTTCCCTAGCTGGGCGGTACTCAGAATGTAAGTGAACCTCAATTCGAAATCTGAACCAGGAACTGAATTATAACTAAAACTTCACTTCCTCTGGCATAAACATGCTGGCATCGCCGCCATTTCGGATTACATCGCGTACAAGTGTGGAAGAGATGGTGGAGTAGAGCGGAGCGCAGGTGAGGAAGATAGTTTCTATATCGGGAACGAGCATGCGGTTCATATCGGCAATAGCTTTTTCGTATTCAAAGTCACTTACATAGCGGATGCCCCTGAGGATATATTTTGCGTTTACTTTTTTGCAAAAGTCAACAGTAAGGCCTTCGTAGCCCGTTACTTCTATAGTAGGCACATCTTTGAATATTTCCTTTATCCAGCCGGTGCGCTGCTCGATGGTGAACATAGGCTGTTTGGATGAATTGATGCCTACACCGATAATGAGTTTATCGAAAAGGGAGGTGGCGCGGTGAATGACATCAAAATGGCCCAGTGTGATGGGATCGAAGGTGCCGGGAAATAAGCAGATGCGTTGCATATCAATCACTGTTTTGCGTAAAGAATGAGAATATTGTTGATCCGTAATTTTTCATACGGGTAAAATTGGGATGCTTCTGGTAATCGTTGCGGGCCGTATGCTCGTGCACAAAGATGCCACCGGGCAGGAGCAGTTTTTTTTCGAAGACCAGCTTGGGTATCTCGTCAATATTCAAAAGTGCATACGGTGGCCCGGCAAATATAAAGTTATATTGCTCCGTGCATTGTTTCATGTATTTGAAGACATCGCTGCGGATGATGTGCAGGCGGTCATCAATACCCAGTTCGCGGGATATCTTTTTAATAAAGTCGATGGTAACAAGGTCGCGCTCAATAAGGGTAAGATCGGCGGCGCCACGCGATGCCAGCTCGTAACTGATGCTGCCGGTGCCGCCAAACAGATCGAGCGTTTTGAGGCCTTCGAAATCGATCACATTGCTGAGCATATTAAATAGTCCTTCCTTTGCTACCTCGGTTGTGGGCCGGGCCGGAATACGGGCCGGTGGATTGAACCTGCGACCACCGAATGTGCCACCTACTATGCGCATGTAAATAATTGAATGGCCAGTGAAATTGCGCCTTCCCAACCGGAGGTGAAGCCATAACCATCGCCTGTGGTAATGCCCGGGAAGTACTGGGAAAGATTACTGATAACTACATGCCCGGCTGCACTGACCCCATTGCACCTTACAGATACCTGGTAGCGGGGAATAAGGTTTTGGTCGATGACCTGCATCAGCGGGTAGGCAATATCCTCGGCTTTGTTGAAATCAAAGATGTTGTGCCAGAGCAATTTTCCGTTATGGTGCAGTGTGGCGCTTACCTGTTCGGCGCTTACCAGGCATTGTGCCACTGCACCGGTGGTGGGGATATTGCGGAACTGGTAAACTGATGCGGGCAGCATTGTTGCCTTATTGAAGTTGATACGTATGAGTTCGGTAATATTTACCGGAACAGCAATAAGATAGTGCGCCTTTGCCTCCGCAAAAGCATAATGCTGAATGACATCGGTATGCTCAATAAAATGGATTTTCCGGAACCAGTTTTCGGAGCCGGTTTTATCATAGAGCTCATCGGGAATGATGAGCTGACGGTCGGGGAGGATAAATACGCCTTTTACATTTGCCTTATTGGCCAGCAGCGGCTCGTGTGCAAACAGCTGCTCGAAAAAAGCGAGTTCCCATATGGGCCTGTTGTTGTTGTATCCGGTATAGTGAAGGGTAAGCAGATCCCCGTCGAGGCTGAAACCAGCAACCAGCAAGCCACGGGGCAGGAGCAGGGCTATAACCTGGCTTACCTGCCCTGAGAGCGAATCGTCTTCCCGGACATTCCACACCTGTTGGTTTGTATTGTTATTGGTTTTTGCCATTCCTGAATTATCGCCCCCTGTTGAACGGAGTATATTTAAGCAATAAGGGGGTAAATATACTGAATCAGAGGATAAAAGGAAGTGTTGGTACAAGGAAAGAGGGAAGAAGTAGCCATAAGTGCCATGATTATAGAAAGGTAGGAATAGGTTAATGATCCGGGGAAAAGGAGTAAGCTGAGAATATTTTGCCTAACATTCAACGATCGGCGAAGTTTATCAAAGCATACGCATATTGTTTAATTGCTTTAGTTAGTAGTCCGCCTACCTTACTTTTTTCAGTATCGCCAGTTTCCCCTCCCCGCCTGCCAGCAATACAAGGTTACCTGTCCGGCTTTTTTTAACCACGTGGAAATGTTTTTCGTCCGACAATCCGGTCCAGGTATTGCCATTATTGTAAGAAATATCAAGTCCCTCCGGGCTTGCTGCCAGCAGGGTATTCTGATTCTTAGGTGTCATAAGGTCTCCCATAGGGAATGAGGTTATTTCCAGTGCATCAGTATGTTTAATGGTCTGCACACATTCGGTATAGCCCCTTGTTGTTGTGAATGGCTCATCCCAGGTTTTGCCCCCATTATAGGTGATAAACAGGTTGGCGGTGCGCAGTGAATCATTTTTATAATCTCCGCCTGCAATTACCCATAGCTTTTTGCCCAATGGCAAAAATGTAAAAATGCCGGTGCTGGCTGTTCCCTGCAAGATTGGCGTCGGCAATGCTTTCCAGCTTTTGCCCCTGTTTCTTGATACCAGAAGCCGGGACACTGTGCCGCCGGTGGCAATAAACAGTTTTTTGCGATCCACACATTTTATGCAGGTGCCACTTGCAGCAAATGAGGCTTCGCCGGTACTCATTGCGGGGCAATCTGCATTGGTGTATTCCGTCCAGGTTTTACCGCCGTCTTTTGTGCGGGCCAGCAGCATATGGCCTTTCAGAGGATCGCCATACATAATACCGTATTTATGGTCCCAGAAATCTATGCCATCAATAAAAGCTGTGCTATCGTCATTTTCATAAACTTTCTGCCAGGTATAGCCGCTGTCTGTTGTGTATAAAATATAAGCAGGTGCGCCAGCATTGGCAATAACCGCGTTCTTTGCATTAAAGGCATAGATGCTCCTGAAGTCGCATTGCTCATAACCATTCACCCGCCTGAAATGCCAGTCTTTGCCGCCGTTTATGGTTGTGCCTACCCAGCCATTGCTGCCGCTTACCCAGGCAGCGCTGTCGTTGATGACCGACAAACCGCGAAAAGATGCATTGGTTTTGGAATCCATAACCTGCAACTGCATTTTTTGAGCTGATGCAGTTGTAACCAAAAGAAATAAGCAAAGGATATTACGGAGCATAATTGTTCAAAATTGAGAGGGGCTTAAAAATAGTAAAAGAAGCATTGCATTGTGCTTTTCTTGAGCGGGCCGGGCTGGAACTTCGCGATAAAAAGTACCGGCCATAGCAAACGCTACCGGAAATGAACTCCTGCATTGTACATTTAAGTAACGCACATTTAATGGCTGAAGCAAATTATTCCGCTTGCCATTACAATTTCTTCATGTGAGGAAAGATTAAGTCAGTAGGCCATGTTTATGACAATGCAAGTAGTTTACCAATAGATAGTGTAAAGGCAATTCTTATACCCGAAACGAATGACCCAATTAGGCTGCTTGATTCAAAATGCAGGAGTATCCGGTCATTCAAATGCGATTCGGGTTACTTTAAATTTGAAACTTCAAATCTTAACAAGCATTTTCACTGAGCAGAAAGATGGGCGGTAATTTTTTTATTTTTACAGCTCTTTAGAAATAACTGAATAAAAAAAGAGTTTATCACAAATAATTATTGGAATGGAAAAAAATGAAAATAGTGCGCGTGTGAAAGGCCCAAGCCCCTTTGCTCAAACCTACTTTCACGGCACCAAAGCTGACCTGAAGATCGGTCACTTTATTAACGCAGGTTTAAACTCAAATTTCGGGAAACGAAAAAGTGCGAAATATAGTTACCTGACAGCAACCCTGGATGCCGCCATATGGGGGGCTGAACTTGCGGTCGGGGATGCGCAGGAAAGAATATATTTAGTAGAACCCACAGGCCCGATTGAAGACGATCCCAATTTAACGGATAAAAAATTTCCGGGGAATCCAACGAAGTCCTACCGGTCATTGCATCCGTTCAGGATCGTGGGAGAAATTTCTATCTGGCAAGGACATGCTCCCGAACAGGTTAAAGCGATGAAAGAAGGCATGGAGCGGGCCAGTCAATTGGGCATTGAGGCAATAGAAGATTGATTACGTATACCGGTTGATTTCCATCCGGCAGCAAAAAGCCTGGTACTTCTGGTTAGATTTATTTAATAGTCAGTAACCAGCCTGCTTCCCGGCTTTTAAGCGCAATCAGGAAAAGAGTTGTGTACCGTAATAAGGACGCCGAAAAAAATATTACTTATTCAGGTAAATACTTTGCAGAAATTTGATCATCTCATTGTCACTTAA
This sequence comes from uncultured Bacteroidota bacterium, assembly GCA_903835005.1. Classification (GTDB taxonomy): domain Bacteria; phylum Bacteroidota; class Bacteroidia; order Chitinophagales; family Chitinophagaceae; genus Nemorincola. The sequence goes on along the minus strand of CAILLK010000162.1, from coordinate 16,139 downwards.
TTTCCTGCTGCTTACAGTGAAGTGCTGGTATGCACCTTCTTTGCAGGCGCAATCTCTACCTCCATATAAAGCTATTGTGTTCATGGAATCACTGTATACCTTAGCAATAACATACTTGTTTAAGCTGTCCGCTTCAATGATTTTTATTTTTTGCCTCAGGTGCTCAGATTCATATTTTGTTTCCCACTCATAAAACGCCATTGCAAAGGCAAATCCATTTAAACCTTCTTGTGAAAATTCAAATTTACTGGCAGGTCCGAACGACAAAGAAACCGACACTGAATCTTTATTATGGAACCATTGCTGACGTGCCGGTTGAAAATATTTACCAACTGTCCATTCACCAGGCATTATTGCAGCGCCATAGGGCATTGCCATATAGGTTGTGGTATTTTTCGTTTTGTCGTAATGAGAGCTTATTAATGTACTCCTCGTTTTGGGAAAGCACGCCTGAAGGCAGAACACTGAAAATGCTATAATAACAGCGGTTAGTGCCGGTATGTGCTTCATGATATTTTGGTTGTTATTTTATCGGGTTTCTATACTCTGGTAGTATTCTCTGCTCTAAAAATACAAAAACCATTTCTTAATATTCAGGTAATCCAAAGTTTTGAATAAGATCAATAAAATAAAAAGCCCCACATCTCTGTGAGGCGTAAAAAATCTCTATGGTCGAATTTGCCTTAAAATCAGGTTATTAATTATTCACCGACACCTTTCCTCTTTGCACAATCGCTCCATTTTTATCAAAAACCGAGTAGAAATACAAACCGGATGGTAACTGAGACACATCAACAGCATCATAGCCAGTCAGGTATTTTTCGGTAACTACCTGGCCGTTGATGGAATAGAGTGCCGCTTTCATGCCTGCATATCCTGATGTGCGGAAATACAGATTGCCGCTGGCAGGGTTAGGGTAAACATTAATGAAATTATTTGTTGAAATATTTTTCACCAGGGAGTAGTCCGGGTTTGGAACGCCTGTTAGGCTGACATCATCAACATACAAAGTGCTGCTGTCAAGCGCTTTGCTCGCGCCGCCGCCGCTGCTGGCGAAAATGATACGGATGGTATCTATTAAATAAGCTGTATCCCAATAAGTGAGATTTGCTGTTACCTGAACAAAAGAGGTGGAGGGCAGAATCTGCAGACCCCCGATTCCCACAACAGTATCATTGCCGCCATGAATATGACCTAAAGCCTGCACGGTAAGCCTGGCAGTATCTTTGCCGCCCCAAAGCCCGGTTACAGAATCAATACCGGGCAGATATTGTACCCATGCGCTTACTGTAGTTATTCTTTGGTTCACCGGAGATCCTCCGTTAAACTTAGTAGCGCTGGCAAGACTTCCGCCACCCAGCAAAGCAGCAGGATTTACTGTTACACTGGCATTGGACAAAGACCCGGGTATCAGGCCGAGCGTATCCTGTCTCATTGTCATTACTTTGGCAGAGGAGCTTCCGGAATGTATAATTGTTGATTCCTGGAAGAGCTGCGGATGAAATTTGGTTCCTGAATGTAAAACGAATGAAAATAATTCGGCATCAGCAATGAGCAGGGAATCAAAGCCATACCAACTATAGGGGGCGTAAATGGTAAAAGCATGAGTAGTCCCCGTACTGTTACTACGCCAGTTTTCCATACCTGCATCAGGTACTGTTTGTGCAGTTGAAGTAAATGCTATAACTACAGCACAGAAAGAGAGGAGAATTTTATTCATAATTGTAAATTTAATTGCCAAATATACTATTTTAAATCATTCAGACATTTTAAAATCGCGTTAAAATCGGGTAGGTCGGTAGCAATCTCCAGTATTTCGGCATACCTGAGTATACCTGATTTGTCAATTATAAAAGCAGAGCGTTTGGAAACACCATCCATATCATTAAAGAAATGTTCGTAAATGGTATCGTAAGCCGAAGAGACTGTTTTATTGAAATCGCTTAACAGCGGGAAGTTGATTCCCTGCTGTTTTTTGAACTCAGCCTGGGCATAAAGTGAGTCTACCGAAATTCCGAAAACCACAGCATCAAGGTTGTTATAAAGCGCCAGGTTGTCGCGCATATAGCACAACTCTTTAGTGCAGGTGCCCGTAAAGGCCAGCGGATAGAACAGCAGCACTACATTTTTACCCTTATAGGCACTAAGGATAACTTTATTTTTTTCAGAATCCAGAAGGGTGAAATCAGGAGCGGGAGAACCTATGTGAACGGACATAAGAATTTTTGGTAAAAATAGGGGAAAATTATGCAATCAAAGTCTAACTGCTTTTTATAGCCCGGGGCAGACACATTAAATATATATTAATTAAATTTTGTGTGCTATGGCCGATATTTATTGTCATTTTATCGGAATATAGGTAAGGTAATTACTTTTTTCAGGATCTGATATTCTAGTTGGATGTAAAAGAAACTTCCGGAGAATTGAGATAATGCGGATAAATGTTTGTTCAACTGCAAAAATTGTTTCTGTTTTAAACTTGCTTGAAACAGCATTAAATTGGTACGACGGGGTTTTTATGATAACAACTGAAGCATTATTGATACAGGTGAGGAAATATAGGGCAAATGCCAATGTAGATTCACTGCGCAGGGTAAACGCAATACTGGAAATAGATCAGAATAAAGTTGAGTGGTGGAACGATAAAGAATTTGTTGCAGAATTAGACCGCAGGTACGATGTCCTGGAATCGGGTGAAGAAAAGGGCATTACGACTGAAGACCTGGAAATTTCGTTTGAAAAGTGCAGACTCGCCCGGCAGGGCAATTAAGATTAAACAAACGAGTTTTTATCTCCACGGGCTGATAGAGAAATGCAAAAAAAATTTTTGATTGGTTGGAGGATCAGCTAAATGGTTTAGGTACCAGATTTTTAAAACAGATTATTAATAAAATCCGGAAGATTGAACTTAATCCTGAAAGATATCGGGTTAAATAGAAGAATTACCGGGAAACCGGAATACTTACATTTCGTTTTGTTATTATTTATCGAATTAATAAAACTAACGGATTCATCAGGATAGTCTCTGTTTTTACTACTCCGCAAAATCCTAAAAATAAATACAGATAACCTTTGCAGAAATTATTAACTGCAAAGAGAATTTACAGGCTGTTAGTGCGAAAAGCAAAAAATAACAAACATCCCTCTTTTTTTCTACTTTTACCCCGAATTCCGGAATCAGGATACAACCCCGGATTCTTTTTACTTTAGACTTTAGACTTTAGACTTTTTACTTTTTACTTTAGACTGTTTACTTTAGACTTCATAATATGTCCCACCAATTACTGAAAGGAAAGAAAGGAATTATTTCCGGCGCGCTCGACGAGCGCAGCATTGCCTGGAAAACAGCACTGGCCTGTGTGGCCGAAGGCGCAGAAATCGTGCTGACCAATGCACCTATAGCTATGCGCATGGGCAAGATCAATGAACTGGCCAAATTATGCAACTGCCCGGTGATACCTGCCGATGCCACCAATATTGCGGATATTGAGAACCTGATGCAGAAAAGTATGGAACACTTTGGCGGTAAAATGGATTTTATTCTGCACAGCATAGGCATGAGCCCTAATGTGCGTAAGAGTATAGCCTATACCAATACCAACTATGAAAACTTCCTGAAGACGCTGGATATTTCAGCGCTTTCTTTTCATCGTTTTTTGCAAACGGCTATGAAGCTGGATGCTATAAATGAATGGGGCAGCGTGGTGGCGCTTAGTTATATTGCCGCCCAGCGCACCTTCCCTGGGTATAATGATATGGCCGATGCCAAAGCGGTAATGGAAAGCATTGCCCGCAGCTTCGGGTATTCTTATGGGTTTGCCAAAAAGGTGAGGGTTAATACAATAAGCCAGAGCCCCACAGTAACTACGGCAGGAAGCGGTGTTTCGGGTTTTGATGTGTTTCTGCATTATGCCGATAAAACTTCCCCGCTCGGTAATGCCAGCGCCGAAGACTGTGCCAATTATTGCGTGATGTTATTCAGCGACTATACCCGCATGGTAACCATGCAGAACCTGTTTCACGATGGCGGCTTCTCTAATACAGGTGTAAGCCATCTGATAGTGGAAGAGATTATGGCGGGCAATAAAGTTGAGGAGTAGAAATAGAGTTAGAGGTTTGCCGACTGCTAATGCAGAATTACAACTTTTTTGTAATAGGGCTGATTTTACTTCCATATTTTTAATAAATACTATTTGTTTCCTCCTGATTTCATGAGAGAAATTGTAGTTTTCAGGGCTGAATAATATATTATTTATGCAAGGCTTTATTTTTTTGTATTAAATCCTATCTTTGCAGCCCCTCGCCCGAAACGGAAACACTCCGGTTCGGCGGATTAAACATTTTATAAAGATAATTTTTAACAGGAACCCATGCATTTAAAAGGTTTGGTGAAGTTTTTTACTGCCGCTCTGATTTTGATATCGCTGTACCAGCTTTCGTTAACTTTAATTGTCCGCAACGAAGAGGCTAAGATGCGCAGTCACGCCCTCCGTGAGGCAAAGCTGGAAAACCCTGGTTCCAATGGCCAGGATACAGATAAGGTATATGCCCGTCATTACCAGGCTATTACCGATAGTATGCAGTCTGAAGTGATTTTCAGTGTGCCCGGCAAAAAATATACCTATCAGGCAGCCAAGAATGAAGAGCTTAGCCTTGGTCTTGACCTGCAGGGTGGTATGAACGTAACCCTTGAGGTGAGTCTTGATGATCTGGTACGGTCTATGTCGAACAACCCGCATGATGCCGCTTTAAACAAAGCTATTGCTGACGCAAATACAGCTAAAGCCAACAGCGAAGCCAATTTCATTACCCTTTTCGGCGAGAAATACCAGAGCGAAAATCCGGGTATCAATATGGCTTACCTGTTTACCAAGCCTAATGAAAAAGACATTACCCGCAACTCATCTAATGGCGAAGTGCTTGCCAAGTTGAATACTGAAGCCAAAGACGCGGTAAAACGTACTTATAATGTACTGCTTACCCGTATCGATAAGTTTGGTGTGGCTAACCCCAACGTGAACCTGGATGAAAAGAAAGGTATCATTACGGTGGAACTTGCTGGTGTGCATAACCCCGACCGTGTGCGTAACTACCTTCAGGCTACTGCCAAGCTGCAGTTTTTTGAAACTTATACCATGCAGGAGATCGGGCCATTGCTGAAACCGGCAAATGATGCCCTTTATGGTTTTCTTTCTGGAACAGGCGAAGACAGCACCGCAAATGATTCTACCAAAAAAGCGCTTGCCTTATCTGATTCTTCAAAGGGTAAATCTGGTAGCGATACCGCAAACCTGAATAACCTGCTGTCGGATAACAAAACTCCTGCTGCTGGCAAAACTGCAGGTGGTACAGCTACTACTGATTCAGCCAAGCAGAAAGAGCAGGAAGCCATCAAAAAGAATCCGCTCTTCGCTATTTTCCAGGCTGCTATCAATGCCGACCAGACCGACTTCATACATGGCCCGGTTATTGGTTATGTTCTGAAAAGGGATACTGCCAAACTGAATAAGTTCTTCGCTATGGATGTGGTTAAAAATAAATTCCCGTCCAATGTTAAGTTCCTGTACGGTCACGACGACAACAAGAAGGGAGCAGATCCTAAAGCCATACTTCCTGTTTATGCCGTAAAGGTGCCACCGGGGGGATCTGCAAGGCTGGAAGGTGATCATATTACTTCTGCACGTGCCGATTACAGCCCGATGACCGGCCAGCCGGATGTAAACATGGAAATGGATATCTCCGGTGCCCGTATCTGGAAAGATATGACCGGAAAAAGTATAGGTGGTTATGTAGCAGTGGTGCTTGATGACCGTGTTTATTCCTGCCCTCGTGTTGATAATGAAATAGCAACCGGAAGCACAGAAATATCCGGATCATTTACTACTGAAGAAGCGCTTGACCTTGCCAATATTCTGAAATCAGGTAAGTTGCCCGCGCCGGCTCATATTGTTCAGGAGCAGGTAGTAGGACCAACCTTGGGAGAAGAATCAATCCATGCAGGTTTCAACGCGATAGCGCTTTCATTCCTCGCTATCTTTATACTGATGCTGGTGTATTACAGTACCAGCGGCTGGGTGGCTTGTATTTCACTTACATTGAACCTCACATTTACCCTCGGCGTACTTTCTGCACTGCACGCAACACTTACATTGCCTGGTATTGCGGGCCTTGTATTGGGTATTGGTATGGCGGTAGATGCTCACGTACTGATCTTTGAGCGTATCAAGGAGGAGCTCGCACTGGGCAAGAGCCATAAGCAGGCCATAATAGATGGGTATAAACGAAGTAACGCACCTGTACTCGATGGTCACATCGCACAGCTGATAACTGCGGCTATCCTGTTCTCTTTCGGTCTTGGTCCGGTTCTTGGTTTCGCTACCACGCAGTTGCTCAGTATTACCATCTCCCTGTTCTGCGGTATCCTTGTATCCCGTTTGATCAAAGAAATCTATACCAACAGCGGCAAGCATCATTTCAAATATTTTACCCCGGTATCAAAAGCGGTATTCCAGAAAGCCCATTTCGACTTTATGAAAAACCGCAAAATTGCCTATGTCATTTTCGTATTGGTATTATTAGGTGGCGTTGGTTCTCTTTTCCATGGTTTCGATTATGGCGTTGAGTTTTCGGGTGGCCGTAGCTATACCATCAAATTTGATAAGAAATTTGAAACAATAGGTATCAGGGATAAAATGCATACTTATTTTGGAGAGTATCCTATTGTGAAAACCATCGGTACTGATAACAAGGTAAACATTACTACTTCTTACCTCATCACCAAGCCCGGCCAGCAGATCGAGCAGCAGGTACAGGGTAAGTTGTATGAGGGCCTGACCAAGGAAGGATTTATACCAACTACAGTATCGCTCGAGGAGTTTGAAAGTAAATATGTGCTGAGTTCACAAACCGTATTACCTACCATCTCTGATGACCTGATACGCGGTGCCGAATATGCTACCATATTCTCGCTGATAGCAATCTCTATCTACATACTCGTTCGTTTCCGTAAATGGCAGTATTCACTCGGTACATTCGTATCTTTATTGTTCAATGTAAGCGCTACATTGGCCGTTTTCTCCTTCATGAAGGGTTTGGTGCCGTTTGCCATGGAAATCAACCAGCATTTTATTGCAGCGGTGCTTACTGTTATCGGGTTCTCCATGAATGATACCATCATAGTATTCGACCGTATCAGGGAGTACTTCCGCAAATCGCCAAATGAAGATAAAACCAGCGTTATCAACCGCGCTATCAATGACACCCTGCCACGTACGGTAATGACTTCATTGACTGTGTTTATTGTGGTACTGATATTGTTTGTGGTAGGTGGCGAGGTAACCCGCGGCTTTGCATTTGCAATGCTCATAGGTGTTATCACCGGTACCTTCTCTTCTATCTTCCTGGCTTCTCCTGTACTGGTGGATACCGACAAGAGCGGATCGCTGAAAGATGAAGTAGACCGTGAAGCACGTGTGGAAGAACTGAAGAAACTGGCTTAGGACAGTTTGGAGTTGGTAATTTACAGTTTAATACTGATTTTAATATTAATCCCGTTCGGTAATACTGAACGGGATTTTTTTGCATTTCTGGAAATGGAAAATCAGGATTTGCAGAATTGAGTTTTGAAAACAGACAAGATAGTAAGTAGATTATTTTTTGACAAATACATTTTTAGGGTTTCATTTTAATCTGCAATATTCACCTGTGAGAAATTATCAATAATTTCTGTCGTTTGAAAGATAGAAATATGAGGCATATGATAACGGTTATACCATAAGGTATGTATCGGATACTAGGCTAAATGGTTTACCCTGCAGGAAAATGGTTGTTACCTACAGCGGCTAAACCCCGGCAACTTATTTTGCAGCCAATAGGTAGGATGGCCGCTATCGGTTATCGGTCGAAAAAGTAGTTCCACCTTATGGTGTATCCTGTATCAATAGGCGATTCATTAAAAATGTATAATCCATTTGTGCGTCTGGCACAGTATCCGGCTGATTCTGGCAATTCCTGGCGTACACTGGTTTCGGGCACCTGGCAATCGCCGAGTTATTTAACCGTAACATCGGCCGCAGGTGCTTTTAGCTGCATCAATAGGAGAACGGAATCCTGTTATGATATTATTCCGAAAAAGGCCAGGGAAGAATTTCTCTCCCATCCACTATGTATCAGATCGGGCAGAAAAGTACAGGTGCCAATCGGGCTTTCATTAAAATTATATGGTTAATCCGGAATTTGAACAATTAACATAGGGGTACACAAAAACCCATCTGAAATTGGCTTCATTGATTAAAAGCCCAAAATAAGGCCACTTACTCAATAGATACTTTTACTTCTTTACCCATGCCAAGCGTTACTATTTTGTAAAACACATCGAATTGAATGTCTGAATGTTCATTTTCAATGCGGGAAATGTAGGTACGGCTGGTACCACTGTTGAGGGCTACCTGGCTTTGCGACAATCCTGCATTTTCTCTTGCCTGTCTGAGCAAAAGCCCGATATTGGGCCTGTCATAACGTTTTATTAGCAGGCTCTGATCATACAATACATCAGGGTCAAGGTCTAATGGCACCTCTTGTGTAATGCCATTGAAGGTTATTTTCAAATAAACTCCCGGCCAGTATAAGGTGTGTTCAGGGGAAACAGCTACTTTTCTGAATATTTTGGTTTCATAGAGTGGTTCATACATTTCTTCCTGATTCTTCTTCCATGTTTCCATTATGGGCTTAAAGTCAATATCGCGCACTTCGCCATTATTCCATAGTGTCCTTACAGTGAAGCTACGGACGGAGATTATTTTTATAATTCTTGGTAATCGCCTCATTTCTTTTTTGTATTAGGATTGAGCTTATAAAAAAGGTTTAACAATTCCTCACCATTATCATTCACAAAATTTTGCACAATTTGTAACTGTGTTTTTGGCAGATATCCTCTCAATGTTTCTGAAGTTGTTATTTCAATTAATGCTTCATATTCACCATAAATCGCGTGTATATGCGGAGGAATATGATCATTTGGGTAAACGTTAATCTTAATTCCATTTATTGTCTGAATATTCGGCATTCCATTGATTATGTAAAGGTACAAAGGTATCTATTTAGATACGCCTTTTATTAAAAAGATTTAAAAAAACATTTTAGGATAAATCCAGATTCAGTCTTTGGTAGTCATTTAATCATAGTTGAGCCGGAAAAATACGATATATTTTTCTTCCATCCCCCGGTAATTTCCGGTAATTTCGCGCACTCATAATGTCAGTAAAAGTAAAAATTGTCAATGACCCGGTTTATGGTTTTATCCGTTTTCCGGAGGCGGAAGTGATGCGGGTGATAGACCACCGGTGGTTTCAGCGGCTGCGCCACATCAAGCAGATGGGCCTGGCCCACCTGGTATATCCTGGAGCTGTGCATACCCGCCTGGCCCACTCGCTGGGGGCCTGTCACCTGATGGGTAAGGCGCTCGATGAACTGAAAGCTAAAGATATTGTACCCGATAAAGACGAAATCCTGGCAGCCCGTATGGCCATTTTGCTGCACGATATGGGCCATGGGCCGTTCTCCCATTCTCTCGAGTGTCTATTGGCTGGCCAATTATCGCACGAAGCATTATCCGGGATGATGATGCACCGCATGAATAAAGAGTTTGGCGGAATGCTGGATAAGGCATTGCAGATTTTTGATTATTCGCATCCGGTCAGCTCCCCTTCAGGGGCTGGGGGTGTTCGTTACCTGCATCAGCTCGTTTCCAGTCAACTGGATGTAGACCGCATGGATTACCTCAACCGCGACAGTTTTTACACAGGCGTATCGGAAGGGGTAATAGGCTACGACCGCATATTGCAAATGCTCACCGTGCGGGATAATGAACTGGTGGTGGAAGAGAAAGGGGTGCACTCGGTAGAGAAATTCATTATAGCCCGCAGGCTTATGTACTGGCAGGTATACCTGCACAAAACGGTATTAGGAGCGGAGATGCTGCTCATCAATATATTCAAAAGGGCTAAAGAACTGGTAAACCGTGGAGTGCAGCTTTTTGCTTCACCTGCCCTTAGCTACTTCCTCCACAGAAACCTCACGGAAACCGATTTCCGCAATGACCCTGCCCACCTGGATAACTTTTGCCTGCTTGATGATAATGATGTGATGGTTTCAATAAAAGTCTGGCAAACGCATGAAGACAAAGTACTCTCTGCAATGTGCAGGATGCTGGTGCTGCGCAAATTATACAAGGTGCAGCTAAGCTCAGAAAACCTCGAAAGTATGCTGCAGGAGAAACAGATTGCTGCAAAAAAAATATTAAATCTTAATGAAGATGAGGTTGCCTATTTTGCATTTACCGGAATTACCTCTAATAATACCTATAGTAATGATGATGAACGGATTAAAATAGAGACAAAAAGCGGTAAAATAAAGAATATCACTGAAATTGATGATTCATTAGTTACACAGACACTTGCCAGAGCCGTACATAAAAACTACATTTGCTACATTCAATGACCAGTCATCTGGAAAGACAACTATTATTTAATATTCCGGATAGCCGGGGGAGTATAGAAACCAATTAATAAATGCAGTTTACAGCGCAGCAGATAGCTACATTGATACAGGGCAAACTGGAGGGAGACCCCGAAGCCAGGGTGAGCGATGTAGCCAGGATTGAGGAGGCAGTTGCCGGATCACTGTGTTTTTTATCTAATCCCAAATACGAGGAATATCTCTATAATTCAAAAGCATCTATAGTTATCGTAAACGACTCGCTGGAGCTTACCAGGCCCGTTGCGCCCACACTCATCAGGGTAAAGGATGCCTATAGTGGATTTGCCTTCCTGCTCGAGAAGTATAACGGAATGATATCGGGCGGCATAAAGACAGGTATTGAGCAGCCATCTTATGTTGCCAAAACTGCCAGATTGGGCAAAAATGTGTACATAGGCGCCTTCACTTATATTGGTGAAAATGTGGCGCTGGGCGATGATGTGAAAATAAACCCCGGTTGCTATATTGGTAATAATGTAACTATAGGCAATGGCGGAATAATGTATTCCGGAGTTAAGATTTACGACGATTGCCGGCTGGGTTGCAATGTAGTAATACATTCGGGCTCTGTGGTAGGTGGTGATGGATTTGGGTTTGCACCCCTTGGAGATGGTACCTATAAAAAGATACCCCAGATGGGCAATGTGATTATAGAAGATGATGTGGAGATTGGCTCAAATACCACCATCGACCGGGCTACCATGGGTTCTACCATTATACGCAAGGGTGTAAAACTCGACAACCTGATAATGATAGCCCATAATGTGGAGATAGGGGAGCATACGGTAATAGCTGCGCAAACAGGTGTGAGTGGCAGCACCAAAGTGGGTAAATACTGTGTAATAGGCGGGCAGGTGGGTATAGTGGGCCATATTCAGCTGGCCGATGGAACCAAAATAAACGCTCAAAGCGGCTTATCTAAGTCTATTACTACACCCAATACTACAGTTAATGGAACTCCGGCTTTTGAGTATAAAAGCTCACTTAAAAGCCAGGCCATTTTCCGCAATCTGCCCGAAATGCAGCAGCGTATTCAGAAGCTCGAAGAAATGGTACAGGAATTAAGCGCATTATTAAGCACTCAAAACCTTGAATATAAAAAGTAACTTTGGATTCTGGATTTGAAAATATTTTATAAAATCATTTTTTTAAATACAGGATGAGTAATAAAATAGGAAAACGCGGCGAAAGTATTTTTTCCACAATTATCAGCAGGTTTATAGAACCGGAAGGACAATATCTGGAACCCTGGTTTATGGACAGCAAATTTCCCTCGGTAGATTTTTACGTTGATTTGCTTAATTACCCTTCTAAACGGGGATTTTTTTTCGCCAGTGTAAAAACTACTACAACTGGTTATTCTGGTGATAATAAAAAATTATTGATAACTGTTGATAAGAATGAACTGGCAGCATTAAAAAATTTACCGTGCCGGTTTATATTTTTGGTATTGATGAAAAATCGGAATCAGGATATTTTATAAATGCAAATAATTTGAGTGAGTTGCAAGGCCTTAATGGGATACCAGTTAAATACAATATGAATAAAGTCTTTCTTAAATTATTATGGCAGGAAGTCTCCGAATATTGGGATAATAGTCGGGAAATAACGAATTTTGTTTCCTCATTCAACTAAACACAGGTATTATGGAAAAAAGAGTTGATTTTGATCATTGGAGGGCTGAAAAATTAGGGTATGTTTATTTCTCGAGGTTACAGGATCTGCTCATTGAACAGCCAAATATGGAGGCTCCGCTTTTCGATTACTTAATAGATATCAGCAACGATCATAAACCTGCCGGCAGATATTTTGGTGTGGAAGTAAAGGCTATAAAAAACGGCAATTCTGTTATTGATGAGGAAACAAAGCAGAAATATAAAAATATCCCTTTTCCTGCAGTTATGGTTTTCTTTGATAATAAAACTGATAATGGCTATTATTTATGGATTAAAAAACCTGCTGAAAACGGAATGTTACTTACAGTGGATTCATTGAAAAAAGAAGCCGAGGAATTGAATAATACCTCAATGGAAAAAATGGTAACTGAAATTAAAAACTGGTATACAAAAAAAGCGGCTTAGTGAGGCATTATACATACTGGAATCTATATTCCTCTGCAATATGCTGCAAACTATATTACTAAGTACTCAAAACCTTGAATATAAAAAGTGAGTGACAATATTTCAATCAAAACAGAAAAATCTAAAACCGATCCTTTGCTTTCTAACAGCTACAGTCCGAATCAGCAGACTTTAAAGGGGCCGGTTACCTTGCATGGCGTAGGGTTGCATACCGGCGAAAAAGTAACCATGACCATTAAGCCTGCCAATCCGGGTTATGGTATCAGGTTTATGAGGGTTGATCTGCCCGACAGGCCTATAGTAAAGGCCGATGTGGATTTTGTGGTAGATACATCGCGCGGAACTACTATTGAATACAACGGCGCACGTGTCAGCACCATTGAGCATACACTTGCTGCTATGGTGGGCCTGGGGGTAGATAATGCGCTCATAGAGCTCGATGGCCCTGAAGTACCCATTATGGATGGCAGCGCCCGCATGTTTATGGAGGCCATAGACAGTGTGGGTGTGCTGGAGCAGGAAGCCAAACGCATAGTTTACTCTATTGATACCAATATACATTACTACGACCCGGTGAAGAATGTGGATATGCTGGCGGTGCCAAGCACCGAATACCAGATCACCACACTCATAGATTTCAACTCGCCGGTACTGGGTACACAGCATGCCACATTAAAGCATCTTTCGGAATTCCGCAAAGAGATTGGCCCGTGTCGAACTTTCTGCTTTCTGCATGAGTTGGAATACCTGCTCGATAATAACCTCATCAAGGGCGGCGACCTGAGCAATGCCATAGTGGTGGTAGATAAAATAGTGAGCCAGGAAGAACTGAACCACCTGGCCAAAATTTTCAACAAGCAGAAAATAGAAGTAAAGCAGGAAGGCATCCTCAACAATGTTCAGCTCCATTTCACCAACGAACCATCGCGCCACAAGCTGCTCGATGTGGTGGGCGATCTGGCGCTGGTGGGCAACTCCATTAAGGCGCATATCATAGCCAGCAGGCCCGGCCATGCTACCAATGTGGAGTTTGCAAAGAAGATAAAGCAATACATCAAGAAGAACAAGCACCTGAGCGATATACCGCACTACGATCCCAGCCAGGAAGCTATTTACGACATTACCCACATTACCAAGGCGCTGCCGCATAAGTTCCCTTTCCTGTTTGTAGATAAGATCATTGAGCTGAGCGATAACCATGTGGTGGGTATTAAGAATGTTACGTTCAATGAACATTTCTTCCAGGGGCACTTTCCCGGCAACCCGGTAATGCCGGGTGTGCTGCAGATAGAAGCCCTGGCGCAAACCGGCGGCATACTGGCGCTGAACAATATCAAAGACCCCGAGAACTACGATACTTACTTTCTGAAGATAGATAAGGTGCGCTTTAAACAACTGGTGCGCCCCGGCGATACGCTGATACTGAAACTCGAATTGCTGAACCCCATCCGCCGCGGAATATGTGAAATGAAGGGCACAGCATATGTTGGTAATAAACTGGCTACCGAAGCGGAACTGGTGGCGCAAATAGTGAGAAAAGAAAATAAATGATCCATCCACTTACGTACGTTCACCCTGACGCTAAAATAGGGCCAAATGTAAAAATTGATCCGTTTACTACCATCCACAAAAATGTGGAGATAGGTGAAGGAACCTGGATAGGATCGAATGTAACCATTATGGAAGGGGCCCGTATAGGCAAAAACTGCCGTATATTCCCCAGCAGTGTTATTTCTGCCATTCCCCAGGACCTCAAGTTCAAGGGCGAGGACACCCTCTGCATCATTGGCGATAACACCACCATTCGGGAGTGTGTTACCATCAACCGGGGCACTGTCGACCGCAACCAGACCCGTATAGGCAATAACTGCCTCATAATGGCCTACACCCACATAGCGCACGACTGCGAGGTGGGCAACTCCTGCATCTTCTCCAACAATACCACCCTTGCAGGCCATATAGTGGTGGGCGACTGCGTGGTGCTGGCCGGCCTCACCGCCGTGCAGCAGTTTGTGCGCATAGGCAGCTATGCCTTTGTAACCGGTGGCAGCCTGGTGCGCAAAGACATACCACCATACGTTAAAGCCGCCCGCGAGCCCCTCAGCTATGTAGGCGTCAACTCGGTGGGCCTCAAGCGCCGCGGCTACAGCACAGACAAGATCAACCACATACTCGATATTTACCGCATACTCTTTGTGCGCGGCTACAACGTATCAAAAGCCCTCAGCATCATAGAAACCGAAATCCCGGTCTCCGACGAGCGCGATGAAATCATCTCCTTCGTCCGCGAAACCGGCCGGGGTATTATGAAAGGCTATATCAGCCGGCATAGTGAGGATATGGCGTAGGTTGTGGAATTGGGAATTTGGAGTTTGGAATTTGGGATTTGGAAATACTTGTGATTCACAACTGTACGGACTGCATCCGCTCATTTTTATTGAGAGAGGGTATTTTTACAACAAAAGGCTTATTCACCTTGGTGAATTGCTCCCTTGATTTGCGAACCTGCTGAAGGAAGTCTTTTTCCTCAGGCGTTACCCGTATGTATTTTGTCTTTTTGGCATCGGTTTTCCGGCCGGCGCCATCCCGCTTGCCGCCATGCTTAGCCCTCATTTCACTGATTATTTCATCCAGGGGCTGTGGGGTGAGTTTGCCTTCCTCTATCAGGCGCAATTCTTTGCCGGCTTGTATCAGTTCTTTCTCCAATCTTGATTGTTTCATTTTTCAGCGGTTTTAATAATTCAGCAATTTCAGCAAGTCTTTTACAGCCATGGTATCCTGTTCCGATTTGTTGTATAATGCATCCATAATAATTTTATTTTCTACCAGTTTTATGCAGGTGATAACTCTTGACCCACCCGATTTCCCTTGCCCTTTCGATTTAATTGCCAGGCGTACTTTATACAGATCATGGCCCAATGAAATCCCCTGAACCGGCATTATCAAAAGACTTTCTTTTAGCTTCTCAATATCATCTGCCAGTGAAGGATATTTACTGTACAGCCGGGCGAATTGTTTTTTAAATACCGGTGTGGCAGATATATTGATTGGCATAATCAAAGCTAAGAAATTTTCTTGATTGTGCAAACATAATCAAAATTATTTCTAAATAATTGGCGGCATCATTGAAACCGAAATCCCCGTCTCCGACGAGCGCGATGAAATCATCTCCTTCGTCCGCGAAACCGGCCGGGGTATTATGAAGGGCTATATCAGCCGGCATAGTGAGGATATGGCTTGAGGAAGTCGTTAGTCTAAAGTAGTAATGTGTGGTAATGATTTAAAATTGCACACTGCTATTCGAAATAATATTGCACAGATTTTCGTTGATTATCAATGAATTGTTCTATTGAAATTGCACATTCCTGCATAGGGTGTGCAATTTTTTTGTGTGTCAGGCATGGATATAAGCTATAGGGTGCAAGTCCCGAGTACGCTTTACAGTAGGGAGTATTAGCCAATAGCAAGGGTGTCGCGGGTGACTGCGAATCTGAAAGAAGCTGGCGGCAAAGGTTCGGGCCA
>CAILLK010000161.1 GCA_903835005.1 uncultured Bacteroidota bacterium | reverse complement strand
GCTTGTCACGCTGTATTTTTTGTTCCGTGGGCTTCACCCACGGCTATTTTATTTCACTCTTTCAGAGCTTGTATTCTATACTTGCAGCTGAGGCTTCATCCCAACTTTTAACCAAGTGTCGCGACAAGCGTACTTTGTTCTGTAAGCAACAATTTTGGCTAAAGCCCAATAAATACTAACTCTATCCCGACCTAAAGGTCGGGGCTACTAAAGAAGCGATATAATACTTTAGACTTCATCAGGAATGCCCTGCGGTATTTCGCCCCTTCAGGGCTTGTCACGCTGTATTTTTTGTTCCGTGGGCTTCACCCACGGCTATTTTATTTCACTCTTTCAGAGCTTGTATTCGATGTTTCTTTGTTGAGAAGTTTCTCACCGTTGCATGGCACATTATATCAGGCGACCATGGCTTTATTCTTTTTTTGCTTTCTTTCGAGTTCGCGGCGCTGGGCCCGGCTGAGGTTTTTATATTGATTTGTTGCTGAGGGAATATTTGTTTTGCTTTGAGTTTGTGAGAGCGGGCGTTTTGAGCCTGATGGTATTGGCTCATTACCGGGATCTGAAGATTTGTCATCAACTACTCCGGAGGGTGGATTCTGGGCCCAATAAAGCATGTCTTCTTCATCGAGGCGGGCTTCTTCCTCATCCATCAGTTGCTTAGTGGTGCGTTGTTCTCCTTCGGCCGGAGATTGAGCCTTTATACTGTTGTGGTGGCTGGACATTAACTTTATAAGTTCGCCAGATGTTGTTTTTACTTTTGTTTTGATATAACTATCAATATGTGGCTGCAGGACCTTGGCAATAACGGGATTTTCTTCCTGGATATGATCGAGGAGGTGGGCGCACATCTGGATGGTTTCGTTGAGGGAATTACTGTCGTTGAGTCTTTTGATGGTACTGGCCATTTTGCTGAGCATATTGACCTGCGAAATGTTAATGGGTTTTTCGGCACTTGTTTCGGATAAAATCTGATATTGGAGTTTTGCCATAACGAAATAACAGTTTTCGGCGAGAAATGCGGGCATATGCTCCGCACTTTTTTTGAGGCGATCCCAATCATTGTCATTTGCCCAATTGTGGACTGTGCGGCGGGTAACGCCGAGGAATTCAGCTATTTCGGACTTGGAGAGGTTAGTCTGGAAAAACAGGCGTTCGGCCTGTGCCATTTCGTTCTGTTTCATTATTCAGTGTTTTATCTGGTCAATAAAATTGTTTATTTATCTTAAATGACACAAATATAGGAATATAATTTTGGAATAGCCAAATATTTTTGGTGTTAATTTTAGGATTTGTTATTTAATTAGGATTTATTAGATAGAAATGCTAAAAGTTGTTGTTTCCATAACCGATTACGCCCAGTTGCTCTGAAGTGCGGGATTCGTAATAAACCAGAATGAACTTGCACTATAGTATCTAAATTCCATCTTCATGCAGTCCATGTATCAAGCTCCCAGTACTTAGCAGTGTTATGATTCCCCACACCCGCCCATTCATTATCCTTCAACTGCCCATTAAAGCCATAATGATACCTGTCCTCATTACAAACCGAAGTTACAATATCTTACAATACTGAGCTATCGAAACGAGGTAAAAAAATGCCTCTTAGATTAAAATGATGATGCGTTGGAATTCCATTAATGAAATGAAAAAATAAAACTGTTGAACTTATACCCATCTATAGATTAAATGCAACAGCATTCATAACGATTATTGGTATTGTTCCGGCGAACAGTTTCTGTGTCGTTTTAATGTTCAATTATTCGGTGCAGTTACTTGAAAATACAGATTAATTTGTGCCAGTTTTTTATTTTTTTGTTTGCTACATTTCATGCCCGGACGTGTCCGAAAGTACCCAACATTCCCTGATATATTTTTTGTTGCACTACTGCATCTATGGCGCACGTCAGTACATTTAAACTTCTTTAGCAGGAAGAACTGAAGGTCACAATTATAGGATACTTAAATTGGAATGCCCTCCCAGGTCGTCTTAACAGGATCGCGATGTATTTGATGCCACCTTTTTACAAAAATGTTTATGTTTTCCATATCACATTTAATCAACTTTTTCAACTTCTTAATTTCTGCTTCATAACCCGATCTTGTATAATAATTCCCAATTTTATATTCAGGCAAAAACAACATATAAAACAATGGCGGGCCTTTGTAGTCATCACTTCGTAATCGCATTTTGGTTAAACTGTTTGGGGGCAAGTGAAAATTTAGCCCATCTTTTCCAGCTAAATTTTCTATTTGATTTGGAGCTGGTTCTAATTGATAAATATTTAAATTTATTTTAATCCAAGACTCACCTTTTAATGCTGAAAAATCAATAACTTCTAAAAATTTATCATTTACTAACCTGCATAGTTCATAGGAATAACCCTTTATATTGCTATCGTATTCGCCAAACCAAATACCCAAAAATGGTGATTTAATAAAACCATTTTGTAAAAGAGGTGGAATTCCAGCTTCTTTAATTAAACTGTTTCTATCAGCCAATAACTGTTTGTCTGACACTCTATAAAACATTCCCATATCAAGGCTTTTTATTTCTTTGAGCATCTATACCTGCACCTGCTCCAACTGTTGCAGCTTTTGCACTATTCCCAAGTCCTTGGCTACTCGTTCTATCAATTATAAGTCCACCATGGGTTGTTACATTTGACTGCGCTGCGGCTTGATTTTCTTTAACTTAGATCTGTTAAACTTACTTTCGACAGTTAGTTTTTTGCCAGTAAATACATTCTTCATTTCGTGATCATAAATAGCTTTAGCTGGCTTTCCTGTTGCAGTCTTACCGCCTGTTAAAACTTCAGCTTTACCAGTACTTTTATACCCTTTAGCACTATATTTAATTTTTGTGATCGCTTCTCCTAAATCGCCTATTGCAGATCTGGATAAATTATTGGTTACATCTTCTACTACATTTCCAACGAATTTACCACCTGCTCCCAATATTCCTCCAACCGTTGCATCGGTTACTACATTAACTACGGTTGTCCCTTGACCTTGAACAGCCCTGTTTGCAGCCCCACCCAAAGTATTTGCCCCACCCGAAACAACCGCAGTAGTTAATAGACTTGCACCACCTGTAAAACCTGCTGCTCCACCAGTTATACCACCTTGTAATGCACTTCCTCCAACTGCACTCCAATTGTTCACTGAACCTGATTGGTACAACTGACTCCCAACTTCAATCGCACCGCCAACGATGGCACCGACAACAGCTCCGATGACAGCTGTCACACATTTGGGACAATCACCGTCAGGATCGTTTAATAAAACAGGATTATTTCCATTAACGGCATAATTACTTATGCTAATCTGATTTATAGGATCTAAATTCCATCTTCGCGCAGTCCTTATATCAAGCTCCCAGTACTTAGCAGTGTTATGGTTCCTGATACCTGCAATCTCATTATCCTACAACTGCCCGTTAAACCCATAATGATACCTGTCCTCATTACAAACCGAAGTTACGACATCTTCCATTACGGCGCTATCGAGTTGCACTTATACCCATCTGTAGAGTAAAATGCAACAGCATTTGTAACGATTATTGGTATTGTTCCGGCGTACAGTTTCCGCGCCGTTTTAACGGTCGGTTTTTTGTATAATCCTCTCACCAAAGCTATAACAGTAAAGGATTAGCTCTGAATTAAACAACATACTAAAAGGGATTTGGTTATATTAGTGAAAAGTGTGGAATATGAAGGCAAATTCTGAAGAGTGGGAGTCCATTAAATCATGCCATTTAGGATAAAGAAATTTCGAAGAAACAATCTAAACAAAAGGTAAAAAATTTTCTCTAATTAATTTTGTTCTAGTATCTAACATGTCAGCATATTCTTTTGTCGGAGCAACATTTACAGGATAACAATCTTTCAAAGATTTACCTTTTCTTACGTGTTCCACCCATTCATCCATTAAAAAACAATAAAAGTCCAACGCTTCATTTGCCGTTTTATATTCAACTTGATCTAGATAGGCTGATGGTAAGTCTCCAACAATTACCCAAAGTTTATCATCAGCACAACTATTTTGTATAGGCTTTATTTCAAAACTAAAAATACACAAAATATAACCAAAACCTTTAGCCAACCAGCAATTAAGTATCTTTTCACACCATGTATATGATTTCAGGTATTTGGTAGCCTTTTTATACAGTCTAATAACTTCATCCGTATATTCAATATCTGCTTTAAGAATATCATCTATCGGTATCATGTGTTTCAATTTTCTTTTTTGGCTTTCCAAGCATCTTTTCTCCATCTACTATAGTCTCCATTATTTTTATGCATTTCATGATGCTCCTCCTTCGGCTTTGGCTCTATATTGTTAGCATCATCGTTACCACCATCTTTCAAAGCCCTTATATGACTTACAGTTTGTTTCTTATTCGGGTTATCAGGCTCCGATGGCCACTCCTTATTATTTGCTTTTTCCCATTTTTTACGAGATGTTTCTGTGTGTTCTCTTTTAACTTTGGTTTGTGGTGAAGCTTTCTTTTCACCATCTTCGCTTTCCGCTTTCTTATTTTCAAGTTTTAACCTATTAATTTGATTTTCCTGAATACTTTTTAAAGCATTTATTTCACTAAGCCCGAGTGGCTCATTAGAAACAGTACCTTGAATTATATCCCAAACAAGATTAAATTTACTTGCAAAACTAAATACTCTACTCGCAATTGTAGCGACTCCGGGAGCATCTCCTTTTGGATCATTAAACTGTATTGGACTATTATGGTTGGTTGCATAGGGTGATATATCAGGAAACAAATTATCTTTAGGATCCGGATTCCACCTTCTTCCCGTTCTGGTATCATACTCCCAGAACAATGCGGTTGTATGATTCCCCACACCTGCAATCTCATTATCCTTCAACTGCCCATTAAACCCATAATGATACCTGTCCTCATTACAAACCGAAGTTACGACATCTTCGAATACGGCGCTATCGAAACGGGGTAAATAAATGCCCTTTAGATTAAGCGTATTACTTACATGAGGTAAGCCTGATGGGAATAGTTCCCCGATTACCAGTGTTACAGATGGAGTGGTTGGAAGAAAAAAAATAGTGGTAATTCCGCCATATGCATATGAAATAGCTGAATTGCCTACATTCAATCCACCAGAAATTACATGTGCACCATATGTAGTAGTACCACCATCTGTAACCAGTTTCAAAGTTTGCACAGCACCCGGCGTTAAGCTGTCTATACTAATTACCAGACTATCTCCTGGATGACCAAATGTATTCAATTGCTGGTCGCCACCTATTAATGAGGATAAGTATGCACCACCAAATGGGGTAACAGGCAATGGATAGGCGCTGAACAGGTAGTACGTGAAATTAAAATAATCAACCGGCTCAGTTATTTTAGTGGTATAGCAATGCATGCTGGTATCGCTCAAATATCTGCCCGGCATCTGCATCCCGAAAGGATAATAGTCGGTTGCTGTTACCACCACGGGTTTCCACGAGGCTACTGTGTCCACAGCACCAGTTGTTACTGTATCTCCGGTAAGGCTGTCGGTGGCCCGTTTATCGCTTATTGTAGCCAGCACATCTCCCAGATAGTCGGTCAGTTCATATTGTTTCTGGCCCAGCACATGCCGGGCAAACATTACATCGGTAAAGTTGGGTACACCTATTGCGTCATTTAAACGTTTGTTTACCTGTGCTGTTTACTCCAGAAAATATAATAAATAACACTATACGTTACTTAAGTTTCATTTTTTCTAACCAAACATTCGTACGGCCAGCGTAATAATCTACTATTCTCTCCTCTATCTGCTCTGCATCCCAAACCGCAGCTGGTTCGAGGTCGATGCAAGCTCTTCGATTAGAGATGAAAATTTCTCCTGTATTTGGGTTGTACAAACGAACATCGGCACTGTCAATTTCGTCTTGAATGAACTTGAAAGGCAAAATATGAAAACGGGCCTCTAATGGATAAATGCCAATTTTTTTCCATCGACCTGAGGTTACCGCATCATTAAATACTGCTGCGATAAAAAGTACGTTTTTACCCATTAAGAAGTTTATATCTGCAATCTTATTTAAAGAATGCACGTCATAAAATGCGAAAGATGCCTTATCCAGGACTCTTGCATAGGTCCAAGTATGATCAGGCAATTGTATTTCAAGAAATTGACCAACTATCCGTCGTTGTTTTCCCATATTATTTAAGAGATTTAGCTGCTTTTTCATAGTCACCACGCTTTGGGTTTTTGGCTGATACGCCACGTATCGCGTTAGGCGAAGTTCCACCGTCAGACTTTGCACCTCCACTTCTATCAATGTTTACTTGCTCTCGTCCACGTATCGCGGCTTCATTTGACGAAGACCTATCTAATCTAGCAGGACCATATCCCTTAGCTGTCATTGAATGATTCATATCTCTTTTAGCAATATTTTCTTCAGGTGTGCCCCTGCCACTCGTTCGTCCACTATATGGGGGACCACCATTTATATCTGGCTTAAAATATGTCTGGTAAGTAACTCCTGGGTTAGTATCTGGCAACTCGTCATCATATTTCAATTCTTCTGGGAATGGCATTTCTGGGTACATCCTTCTAAACAAATCCCTTGCTTTTGGCTTAGCAATTTCCCATTGTCGTTCTCGATCATTTTTTGCCTGACCTTCTCGTGTAAATGGATCAGACTCTAACTTCTCCTTGATAAGTGTTGCATTATTTCTCTTTATTTGGTTATCACGGTTTCTTACAAACTCCTCCTCTGTAGGCTTTTTCAACTCCTCATCCTTTAATCCCCTGTGGAGTTCTTCGTCCCGTTCATCCTTTTCTTCTTCTTCTCTCAATACGGGTTCCATGGCCGGATCTGCTTCCTCTAAGCCATCCCTATCTATGAACTTAATTGGCTTATTTCCCGCATACTGATATGAAGAATACCACGGATATTGTTTAGCCAATGGATCTACACTGATAAATCTTGCTATTCTAGGCTGGTAATTTCTCGCTCCATAATCATAATCGTTTCCAACCCCCGCCCACTCATTATCTTTAATCTTACCATTAAACCCATAATGATACCTGTCCTCATTACAAACCGAAGTTACGACATCTTCCAATACAGCGCTATCGACTTGCACTTATACCCATCTGTAGAGTAAAATGCAACAGCATTTGTAACGATTATTGGTATTGTCTGATTTGAATTGCTAAAAAAGTTATTTAGCCGCTGCATCGCTGATAGTATCTGGGAGAAAATGTGCTGTCCGACAAAATTGCTACTTTTGTTCATGTTGTATATTATTCTGTGGTAAGACAAATAAACAACATAGGGGGCAAATCGCCCCCTTTTTCATACAACTAATTTCTCATTAATTTTCTCAGACAACAGTGATTTTATACCAATAAATACGTTCTTAAACCCTCTATTTCTTCAACACCAAATCCTCCTTAGCCGCCCATAAATTTATATCCTGCTTGCTTATTGCAGCAGCCATAAGGTCAGGAAATTTATCTGGTGTGCATGCAAATACCGGGATACCCAGGTCAGAAAAAAACTGTGCATTACTATGGTCATAGGATGGTGCTCCATCATCATTCAATGCCAGCAATACAATCAGCTGCACTCCGGCTGAAACCAGTTCTACAGCCTTTTTACGCATACCGTCTGCATTGCCGCCTTCATACAAGTCAGTTATTAGTAACATTACTGTATTTAGAGGGTTGGGGATGATCTGCCTGCAATAAGTAAGCGCTGCATGAATATCTGTTCCGCCACCCAATTGCACACCAAACAACAGGTCTACAGGGTCCTCGAGTTCTTCTGTAAGGTCTACGACTGAAGTATCAAATACAACCATTTTTGTTTTTATGGCAGGTATAGAGGCCATCACCGAACCAAAAATACCAGAATAAATAACTGAAGTGCCCATTGAACCGCTCTGGTCGAGGCAGAGTATTACATCTTTCAGTGCACTTCTTTTACGACCATAGCCTATTCTCATTTCCGGAATTATGGTTTTGTATTCGGGCTGGTAATGCTTCAGGTTTTTAAGAATTGTGGAATGCCAGTTGATTTCGTTATGACGTGGCCTGCGAATGCGGGTACTGCGGTTCAGACTGCCAATGATGGCCTCCCGGGTTGGCTGCGCCAGCCTTTTAATCAATTCATCCACTACTTTTTTTACTACCTGCCGGGCGGTGTCTTTGGTCTTATTTGGAATAACCTTGCTCAGGGTCATCAATGTAGCTACCAGGTGAACATCAGGCTCCACATTTTCCAGCGTTTCTTTCTCAAAAAGCATCTGGGTCAGATTCAGTCTTTTCAGCGCATCCTGTTGCATAATCTGCACTACGCTTGATGGAAAAAATGTGCGTATGTCGCCGAGCCAGCGGCTTACATTAGGCGAGGAGGGGCCCAACCCACCTTGCTTGTCGCTGTCATAAAGGGCCTGGAGAGTCTTGTCCATACTCAAGTCCACGTCTTCCAGTATGAAGCCGGTACCATCGTTATTTTCACCACCCAATATCATGCGCCATTTACGCAATTTATCATCTGTGCTCATGCCATCCTTTTTTGTTTAACCTAATTTCAATAGCTTCATAATTACCGGCAGGCCACGTTTTGCAGCCTCGTAGTCAAAATTAACTGACATTTGTTCTACCACCTCACTACCCTTTCCTATAGCAGTGTTTTTAGCTTTTTCACCCAGCTTTTTTCTTTCAGCGGTTGTGAAACCGGCAAAGGTGCGGCGCAATACCGGCAGCGCATCTGTAAAAGAAAGTTCATCGAGCAATGCAACCCAGTTGTCAATAACTCCCCACAATTCGTCGTCAAGTAAAAGTATTGTTCCGCTACCCCTCAAAAAACCTTCCAGCCAGGCCGATACAATAGGAGGGGCATTCCCCGAGGACATTGCACAGGAGAACTTTTGAATCAAATCTTCTCCAACCAATAATTTACAGTCGGAAAGCAAACGCGTTGCATATCCCGATAATACAGGAGCGGTGAGCTTGTTTTGAGCAACAGCCAGTAATACCTGCCGCCATTCAGCCATACAATTCTTTTCCTGGAGCAGATTCAACGCATCATTCATTTTACTGAACAGTCCCAGCAAAACCTGAGCTGCATCATTGTTTACCGAAATACAGGCTGCAGGCAGGCTGACACAAATACGGGTTATAATGTTCCTGGCAATATCCAGCACCATGCCTGTATCGGTCTTGCGCACATTCCCATAGCGGGTAACACTTACCAAACCGGGTACGGCATCCATCAGTTGCATAACATCTCCTGAAGATGCTGCAAGATTATTGATACAATGAATAATGGTTTGCACCGTCTGCGGCAGTTCGGCAGGTATTGTTTCTTCCAGCAAATCAGTTAACTCTTTCAAAGAAGCCGATGCCGATGCTTTATTACCGGCATATCGCCCTGCGGCAGTCTCTACTGTATTGCCCCAGATACCTTTCTCAATAATTTCTATCGACAGTGAGGGCTCCCACTGCAGTCGCCAGTTTTCTTTGAATGTCCCCTTGCCTGCAGTGGCATATTTTCGTCCCCACTGTATCTCCAGCAATTGCAGCCTGTGCATAAAAATGCTTCTGTCCAGGTCATTTTCAGTTCTCAGGTCAAGTTGATAATCCTTAAAATCGGCTGTAGGTTGCAGTTTTAACCGCTTCTGGGTCTTTTCAATATCTGCCTGAAGTGGCGGCTTTGGTATATCAATGGGTACCTGCCCTATTTTATTGCTCACGATCAGCTCATCGTGAATCAGCTTCATCATTATGCTTTCCCCATTACACAGCACACTCAGTGTAGCTTCATTCAGTTCCTCCAAACCAGCTTTAGAAAGATTTCGCAATGAGGCCAATGATTCTGCCAGCCTTACTGCTTCAATCACATGTGCTACCGAGGTATCCATTCCCTGTTTTCTGAACAATTTTGCCACACCTGCCATCCACCTCGTACCATCATCATTTGGATGATTCCAGATATGTTCATACCAGCCCGGCGATTCTATGCCAGCACCATAGCCGCTAAAATAACTCAGCCTATTATATGACCATGGTATCCAGGTGCATTCCACTTTCACTTTTGGCAAGCCCTTCAGCAGTTCATTATCCTCTTTTTGTCCGGGCATATTGGTTAAGGCTGGCACATGCCATGCCCCGCAGATAATTGCAATGTTTTGAAACATTTCTTTCTCGGCCTGCCTGATAGTTTTGCGCATCCATGCTTCCCGCAGTGTATCTTCCTTTTCGCGCCGTGGCGGCAATTCATCACGCAGCGATTGCATGGCTTCTGCCACAGCCTCAAAAATGGCCTCATTACCCTGCCTGTGTTCTACAAAGTGGTCCCACCATTTCTCACCTTTACTATGGCCTGCCGCATCTGCCAGGTAGCTCACCGGATCTTTATATTCCATTAGCTCTTCTGATTCAGTATCAGATACTAAATTTGCAATTTCATTTTCGGCAGGCACACCTTCCTTCCGGCTTTCTTCTTCCTGCTTCAATGCAAAAGTATGAGCCATCGGCAGGTCCATAAACCGCACATGAATATTATTTTGCTTAGCATATAGTATAGCCTGCCACTCAGGCGAAAATTCTGCAAACGGATAAAATACAGACCTGGTAAGGTTTTCGGGTTGGTAAACAAGAATTGCTACAGGTGGCTTCATTTCTTCATGATTCAGCCATTGCAGAATCCCTTCTGCATCCGGGGGACCTTCCACCAAAACAATATCCGGCCTGGTCAGTTCAAGAAATTCTTTTACATTTCTTGCAGAACCCGGTCCATGGTGCCTTATACCAAGAATTTGTGTGCTCATGTGTTCAGATCTCTGCAGGCCCTGTAAATATCTTTCCAGTCTTCCCGTGGCTTAACTACCGTTTCAAGGTATTCTTGCCAAATAATTTTATCCTGTACCGGATCTTTCACAATGGCGCCCATTATACCTGCTGCAAGGTCGGCTGCCTTCAACTGCCCGTCACCAAAATATGCAGCCATTGCCAGTCCGTTATTTACCACTGATATTGCCTCTGCGGTACTTAATGTGCCACTGGGTGATTTCAGTTTCGATTTCCCATCTGAGGTCACACCACTCCGTAACTCCCTGAAAATAGTTACAATCCTCCTTATTTCCTGGAGTGCGGGCGGCTCAGCCGGCAGCTCCATTGTCTTTTCAAAACTCTCAACCCTTCGCTTTACAATATCTATTTCCTTATCCATTAAATCCGGCACGGGTAATATGACCGTATTAAACCGTCGTTTTAAAGCACTCGACAGTTCATTTACTCCTTTGTCCCTGTTATTGGCCGTGGCTATTATGTTGAAGCCTTTTATAGCTTGTATCTCCATATTCAACTCAGGTACCGGCAGTGATTTTTCTGAAAGAATAGTTATAAGTGTATCCTGCACATCTGCCCCAATCCTGGTCAGCTCTTCTATCCTGGCAATCTTACCATCCTTCATGGCCCGCATTACAGGTGTCTCCACCAGCGCCCTTTCCGATGGACCCTCTGCCAGCAGCCGGGCATAGTTCCAACCGTACCTGATGGACTCTTCACTTGTACCAGCGGTGCCCTGTACTACCATGGTCGAATCACCGCTTATGGCAGCCGCTAAATGCTCACTAACCCAGCTTTTAGCTGTGCCGGGCAGGCCGTATAGAAGTAATCCCCGGTCTGTGGTCAAAGTGGCAACTGCAATCTCCATCAGGCGGTTATTCCCAATATATTTAGGCGACACTTCAAAACCATTTTTCAACCTGCCCCCAACCAGGTAGGTAACCACAGATTGCGGCGACAACTTCCAGTTGGCCGGGCGCTTACCTGTATCATTCTTATCCAGTTCTTCGAGTTCGTGACCGAATATCTGTTCTGCATGCTGACGTAATAGATTCGACATAAAATTTGTTTTAGGCAAATACTTTATAAATTTTTTGTTTTATGGTCAACAGCTTAACCAGGTAACCTGTATTTTCTTCCCACTTTTTTAATACGATTGGATCACCCTCCTGTGGCCGGCTTTTTAGCTCTGTTAATAACTCAACAGGTATAAGATGAATACCCAATTTATAGAATGATTTATTATTGTAAATATGGTTGGTGCTGAAATTATATTGCCCGTTGAGCCATTGTGCAATGCCTTCATCTGCAAGTTTAATTACTTGTTTTGCAAATTGCAGACTCCATTCATGCTTCAGGCTGAGCGCCCAGGTAAGCATCTGATGCGTGGCTGTTAAATGAGCAATGATACTCTGTTCCTGCTCCCTGACTGGCAGGAGCGGAATTAAATCGGCATAGAAAACCGAACTTTGTTTTGCAAATTGTAAAGCCCAGTTTTGCTCTTTAAATTTCAGGGTCGCAGCCGCAATTCCATCAAGGAATTTTTTAGTCTTTTCATCTTTCTCAAAATAACCAATAATTTCATGCGGGGTGGAATTAAAATATTCTTCCCAATTTTCAGGATGTACTTCCCTGATCAGTTGCATCAATATATAATCATCATCAGAAGTATTTTTATCCTTACTTAATTTATCTATACCCGATTTATAAATCGCCTCATCATTTATTACCGGCGCCTGAATATGTACTATAATCTTATTGCCAATTCCCAGGAAACCTTTCTCTCTTTTCAGCTGCACTGCTTCCTTAATTATATTCCAGTATTGTTGCAGAATATGTGAGCCAGAAACCATTTTCAGTAACCTTAACGCTTCATCCTTCACCTTCTGGCTTTTCTCAGTTAACAGTGATTCCAGCCATTCTATATCTGCATCAGAGATGCCTGTCTCCAATTGTTTCAGTAATTCTGCACGACTGTTGGCATTTTCCACCTGCCAGGTAGTCTTAAGCATTTCCAGTGCGTTTACAGGTTCTTTCTCCCTGGTTTCTCTAAGAATTTTTCTCCTTTGTTCTGCAGTGCCATTTCCCCAATCTTGCTCACTAATCTCAGGCTTAATTAGGAAATGCCAGTCCTTGTTCAGGTTTATCAGCCATTCCCCTCTTTTACCGCAGCTTTGCACTATTAAGTTACGGCATGATTTACCCTTTGCTGCCCTGCTTAGTAAAACCGGTATTAACACCGGATGGACAATTAACCGCTTACCCAGACACAGATCAAGCCATAGCTTCAGCAGTTCATCACTTTCTTCTTCCAATATATCTTCCAATACTTTTATTGCATCATCACTACAATATTGATTTACTTCTTCATGAGGAACAACTTCCGCAATACCTTCTTTCTTTAATAGCCCGAAACCGCATCTACGGTAATTATATCCTAAGGATGCAATCTGCAGAAATTTTTCTTCATTGTCCAGATCCGCATTTTCTTTTATTACTTCATATAATTCTGCCAAATCAGGAGTCAGTTCCCCTGATGTCAATTGCCTTTTTTCTGTGCCAAGCAATGCAGTAGTCAATATGTTGTCAAAGTAGTGCATTATATCACAAAATACCGGTTATTAAGCCACATGCCTATGGGTGTAAATTCATTATCTTTTCCTACCAATGCCAAAGTAGTAGCTTGTCCGCCGCTGGCAGCAAGGAACTGCCATAAGGCATCTCCATGAAGTTTCATCACCATCATATTATCGTCCCTGTCCTTAAGCCACCACCGTTCATTATAAATTACCGGTTTCAACTGTTCCACAATAAATGGTATCTCGCTGGTAAAAGGATTGTTTTCATAATCCGCTGCCTGTTGGGCTATTGACTCTTTCCAGTTATTCAGGCCTTTTACAATTACAGGTGGTTTCCATTCATGTTGCTGTTTTAATAAAGCTCGGGTAGCTAGCCCCGGATTGTAAAAAACCAGTTCGGCATCAATTATACTACCCGTTGTTAGTGTTAAACCTTTAACCTGGTTTTTTACATAAAACTGCAAAATAAGAGCATATTTACGGGTATTAATTCCATAAAGCCAGTTGCGTTCTATGGTCAGTTGAGCATCCTCGCTGATTTGTTTGCCCATTACAAACCAGTCATCCCTGATACCATCCTTTGCTTTCAACTCCTCCTGGCTTTGTGCAAAACCGATCAAACCTGCAATTTCCAGTTTCATTTCATGGCTCAGGGACTCCTGGTTTTTATACCCGGTTATCAGGAGATACAAAGTGATCAATTTATCTAGTAACAGGCTTTGCCAACCCTCTTTATAAAAATTGATCTCTTCAAAAGTATTGATAATGCCAGCTAGTCCGGGCGCCTGCGCATCCACCATACGCTTGCTTAGAGCCCTGAATGAACTCTCCTTTCCCGGAATCTGCAGCAGGCCATTCCGGATGACATCTTTTATCCAGAGCAGTAATTCCTCAATGCCCTCATTTACTTTTTTTATCCTTGCCTGCTGGCGTTTTGCCTGTGCAGCTTCATCTACAGGTTTGGCTACATTTTCTGCAATTTTTTCACTTTTCTCACCTCGTTTGTCTATCCATTCCTTTACCCAGCCTGGTGCTTCTTTACCTGAAAATACAGCATTGTTTTTAGCATAAAGCAATAACAGGCCCAAGCCGTGTTTACAAGGAAATTTCCTGCTGGGACACGAGCATTTGAATGCAATATTCTGGCTGTCGATCTGTGTCTGGTAAGGTTTACTGCCACTTCCCTGGCATTCTCCCCAAATTGCGGTAAAATCCGCACCATAACTCACCCATTTATCCATCTGCCCAAGGTCTTTTCCCGCCTTCTGAGAAGCTGCATCGGGTGCCAGGGCCAGTATTTGATCTTCAGTAAGGGTCAAGATATTCTGGCACATTTTATATTTGTGCCGCAAATCAAATATGCACAATAATTTTTTAAGAAAAGAATTTTCTAACCGGTAGTTTTAAAAATATAATCTTAACCATTAGCCATTCAATCTCAGGAATCAATAAACACATATACAAACCTTTCCAGCGAATGATTATGGGAAAGGGATTCTTTTCCGGAATCCCACTACTTTGCGGGCAAAATTATTTGAACAGATTTATGTATTGGTTTCTTGAGGTAAACAGGCGGCAGCGATTTTCACAGTCCAAAATCGATTTACTGCAAACTATCCTGCAGTCAGGACTGCTTAACTCAGTCACTAAATATTACCCTAACTTATGAGCATATTAACCCAATTAAATAATCCACTGACTTGCAAGTTGCACCACAACTCTGGGCTAAAAATATTTTCCTTTATTGGGGAATATCAGAAAATTTATTTCTGGTTCATCGAAACCTAATCAGGGCAAAAAACTATAATTCCCAGTAAAAAAAATCGTGAAACAATAACTCATATGCGTAAATCACTCTTTGTAATAATCAACATCAAAAGTAAATAATTTTTGAAATCAAAAAACTTGATTTGTTGTACCTATGTTATACCAAAGAAAAAGGCCGCATTTTGATGCGACCTCTAACTATTTGATTTCCAGTGCCCCAGACGGACAAAACTTCGAACCAAATACTAGATTTTTCCATAAGATATATTCAATGAAAATCATTCTTAGCTCTTAACGAAATGTACATTTCCGCACAAACTTAAAATATCCGGCAAATGTGACGAAATTAAAACCCCTCAAGCATCATTACCCTGCTCTCAGATTGCAACTCGTTAAGGCGAAGGTCTAGGTAAGGTTTGTAATCTGCAGCTTGGTGAAATTTAAGCGCATCTTCTTTACTAGGAAATTTAAGCACTGCAGCCCAATTTCCTTCCCAACCGCCCTCCAAATTCGTTGGTGTTGTCGAGCCAGCGATCATTTCCCCGCCATACTTAGTAATAATAGGAACAGCGAACTGGCCATACCGTTGCATTGAATCTTCAAGGTTCTTGAAGTTAACTTGTACCATGATGTAGCATGGCTTTGAAACATTGCTCATCTCTGTGTTTTTTCCGTTGTTGTCCATTTTTTTCGTTTATGTTATTAAAAAAAGTCTTTGATGTATTCTTAATGCTTCATAAATTGCTGCACCGACTTCGCGGTATCTAAAACTGTTTTTTGAAAAGGTATCGGGCTCCAATTAAATGTCTTTACTGTATCTGTAATATCTGCATCTATAGTTATTCCAACGAAAGGCAACATGCCCTTCATTTCAGCATTAAAATTTGCCATGAATTTTACTAAAAAGTTAGGTGCCAACCTTGTACCGACATTATCGTAACCATTAGATTTCAGAATTTGTGCTATTTCAAGCATAGAATGGGGGTGCTCAGTTGTTACGATGAATCGTTTGCCTGCGGCATTTACATTTTCCAGTGCCAGAACATGAATTGACGCTACGTCTCTAACATCCGACATTACAGAGGATGCATGGGGTAACATGGGTATATTACCGGTAATAAGCTTTTTAAAAAAGTCCATAGCTTCGCCAACTAAATTACCGGTAAGTGAAGGGCCGTAAATAGGACCAGGATTAATAACTATTAATTCTAATTTATCATTCGTGTCCTGATTGTTGATAAATTCCCAGGCGCTTTTTTCAGCAAGTGTTTTACTCCTCAAATAGGCAGTTACATTTTTTGCATTCACATCAGTCCAACTTTCCTTATTGACTTTAATTGATTTTTTTGCTCCGCCAAACATCGCAACTGTAGATGATGTTACCACTACTCTTTTAACTCCGGCTCTTTTTGCTGCCTTCAAGGCCCTTAATGTACCATCAACCGCAGGTTTTATCAGTTCATTCTCATCTTTCGGCTCTTTAACAACAAATGGCGAGGCTACATGCAATACAAAATCACACCCTGCCATTGCTTTATCCCAACCTTCATCTTTCAAAAGGTTAAGTTCACAAAACTCTAAATTTCCTTTAGGATCAATTTCATTTTTAATACCATTTAATACTTCATCGCTTTTAGCCATGCTTCTCAAGGAACCTCTTACTGAGTATCCCTTTTTTAACAACTCTGCCGCGCAATGCTGTCCAAGGTATCCCGAGATACCTGTTACTAATACCTTTTGCATTTTATTTTAATTTAGTTTGTTACTTTTGTATTGCAAGTAAAGCAGCAATATTGCTTTCATATTGCAAGCAAAAGTAGTTAATTACTTTTATTATGCAAGGAAAAAACAAAAATTTTTCGCAAACTGACAAAAAATGAACGTCGAATTTAGATGTAAATGCCCAATCAGTTCGGCACTGGATGTTATTGGTGATAAATGGTCGCTATTGATAATAAGGGATATGCTATTTGCCAATAAGAAGACTTTTACGGATTTCTCAACGTCTGAAGAAAGTATTGCCTCAAACATACTGTCATCCAGGCTTAAGCTTTTGGAAGAAGTGCAAATAATAAGAAAAAGCAAGGTGGAAGGAAACCTAAAATCCAATATTTATACCCTAACGGAAAAAGGACTTAACCTCATCCCGGTGATTGCAGAAATAACCATTTGGAGTGATGAGAATATTCGTGGTCTGAATCCGATAATGGTGGATGTTGACAGGGAAAATCTGAAAAATAACAAACAAACTGTAATAGATGGAATCCGGCAGGGCTACTTAAAAAGTATCGGTTCTCTTTACGGGAATTCCCAATGATTTGTGGTACCTGTCTGAACAGTTTTACCCTTTACCGGCATTTTAATCACACTATACACATCATGCTGAAAAGTATATTCTCCCCCTGAATTTCCCCTATTTGAAGTTCAGGAAAACATAAATAAAAGACTTATCAGACTAGGTGGTTCGATCTTCCCGTAAGGGTAAAAATCAAAACCCGCGACTAGCGCGGGTTTTAAACTCTGTGCCCCAGACGGGAATTGAACCCGTACTCGCCTTGCAGCAAACAGGATTTTAAGTCCTGCGCGTCTACCGATTCCGCCACCAGGGCTGCCTGCTTTTTCCGGCGGTAAACTTTCCGGTTAAGCCTAAAATAAAAAATTCCATCACGATAACCATCGGATGGAATCTTTCGAGCGGAAGACGAGACTCGAACCCGCGACCCCGACCTTGGCAAGGTCGTGCTCTACCAACTGAGCTACTTCCGCTTGTGTTTAAAAGAACTTCTTTCGTCGTTGGGAGTGCAAATATAGGGAGTGTAAACAGAAAAACAAACTCTTCAATGAAAAAAAATAATCGTCATACTGAAGGGAGTATTTAGTCGATAGTATTTAGTCTAAAGCTAAGCGAAAAATCAGGTTTTTATTGAGCCAAAATCTTTAAAACTGTATGGTCCACACTCAATCTTTACATTGAATACTTTAGACTGACTACCGAATACTTTAGACTATAGGCTAAATACTTTCTACTTTTGCCGAATGGCTGCATCTGCTTTCGTTTCACTGGTAAAAAAAGATCTGCTCATGGAGTGGCGGCAGAAGCATACCTTATTTGGTGTATTGCTCTATGTTGGCGCCACTGTATTCGTAATTTATATGATGAGCGGCCAGCCTGAATCCCGCACCTGGAATGCCCTGTTCTGGATCACACAATTATTTGTAGCAGTCAACTCAGTAGCCAAAAGTTTTCTTCAGGAGCATCCGCACCGCTACCGGTATTATTTCACATTGGTAAAGCCGGCTACCTTTCTGCTTGCCAAGATGGTTTACAGCATACTCATCATGTTTATCATGAGCCTCGTAAGCCTGCTGCTTTACTATATTATGCTGGGCTGGCCGCTGGTGCAAGGTAGCCTCTTCATTCTTATTACTATGGTGGGCAGCCTCAGCCTCTCGGCAGTATTTACCTTTTTATCAGCAATTGCAGCCCGCGCCAATCAAAACGCAGCCCTAATGGCTATACTTGGCTTTCCATTGGTTACACCTTTGCTTATGATTCTCAGCAAACTGGCCCTGAAAGCCCTCGAACCCGTTTATATGCCAGGCTGGAGCAGCCTTGCATTGGTATTACTATCGCTCGATGTGCTGGTAATATTTCTTGGTATTATTTTATTCCCCTTTTTGTGGCAGGAATAACGGCAGCCGCCGGGCAATTTCAAATTTGCTCCCTTTGTAACTACCTCGGTAAATCCAGTAATCCTTCACTTTAATCACAACACCTTAACTTAGCCAAATCAAAAAGCAGTAAAACCAATTTCCAAATACCAAATACCCAAAAATTGAAGATCGCCATAATAGGTGCCGGCGCAGCCGGATGTTTTGCAGCAGCCAACATCCCTTATAAGGATGGGGTTGAAATTGCTGTGTTTGAAAAAACAGGCAAGGCGCTGCAGAAAGTAAAAGCATCGGGTGGCGGCAGGTGCAATGTCACCCACGAAAGCACCAATATCCAGGAGCTAGTGGCATGCTACCCAAGGGGAAAGCAACTTCTGAAAAAATCACTTTATCAGTTTCCGCCGAAGCAAACTATTGAATGGTTCGAAAGCCGGGGTGTAAAACTTAAGACCGAACCCGATGGCCGAATGTTCCCTGTCTCCGACAATTCACAATCCGTTATCGATTGCCTGTGGCACGAAATGATGCACAATAAGGTACAGGTGTATTATCATAAAGCAGTGGAATCAATTGTAAAATCCCCTAAATTGGGTTGGGAGCTGAATTTCAGCGATGGCACAAGCTATCTGGCCGACAGGGTATTAATAGCCACAGGTGGTTTTCCAAGGCTGGAACAATACCAGTGGCTCAATGCCCTTGGCCATACTTTGCAGCCACCTGTACCCTCATTGTTTACTTTCAATATGCCCAAACACCCCATTACCGAATTAATGGGAGTAAGCGTACCCGATGTATCGGTTAAAATAGCAGGCACAAAAATAACCGCAAATGGTCCGCTGCTCATAACCCATTGGGGCATGAGCGGACCAGCAATACTAAAAACATCTGCCATAGCTGCCCGCGAGCTGGCCAACCGGAATTATGATTTTCAGGTAGTCATCAGCTGGCTGAAAGACGTAACCGATGAAGACCTGAAAGAAATTATAGTGCATCTTCGCAAAGAACAGGGCAAACAAATGGTGCACCATAAAAATCCTTTCGAGCTGCCAAAGCGTTTGTGGGAATACCTGCTGCACCAATGTGGCATATACGAAGATACCCGCTGGGGCGAATTACCAGCAACAGCTCAGAATAAGCTAACAGAACACCTGCTGCGTGATCTGTATGCAGTAAAAGGCAAAACCACTTATAAAGAAGAGTTTGTAACCTGTGGCGGAATTACCCTAAGCGAAATAAACCCCCAAACAATGGAAAGCCGCATTGTGCCGGGCTTGTACTTTGCTGGTGAGATACTGGATGTGGATGGCATAACAGGCGGATATAATTTTCAGCATGCCTGGAGCAGCGGTTGGATTGCAGCGCGGCAAATAACTAACCCCTGATGGACGTGAAACCCCAGTCCCCTGATGGGGAACCATCTATTTGTCTTTTGAATATGTTTTTTGAAGGCTTAATTGTTTTTCTACTATTTTAGCAATGCTTCTTATCTTCACAAGCTGAATTTAGTCAGCGTTGCTGATGTGATAGTAATATCTGACTTTAGACTTTCGACTAAAAAATGAAAATCGCACTGATTGGTTACGGAAAAATGGGTAAAACCATTGAGCAGGTCGCGCTGAAAAGAGGCCATGAAATAGTACTGAAAATAACTACTGCAAACCAGCACCAAATGGATACGGAACACCTCCAATTGGCAGATGTAGCCATAGAATTCACCCGCCCGGAATCAGCCAGGGAGAATGTATTAAAATGCCTGGCTGCAGGTATCAATGTGGTGTGCGGCACTACCGGCTGGAACGAATCGCTGGAGGATGCCTGCAAATCAACTCAGACTCATAATGTGGCCTTCCTGCATGCTTCCAATTTCAGTGTGGGGGTCAATATATTTTTCGAGGTCAATAAACTGCTGGCATCTCTTATGAACAGCCAGCCCGAATACTCAGTAAGCATAGAAGAAACACACCATACCCAGAAGAAAGACGCCCCCAGCGGCACAGCTATTACGCTTGCAGAGCAAATTATACCCGCCATTGAGCGCCTTAAAGGCTGGAGCCTCAATACTGAGGATGACAGAGCTACCCTACCCATAATTGCACACAGAATCGAAAATGTAC
The DNA here is from genome assembly GCA_903835005.1 of uncultured Bacteroidota bacterium. Classification (GTDB taxonomy): domain Bacteria; phylum Bacteroidota; class Bacteroidia; order Chitinophagales; family Chitinophagaceae; genus Nemorincola. The sequence goes on along the minus strand of CAILLK010000161.1, from coordinate 3,164 downwards.
CCGGGACCCACAAAATTTCTTACTCCTCAAGTATCGACACTATAGACATCATCCATACCGCCCACAACCGCGATGGCTTTGCCCTTGGCGCAGTATTGGCTGCCGAATATATTATGGGCAAAAATGGTATTTTTACCATGAAAGATGTATTGGGGATAAAATAATTGCCGATTGTAATTACATTTGATAAACAATATTTTTTTATGAGAAACCTGTTTTTATCTGTTGCTGCACTCTCTGTCCTGTTCTATTCCTCCTGCGCCGAAAAAGAAGCAAAGCGGATTGATATGAAACAGGTTGCTCAATTTGAAGACAGCATACCCCACATTATACCCGGCGCCAGATCCATACATACGTTGCAGAAAGACGATGCCACTGAGTTTAAACTCATTGTAGGATCACCATCATTTTATACCGCCTCCGATGATAATAAGCAATCGGCAGCAATACGCACCGGATTAATGGTGCTGCATGTACTCGGCCCGGACAACAGCATCAAAAATGCCGCCCTGGTACTTACAAAAAAGGATAACGACAATCAGGAGAACCGGATACCCGAAGACGGCATAAGCCTGGATATGAAAATAGACAGCCTGAAGAAGGTACTTTATCCTGCAAAATAATACCTGCAAATTCAGAAGCAAGGAAAAACCCGTGCCAATTTTCTAACTAAACCTAAAAACAGCACCGCTACTAAATGCATGGTCACCCTTCAGGGGTTCAGGGGGTTACGGCTTCTGCCTCATAGCCACAGGCTTCAGGTATTCATCAAAGTAATCAGTTATTTTCTGCATCAGGTGCACCCTGTCTTTACCCCTCACATTGTGCTCATAACCTGGGTACACAAAGTAATCTATCTGCACACCTTCATCCACGCATTTCTTCACAAAGTCCACGCTGTGCTGCCACACCACTGTTGCATCCTGGGTGCCATGTATCAGCAATAATTTACCCTGCAGGTTCTTTACCTTATTCAGCAGGTTGGCATTTTCATAGCCATCGGGGTTATCCTGCGGGCGGTCCATATATCGCTCTGTATACATTACCTCATACATCTTCCAGTCCATTACCGGACCACCGGCTACCGCGCATTTAAACACCCCGGGATGTTTCAGCATCAGCGACGTGGTCATAAATCCGCCATAGCTCCAGCCGTGCACACCCATTCTGCCGGCATCCACAAATGGCAGCGATTTCAGGTATTCTACACCCTTCATCTGGTCTTCCATCTCCACATCACCCAGCTTCCTGAAGGTGGCCTGTTCAAAATCAAGCCCGCGGTTCGAGCTGCCCCTGCCATCCATAGTAAATACCACATAGCCGCGTTGTGCCATCAGTTCATACCACAGATTGCCACTCTCCGGGTAGGAATTATGTATCAGCTGCACTCCCGGCCCGTTATATAAGTATACAATTACAGGGTACTTATACCTGGCATCAAAATTGGTTGGCAATATCAGCTTACCAAACAGTGTGGTCTTGCCGTCAGCTGCCTTAATGTTTATATTCTTTATCTGCGGACGGTCATAATCCGCCAGCGGGTCTTCCGACTTTGCCAGTACAAGTGCACCGAACGAAGAATTACCTGTAGCCCTGATGCACGATGTTTTAGGGTTGGAAGGGCCATTATATACATCCAGCACAAATTTGCCATCCTGGCTGCACATAGCATTATGCATTCCCGGATCCTGATCCACCCTCTCCATCTGTCCGTTGTCCACATTTACGGTATAAATATGTTTCTCAGTCGGTGATTCCTTCGTTCCGGTGATGATCAGTTTATGGCTTGCAATATCCATACCCGGTATTTCATTAACCAGCCATTGTCCGCTGGTTACCTGGCGCAGCATGGTGCCATTGGTATTATACAGGTAAAGGTGGTCAAATCCATCCCGTTCACTCCACCATAAAAATTCATCCTGCTGCCATGGCAGAAAGGTAAGCGAATGCATCGGGTGCACATATTTCGGGTTTGTTTCCTCAAACAGGGTCTTTACCTTTTCACCAGTCGCGGCACTATATCTGTTCAGCCACAGGTGGTTCTGATCGCGGTTCAGCAGGGCTACGTAAATATATTGCTCATCAGGGCTCCAGGTTACCGATGTGAGGTAGTGGTCTTTTTCACCATCATCTGTTTTCAGGCTCACCGTATTCCCGGTCGACGGGTCATATACACACAAGGTCACTTCGTGCGATTTTCCGCCTGCCATTGGGTATTTTACATTATCAACTGTTGCCGGTGTAGCTGCCCAGTTAATAACCGGGTAGTCCTGCACCATAGATTGATCCATGCGGTAATACGCCAGGTATCTCCCCTTTGGTGAGAAGAAAATACCACCGTCTATCCCGAACTCATCCCGGTGCACAGACTGCCCGCACACCACATCTTTATTGTTTTCCTTCGTTACCTGCACATTGCCCAGTTCCTTGTCCCATAACCAAAGATTATTTTCAATGGTATATGCTATCCTCCTGCTTTTATCTATAGTTGTGCGCTCTGCGCCATCTGGTATCGTTGTCAGCTTGGCAATACTCCATATGGTATTTGCACCCGGAAGGGTTGCTACCATCACATCCTTGCCATTCATATACCATGCATTATTTTTATCGAGCCACTTGATTGCCGGGGTAATCAATGTGCCGCCCTTTTTGCCATTCTGTGCTATTGCGGGCACAATGGTCTGCCTGCTGCCATTAGCACATTCTGTCACTACCCACACGTCTTCATTGTTCTTTTTATCAGTTTGCCAAAAATTATCAGTGCCTGGTTGCCAGGATGCATTTTTAATCCCCTTCGCAGCCAGCGCCTCGCTCAGTCCATTGGTGGCCTCGGCCATTGTAAACTGTTTTTTATGTCCCGCAGGTTCCCACGAAAGCAGTGCCACTACTGCAAGAAACAATCCGATTTTACTGTAATTATTCATATTCATTTTGGTGCTTTTTAATCTTATCAGCGTAATCAATCCAACCTGCTAAATTAAGTTCCGGCTTTATCAAATCAATCCTGTTATCTGTTCTTTCAGTTAAATCGAGTAGGAGGTGAGGGATTATTTCCCTCACCGTCCTCTCACACCACCGTACGTGCCGTTCGGCATACGGCGGTTTGTCAGATTAATGGTTGCTGTTGTTTCAACAGGACGGTCTCGGTTGATTGTTGCACTGCT
>CAILLK010000160.1 GCA_903835005.1 uncultured Bacteroidota bacterium | reverse complement strand
TTACGATTTGTTGCTTCTATTTCCCCTGCTGTAGGGAGAGGGCTGCTAATACTACGCTTAGGCATTACAGATAAAAACTTTCCTTTACTACCAGGATAACCACCTCCGCTAGAAGATTCGTCAAAAGTTACTCTAGAACCAACCCCTACCCGGCAGGCCACCCAAATCGGGTCTCCTGATGAAAATAACACCCTCCCCTCTGTCCCCGTTAGCACTTCACCGAACGAGGCCAATGGCATTTCCGGACATCCATGCGATAACAATGGGATAACCACTCTACCCGCCAAAAACAGAGATAATCAATTGAAAAACAATGAAGTAAGCCAGCCGGCAGCAGCCACTCCATATCCCATCACCAATTTTTCAAACAATGGGATAACCACCCCTCAGTGGCAAAACCGGAGCTTCATTGATCTCCCGGCAAATGAGGTTCTCGGAAAAGGATAACAGCCGGTTATTTCTTACTTGCAATGCTCATTGCCCACTACCGCATCAATTTGGAAAGGCAAAATAGATGGCTTTGCTGGCTTGATTTTTACTGCATGCTAATTATCAGCAGTAAAAATTGCGATTTGCCCCTCCGCCTGCCTGTTCCGAAAAGGAACATTCGGGCAGGCTTGAAACTTTTCGATGAATAATTCAACCCGCCAGTATTATTATCCTCCGGATATAACCCGCACCTTTGAAGTCTGGCCTATCAGGTGCTATATTTGCAGCAAATGGAAGCAATCATACTCGCAGGCGGATTAGGCACACGGTTACAAGGCGTAATAGGGGCTTACCCCAAATGCATGGCGCCGGTAAATGGCCGGCCTTTCCTGGGGTATCTGTTCGATTACCTGGAGCGGCAGCAATGTACACGGGTCATCCTCTCGCTGGGCTATAAGCACAAAATCATTACCGACTGGGTGGAGGAGCAGGATGTGCTGTTTGAGATAGATTGCGCCATAGAACAGGAGCCGCTGGGCACCGGCGGCGGCATACTGGCGGCCATGAGTATTGCCGAAACCGAAGATGTGGCGATACTGAATGGCGATACGATGTTTGATGTGCATCTTGCGGAGCTGAAACGTTTTCATAAATCGAACAATGCCGAGGCTACGCTGGCCCTGAAAAAGATGCACAGCTTCGACAGGTATGGCATTGTGAACACTGATGCAAAGGGCATTATTACCGCATTTGAAGAGAAACAGTTCTGTGAAGAGGGCCTGATAAACGGCGGCGCTTACTTCATCAATACCGATGCTTTTATGAAAAGGGAGTTGCCCGATAAATTCTCTTTCGAGAAAGATTACCTGGAAAAATTCTGCGGCCAGAGGCAGTTTTATGGCTACATCTCCGACAGCTACTTTATAGATATAGGCATACCGGCAGATTACGACAAAGCGCAGCTTGATTTTAAAACCTTATTCAGATGAAAATTGCAATACTGGGCACGGCGCATCCGTTGCGCGGGGGGCTGGCGGCCTTCAATGAGCGGCTGGCTTACCAGTTGCAGCAGCAGGGCCATACAGTTACCATCTGGTCGTTCTCCCTGCAATATCCGTCGTTCCTTTTTCCGGGCAAAACACAGTTTACCGAAGAACCGGCGCCTGCGGGATTAAGTATCCGCACCACGGTAAACTCTGTAAACCCGCTCAACTGGCTGCAGGTAGGTGCCCAGATGAACCGGGAAAAGTATGACCTCATCATCGTGAAATTCTGGCTGCCATTTATGGGGCCTGCATTTGGCACCATACTGCGCAAGGCAAAAAAGAACGGAAAAACAAAGGTGGTGTGCATTGTAGACAACATTATTCCGCACGAGAAAAGGCCGGGCGACAAGCCATTTACCAACTATTTTATAAAGCCGGTAGATGCCTTTGTAACCATGAGCCTGGATGTGCTGAAGGATGTGAAAACATTTACCGGCAAGCCTTCCCTCTTTACCCCCCACCCTGTTTACGACAGCTACCTGGAGGCGGTTAGCAAACCCGAAGCCTGCACCAAACTCGGACTTGACCCGGCTAAAAAATACCTGCTTTTCTTTGGTTTTATTCGCGAATACAAGGGCCTTGACCTGCTGCTGGAGGCCATGGCAGATGCACGGATACGCTCGGCGGGTATAGAGCTGATAGTGGCCGGGGAGTACTATAACAAAGACGTGGAAGCCAACAACAACGCCATAATTGCCAGGCATCAGCTTCAGGATGTAGTGCACCTCAGTACCGACTTTATACCCAACAGCGAGGTGCGTTACTTCTTCAGTGCCGCCGACCTGGTGGTGCAACCCTACAAGCACGCCACGCAGAGCGGCATCACCCAGATCGCTTTCCACTTTGAGAAGCCTATGGTGGTAACCAATGTGGGCGGCCTGGCCGAGGTGGTGCCCGATGGTAAGGTGGGCTTTATTGCCGAGCCGGAGCCTGCATCTATTGCCGGCGCCATACTGCGGTTTTATGAGCCCGGCTCACTGCCCGGCCTTAAAGAAAATATAGCCATAGAAAAGAAGAAATATACCTGGGAAACCTTTACTGAAGTGATGATGAAGGCGGTACTCGGGAAGTGATTATTTGCATTACTGGTTAACCGCAAAGACTGCAAAGTAAACGCTAAGATGGCGCTAAGAACATTCAAATCTTGAACAGGGCTGTTCTTTTATGCATTACAATTGATTTTTATTATCTTCACAATACATTGATTGTAGTACCTTTTCAATATGTATTATGATATTAAAATATATTTTATGAAAATAGATAGAAACCCCCTGCTGATTTTATTTACTTTTTGTTTGCTTTTTCTGGTTCGGCCTGATGCCAGTTCACAATCAGGGCGGGAAGAAGCTACTATAAGAATAGGGAGCCAGATATGGATGGCTCAAAACCTGAATGTGGACCGGTATTGGGATGGCAGGCCTATACCGGAAGCAAAAACTATAAAAGAATGGAATTACTACAATGAACATAAGATAGGGTGCTGGTGCAATTACGATAACGAAGGGTGCTACGGCAGCATGTATGGCAAACTATATAACTGGTATGCCATAAGGCAGAACGTTGCGCCCCGATGCTGGCGGCTACCGTCCAAGGCCGATTTTGATAAGCTGATAGGCTACCTGGGCGAATCAAAGGCAGGGAAACAACTGAAAGCCACCCATAGCTGGAACAATACCACCAACGGCACCAACCAAAGCGGATGGGGCGCTTTTGCAGGTGGCTGCCGGAACATACTGGGATACTTCAGCTATGTGGGCAGGCAAGGGTTCTGGTGGACAAATGATGCACGCAAAGATAATAATGCCGGTTTATTTGTCTCCATTACCTCAGACGACATCGTTAGTTATGAAATCAGTGAAGGTTTCGGATATTCGGTTCGCTGCGTAAGAGATGCAGGCTTTCCTGCCCCTGAGCCTTGCCCGTAGAATTTACTTTTGCTTATCAGCCTCATTGCCCGGCACTTACCGCTCCATCAGGTCCCTGATAACTACTGAGGATACCACTGCCCCGAATGTTGCAGGCATATAAGACATGGTGCCGTAGGCCGATTTCTTAAAGTTGGTGCCATCGGTCATCATCAGTGATTCCGGTTTGTTTTTTTCCGGCGAGAATACTGCTTTGAAGCCTTTAAAAATACCGGCTGCCTTGAGCATCTTGCGCACCTGCTGGGCAAAGGGGCAGTTGTAGGTTTTGGATATATCGGCCACCTGCAATTGTGTAGGGTCTACCTTTCCGCCGGCCCCCATGGAGCTTACAATGGGCAGCCCGCTGGAGAAGGCCTCCTTTATAAAGGTGAGTTTGGGCGTAATGCTGTCTATGGCGTCTACCACATAATCGGGCTTGCATTGCAGCATTTCTTCCACACGGCCGGGCTGCACAAATTCGTTGATCATATGCAGCTTAAGCTCGGGGTTTATCTGCATCAGGCGCTCGCCCATCAGCGTTACCTTGCTCTGGCCGTGGGTGGTGGCGAGGGCGGGCAACTGCCGGTTGCGGTTGCTGGGGTCTACCACATCGCCATCTATAATGGTCATCTCTCCTATGCCGGACCTGCATATAAACTCGGCAGCAAACGAACCTACGCCACCCATGCCCACTATGAGCACATGGGCATTATTGAGTTTATCCAGTTTCTCCTTTCCTATCAGCAGTTCGGTTCGTGAAAGCCATGCAGTATCGGTCATGGGTGCGAAAATAGGCGATTAAAGTTTTCCTGCACCTGCAAAACAACAGTTTCCAGGCTTGTTTTCCTTATCTGCGCGGCCCGGTCGTAATTTTGTTCTATTGAAACCAGAGCATCATCTGTCTCCAGGAAAAACTGATCGGCGGGAATAGTAGCAAGAACTTCAGCAGCAGGGGAATGATTGTTCAGCATTGCCGCGCCGAAAGAAAGATAGTATCCACTGCCGATTAACTTATCAGCCACATCGCGGTTCTTGTTAAAGCCATGAAAGATAACCGGAACTCCAGGCTCATGAAGATGGAGCAGGTGCAGCACCTGGTCGAACGCCTTAACGCAATGTATTATCAGCGGCTTACCACATTCATTAGCCAGATTTATCTGGTCTGTAAATACCCTTACCTGCAAATCCCAGTCGGTGGCGCATACCTTGTCGAGGCCGCATTCACCTATAGCCAGTACATTGGGTTGCAGCACATATTTGCGCAGCATTTCCCAATCCCAGTTATAGTGGTCCAGGTGCCAGGGATGCAGTCCGGTACTGCATGGCAATCCATCCTTTACCCGCTCAAAATGGCAATAGAAATTCTGTATCTCCATCTGGTCGGTTTTACCGGATGGAGCATGGTGTGTGTGAATGTCGTAGTATCGGAACATGGATACTAAAGTAATCTTTTCAGAAATAACGCCATCAGAGACAATGATCAAACGAGCTGGTTTGGGGCCAAAGCCATATCAATCTTTATAATTAAGAATGCAAATACAGTGGGGCAATGATAGTCTCTGCCAGATTGTTACCTGCCTGTACCTTTCCGGTAGTGACAGGGCCTGCAGAACAACCAGATGTTTTTATGACTGATAAATTAATAACTTTGCATTCAAACAAATGTGAGTGCTTACAAAGGAAGAACATATAAAATACTGGATCAATACTGCCAAAAGAGATTGGAAGGCCATACAAAATATGTATACCACAAAGGATTATATGCAGGCATTATTTTTCTCTCACCTGCACCTTGAAAAATTTTGTAAAGCACTGTGGGTGAAAAATAATTCCGGTAATACTCCACCCAAAATTCACAACCTTATCAGACTACTCGATGAAGCTAAAATAAAGTATACTGATGAGCAAAAAGATTTTATGAACATCATGAATACTTTTCAATTGGAGGGCCGTTACCCCGACTATCTGGATAGCTTATATAAAAAATACAAAAAGAAAAATACAGGCGATATTTTAGACCAAGTGAAAAAACTCAGTTTATGGCTTCAGCAGCAATTATGAAACAAATGAAAGATTTTGTTTCTATAGTAAATTCAGGCGGAATAACATTGCGCAAGGCGATATTATTTGGAAGCTATGCCCGTAATCAACAAACAAAATACAGCGATATAGATATGGCATTGGTCGCCGATGAGTTTTGCAATGTACCTTCAGAAGATGTTAAGTTGTTTCTGAAAGCCATGCGCAAATATTATATGGTGCAGCCACAAACTTTCAACACCAAAGATTTTTCTCCTGATAAAAACCCTTTTATAGACGAAATATTAAAGACAGGGATAGAGATAAAAGCCTGATGAAATTGCGGTTACTAATGGGGAGCCTAGGACATAATTCCACCAAAAAGATCACTACGAAAGCCATATAACAACCGTGTGTATTTATTAGAAATAGGATATTTACTAATCATTTATGATGGTAATTTACCGGTAAACGTATTTCAGGATCTATCAGCGATTCTTCATAAAGTGAAGGCTGCAGCCATTTAGCTCTTCGCTCATCGACATGTTCCATATCATCAATTTCGGGATCATATATTTTTATTTTCTTTTTGGTAACTGAGTCAAAACTATAGGGACATACTATCCCATATAGCTGCCTGGATTCGTATTGATTATTTTTGTAGCTGGTACCAAAATATCTTTTTTCAAGAGTGAGCAGATAGTACCTGACAGGAAAATTACCGAGGTAGACTGCATTTAATATGGTACTGTCGAGATATTTCCAGGAAGGATATTTTGAATATTCTTTTGTGTTTTGCAAAAAGTGTAAAAATGATATAACAAAATTGGACGACATGGTTACCCCGTCCAATTCTACAGATGTTGGAAACCCCTTTTTCCTGATATACTTAGCAACATTTTCCATATTGGTACTATCAGCATAGAATATTAATTGATCCGCAAATTGTGTGTCACATTGCCTACCAGATTTCGGGACAGGATAAAACCTTACAAACTGATCCACTGTGTTGCAACGCTCCAATATTTCTTTTAGTTCGTTATTCACTTTTACTGATGCCCGGTTCTTTTTTAAAAGGCCATCGTAGGAGGCCAGAAATTCCCTGATTTCCTTACTTTTTTTTGCCTTTGCAATTGTTTCAGAATCATAACCAGAGAATATTTCGTCTGCATTTTCAGGCAAGGTGTTTTTTGCATAGTAATCTTTGACATCATTTACAAAGTCGGTGTAGCGACCGGCTTTTATGTAAATCTCCTCGGCATAATCACGGGTAGCTCCATTTTTATTATTGAGGAGAATAGACCTCTTCATTAATATAGCTGCGCTGTCCAGATGGCCGGAAGCCTCGAGGAGCCTTGCTTTGTTGTATAAAAGATAAGCCTGGGTTACCTCTTTACTGAATTGGGCCATGCAGCTGATGGCTGAGCATAACATAACGGCGATGAGAATTATCTGTTTGTTTTTCATAAAAGTGTATTTGAGATCATAAAAACAAAACCACTCAGATATAGTTAAGTAAATGGATTAAAAACCAAAACAGCGCTGAAATAACCCTTTCAAACCCTATTCGATTGTTTAACAATACCTTACTTTATAATAAAAGTATAAAAATACCGGATAAATTTCAGCTTTTAGATAAAAAGCAGGATCTAAAAAAGCAATACCAGTAATTTATTAAAAAAATCAAATAAAAAAACCGCCCAAAATGAGCGGTTCAGTATTTTAATAGAGTGTAGTTGCTAATGTGATTCTTCGCCGGGGCGGAGCGGCAATGTCTGGGGTATGAAGTCACCACCATGGCCATCGTCTTTGTAATCGTACGGCCAGCGGTGAACTTCTGGTATTTCGCCCACCCAGTTGCCATGACCAGGTTTAATTGGCGTGGTCCACTCAAGAGTAGTAGAACCCCATGGATTCAATGTAGTCATCTTGCGGCCCTTCCAGATGCTTATGAAGAAATTGAGTACAAACAACAGCTGGGTAAAGAATACTACCATTGCGATGATGCTGATAAAGGCGTTGAGGCCCTGGAAGTGCTTGAAAGATTCCCAGGCAGAATAGTCGTAGTAACGGCGGGGCATACCGGCGATACCTTCGTAGTGCATAGGCCAGAAGATGAGATAAGCGCCGACGAATGTAATGAAGAAGTGTATGTATCCCAGTGTATTGTTCATAAACCTGCCGAACATTTTGGGGAACCAATGATAGATACCGGCAAACATACCGAAGAAGGCGGATACACCCATTACAATATGGAAGTGGGCAACCACGAAATAAGTATCGTGCAGGTGAATATCGAGGGCTGAATTACCAAGGAATATACCTGTAAGACCACCGGAAATGAACAGCGATACAAAACCGAGGGCAAACAGCATAGCAGGATTGAACCGGATATTACCGCGCCAGATGGTGGTAAGCCAGTTGAACACCTTTACGGCAGACGGCACAGCAATGAGCAGAGTAAGCAATACAAATATAGAACCCAGGAACGGACTCATACCGGTAACGAACATATGGTGCGCCCATACCAGGAAGGCAAGTAAAGTGATACCAACAAGCGAAATGATCATTGCAAAATAACCAAAGATGGGCTTACGGCTGTGGGTAGAGAGCACCTCGGAAGCCATACCCATGCCGGGAAGCATAATGATATACACCTCAGGATGGCCCAGGAACCAGAACAAGTGCTGATAAAGGATTGCCGAGCCACCAATGTGGGGCAATGCTTTTCCGCCAATAAATATTTCGGAAAGATAGAAGCTGGTACCGAAATTACGGTCGAATATCAGCAGTACCAGGCCAGAGAAAAGAACAGGGAAAGAAAGTACACCCAGAACCGCTGTAAAGAAAAGCGCCCATACTGTAAGCGGCAAACGCGTCATGGTCATACCCTTGGTACGCATGTTAAGCACAGTAGTAATATAGTTAAGTCCACCCAGTAAAGAAGATACAACGAAAGTAGCCATACTCAACAGCCACAGATCCATACCCAGACCAGATCCTAAAGATGCCTCTTTCAATGCGCTAAGCGGAGGATAAGTAGTCCATCCACCAGATGCAGGACCTGTTTCCACAAAAAGTGAGGTAAACATAAGCACACTGGCAAGGAAGAAGAACCAATAAGAAAGCATATTCATGAAAGGCGATGCCATATCGCGTGCGCCGATCTGCAGAGGTATAAGCAGATTGGCAAACGTTCCGCTCAATCCGGCAGTCAATACGAAAAACACGAGTATGGTACCATGCATTGTTACGAGTGCATAATAAAACTCAGGTGACAATTTACCACCAGCGGCCCAATGCCCCAGAAATTTCTCCATTATCGGGAAAGTAGAATCCGGGAAACCCAGTTGCAGGCGGAAGAATACAGACATCAAAGCGCCGATAATAGCCCATATGATACCCGTAACCAGAAATTGCCTGCCGATAATTTTATGGTCCTGGCTGAAAATATACTTCCAGACAAAGTGCTGCTCGTGATGTTCGTGATCATGCCCATGATGCCCTGCAGCCGCCCCCGCACCATGTTCAACATGCAAACCTCCAGAAATTACTGCTTCGTTACTCATTTTTTATTCTTTTATGACTATAAGAAATAGCCGATTATTTCATTGATACTAATTTCACACTATCCTTCTTAGGTGCCGTACTGTCGGCAGCCGGCCTGGCAGGAGCAGGCGCCCCTGAAGGATTATTAGCCGCGTAATAACTTTGCTGGCTGGCTATCCATTTATCATAATCGGCCTGACTCTGAACAATAACCGTTCCGCGCATAGAATAATGGCCTTTACCACAAAGCTGATCACAAGCTATTTCATACACAAAATCGGGGTTACCGGTCTTCTGCTTCATTTCCTCGGTAGTAATGGTAGGGGTAAACCAAAGTGTAGTAGTGATACCCGGAACTGCATCCATTTTCATACGGAAGTGAGGCAGGCCCACATCATGTATTACATCCCTTGAGCAAATAAGAAGCTTCACTGGTTTGTTAACCACAACATGCAGCTCACCATTCTGTGAGATAATATCGTCCATATTGTGCGGATCGCTCCAATCAAGGCCGAGCACGTTATTGGCATCATTGATTTTGCGGAAATCTCTTTTGCCCAGCTCATGATCTTTGCCGGGGTACCGGATAAGCCAGTTGAACTGCTTACCTACTATCTCAACAACAGTAGCCTCCTGAGGAGCAGGTGAGGTAACATCGTACCAATTCCTTAACCCAATTGCTACCAGTATTGCCATTGCTATTGCAGGAATGGTTGTCCAGATAATTTCGAGTTTATTACTGTGAGCAAAATAAAATGATGCGCGCTTTGTTGATTGCTGGAAACGGAAACAAAACCAGAACAGCACAAACTGAGTAGCAAAAAACACAATACCAGTAACGATAATGGTGTATTTGAACATGGAGTCGTAATTCTCCCCTGTTTTACAGGCAGCCGTTGGCAGTAACCGGCCTTTAAGCATCTCATGGCATTCCCAGATTCCCCACATGCCGAGGGCAAACATTACCAGCAGTAACAGCGCAATAGCCCGATTGGCCTGGGCCTTTACTTTTTCCTCCCCGCGCAGCACCACTGCATACTCGCTTGCCTTACCTATCTGGTAGATGATGATGAATACCAGAATTATCAATGCTATTATTATAAATACCGACATAGTCGCTCTGCTTATGTTTACCAGTTAATTTTAATTCTTTTTACCTGCCATTACTATGGCTTCAACCTTATTTTCCAGCTTTATGCTACGTGCAACATTGTTTCTTTCAGTAACAGATTGTTGTGCGGCACAAGCGATGATTTTGCCAATGTACGGGATACACAGAAGATCAGTATACCGGCAAAACCCATAAAAATACCTATTTCATACCAGTTGATGTGCCAGTTTTCACCCAACGGACCTGGCATAATCATCTGGAAATAATCGAGCCAGTGACCGAAGATAATGATCATCGCCATGAATGTAATTGTAAAATAATTGCGCTTACTTGGGCGGGACATCAGTATCAGAATAGGCATACAGAAGTTGATGATGAAATTGGCATAGAAAATAATACTGTAAGGGCCTTGCTGACGCATTTTGAAGTATGCGGTTTCTTCAGGCTGATTGGAGTACCACTGGAGCATGTACTGAGAAAACCAGAGGTATGTCCAGAATATACTGAAGGCAAACATGAATTTTCCGAGGTCATGTATATGTTCTTTGTTTACCAGTTCCAGATTTCCCTGATTTTTCAGATAAACAACCCACAATAAAATCAGTGACATACCACTTACAAATGCACTGGCGAATGAATACCAGCTAAACAGTGTAGAAAACCAGTGTGCCTGAATACTCATTATCCATAACCAGGGAGTAGTGCTCATCTGCGATAATGCATAGACAAACAGAAATACAGCAGATAACCTGAAGACGGTCCAGTAAATTTTTGTATCATTTACTGGCGCTTTTTCCTGGGCCAGGGATAATGCCCTGAATTTGCGTCCAAACCAGGACCAAAGCCCTAAGAATATAAGGGTAAAAGCAACATACATGCCCGGATTCAAAAATACTTTTTTACCAAACAGCACTTTATCCTTGCCTGGCTCAGCTTCAGTAACCCATTTATAAATCGGGTTTACGCCATGAGCATCACGAACTGTAAATACGATCAGAAACAAGATAACTGTCAGTATAACAGCAAAAACCCACACATTAGCTCCAATAGCCTCAGGTACCCTGCGGTAGGCAACGATCCATGCACCTTGGGCAAGCGAAACAGCAGCCTGTATAAATATACTCACTGTAGTAATAAGGGTAAAAAACACGCTGTCGTGCAACAATACTGCCCAAAATCTGGCTTTATCCACGTCGGTATGCCCTAACAGCAAAGTAGCAATACCCCCTATCAGTGTCAGCACGCCCACAGCAATCAGCGCGAGGCTGGTATTTTTTAAGCGACCGGGTATCTCAAAATGATCATTCATTGTATGCAACTTTTTATTAAATACGTTTGTAATTATTCTTTCAACTAAATTTATTTCTTCGAATCAACTGCTGCCAATGGCTTTGCAGCACCGGCAGTATCAGTCTTTGCAGGTGCATCAGCTTCACCAAAGGCAAATGCATCACCTCCATTTTTAGACTGGGTCTGTTTGATATAGGCAATTACCATCCAGCGCTGCTTAGCATCGAGCTGGCTGGCATAGCTACCCATCATATTCTTACCGTATTTAACAGCAGCATACATCTGACCTACAGGCATATGCAGGTATTTGGCATCTTTAAAATTTGCAGGCATTGAAGCAAATTTGCCACTGGAGTAAAGCGGACCCTGACCATCCAGGTTCTGGCCGTGGCAAATACCACAATAAATATTGAATAACCTGCCCCCTTCCTTTAATTCAGCAGCGCTGAACTTCATGGAAGTAGAGAATGATTTATAAGCAGTAGTATCTCCCTCTTTCAAATGATCGGGCAACTGATGTCCCCGGGCTATTGTTCCAGAAACCGGGAGACGGCTGGTCATGCTGTCTTCGAAGTTCGGATTGGAAGTATAAGCATCATAAGCACGCGAGTAGGTCATATCAGGTGCATAGATGTGTCCCGGAGTACGACGGATATTACCCGAGTCGCACGACATCAGGCCAATCGTCAGTCCCAGGCTTGCTACCAGTATGCTTTTAATCTTGTTCATATTCAAAGTTCTAAATAGTCTTAAGTCTTTAGTAGAAGGTAATCAGTATTAAACTCTTTTTCTCTACTCTAAATTTCAAATTTCTTGCTTCAAAAGCCACAATTATACAGTGGCCAATAATTCATAAGGCTCTTTTTTATCCCAGCGGCCATACCACCAGCCCGATTCAGCTACCTGCACATTAACTTCTTTTGCTCCGGTTTCCCTGAGGAATGCAGTTACCTCCGCTTCAGGCGTATGTGCATTGATTTCGATAGCCATTACAAACAGATCATCACTCTGGCGGGGATGGAATACATGCTTCTTAACTCCCGGCATTATCTGGTTGAGATAACAGAAAGTAAGCGTCATACCCACGGCTGCAAATAAAACGGTAAGCTCGAAAGTAATCGGTATCCAGGCCGGCAATGCAAAGTGTGGTTTACCACCATAATTAATCGGCCAGTCGGAAGTGAATATCCAGGAAATGAAGCCTACAGCAGTAGATGTTCCGCAAAGGCCGTAAATAAAACCGGCAATATGCAGATCAGACTCCTTCAGGCCCATTGCCTCATCGAGACCATGCACTGCAAACGGAGTATAAACATCGTGGATCTTATAGCCGTTCCGACGCACTTTTTTGACAGCAGGAAACAATACTGCCTCATCATCATATGCCGCTACCGCAAATTTTTTTATTCCCATTTTATTTAAAAATTAGTCGTAAGTCGTAAGTAAAAGTCGTAAGTCTAAAGTCAGAAGACCAATTACAAACTATATTTTATTTCTTATTCAAATCAAATCCCAAAATCCCAAAATCCAAATCCCAAAATCCAAATCCCAAAATCCAAATTCCAATTTAGCTCATTCCTGATCGTCAGTTCAGCACCAGATACCAACGTCCCCCCATCAGGGGCCGGGGGTTTAGTGCGCCAATACTGCATCATGTGCATCTTCATGACTTTCATGAATAGCATGAGTCAGTTCTTCCGGAGTCATTGCATCAATCTTCTCATGGCCTCTCTTATAATTATCACCCGAAGTTTTGAGAATGAACTTGATTTCTGCAACAGCAATAACCGGGAAGTATTTTGCAAACAGGAAGTAGCAGGTAAAGAACAATCCGAATGTACCGAGGTAGAAACCAACCTCAGGCCATGTAGGACTATAATATGCCCAACTTCCAGGCACCCAGTCGCGGTAGGTAGAGGTAACGATAATTACGAAACGCTCGAACCACATACCGATATTCACCACAATTGACATTACAAAGGTAAAAGGCACATTACGACGCAGTTTCTTGAACCAGAACAACTGAGGAGAAACCACGTTGCAGGTCATCATAGCCCAATAGCTCCACCAGTAAGGGCCCATGATACGCCACTGGAATGCAGCCATCTCGCCCCATGACTGAGAGTACCACGAAATGAACAGCTCGGTAAGGTAAGCCACACCCACTATTGACCCGGTGAGTACAATGATTTTATTCATAGCCTCCAGGTGACCAATGGTAATATATTCTTCCAGATGAAGGATCTTGCGGGTAAGTACAAGAAGTGTGTTCACCATTGCAAAACCGGAGAATACCGCACCAGCCACGAAGTAGGGAGGAAATATAGTAGTATGCCAACCGGGAATAACTGATGTTGCGAAGTCGAAAGATACAATGGTATGCACCGAAAGTACCAGCGGGGTAGATAAACCGGCTAATACCAATGCCAGCATCTCCATACGCTGCCAGCTTTTGGCATGACCTGTCCAGCCGAAAGATGCAATACCATAGAGCATTTTGCGGAGCTTGGTTTTTGCCCTGTCGCGGATAAGCGCGAAATCGGGAAGAAGACCAGAATACCAGAATAATAAAGAAACTGTAAAGTAAGTAGAAATCGCAAATACGTCCCAAAGCAGCGGAGAATCGAAGTTGGGCCATAAAGGGCCACGTGAGTTAGGCAGTGGCAAAACCCAGAAACCATCCCAAACACGACCCATGTGCCATATAGGGAACTGGCCGGCGCACATTACCGCAAATATGGTCATTGCTTCAGCCGCACGGTTCACACCAGTACGCCATCCCTGGCGGAACAGTAAAAGAATCGCAGAAATAAGGGTACCCGCATGACCAATACCGATCCACCATACGAAATTGGTAATATCCCAACCCCATCCTACAGTACGGTTAACGCCCCATGTACCCAGCCCCCAATAGACTGCCCAGCTAACGGAAAAAATACCGAAGCACAACAGTATTATGGAGAAGAAAAAGCCAACATACCACATCCGGCCCGGCTTGCCCTCGATAGGCCTGATAATGTCTTCAGACACCTGGTGATAAGTTTTGTTACCATCAACAAGTGGTTCCCTTACAAACGATTCGTACTTAATATGCATAGCACGTAATTAATATTTTAAACCCCAAACCCCTAAAGGGGCTCTCTTATTATACAATTATTTTTCCCTCTTTCTGAATTCCGGAATTGAGCCGTTAAGCCATTCCGCAATCAAGCAATTCTATATGTGATACTTCAGGAATTCATTTTTCGCTTCATCCTTGGCATCAATCTCATTTGTATTTCTGATCCTTGCCAGGTAATTTACGTTTGGCAGGGTGTGTATATGCTCAAGAACATAGAATGTACGCTCCATCTGCTCCTGCCTGCGCAGCTTGAAAATGTTGCTTTCCTTATCTTTTACATTACCAAACAGAATAGCATCTGAAGGACAAGCCTGCTGACAGGCAGTTTTAACTGCACCATCCCTGAGCGGGTGACCTTCTTTTTTAGCTGCCAGTTTGGATTCCTGCAAACGCTGAACACAGAAGCTGCACTTCTCCATAACACCACGGCTACGTACTGTAACATCCGGATTAAGCACCATTCGGGTGAGGTCGTCATTCATATCATCCCTGCGGCCATCTTCGTACAGGTTACCATCGAAGCAATCTGCGCCATTCCAGTCCATCCAGTTGAAGTGACGTACTTTGTACGGACAGTTGTTTGCGCAATATTTGGTACCGATACAACGGTTATAGGCCATCTGGTTCAAACCTTCAGAACTGTGGTTGGTAGCAGATACCGGACAAACGTTTTCGCAAGGAGCGTTATCGCAATGCTGGCACAGCATAGGCTGGAAGATGGTCTGGATGGAATCCGGATTATCAACCATACCACTGAAGTACCTGTCGATACGGATCCAGTGCATTTCATGATTTTTCAGTACATGGTCCTTACCTACTACAGAAACGTTATTTTCGGCCATACAACCTACTACGCAGGCGCCACAACCGGTGCAACTATTCAGGTCGATGGACATACCCCACTTGATCCCTTCGTAAGGATAGTTGGGATAAAGCGTTCCGTTTGCACGATATCCTTCTTCAGTAGCAGTATCAACTATTTTTTCTTTGCTTTCTTTACCTTCTTCAATCCAAGGTTCTACCGCAAACTCAGCAATTTCTTCGCCACGCTCCTTCAGTAATACCTTTGAATCTTTGGCAAATTCAGCCAGTGTATATTCATGAATTACCGGGCGCGCTTCATAACTGTTGTGCGTCTGCGTAACCGCTACTTCATATTTTTCTTCTGTTTTGGTAACAGTAACCGCATTGTGGTTGAGAATATTGGTTCCGTTGAAAGTACGGAACGGATAAGCATTTTTACCACCCTTTGTATCATCGCTGGCTGCTGCAAGACCCACTTTTTTATCTCGGCCATATCCTGTAGCAATAGCGATTACATCATTATGCATACCTGGCACAACAATTACCGGCAACTTAACTTCAGTACCATTGGCACTCTTTACAATTACTACCCTCTTTTTGGCATCAACTTCAGTAAAACCAGTGAGTTCAGCGTCAAATTCCTTGCTTTTGGCACGCATAGGAGACATACAAACGTAATTGTCCCATGTAGCCCTTGTTATCGGATCGGGCATTTCGAGCAGCCATGGGTTATTGCTCCATGCACCACCGTGGCCTATAGCTATCTTCTGGTATACCACCACTTCGAAACCTTTTACTTCAGGCTCGGCCTGTATTTTACCAGCTGCATCAGCTGCATTGCCGGCAAAGGCAGCGCCACCGTTTGGCATTTCGCCCGCAGGCTCAATTACGCCGTCCTGCAGCGCTTTATCAAATGCTTCCTGGCTACCGGTTTTCTTCATCCAGTATTCTTTCCAGAAGTCGGCATAAGATTGTGGGCCACCGGTCCAGGAAATCAGCGAATCTGCTAATGACCTTGTTTTAAACAAAGGTGCAATACCCGGCTGCATGAGACTGAAATAGTTGGCTTTAGGCTCTGCATCACCCCAGCTTTCCAGGTAGTTGTGATCAGGAACGATGTGCTTACATTTCTGAGCAGTTTCGTCCATCCTGTCGGCAAAAGATACTGTAAGCGGCACTTTTGCAAGTGCGGCTGTGAATTTCTTATTATCGTAGTAATCGTAAACAGGGTTAACGCCATGCAGGAACAGGGAACCAACTTCACCTGCATCCATTGAAGCTACCAGTGTTGCAAAATCTTTATCTATACCCTGCTTGTAGTTGCTGGTTGTTGCCCAGTTGATGGTAACACCGTTGGCACCAATTTTATCATTGATTGCGTTAACTATAATCTGAATATTCACATCATTGCTGCCACAAACCACCAGGCCGTTTCCAGCTTTAAGATCAGCGGCTGCATTGGTTATGAGGTCGTTCAGATGTTTGCTTGCCAAAGATGGCTGAGTGCCATTAGCAACCATATTATATAATGCCACAGCAACCTTTCCTGTTTCGGAAGGCCTGCAGGTAGCCCGGAAATCGGCAGCACCACCAGAGATAGTATGCGTTGCTTCAACCTGGTAATGTTTGGATAATTTCAGTTCTTTGGCGCTGATTTTGCGGCCCTTTGAATATCCCTTTGCAAATTCGATAGGAGATAGCCAGGTACCCAGGAAATCGGCATCAAGGCTTACTATTGTTTTTGCTTTATCGAAATGATAAGTAGGTAAAGTCTTTTTTCCATAACAAGCTTCATTGGCCTGCAACATACCTGAATAAGACACCGCATCATAAACGATGTGCTTTACGGTAGTGTATCTGGCCAGAAACTGAGCTATTATTTCTTTAACTGTAGGGCTGAGTAATGAAGCAGTAACGAGGTAACCGGGTTTTGTACCTATACCGTCCTTTATTGCCTTATCTATTGAATCAAAAGTAGCCTCAACGCCATCGGTATAAGGGTGGCGGATACGTGCTTTATCATACAAATTCAATACAGAAGCCTGTACCCTGGCACTTGTACCGCCTTTGGTAACCGAAGACAGATCATTACCCTCAATTTTAATAGGGCGGCCATCGCGTGTTTTTACAACAACCGCGCAATAATCACCACCATCGGCAAAAGTAGAAGCATAATAATTGGGCACACCCGGAGTAATATCTTCGGGCTTGATAGCATAAGGTATAGCCTTACGTACCGGCATTTCGCAACTTGCAACCAGAGTTGCCGCCAAAGTGCTGAAACCCATGAATTTCAAAAAATCGCGGCGGGGTGTAGTGGCGCTAAATAAGCTGTCGCTTAAATCGAATGGCAACTCTTCTTTAAACTCATCACCGGCCACATCTGTGGGGTTATTGATTTTATTAAGATCTTCCAGGCCCGACCAATACTGTTTTTGACTCATATTGCAAATTCAAAATTCTTTAAAAAAGTCTCAATCTTTTATAAGAGGTAATCAGCTTTTTATCTGCCTTTCACCCTGATGTTAATGTTGATTATTCAAAAAACCTACTACAGAAAAATACTAATAGTTAACCGTTCTGAGAATAACCAGATTGCTGATTAATAATGGCATTTCTGGCACTCCAATCCACCCATATCAGCTTCAGTTACTTTATCACGTTTACCGGATTTCAGTTCATCATGATATTTCTCAAAAACACTGTAGTAATTATTCTCAGTAAATTTCACTTCAGTCTGGCGGTGACAGTTGATACACCAACCCATTGATAACGGAGCGAACTGGTAAACTTCATCCATTTCCTGTATCGGGCCATGGCAGCGCTGACACTGGATCTGGCCTACTTTTACGTGCTGTGAGTGATTGAAATAAACGTGATCGGGGAGGTTATGAATCTTTACCCACTGAATAGGTGTAGCCATAATATTGCCCTTTGCATCGCGTATGTAATCTTTCTTAGCCGGATCCCAGCCAGCATACTTATACAGCATCTGAATCTGCTCAGTACCATTTATCAGCTTGCCTTCGGCGGTTTTGAGAATATGTGCTTCAGCACCTTCGCCACCTGAATAAGAATTGATCTGTTTGTGGCAATTCATACACACATTGGAAGATGGTATCATTGCCTGGCGGCTCTTTTCAGCACCTGCATGACAATAAAGGCAATTGATCTGGTTGATACCTGCATGTACTTTATGAGAATAATATATAGGCTGTAGTGGCTGATAGTTCTGCTGGCGTCCTTCACCAACGGCGCCATTGGTAAGCCAGTAGCCAGCCATTATGAAAAGTAGAATAGCTACAATTGCAATGACCAGTTTGCTGCGATATAAAGGAATTTCTTTTTCGTTAGGAATGCCTTCCTTTTCGTTGGCTATGCGTTTGAGGCCCTGGTTTGAACGCCACAGAATAATAACAAGCAGCAGGAGCGCCAATGTAATTACTGTATATATCCAGCCATTGCTTTCGGTTTCTTCGCCACCAGCAGCCGGAGCCGCAGCTACAGCAACGGGAGCCTTAAACTCATCAACATACTTCAGAATAGCATCAATATCATCGTTAGATAACTGCGGGAAAGCAGTCATCTGGGTTTTATTGAATTTAGTGAAAATGGCCACCGCGGTAGGGTCGCCGGCTGCTACGAGGGCAGATGAATTATGAACCCATTTGTAGCCCCATTCCTTATCAGGGAATGTTTTGTCAATATTCTGCAAAGCAGGCCCGGTCGCGTCTTTGAGCGGATTGTGGCATGAAGCACAATTGGACATGAAAAGCGCCTTCCCATCGGGTGCTGCGGTTGCGGGAACATTGCATAAAAGCAAAACGATAAAAAACGAGAAAATGCTACGGGAGCAAATTCTGAACAATGGCTTTAATGATTCTGGCACAGGAATAAAAATTGAAAATTAACTTTCCTTTGTTAAAAGCGGAGGCAAAACTACAAACTATCATCAAAAGTTGTACACATTTGCAAAAAAATGTTTTTCAGCATTGGCGCGGGTTTCAGCCCTGTTTTTGTTATAAAAATATTTCTAATTTCATTTTTGTCATAGAAATCTCATTGCAGCAACCGGACTAAAGGTTCTTATTTCCTCCTAAACTCATTGGTCCATTTCTTTATTAATAGCCCCTAATAAAATGAATACGTTACAATTATTTTTTAATGTCATGTATGTTTATCAGATACTCCCGGTTCTACCTCCGTCTACTGGTATGGATGTGCCATTAACATACGAAGCAGCCGGGCTGGCCAGAAATGCAATCATTGCAGCTATCTCATCAGGCCGGCCGAAACGCTTTGCAGGAACTTCTTCCATCATCTGCGCTTCAATTTCTTCCCTGCTTTTCCCCGTTTTTGCAGATTTATTCTGAATAATACCCTCGAGCCTTTCGGTAGAAGTGGCCCCCGGTAAAACATTATTTACGGTGATTCCAAACTGCCCCAGTTCATTGGCCATTGTTTTGGCCCACGAAGCCACAGCGCCTCGTATGGTATTTGAAACACCCAGATCTTTGAGGGGAATTTTTACTGATGTGGATATAATATTTATAACACGACCGTAACCCTCTTTTTTCATTCCTCCGGCCACCAGCCGCGTGAGGGTATGGTTGCAGATAAGGTGCTGGTTGAAGGCGCTGATAAATTCATCAGGTTTGGCATTCATAATGGGCCCGCCGGCAGGGCCGCCGCTGTTGTTGATGAGAATATGTACCACATTTTCTTTCAGAAAATTACTCACCACATCGCTAACCTGTTCCGGTTTGGAATAATCGGCCACGAGGTAATAATGCACCTGCCCCTTCGTGGTATCGAGGCCAGATATCGCAGCCCTTAGTTTTTCTTCATTTCTGGAAATAAGCACGCAGCGCGCACCCATGGCGGCCAATGCCTGTGCTGAAGCAAGACCAATGCCTTGTGTACTGCCACCTATAAGGGCGGTTTTGCCGGTAAGATCGAGTGATAACATGATGCGGCAAAAGTAGGAGAAAGCGCGATAAAAATATCCGGACAAAAACTATCTATCTATTGCAACATAAAATATTAGGGTATTCCTATAAATAGAACGCATTCAAATACAGAGCATATAAATTTTGATCTGCAACCTAAGGCGATATTCAAACATCATAATTATATGCCAGGGGATGATGACCGGGGCCGATATATTCCGGGAAAGAATTCACCCAGTTGTAATTTATTTGTGAGGTATTGGTAACATACTTATAGGTGAAATACAGGTAGCCACCGCCGAAATACAGAGCATTTCCACCCAGATGACCTTTAACAGATCTTCAGTCAAAAGCTTTTCGAAATGAATAAACCCATATTTTCTATTAAAATCTAAATGTAGCTGTGTAATACCGTCTATTAATGAAAATATCTTATTAACCTCATTCATCCCGTATTATATTTATCCTACAGATTATTAAGTTTATTTTCCTTCCTGCTTACTGAATTAAATTTGAAATACAGTAATTGTTCATTTATATTAGTTAGTGATAAAAATATCTGAACTCAAATCTTTTGCCAGATTATACCGAATCATCTGAAACCAAACCAATATTATCAATTACCTACTATTGCTTATGAGTTTGTTTAGCCAAATAAATAACAATTAATTAATGTACGTTATCGAAATATTACAAAATAAAATGACAAAACGAAACAGCTACCTGCTTATAAAATTGAAAAAATGAAATTCAGACAGGAAAACATACTTCAGTAAGCTGGCATGCTGATAATAAAACAAATGTTCAACGGTCTTATTTCGCCGGAATTTATTTTTGGTAAAAAAAGTTCCAATCAGTTCTACCGGCCCTACAATCCATATCGGGCAGCAAATCAGAAAGGTAATTTCGGCACAGGAACATTCAAAACCGGTAATTTTACAAAAAATGCAGCCATATGCACAACAGCACCAGGAGATTCAGCAACAGGGTGGAAGATTATGTAAAATACCGGCCAGGCTACCCTGCCGGAATCATAGATTTTCTGAAAAATAAGTATGCACTCACTCCAGACAAGGTAATAGCTGATATAGGCGCAGGAACGGGAATTTCTTCAGCCTTGTTCCTGGATGCCGGGTACCCGGTTATAGCCATAGAGCCAAACAAGGAAATGAGAGAAAAAGCAGTTGAGCTGCTGGGCGCCTATCCCGGATTTACTATACAAGATGGAACTGCTGAAAACACCGGGCTGGATGCTGGAATCGTAGATATAATAATTGCCGGACAGGCTTTTCACTGGTTTGATGCAGTAAAGGCAAAAGTGGAATTTGAACGCTTTTTAAGACATGGCGGTATTACCATTCTGATATGGAATGACCGGAAGACAACATCGGATTTTGAACAGGATTATGAACAACTGATCAACCGTCATTCATCTGATTATAAAGAGATCAATCACCGGAATATTGACGATGAAAAAATAGCCGCTTTTTTCAGCCCGGAGCCCGTTCACCTTGAGGTATTTGCCAATAAGCAGGTATTTGATTTTGAAGGGTTGAAAGGAAGGCTGTTGTCTTCATCTTATATGCCAGCATTTGATGAAGAAGGATATGGGCCAATGATAGCGGACCTGAAAATCCTTTTTGAAAGATATCAGCAAGATGGGTTGATAACTATTAATTATGACACAAAGGTTTATGTGGGGAGACTATAATTTTCCGATTTAATAGAAGGCACAAGTGATTATTAAAAAAGCGTGGCTTTCCCAAAAGATTAAAGGAGGAGATAAATTGGTTATTACCCTGCATCAATCATCACTGACTTCATAGATATTGAAGCCATATCGAACTGGCTGTTGAAGAAAGTTACCTTATCATTCTTTTGCTGCAGCCCAAGGATATAAAACAACGGCAACAGATGTTCGTACGTGGGATGTGCCATAGTGGCTGTGTTACCCAATATCTTCTGGTAATTCATTATTGAAGCATGGTCGCCTTTTTCTATCCACTCAGTAAATCTGGTGTCGAATTCCCGCGCCCAGTCATACACCTTACTGCCACCGCTCCAGTCAATCTCGCGCAGATTATGCACCAGGTTGCCACTGCCTATTATCAGCACTCCTTTATCGCGCAGCTTGTTCAGTTGTTTGCCTATTTCGTAATGATAAGTTGGCGGCTGATCGTAGTCCAGGCTCAGCTGATACACAGGTATATCGGCTGCAGGGTACATGGGTAGCAGCACACTCCATGTGCCATGATCCAAGCCCCAGGTTTCATCGGTTTGAATATGGCTGTAGTTAACCATTTCAGCAGTCAGCTTTGCCAACTCAGGGGTGCCGGGTGCCGGGTATTCCTGGTCAAACAACTTCTTCGGGAAGCCCCCGAAATCATGTATCGTTTTAGGATGGCTCATTGCCGTAACCCTTGTACCCTTGGTTGTCCAGTGTGCCGAAACAGATAAGATAGCCTTAGGCCGGGGTAATGTTTTTCCCATAGCCTGCCAGCTCCTGTGGTAGCTGTTATCTTCTATGGCATTCATCGGACTGCCATGACCTATGAACAGCACAGGCATTCTTTCGGTGGGGGCAAGATAACTGCCCAGTTTTTCTAAAGCTGATAATTTACTCATACCTGATATTTGCGCCAGGGCCAGCAGGCCCCCGGCTTTTAATATGCTTCGCCGGTTCATAATTGGTATTTCAAAAATAATTCAAATTAAGGTTGAATTCCAAATAAAAGGTAAAGTTACGTGTATGTACATTTAATTAAAAATCCAATTTTCAATATAGCCATAAAGGGTATTTATAATTCCTCAAGGTGTCCTGCATTTGAACGTGTTGGACAACTGTATATACTCAGCAGCTTTTTTTACCTAACTTTATCTCTATGCCTGCCAAAACCAACTCAGCTCCAATTGAGCATTTATCGAAAGACAAAAAACTGCTGCCATTGCTGCAAACACTGGAGCCCTACCAGCTTAAAAAACGTAAGAATGTTTGTCTGAGGCTGTGTGCTTCTATAATGAGCCAGCAGCTGTCCACAAAGGTAGCTGAGGTGATTTTCAAACGCTTCCTGGAGCTCTATGAGGGCAATGAACCCACACCTCAACAAATAATAGATACCCCTTTTGATGTGCTACGCGGCATAGGCCTCTCAAATGCCAAGGTAAACTATGTGCAGAACGTGGCAAAGTATATGCTGGAACATAAAGCAGACGACAAGAAACTGTCAAAAATGAATGATGAAGAAGTGTTGGAATTCCTGCTACCAATAAAGGGAGTCGGGAGATGGACGGTTGAAATGCTGCTCATGTTCACGCTTGGCAGGGAAGATGTTTTTGCGGTAGATGATCTGGGAATACAGCAGGCCATGACAAAGGTTTATAAACTCGATACCAGTGATAAAAAAGCACTCCGGGAAAATATGCTCAAAATCTCTGCCGAATGGTCGCCTTACCGCACCTATGCCTGCTTCTACTTATGGAAATACAAAGACACCAAATGACAAATAATAATCAGAAAATAACCTCATTTATTTGAGATTCGCCCGATGGATTTGCGTCCTTAAAATTATATTTGCTTCTAAATCCACTTCAGACTTTGCGGCTTAGCGCCTTAGCGTGCAACCCTTTTTTTCTTGAAAGACTACTACAAAATATTAGGCGTGAAGCCATCGGCCTCCCTTCAGGAAATCAAGAAAGCCTATCGTGCACTTGCCTTCAAATACCATCCGGATAAAAACCCGGGAGATGCCCTGGCTGAAGCACAATTCAAGGAATGCCAGGAAGCTTATGCCACACTCTCCGTATCCCGAAAAAGAGCCGCCTACGATGATGAACGCTGGCTGATGGGTATGGGTAGCAAAACACAATACCAGGAGGCCGTAACCCCGGGCTGGCTGCTCAAAATATGCTTCGATCTGAATGCCAGTCTTGCAACCATGGATACCCACCGCATAAGCTATGGAGCACTGCAGGCTTATATACTACTGATACTGGAAGATGCCCACCTGGCTGTTATTCTGAAAGAAGGTGATGCACTGATCATAAATGAAATCATTAAAGAGATATTGAAAGCAACTAAAAAACTTGATGCAAAATACCTCTCCGAAATTGAACGAAAACTGGTAATGCTTGCAGCTGGCAATAATGAAAGCCTGCAGGCCATTTATGAATATACACAACAACGGCAACAACAGGAACAATACGCAAAATTATTCCCTTATATTATTATGGCAATAACCCTGGCCCTGTGCTACTTCATGTACCTGTATGGCAACAGGAATTAACCTGAAATAGCCTCAAAGAACCCAAGCTGCACTTTCATTTTCTCAATCACATTATAGATGATCGGACATCTGCCAAAATGCATCAGAGTGCCGCTGAGCCTGTCCTTAAAGCCCGGCTTATGCAGGTGCGGAAAATCCCTGCATTCTGTAAACCGGGCCTCATAAATTGTACATTTATTATTGCTCAGGAAATGGCAGGGGATGGTATTGATATAACAATTTCCCTGCTGGCTCTCTTCAATATATTTTTCTTTTGCAGCCTCTTCTGATAATTGCAAATATTCTGCCAGCAAACCGACCTCCTGACTGGCTACATTAATAACCAGTGATCTGCAGCAATTTCCACAAGCAGTGCAATCAATAACAGCACTAATTGTATCATTAACCTGATGAGCAAGTGAATCTAATGGTTCATTATCCCTGTTCCGGAGAAATTGAACAAAATCATCATTTTCATTAATTTTTAAGTCCGCGTCGAGCGCTATGGATTTAAGATCTGTCAGGTAAGTTTTGTTTGCGGGCAAAGCATTATGAATATGTGGCAAATTTAGCGTAAATAAGAGGAAATCCTGCATTTATGCATATTATCCTCAGTCCTAGCGCTATACTCTTCATTGTACAATTTGACTTTATAAGCCTTGCAGCAATTTAGAATCCCTTTTAGGGTAATTTAAAAAAAATATAAAGAATGTATTTTACCCGCCTATTGCAGCCATTGACTCGTGTTGCGCCGATTGTTCTGCTTCCCAGCCATCTTTAGCCCGATGGTTGAGCGCATCCAGCAGGGCGGTTCTTATTTCATCATCATTCATACCGGCACGCAACAAGTCTTTTATGTTCATCACACCGCTGTCGTAGAGGCAGGTTTTCAGCATTCCCTGCGGGGTGAGGCGGATACGGTTACAGGTGCCGCAAAAAGACCGGGTATAAGCCGCAATAATACCTACATTACCTTTATGGCCCGGAATGCTGTAATTGCAGGATGTGGAGTAAGCAGGATCCTGAATTTTGGTCAGGCCTGGAAAGGATTTTTTTATTGTTTCCAGTATTTTTACATAATCCCAGACCAGAGAATTATAATGCTTATCACCCCCGTTAAAAGGCATTTCTTCAATGAAGCGGACACTTAACGGCAACTCTTTTGTAAGGGCCACCAGCGGCACAATGTCCTGAATATTCTTCCCTTCCATTACCACAGCATTGATCTTTACATCCATACCGTGTTTCAGTAACTGCTCCAGGGTATCAATAACAGCGGGTTGTTCATCCCTGTGGGTAATTGCCAGAAACCGTTCCCTGTCGAGGGTATCGAGGCTCAGATTTACTGATTTTATTCCCAGCTTTTTCAGTTCAGGGATATGTGGAGTGGTAAGCACCCCATTGGTAGTTATTGCAATTTGTTTAAGCCCGCTTATTTTTGAAAGATCACCAAGGAAAGACATAATACCCTTGCGCACAAAAGGCTCGCCGCCGGTAATACGTATTTTCTCCACACCCAGTTTCACCGCTATTTTGCAGATGCGCATCATCTCCTCATAAGTCATGAGTTCAGCACGCGAAAGCCAATCTATACCCTCTTCAGGCATGCAGTAAAAGCAGCGCAGGTTGCACCTGTCGGTCACTGCCAGCCTTAAATAATTTATTGTGCGTCCGTGATTATCTTTTAACAATTGAGTGCTTACTTTCGGATAAAGTTCGTTCTTTTTACCATAATACCATTTCAGGAGGGAAACCATAGGCTATTAAGGCCAAGTTAGCCATTTAGGAACCACAAAATAGAGCAATGAATTATCGGGATCAGAAAAATGCAGGTAATGACCCGACTTGCCATCGTCTTCTTTGTAAGGAATACTAAAGTCATCCAGCAATAATTTTGCTTCATTGATATCATCAATCATAAAACCAATGGATACAGTTCCTGAACCAGCATTATCATTTCCTCCCGGATGCAGCCCGATAGTAATTCCCTCAGCTGTTAACATGGCATAATGGTTATCCCATCTCTGTTTGAGTGTTAAACCTATCTGTTCATAAAACTGGATAGACTTATCCATGTTCTTTACCATTATGGTTACATTGGATTCCTTAATCTGAATCATAATCCTGTTTAATTAATATGGCAAAAAACTGCCGCTTACAAATTAATAAATATGAATATCTTCAATAATATTCTCACAGATTAATTGGCAGTATAAGTAAATATCTGGTTCTGGGTAAATGTAAAAACAGGCGCTGCATAATAATTTACCACCGGGTCGGTAGTATTGAGGTAAATATTAGAGCTGCTGTCAGCTATCTGATAACCTAACGGATTTACCTTACCAAATATATTGTAAATCGTAAGGCTGTCAACCGTTTCTGACGGAAGCAGATAATCTATATGCTCCTGGGTGAGGTAGTAACTACTGTTATTGATTACCTGCAGATAATAGTAGCCAGATGAAGCATTTAAGTATCTGGTAAGTGAGGTATTTCCCGCAGGGAAAACATCGCTTAAACTCCAGGAAAGTGTCAGCCCGATGGGTATACCGGCACTTGTAACACCCCTGGTAGAGGCCGAGCCGGAAGCTGATGCACCCGGAACACCCTGGAAGATTACTGTACCACCAACAGGTATTACCGATTTTGTAGCATTGATAGTAATATTAACCGGTGTAAAAGTATTGTTCTGATAAATAATGGTTGAAGGCTCCATTGTCTGGCATTTATCGCCTGAATAACCTGTAGGGCATTTGCAGTTACCACCCGTGCAAACACCTCCGTTAGAGCAGGATACACCATTGCAGGGGTCTTTTTTGCAGGAGTAATAAACCGTTGTTGAAAATGTGAAAAACACGATTAAAACTGCGATCGCTATTTTGTTTAGCTGTTTCAAATTGGTCCGGAGGTTTGTAAAGATTTAAGGGTAATGCTTCAATCAGCGAGTTAAATTACAACACTTTTTGAATATTGGGGAAAAAGGCTGGTAACAATCATTCAAAAGGCGTATAAACTCAAATGGAATTGCTTAAGTTCAGAACGCATTAAAATGCCACCTGCAGGATAATCGGATAATTTGCCCACACTTCTTAACCTACCTCCGCCAGGAGAAATTTGCAACATGGCTTAGCAAAATTCTTATACTAATTATGGAGAATTTCATCAGTTAATAATCACCTTTGCCACATGCCGGCCTGTCTCGGAAGTTGCATTAAGCAAATAAATGCCCGCTGCCTCACTCATTTGAATATCGGTTAGCTTATTAGTGCTTGTGGTAAATTCTTTCACCTTCTGACCAATTACATTGGTGATTGTTACCTGCACTGGTTCATTAACCGCAGCGGTAAGATTCATTGAAAAATATCCGTTATTCGGGTTGGGTAATACTGAAAGTGTCTCACCGGATTCGGTGGGAGTGACCGGCACAAGGGTATTACAATATTTGTGTGCGAGCACATTTATTGTAAAAGTTGTACTGGCAACAACGCCACAAGGATTGGTAAGCGTATAGGTTACTGTTGCAGTTCCTGCAGCAATACCTTTAATCGCTCCTGTCAGGCTGTCGGCCTTTGCAATAGTAGCGGGGCTGCTGGTCCATTTTCCCCCCAGCGTATCATTCAGCAATATAACAGAATCGCCCTGGCATATGGTATCAGGGCCGGTGATGGCGGCCACAACAGGCAAACCCGGTACAGTAATTGTCTTATAGACATAAAGTTCTCCACACACAGTGTTGTAGACGGAATAAGTAACAACAGATATGCCTGCCGACACTCCGCCAACTATACTACCGTAAATGGTGATAGCAGATGAGCTTCCGCTCCAGTACCCTCCAGTTGTAGTATCAGATAGCGTAACAGAATCTCCGATACATACAAAAGACGGACCAGTTATAGCACCTACTACCGGAGCAGGGTCTATGGTAACGACAATAGAAGCCGCTGTTGAACCGCATGCATTAGTTACTGTATAAATTACGGAATCAGTACCTGTACTCACACCTGTTACCATACCACCTGAAATTGTCGCATCGGGATTGCTGGTACTCCATATGCCACCTGGTGTCCCATCTGAAAAATACCGCACACTCCCGGGACACACTGTTTCAGCACTTCCTGAAATAATACCTACCACAGGTGTGGTATTAACTGTTACCGGCATTGTTGCCACTGCAGTGCCACAACTGTTGGATACGGAGTAGGTAATAGTATCGCGACCGGCAGATACACCGGTAGTAATGCCTCCTGATATTGTGGCATGCGGGTTGTAGCTACCCCATATTCCACCCGGCACAAAATCGGTTAATGTTACAGTACTTCCCGCACAAACAGTATCTATACCTGTTATAGCACCTGCATAAGGCAGTGGGTTAATGGTTACAGGCATGGAAACTGAAGCAGGGCCGCAGGTGTTGGTTACGGTATAATAAACCGTATCAAGGCCTGCAGACACGCCGGTAATTATCCATCCGGTTACCGATGTATGTGAGGTGCTGGTTGTCCATACACCTCCGATAGTTGAATCGCCGACCATTAAGGTGTCGCCCGGACAAACAAAAGGTGTTCCCGTAATGGGAGGCACTACAGGCAATACGACACAGAAAAAATTATATTTAGCTAAAAAAGCATCAAATGAACCACCGGCAAAATACTCCTGGTAAGCACCATAAGCAGAAATAGCCGAAGTACTGCTGGTATATCCGGATATATACACATTCCCGGAATCATCGCTGGCAATTCCGGTTCCGTAATCTATTGCGGAACCACCATAATAGGTTGCCCATAAAAGGCTGCCGGCGCCGCTGAAATTGGCCAGGTAAGCATCATCACCACCGCCTGGTGAAGGCTGAACAGCATCGGAGGTAGCTATACCTGTAGGGCTGGAAGTTCTGCCTGTCATATATACATTGCCTGTGCCAATGGTAGTAAGGCCATAACCATAATCCTGCGAACCGCCGCCGTAATAGGTAGCCCATGAAAGGTAACCCAAACTGTCGAATTTGGCCAGGAGGGCATCGGCTGCGCCGCCGCCAATGGTGGTCTGATAAGCTCCCGGAGTGGCTATTGCCGATGTGCTGCTGGTCCACCCGGTCATATAAATATTTCCGGCAGCATCTGCTGCCACCGCATAGCCATCATCCTCTTCTGTGCCACCGTAATAAGTAGCCCAAAACAGGTGACCTGAGGAGGCATTAAACCTGGCAATGAATGCGTCATCGAAGCCGCCTAAAGACGGCTGGATAGCAGTAATTGTGGCAATGCCGGTAGTGCTGTAGGTTATACCGGTCAGGCATACTGCCCCAAATGCATCAGTAGCAACCCCCATACCATTATCATTATCAGGGCCGCCAAAATAGGTAGCCCACTGCAAAGCACCTGAGGTACTGAACTTAGCCAGAAATGCATCGCCCACCGACCCGCCAGCTATAACAGGTTGGTGGGACCCGGCAGTAGCTATGCCTGAAGTACTGGCTGTTGTTCCGGTAATGAATACATTACCAGCGGCATCTGTGGCTACACCTGTTGCAATATCCCTGTCGGACCCGCCGTAGTAAGTAGACCAGAGCAAGGAGCCGGAAGCCCTGAATTTAGCCAGAAAAACGTCATAAGTACCGCCTCCATAGGTTACCTGGTGGGCGCCTGCAGTGGCTATCCCTGAGGTGCTGCCGGTATATCCGGTGATGTAAATATCACCAGCAGCATCAGTAGCTACCCCGAATGCTTCATCAATATCACTGCCACCGTAATAAGTAGACCACTGCATAGCCCCGTTACTGTTCAATTTTGCAAGGAAAGCATCAGTGGTCCCGCTTAGAACAACATGGTATGCACCGGTTGTGGCAATAGTGGTGGCACTGCTGGTACTACCCGCAATATATACATTACCGTTGGCATCGGTAGCTACGCTGTTGCCCTGATCTATGCTGGTGCCTCCATAATAAGTAGCCCAGCAAAGAGTAGGGTCAATAACAATATCCCCATCGTACCTTCCTGTGGTATAACTCAGCACATTACCTTTTAATACAAAACTACTGCTCACTTTCTTACCATCTTTCTGGTAAGTGTCAGGAGCTTTTTCATTAATTGATCCCTGTGGCGTAATTGCGGTAAGGCTGCCATCATCACTTATTTTCAGATCACCGGCACCATCATATTTAACTTGTATATCACTCACTTTTCCTCCCTGCCTGATTACAAATTCGTGCTCCAGAACACCGTTTTTTATATAAAGTACCCAGTCTATGCCGGGGTAAATATCTTTATAGGTTATCTTATTGTAAGCAGCTGCTTTGCTATCACTATTTCCCGCCACGTTGGTAAAGTAGCTTTCGGAATACTCCAGTTTACCTTCTGCTGTAACTTTTGCTTTTTTGTTGCATCCAATCAGGGCCACATCCATACGGTCCATACTAAACGATACGGGTCCTGCCGTTTCAAATTTCAATCCGGAATTTTTTGAATCCTGCTTACCCACACTCAGGTTATCAGACTTGCTGAACTGATATAGAATTGAACCGCAGCCGATAAAAACAGTCAGTCCGGGAGCGGCTTTGATGATGAATTGTATATCGTTCCTTGAATTTTGGCTCTGATCGGTAACCTGGCCTTTGTTTTCAATAAATGAAAGCGGTGCAGGTTTATGGGCAAATTCATTTTTACCAGGATAGGCTGATAACTGACCGGAAAAAAATGCAGCAATAAAAACGAGCAATAATTGTTTAAGGGTGTGCTTCATAAAAGTGGGTTCAATCTAGTATTATAAAGTTAAGCAAGTGAATACACCTATCCAAATATACAATGCAACAATAACCATGCCAGAAAACAAAAAGGGTTGAATTTGTTACATCAACCAGCAGTTATATTAACCTCAAGTTATAAATATATCGCTATTTTTGTTACTTACCAACAGGTTTAAGAACCTCGTCATTTACGATTGAGCTACCGGTTATTTCTCTCTGATCACTTCAGCAATCGCTTTAATCCATATTTCAAACAGTTTATTTTCTACAGCACACATATCCCCTGCAAGTTGCTGCCATTGCGGATGAAATACTTCCAGCATCCGCTGCATCTCTTCCAGGTGGCCCTCCTCTTCGGCAATGATAGATTTCACATTCACTTTCGACTTATGGCTGGTCAACGCTTCCTGGTAGATACTATAAAGCATATCGGCACGAACCTCAATGGCATAAGTTACCAGCAGGTAGGCGCCATGTTTCAATTCGCGACCTGCAAGGTTGAGTTTAATTTTCAGGTACCTGCAAGCCTGCACATCCAGTTGCTGAAGGTAATGATAACTCTCAACGGGGGCAATCAGGTAAGGATAAGAATAATCGGGACAGGCATCTTTAACGAGTTTACTTATCTGCTTTTTCAGATAATAGGCATGGCGGGCTTCTTCGGCCGCATGTTTGAGCACAATAATATTGGTGTGTACAGGATCTTCATACTTTGAAATTTTCCTCGCTCCCGTGTTCTCCATCATCGAAAGACTATTGAGCCATTTTGCGTGCAGCTGGTTATCAGGCACCAGTTTGTTGACAATTTTGCTTAGTTGCTGGTCTTTTTTCATTGCAGGCAAAATTAGGTTTTTATTGAATGGCACAGACCAGCTTTTAAAACCAGGTAAAGTATACATAATAACAGCGCCCCGGAAATCCGGGGCGCTGTTATTATGTCATTTCGAATCAATATTTATTGCTCAATCACAAAATGGAATATGGAACGTTGTGTGCCGGTACCTAGGTTAAGCAGATACATGCCATTGGCTACATTACTGAGATTTATTTTCTGGTCGATGCTGCCATTTACAGTCTTCGTGATTCCGGTATAAACTACCTGGCCAACCATATTGGTTATTTCTATGGTCAGTTCTTCATTGGTGTTTGTGCCCAATGTACCTTTCAGGCTGAATGCACCATTATTAGGGTTAGGCACGAGCCTGATATCCGCAGAAGATCCAATCACCTGCTTCACTCCCACGCCCAGCAGACTGATAGTGATCGATTTCGTTGCGGTCAATCCACCACATGGCCCGCTTGATGTAACTAAACAGGATACAGAGTCGCCGCTGAAGTATAACTGGCCGCTAAAGGTTGAATTGGTAGCTCCTGCAATTGCTTCCCCGTTCACAAACCACTGGTATGTTGGATTCGGGCCTCCGTTGCTTACCAAGGCCTTAATAGAGTCGACCTGAGTTACGCCCACGCCGTTGCCAGGATAGGAAATAAGCACAATATGCGGTACAGGAAGGGTATCATAAGCTACGTTCGCGCTGCCATACATATTGTTCTCACAAGGTGTAATGGCACTTGTTGCAATAACAGTATAAATGCCTGTAATATTCTGCAATCCGAAACTGAGGCTTGTGCCGGTACCATAAGTTGAAGCAACCGGGCTTGTGCCGTTATAAAGTACATAGCTTGTACCTACTGTAGAACCATCGAGCCCCACCGGTACTCCTGAACCACCAGGGCAGAAACTTCCGCCTCCGGTTACCGAATGCACATCAGGCAATGGTACAATATTGACCAATACGCTGCCTGCCATATTTGAGGTACAGGAAGTAGACGGGTTGACAGCTACTACTGTATAAGTGCCTGCCACTGTTTCCAGTCCCAGGGTCAGAGCTGAGCCTGTACCTGCTACAGTGGTTCCAACCGGTGTTGATCCCCTGTACAAATGATAATTAACCCCTGTCTGTGAGTTGATCAGCCCGATATGAACACCACTATCACCGGCACAGTAATTGCCCGAATTATCTATTGTTACTGCATATGGGGCAGGTGTAGGCAGAATACTGATCGAAACGGTTCCGGTCATCGTATTGCCACAACCAGTAGTTGCGTCTGCCGCAATTACTGTGTAAGCTCCAGCGGTGGTCTGCAAACCAAAATCAAGTGGAGTGCCCGTACTACCCGCTACCGGAGACCCTGTAATTACGCCTGCTACCTCCAGTTGGTAGTTAACACCGCTTACCGATCCGGCAAGGCCCACATGTTCTCCTCCGGCCCCGGCACAGAAGGAACCGCCACCGGTTACTGTTTCGGCAACAGGCAAACTGTTAACTACTACAAGGGCGCTTCCGGCCATATTGCCTACACAACCCAGGAGTGTATCGGTAGCAATTACATTATAAGAACCTGCAACCGTGATGAGCCCATAGCTTAAGGGTAAGCCTGTGCCCGGCAACGGTGAACCTACAGGGCTGCTGCCGCTTGTTACCAGCTGGTAACGCAATCCAGGTGTTGAACCGCTGAGATTTATAAGCACTCCGGTACCGCCTACACAATAACTGCCTCCGCCGGTTACGGTATATGCAGTAGGCGCTATAGTATTAACATG
This sequence comes from uncultured Bacteroidota bacterium, assembly GCA_903835005.1. Taxonomy (GTDB): domain Bacteria; phylum Bacteroidota; class Bacteroidia; order Chitinophagales; family Chitinophagaceae; genus Nemorincola. The sequence goes on along the minus strand of CAILLK010000160.1, from coordinate 30,201 downwards.
TATTGAACCAATCATATTGGATGTGCAACCAGTTGTTGCATCTGTAGCTTTGGCAGTATAGACACCTGTAGTTTCAAGGCCAAAACTAAGCGGAGCAGTAATTCCGGCAAGTGGAGCGCCTACTGCAACTCCGGAGCGGTATAACTGATAGTTAACCCCGAGGTCGGAGTTGTTTAATATAATGGATCTGCCTGAGTCGCTGGTACAGTAGTTTCCGCCGCCGCTGAGTGTGTCAATTGTTGGCAGAGGGTTTACATTGATGATTGCGCTGCCATACATAGTGCTGGTGCATCCAGTCAGGAGGTTTGTTGCTGTAACAGTATAGTTGCCTCCGGCAGTTTTATAACCATAACTGATACTGCTGCCGCTACCGCTCATTGCTGTTCCACTAATTGTGCCTGTATTGAACAGCTGATAGCTGATACCCGGAGTTGAATTGTTAAGGCCAACCAGAAAACCAGTGCCACCGGCACAGTAACTGCCGCCACCGGTTACAGTATCCACAGCAGGAACCGGATTAATGGTCACGGTTATGCTTCCCAACATATTTTGAGTACAGGTTGTTGTTGCATTTGTTGCAGTAACTGTATATACCCCCGGTGCAGTCTGCAATCCAAAATCGAGAGGGCTGCCTGTACCTGCAACAGTGTTAATTACACTTCCTGCCAGAATAAGATTATAGGTAATTCCCGGATTGGAACCATTGAGCATAATATCTACTCCGGTACCACCGGCACAATAACTTGTGCCACTGGAGGTAATATTATGCAGCGGGGGCAGGGGGGTTGTGCTGACAGCTACGCTTCCGGTTAAGAATATGCTGCATCCTGTTACCGCATTGGTTGCTTCAACAGTATAAATTCCGGAAGCAGTAAAATTACCGAAATCGATACCGGATCCGGTACCGCCATGCGCCGAGCCTGTTGGTGCAGTTCCATTAAATAACTGGTAATTTACCCCACCTTCTGAACCATCTGTATAAATATCCGGACCAGCACTGCCTGTACAGTAAGGGCCGCCGCCAAGTACATCAATACTTCCGTTTGGCAAACTGTTTATGGTAATAATTGCACTGCCGAACATGTTGGATATACATCCTGTTGCCACATTTGTTGCCTGAACAGTATATGCTCCCGGAACCGTTTGTGCACCGAAATCGAGTCCGGAACCTGATCCCAGTACAGTAGCCACGGCCCCGCCGGTATAAAACAAAGTATAGCTGATTCCTATAGTTGAGAATGAAAGACCTACGTGTTCACCCGGTCCTCCGGCACAATAAGAGCCACCACCAGTAACAGTATTGATTGCGGGCAACGGGTTAATGACTATAGTAGCGCTGCCGGACATAATAGCTGTGCAGCCTCCGGGATTTGTTGCTATTACAGTATAGGTACCCGCTGTAGTAAACAGACCGAAATTAAGAGGACCTCCGCTGCTCGGAACAGATGGTCCAACCGGTAAACCGCCATGAAATACCTGATAGGTTGTGCCCGGATCAGATTCGCTGGTTCCTATTGGCTGACCAGTACCCCCGGCACAATAGCTTCCGCCACCTGTTACTGAAAAGGTAGTTGGCACTGCCGATACAGTAATGACAGCGCTGCTGCCCATTAACTGGCTGCAGCCTGTAATTGCATTGGTGGCAATAACAGTATAAGTGCCTGCAGCCGTATAACTGCCGAAACTGAGCGGTAAACCACTGCCGGCCATAACAGGACCAACAGGAGCAGCGCCATTATATAACTGATAATTGATGCCCATATCTGAACCGTCGGTACCCAACGGGCTTCCGGCTCCACCCGCGCAATAACCACCGCCACCGGTAATGTTGTGCATTGAAGGCAAAGGATTGACAGATACAGTAACTGACCCTGTCATGTTACTGGCGCAAAGTGTAGCTGCATTAGTAGCTAAAACAGTATAAACACCTGCGGTGGTATACATACCGAAATCGAGCCCGGAATTGGAACCAGGAGTTGAAATTGAAACCGGGGAGCCGCCGAGCAAAAGAACATAGTTTACTCCGGTGCTGGAATAAGTGAGACCGATATGAACACCGGTACCACCTGCACAATAGGTGCCTCCACCCGTAACTGTATAGGCCGTCGGCAGCGGATTAACCAATACTGAGCTTGATGCGGAACATCCTGTTGAGAGGCTGTAAGTAATGGTTGTAGTACCTGGGCCAACTCCTGTCAGCACTCCCGTGAAAGTATTGATTGTTGCCGCCGACAAATTACTGCTTGTCCATGTACCGCCACCTGCATCTGATAAAGTAAACGAACCGCCTACACATGTGGAGCTGCCACCGGTGATAGCACCAGGCAGCGGATTAACGATTACAGATGTTGTTATCCTGCATCCGGTACTACCTAAAGTATATGTTATTGTTGGCGCACCTGCCGAAACACCTGTAACAATGCCTGTACCAATGCCTATAGTAGCCTGGGAGGTATTGCTGCTTGTCCAGAGACCGCCGGTTACAGCATCAGTAAGGGTTGTGGTTGATCCCGCGCATACACTCGTTGTACCACCAATCACAGCTGGTAAGGGATTAACAGTAACAAGTGAGGAGGTAATACAACCGGTAGGAGCTGTATAGGTAATAGAAGCAACACCCGTGGCAACCCCGGTTACAATTCCAGATCCGGCTCCTACAGTTGCTATTGCCGTAGATCCGCTGGTCCAGGTACCACCGGTAATGCCATCGCTCAGCGCTGTTGTTCCGCCACTGGCACAGGTAGTGAGAGTACCGGATATTGCTGTTGGTGCTATATTAACAACCACCGGAGCTACTGCCATACAGGTAGAAGGTAAAGTATATGTTATATTTGTTGTACCGCCTGATAAACCCGCCACTACACCAGTGGCAGAAATTGATCCTACGGCTGGGTTGCTGCTGGACCATATTCCTGTTCCTGCTTCACTAAGAACTGTAGTATTGCCGATACATACATTGGGGGTACCGCCAATGGCTGCCGGTAAGGTGCTTACAGTAACTGTGGCAACAGCCGGGCAGATAGAACCGGGAGGTGCATAACTTATAGCCACCGTGCCTGCACTTAATCCGGATACAACCCCTGTTGGTGACACAGTAGCAATGCCCGGGCTGCCGCTGCTCCATACGCCACCAGGTGTAAAATCGCTTAATTGCTGAGTTACACCACCAGCAACCACGCATTCCGTACCTGTAATACCTGAAGGTGTAGGATTAACGGTTACTATTATCGTACAGAAAGCATTGGCTGAACCATCTGAGGCTTTTATATTGAAGGAATCAATACCGCTGAAACCTGCAACCGGAGTATAGGTTAGTGTTCCGGGAGGTGTTACTGAAGATCCCGTTGGAGCAGATACCGGGAAACCGCCTAGTGTGCCATGTGCAGGAGCAGTATTAACTGTCCAGGTAGCAGTAAGGCCAGTAGCAGGATCTGCTGTTGTAAGTAGGGAATTAATAGAAATCGGGCCAGAATTCTGGCAGGCATTAGCTATGGTGCGCGGACTTCCTCCGGTATAGGTAATAGACTGATAATAAAAAGTCACGATCAATGTTTGCGACGGTGCGCTGCAAGTGGTTCCCATACCACCCCAGTTGAGGTTGTTGATTGCAGGCCTCACTGAAGCTACAGATCCACAGGCACAGGTACCCTGATCGACCGCAAGCTCAATAACTGCCCCGCCGCCGCCACTGCATCCGCCGCCGCATCCGGTACCCACATACCAGGTATGGCCATCAGATGTCTGGGTCGTTGAGGAACTGGTTCTTAATGCGTTTGCAACTGCTGTTGCTACAGTTGGGTTTGTACAGGTATACCCTGTTGTATTCAGGCTGCCGCTTATATTGAAACCCGTATAGATATACGAGCTAAGCAATGAACCGCAGAAACTTGTCCAGGCTGTACATTGCGTGCTTGCAGTTACTCCACTGGAAAAGCTCTGGTTATACTGAACTGTCTGAGCATTTGCTGAAAATGTCATTCCTGCCGACAGGCAAAGCAGGATAAGCAGATTTGACGGGTAAAGTCGTTTCATTCTTAGCTTTTTTAAAGGATTAAAAAATTAAAAAAAATCGCCGGCTAAACCGGTAATATCCGTTACTGGATAAATAACGGATATTTAGATTGCAATATATGCTTTATTCATACAAAAACGAAATTATTTTTCTGTGTTTGATATCATATGTAAATAAATTAATTATTAATGATTAAATAGTCCAGCCAAACCAACACTAAAACAATCATAAAATTAAATTGTTTCTAACCTGCGGCAAATCTCTTTTCAAAGTCAGCCAGTATTACTTTTTTGAGTATAAATTCAAATCTATAAATAAAGACTTAAATGTATCGTCAGTTATGAATCTGAAAATCAACATATCCTGCCAAATAAAATTGCAGATCATTTACTCTTTCAGGCGTCAACAATTCCTTCAGGTATTTATTACAGACATTGGCATTTCAACAATGAACTCAGTCCCTTTATCAACCTCACTTATTACCTGAATTTTACCTCCCAGGGATTCTACATGTGTTTTAACCATAAACAAGCCCAGGCCCTTACCTTCAGCTACACCCATATGAAACCTGCGGTATAGTTCAAATATCTGATCGCCGGTTTTTTCCAGGTTAATTCCGATACCATTGTCCCTGAATGTCAGTAATATATTATTGTCATTCGTTCTGCTCCTTATTTCGCATATAAGTTGCTGGTCCTGCTTCTTGTATTTGATACTGTTTGTAATAAGATTATAGAATATACTGTATATATAACTCTTTACTGAAAAACAGGTATTAACCATACTGAAATCCGTGATTAATTTAACGCCTTTTTGCTCTATAAGCTGACTGATGCTAATCAGGATACTATCAACTATTTCCGAAAAAAATATTGTCTCCTTGTTTTCATTGGATGATAACTTTATCTGGGTGGCATGGTTAAGGTCCATTATAATACTATCCAGCTTTTTTGTTGATTCCGTAAGGCTCTGCATCAGGAAATTGGATTCATCTTCATTTAGGCCACCTTGGGTTATCAGATCTGTAATTCCTAAAATATTTGCTACGGGAGATCTGAGATTATGAGATACTATGTAAGAAAACTGCTCAAGGTCCTTATTGCGCTGAACAATATCTTCTATCACCTTTATCCGCTCTGATTCCGCTGATTGCTGCCTGGTTATATCCCTGATTGCAAATTGCAGACCGGTAATTTTACCAAATTCCTTAACACTGCAAAACCTGACTTCAAGCCACAACTTAGTGCCGCTGCTCAAAGTTCCTTCATACTCAAATTTAGCTGCTTCCGGAGCCGGATACTTTGAGTATTTCATTGACAATGAATTGAGTATCTCTAAAAAATCAGGCGCGATATAATTATGGATATCCGTTATATCAGTAGCTGAAACAGGAATGCCAAAAAGGACAAGAAACTGATTGTTGGTAAAAATTATTTTGCCATGTACATCTGTAATGAGCAGACAATCAAGAATGTTATCCACTACCTGCTTATACCTCTGCTGAGCGTGCTGGTTCATTTCTTCTGCCAGCTTCCTGTCGGTAATATCCGAACGGATAGCAACGTATCGGAACGGCTTTCCTTTTTCATTCAGAAAGGGCACAATTGTGGTATCTACCCAATAATAGTGTCCGTTTTTTGCTTTGTTTCTTATTTCACCTCTCCAGATATGCCCATTGGCAATGGTAACCCACAAATCACGGATAAATAACTCATTATGATATCCGGAATTAATGAGCCGGTGATCTTCGCCTAACAATTCGTCTCTGGAATATCCCGAAATTTTGCAGAAGTTATCATTTACATAGTTAATGATGCCTTTATGATCGGTAATTGCCATAATACAAGCTTCATCCAGTGCAAATTTGTAATCGGCAATTTCTTTTACCAGGTTCACTAGTCTGTCGACACGACACTTATTTTCTGTGATATCCCTGGCAATTTTCGATGCGCCCGTAATCACTCCATCTTTATTCTTAATTGGCGACACGGTAAGTGAAATATTAATAACAGTACCATCTTTTCTAATCCTGTCTGTCTCATAATGATGTATTATTTCTCCGTTTCTGATTCGTTGCAATATCTCATTGTCTTCATTAGGCCGGTTGGGCGGTATCAGAAAGGATATATGTTTTCCAATTGCCTCTGTAGCCTGGTACCCGAAAATTTTTTCGGCACCGTTATTCCAGCTTAAAATTATACCATCCAGAGATTTACTGATAATTGCATCATCTGAATGGTTAATTATAGATTCATATAACGATTCATGGTCAATTTGGTTATCTATATCCACAATGCCGGTTATTTAATTTATTATTAATCATGATGTTTATTAATATCAATATGTAATGATTTGAATTACATTTATCAATTTAAATTACATTTGATTATATAAAGGTAGTGAATAATAGTTGCTGAAAAATAGCCTATTAGAGCTATTTTTTAGAGTATTGCAAATACCTAATTTTACATATAAATTCTCAATTAATGAAACTAAAGCTAGGTTTTCCGCCTTTTAGCACATTAGTTTTACACACTATTTAATTTACAAATATTTCACTTTATTTTATCTGACTTTGTGAGTATGGATCATAGAACCTTTATTGAAGCGATACTACATGAAGAAAACAATGTTCCTGATATTACCAGTAATGATGTTTTCCGGCTCGAACAGGAACTGGAAATACTGAGATGGATCCATCATTTAAAAAACAGTCCGCCATTTCTTGCTGATATTTTAGCATGCAATTTCATCTTTGATTATATTAAATCAGAAATAATTTACTGCAGTCCATCCATCACTCACCTCCTTGGCTTCCATCATGAAAATTTTACAGGCAAAACCGGAATGGGTAAACTTATTGATCTGGTCAACCCAAACGATTTTAAGGTATATAATGAGCAAATATTCCCCAAAGACCTGCAATACATTAAATCATTGCCTCATGAGGATACAGAAGGGATGACCTTTTCAAATAATTTCAGAATGCAATACAGTACCGGACTTTATAAGACCATCCTCATGAAAAAGTGTTTTATACTGCATCCGGAAACCAGGCAGTTATTATACGAAATCGGTGTGCTGATAGATATCTCATCCATAAAAAAGGAATTATCAATCACCCATAATATTGAGCGCATATACAGAAACGCAGAAGTGTCTTCTTTAATAAAGGTAGTAACAGAAGATTATTTTCCGGAAATGCATGATAGTATTTTATCGGCCCGGGAAAAAGAGATTCTGAGTCACCTGGCCAAGGGAACGAAAAGAAAGGAAGTAGGCGTGAAATTGTATATAAGTGATAATACTGTAGCCAACCATATCAAAACCATATTAAGGAAGACACACTCTCAGAATATACGGGAGGCGATAGATATCTGCAAGATGAATGGCATTATTTAATGGTAAGAATCCGGCTTCCGGTTATGCCTTTAATATCCTTAAGACTCCTTTATCTTCTTAGCCTGATCAATATCATCTTTTTCCCTGTCCTTTGTCAGGTTTAAATATATGTTGCTACACTAGGTTTGAAGCCGCAAATATTTATCCATGCCTTTTTATCATTCTTTGGGAATTATCCCCGAAAAGCGACATACAGTCAGTCGGCAGCCTAACGGCAATTTGTACCAGGAAGAGCTTGTAGGGACCCAGGGGTTCGCAGGACTTTCATCACTTGTTTATCATGTATACCCGCCAACAAGGGTAAGGCAAAAAGGGGACCCTTATTCCGTAAAACCGGAAATAGCCTCGGAAAACAGCTTGAATGCCATGAGCTTTAACGGCTTTGACATTAAACCAGAAGCTGACTACATGAAAAGCCGTAAAACACTTTTTGTAAATGCAGCAATGCACATTGGTGTAGCTGCTCCTGCAGAATCCACAAAGTATTTTTATAAAAATGCAGATGCCGATGAGCTGTTGTTTGTGCATAAAGGCAGCGGCATAATTGATACTATGTATGGCTCGCTGAAGTTTGCCTACGGCGATTATATAGTTATTCCACGCGGTACAGTATACCAGATTAAGTTTGACACCGCCGAAAATAAACTGCTATATATAGAGTCATTCGATCCCATTTTCACACCACGCCGTTACCGAAATGATTTCGGGCAACTTCTTGAACATTCACCATTCTGTGAGCGGGATATTAAACGGCCTGCGTATCTGCAGACATTTGATGAAAAAGGCGACTTTGATATATACATCAAGAAGCGGGGAATGATATTCCCTTATACTTATGCCAATCACCCCTTTGATGTAGCCGGATGGGATGGATACCATTATCCCTATACGTTTTCCATCTTCAATTTTGAGCCGCTTACAGGCCGCATACATATGCCGCCACCCATCCACCAGACTTTTGAAAGCAGGAATTTTGTGGTTTGTTCGTTTGTGCCTCGGCTGTACGATTACCATCCGCTGGCCATACCCGCACCCTACCACCACAGCAATATAGACAGCGACGAAATACTCTACTATGTAGATGGAGACTTTATGAGCCGCAATAATATTAAAGCAGGACAGTTTACACTGCATCCCGGTGGTATACCCCACGGGCCGCACCCGGGCGCCATTGAGCGCAGTATTGGCCAGAAAGAAACCAAAGAGCTGGCAGTGATGATTGATCCCTTTAACCCGGTAATGATCACTAAAGAAGCGCTGAAAATAGAAGTAGATGGCTATTATAAATCATGGCTAACAGAATAAAAAAACATATTTTTTATGGAGACCGCAAATCTGAAGAGTGTAACTAATTACAATTACGGGATCGAAAAGATCTTCGATAAGGCGCAGGATTTTCTGCCCATCAATGGTACCGACTATGTGGAGCTTTATGTTGGCAATGCCAAGCAGGCTGCACATTATTATAAAACAGCGTTCGGATTTCAGTCGCTGGCTTATGCAGGCCTCGAAACCGGTATAAGAGACCAGGTATCTTATGTTCTGATTCAGGATAAAATAAGGCTGGTACTGACTACGCCGCTAAACTCTGAAAGCCATGTAGCCGACCATATTAAAAAACATGGCGACGGAGTAAAAGTTATAGCCCTTTGGGTAGATGATGCCCGTAAAGCATTTGAAGAAACAACATCAAGAGGGGCTGAGGTGTATTTTGAACCTGTTGTGGAAAAAGATGAACACGGCGAAGTGGTGCGTGCCGGTATACGTACCTATGGCGAAACTGTACACATTTTTGTGGAAAGGAAAAACTACAGGGGCATATTCCTGCCCGGCTTTGAGAAATGGGAATCGGACTATAATCCGCCTTCAACCGGACTGAAATATATTGACCACATGGTGGGCAATGTAGAACTGGGCTCTATGAATAAATGGGCTGCCTTCTATGCAGATGTGATGGGCTTTGCCAACCTGATCACCTTTGATGATAAAGACATTGCCACTGAATACACTGCCCTAATGAGTAAGGTAATGACCAATGGCAACGGCCGAATAAAATTCCCGATCAATGAGCCAGCAAAAGGCCTGAAAAAATCGCAGGTGGAAGAATACCTGGATTTTTATGAAGGGCCCGGATGCCAGCATATTGCTGTAGCTACCGATGATATTGTATTTACAATTTCGGAAATGAAAAAAAGAGGTGTAGAATTCTTATATGTTCCAGGCAAATATTATGATACTGTGCAGAACCGGGTAGGTGTTATTGCCGAGGATATGGATATACTTAAAAGCCTGGGTATAATGGTAGACCGGGATGAGGAAGGATACCTGCTGCAGATATTTACCAAACCTGTTGAAGACAGGCCTACCTTGTTTTTCGAGATCATTCAGCGCAAGGGTGCCAGGTCTTTTGGTAAAGGGAATTTCCAGGCATTGTTTGAATCAATAGAAGCAGAACAGGCCAGAAGGGGTACCCTTTAAGTTAAAAAGTTGAATGGTAACTGCAAAATAAAAAGAGATTATGGAATTGGTAGAAAAAGCAGATAATGCACAGGCTGAGTTGCTGATGCATTTTGAAGAAAAAATAAACAGGGGTGATGCCATAGAGCCCAAGGACAGGATGCCAGACGGATACAGGAAACACCTGATCCGCCAGATGTCGCAGCATGCCCACTCTGAGGTGATAGGTATGCAACCGGAAGGCAACTGGATAACCCGCGCGCCAAGCCTGAGGGCAAAACAGATATTACTTGCAAAAATTCAGGATGAGGGCGGGCATGGCCTTTACCTCTACAGCGCTGCCGAAACACTGGGGATTTCAAGAGATGAAATGATTGATTTGCTGCATTCGGGCAAGGCCAAATACTCCAGCATATTTAACTACCCTACCCTTACCTGGGCCGACATAGGGGCTATAGGCTGGCTGGTTGACGGTGCAGCTATTGTAAACCAGGTATCGCTGCAACGCACCTCTTACGGCCCTTATAGCAGAGCTATGGTGCGCATCTGCAAAGAGGAAAGTTTTCATCAGCGGCAAGGGTATGAAATTATGGCCAAAATGATGAAAGGTACTAAAGACCAGCAGGAAATGGCCCAGGATGCCATGAACCGCTGGTGGTGGCCTTCGCTGATGATGTTCGGGCCGCACGACAGTGAATCGCCCCGAAGCAGTGATGCTGTGAAATGGAAAATAAAAAGGCATACCAATGATGAACTGAGGCAGAAATTTATAGATAAGACGGTGCAGCAGGCTGAAGTAATTGGCCTTACAATACCCGACAATGACCTGAATTGGAATGAAACCACCGGCCATTATGACCATGGCCCTATAAACTGGGATGAATTTCACAGGGTAATAAATGGAAACGGCCCCTGCAACAAGCAACGTATGGACCATCATAAAAAAGTGCATCAGGATGGAGCCTGGGTAAGAGCAGCTGCAGAAGCTTACCGGCAGAAAAAAGAAAAACAATCACTTAATTAACCAGATAATTATGGCAACAGATACTCAGTTTCCTCTTTGGGAAGTCTTTATACAATCAAAATCAGGCGCGAATTATATACACGCGGGTAGTGTGCACGCAGCAGACAGCAATATGGCTTTGCAGAATGCCCGCGACACATATACCCGCAGAGGCGAAGGCACCAGTATATGGGTTGTTCCAACGGCGGCCATAGTGGCATCAAACCCGGATGACAACGATATGTTCTTTGATCCGGCCAATGATAAGGTTTATCGCCACCCAACTTTTTATGTAATGCCTGAAGGCGCAAAAGCAATTTAAACCAATGACTAAAGAACAACAGGCATTATATAAGTATACCCTCAGTCTGGGCGATAATGCGCTAATACAATCATACCGACTCTCTGAGTGGTGCAGCCATGCTCCAATACTTGAAGAAGACCTTGCACTGACCAACTTTGCACTGGATATGACCGGCAGGGCGCAGATGTTGCTGACCTATGCAGCACAGGTGGACGGTAACGGCAAAACAGATGACGACCTGGCTTACCGCAGAAAAGAGCGGGATTTTTACAATCACCTGATCATGGAGTTGCCCAACGGGGACTTTGCTTTCACAATGGCCAGGTTATTACTTACCTCCGCTTATGAATTTTATTTTTTTACAGAACTGAAGCATAGCGATGATAAAACATTAGCTGGCATAGCTGCAAAAACAGTAAAAGAAGTAAAGTATCACATGGCCCATGCAACCGGCTGGGTGCTGCGCCTGGGCGATGGCACCGCGGAAAGTCATAACCGCATACAGGATGCTGTAAACGAGCTATGGCAGTATACCGGCGAATTGTTTGAAACTAATAGTGCAGATGCGCTTTTGAGGGATAAAAACATTGCTGTGGATCTCTTATCTGTAAAAGATGCATGGAATAATTATGTTTCCAAAGTTTTGAGTGAAGCCACATTATCAAAACCAACTGATGGCTATATGCACGGCGGCAGCAATAATGGCATGCATACAGAATATCTCGGTCACATACTTTCTGAAATGCAGTACCTGCAACGTGCCTATCCTGAAGCAACATGGTAAAACCGGTATATACAAAAGAAGATATAATGCGGATCCTTTCAGTGATCCCGGACCCGGAAATTCCCGCAGTGAATATCGCTGAGATGGGTATGCTGCGTGATGTACTTATCAATGATAAGGGGTATGAAATAATTATTACACCCACCTACTCGGGCTGCCCTGCAATGGGTGTGATAGAGATGGATATTAAAGCTACGCTTGATGCCAGTGGAATATCACCGGTATCAGTAAAGCTGGTACAGGACCCTGCCTGGACAACCGACTGGATGAGCAATGAAGCAAGGGAAAAATTAAGAAAATATGGCATTGCCCCACCCCTATATTCCTCATGCAATGCAGGGGAGTTTTCGCAAAATGTTATACACTGCCCCCGTTGCCAGTCTGGAAATACAGTTTTGTTAAGCCGTTTCGGTTCTACCGCCTGTAAGTCCTTATACAAGTGCGAAAATTGCAAAGAGCCTTTCGAATATTTTAAATGCCATTAACTTTTAATTGAGATTTTATGTTTATTCAGCAGATTTATACCAATTGCCTTGCCCATGCGGCCTATTATATTGAATCAGGAAAAGAGGCAGCTGTCATTGATCCGCTCCGGGACCCGGAACCTTATATTAAAATGGCCCGTGAGCGGGGAGCAACCATAAAGTATGTTCTCGAAACGCATTTTCATGCCGATTTTGTATCAGGGCATATTGACCTTGCCAATAAGACCGGTGCAACTATAGTATTTGGCCCCGATGCCAACCCCGGATATAAATCATATATCGCCGAAGACCTTGAGCGACTTAAATTAGGAAATGCTCACATTCAGGTATTACACACACCAGGCCATACTGTTGAATCTGCCTGCTACCTGCTGCTGAATGAAAAGGATGAAAAAATCGCAGTATTTACGGGCGATACATTGTTCATTGGCGATGTAGGCAGGCCCGACCTGCTAAGCGGCAACCTTGGTAAAGAAGAACTGGCAGCCATGCTCTTTGATTCATTGCAGTCTAAAATAAAGAACTTGCCTGATTATGTCATTGTTTATCCCGGCCATGGCGCCGGATCGGCCTGCGGCAAGAATATCAGTTCTGATTCTTCATCCACTATCGGTGAGCAGAAAGCCAACAATTATGCACTCCTGGCAGCCGATAAGGATGCATTCATCAAGGCAGTTACTACCGACCTGCCCATGATTCCGGCATACTTCTTCAAAGATGCTGTAATTAATAAAAAAGGATGCCTGCCCTTTGAAGAGGTAATGAAAAATAATCTCCGGCCACTGACGGTTAATGAATTTAAGGCTATAAAAAGTGACGGAGCCCTTGTGCTTGACACAAGAGACCCAATGGATTTTGCTGCAGGATTTATAAAAGGAGCATTAAATATAGGCCTGAACGGAGATTTTGCCATTTGGGTTGGCACACTGGTAGACACTGATGCAAGGATGATACTGGTTACTGCTCCGGGAAAAGAAAAAGAAGCTGTTGAAAGATTGTCTAGAATAGGGTATGAGCGGGTAGATGGTTATCTGGAAGGAGGTATCACTGAATGGTTTGCTGCCAAATTGCCTTACGACAATATTATGACCTTTGATAGTAAGGAATGTGAAACCCTGCTGCAGACCGAAGATTATAATCTGCTGGATGTGCGCAACAGGATGGAAGTTGCCAAACACAGAATGGCTGGTTCGTTTCATATACCCTTAAACATGCTCAAATCTAAATACACAACTCTCGAAAAAGAAAACAAGTGGCTCATTTATTGCGCGGGCGGATACCGTTCTATGATCGCCGCTTCATTTCTTATGTCTAAAGGCTTCCATTTTGTTGGCAGCATTGAGGGGGGTATTAAAGAGGTTATTGCCCATTCACCCCAGTTGCTGGAGATAGAAATGGAGCAGCAATAACTGGCGGATTTCAATATGATGCACCCTGCTTTAGTTCCAATTATTTCCTGATATGTCCTGTTTTTTTGCAGCAGTTCAAAAATATTTTAGTCCTTTATTTCCTGTTAGAGATAAAAGAAAGGATAGATATCGCCTATAAAATACAACGAACTATGGTATTATTCTTTCATGTAGAGTTAGCGCCACTCCATTACCAGCAATAAATACGGAAAAAACTATTTCTGAAAATGCCCGCCAAATGCCACCGTTAGGCAATTGGTCTACCTTTGAAATAAAAAAACATAGAATTTGCCCAACTTGATCTGAACAAAATTTTTTCCTTCACTGATTATTAAAAATGGAAACGGGTAGTTTTTCCTGATGAAAAAACACTTCTTATTTATACGCTTACCAATGGGAAATTTATTCCTTCCCTGTTGATGGTTAAAAGTGATGTTGTTACTTCTGAAATATTACCAGTTTTAAAACTCGATTTATCTGAAATTTTTCCTGCTTATGGCTATGAATAAGGAATATTAAATTCAATCCTTGTTTTTTGTCTATTTACTTACTTTTGCTCTTTAATTACTTAATATCTGATACAAAATGCTGCAAGACATAAAAATACTCAATGAGAAAGAAACCCGCGGTGGTTTCGGCGAAGGTATACTCGAAGCGGGCCGACGCAACCCGAATGTGGTAGCGCTGACTGCCGACCTTGCGGGCTCACTTAAACTGAATGCCTTCATAAAGGAATTTCCCGACCGTTTCGTTCAGTGCGGTATTGCTGAAGCCAATATGATAGGCGTTGCAGCGGGGTTAACCATCGGTGGCAAAATTCCTTATACTACTACCTTCGCAAATTTCTCTACCTCGCGCGTTTACGACCAGATCCGGCAGAGTGTAGCTTACAGCGGCAAAAATGTAAAAATATGCGCATCTCATGCCGGTCTCACCCTTGGCGAAGATGGCGCAACCCACCAGGTGCTGGAAGATATAGGCATGATGAAAATGCTGCCGGGTATGACAGTAATCGTTCCCTGCGATTTCAATCAGACCAAAGCTGCAACAATTGCCATAGCTGAATATGAAGGTCCTGTTTATCTGCGTTTCGGAAGGCCCAAGTGGCCAAACTTTACTGCCGAAGACCAGAAGTTTGAAGTGGGCAAAGCACAATTGCTGGCTGAGGGAAGCGATATCTCTATCTTCGCCTGCGGGCACATGGTATGGCTGGCTATAGAGGCTGCAAGGGCGCTGGCTGAAAAAGGCATCTCGGCCGAAGTAATCAATATACACACCATCAAACCGCTCGATGAAGCCGCGGTAGTGGCATCAATTAAGAAAACCGGCTGCATTGTAACTGCTGAAGAACACCAGATCAACGGCGGACTTGGGGACAGCATCGCCAATGTAGCTGCACGAGAATGCCCTGTACCACATGAATATGTTGCTGTAATGGATACTTTCGGCGAAAGCGGAACCCCTGTGCAACTGCTGAATAAATACGGGCTTACAACAGCTCATATAATTGAAGCATCCGAAAAGGCCATTAGCAGGAAAAATGGCTAGTTTACTTACCGGCCCCTGCAGACAGCTCTTCATTATGCTTGTACCATTTTATAGTTGAATAAATGAATCTACCCCAGAAACATTCTAATACCGGTACCTCAATATTTGCGGTAATGAGCGGTCTTGCCAGCCAGTATAATGCCATTAACCTCTCGCAGGGTTTTCCCGATTTCCCGATTGATGAGCAATTGTCTGATTTGCTGGGAAGGGCTGCAAAGGAAGGGCACAATCAGTATGCACCTATGCCTGGCCTCCCCATCCTCAGGCAATCGATTGCAAATGACTTTAAGGATCGGTATGGGGTTACTATTGACCCTGACACAGAGATCACTGTTACACCGGGCGCCACTTATGCCATTTACACTGCATTCACCGCCATACTTCAGCCCGGCGATGAGGTAATAGTGCTTGAACCAGCTTACGACAGCTACATTCCAAATATTGAAACAAACGGTGCAACAGCCGTTACAATAGCTCTTTCTGCCCCGGAGTTTAAAGTAGACTGGAATAAGGTGAAAGCAGCTATATCAACCAGGACCAGGGCAATTATTGTTAATACTCCTCACAATCCTACAGGGGCAATCTGGGAAAAAAGTGATTGGGATAGCCTGGCTGGTCTTGTTAGAGATACTGAAATCATTATCCTGTCTGATGAGGTATATGAACAGCTGATTTTTGATGGCAGTAAACATTACAGTGTACTGGAACATGAAGAGCTGAGACAGCGGAGTTTTGTTCTTTACTCCTTCGGTAAGGTATTCAATAATACAGGCTGGAAGATGGGCTACTGTATTGCACCGCCAGCCTACACAGTGGCTTTCCGTCGCATACATCAGTTTCTGGTGTTCAGTGTCAATACCCCTGCCCAGTTTGCCCTGGCGCACCACCTCAGCAATAACACGGCAATACCTGTTGGCCAGCTGATGCAGCAGAAACGCGACCATTTTTTGTCTTTGCTGTCTCAAACGCCTTTTACTATTTATGAGCCCGCCAGGGGCAGCTACTTCCAGGTGGCTGGCTACGACAGGATCAGTAATCTGCCCGATATGGAATTCGCACAATGGCTCACGAAGGAATATGGCGTGGCTACGATACCTGTAAGTGCCTTCTACAAAAACAAACAGGATGATCATCTGATCCGGTTTTGCTTTGCAAAAAAAGAAGAAACCATTATTGAAGCTGTTGCCAGGCTCTCAGGTTTAAAAGCTGTGTAATTTAGCGGGTATCTATTTCCGGGAAAAAATAATTTTGTTTGTTGATGCAACTGATCAAAAAACTCAGACTAAAACCGGAAAAACCACTGTGGCTCATCAATGCCCCTGCAGACTGCATTGATCTCTTTGCTGATTATAATTTGATAATGAAAACCGGGAAGGTAAAGCCTGCTGATCAATTGATCCTGTTTGCCTTCAACTCAGCTGATTTATTTCATTTTCTGAGCGCTTCAGAGGACTACATCACACCTCAAACATTGTTCTGGGTATTTTACCCCAAAAAGAGCGGATCCTTTTCTTCCGACCTCGTGCTGATGAAACCCTGGGAGCAGTTATTTAAAATGGGTTTCCGTGGGCAAACTTCCGTTTCGGTAAATGGCAACTGGACGGGGTTGCGCATAACCAATGCCCCCCGCCAAAAGCCTTCAATTTGTGATCGGCCTATGGAAGATCGGAAGGTGGAGGGCATAGATTTTGCAAACCGGACAGTAAAATTACCTGCCGATGCGCAGGAAGCAATAAATCAATATACGGGTATATCAAATTGCTTCAATGCCTTGTCCTTTACTGATAAGAAGGAATATGTAATTGCAATAACAGACGCTAAAAAAGAAGAAACAAGGATTAAACGGATTAATAAAATGATCGGCGACCTGCAGAAAAAAATGCACCCCTCCGGATCGAAAACCCAAAAAAAGCAGGCTTAAGCCTCTGCTTCTGGCATCTCTTCTTTTACTTCAATTTCTTTATTTACCCCAGGTTTCCACAATGCCTTCCACTCCAGAGGGGTGAGGGCATCCTTCACATCAAAGTTCCCTATTTTGGTCCGCCTTAATTCTGAAAGGTAAGCCCCGCAACCCAGTAATTCACCAAAGTCATTTGCCAGAGAACGGATATAAGTTCCCGTGCTGCACAAAACCCGGAAACGGACATTTGGTAATTCTACCGACAAAATTTCAAACTCACTGATTGTCACAGGCCTTGGCTCCAATAAAACCTCCATACCAGCACGGGCCAGGTCATAAGATCGTTTGCCATCTCTTTTTATAGCCGAGTGTGCCGGAGGAACCTGCAAAATATCACCGGTTAGCTTTTTTACCGCATCTGCAATTTGTTCAGATCTTATGTGTTCAAAAGGCCTTTGGTTTTCCGGCACACTCTCCAGATCATATGTCGCTGTGCTTGCGCCCAGCCGGAAAACGCCGGTATACTCTTTTGGCAATTGCTGGTAACCGGATATCTGCTTGGTCATGGCGCCGGTGCAACATATCAGCAAGCCTGTAGCAAGCGGATCTAGAGTACCGCAATGCCCTGTTTTGGCACGTAGTGTAATTTTTATACTGTTTACCGCATCAAATGAAGTCCATTTATAGGGTTTGTCCACAAGTATTACTCCCCCTTTTTTAAGTTCGGCGGGCATTGGCCTTTTTTGCATAGCTGCAAAGGTAGGTATCAGTAAATAACCGGAGCAGTAAAATAATTGAGTGGATTTATTCCTTCAATAAAACTGAACCAGAATTTTTTTGACTCAAAATTCCGTCTTGTCAATCAACCATTTTTGAATTTAATACAATGATATGCAGTAGATTATAAAGCTTTCAAATTATTGGTTTTGTATTGAATAAAAAATATTTGAAAATATTTTTTTACCGAGGGTTACCTTTTTCTGAAACAGGTATAAATGTGCATAACCAACTAAAAAACGGAATTATGAAATTTGTAAAATTATCAATCGTTGCTCTTTGCCTGGGCGTATTTGTAACTTCTTGCGGTGACAGCAAACCTGCTGATACTAGCGCAACTACTACAACTATGGCTACAACTGAAACTGTAGCTCCAGCTACTTCAGCTCCTAAAGTTGACACTCCTACAGCTCCTGCTGCTAAGACTGATTCAGCTGCTAAGAAGTAATCAGCATTAATTGCAAAATAATAAAACCATCCATTCAGGGTGGTTTTATTATTTTGATCAATACCTTAATGGGGAAATTAAGAAAATTGAATTTAGATAAGGATATTAAATTGTAAAACTGCTGCTATATGAAATCAATGAAAATATCTATTATATTGTTAATGACTGTTATGTGTATTTCCTCATGTGGCAGCGGCCAGGCGGAGCGGGTTAAAGCCGACTCTTCAGTAACCAGCGCATCTGTGGGCAATGTTCAGTTACCTGATGCCATTAATACAGATACAACCACCGCAGCGCCCGTACCTCTGAATGATACCACTGCTATTACAAAATCGGATACCCAGGCAGTTAATTTCCCCGATGCGGCAAAACAACAGGATGATAATACCACGAAGACTAAGAGATAACTGATTAAAGCCGAAAACACCCCTATAAATTATTCTACAATCAGGGGAGTATGATTATGTACGAATATCCCATTATCAGATAGCCTGTAAAAACATTAATTCCCCGTTTTAAAGCTCAGTGCAAAGATCACTTTAGAGAGGGTATCCTGGTTGTAAAATCAATAAGTAACTGAGCTACCCCTGCCACATGATTCAGCGTCAGCTCGGAGGCAACATCAAAAACATCATGGTAATACCCTTTACCGCCATTCGAATAGATAAAGAAAGAAGGCACTCCGGCCTCAGTAAAGAAATAGTGATCGCTGTTCTGCGCTTTACCTCTCTGTTTTATTACCGGAATGTAATGCTGCATATCATTAATCTGCTGCAAAAGCCCGAATTGCCTTGTAAATTCGGTTGCATTCACTACGGTAACCCCATCGGTAGCATCACCCATAATATCAATGTTGGTCAGAAATTTGATATTTGTCAGCGGCACGGTCGGGTGCAACACAAAATATTGCGATCCCAGCAGCCCCGGCTCCTCACCACTGAACAGGATAAATAATACCGAATAATGCTGCGGATGTGCTGCAAAGTAAGATGCAAGGTACAACAGCATTGATACTCCGCTGGCATTATCGCTTGCACCGGGGAAAACGGCATCCACTCCCATCATACCCAGGTGGTCGTAATGGCCTGTAAAGGCAATAAAACTATCACTCACCTCACCCGGCACAATACCAATTATGTTTTCATTCCTTGATTCCGGTATCAGCTCCGCCTTTTCATCCACACATACATCAGTCAGGGTAGCAGGCAAGGCATCCTCTTTCACATAAAACACTGCTGCCTGTATCGCTTTCCCGGTTGTAGTCCATGTCAGTTTGTTTTTCTGTGGTATTATATAGCAGCCTTCTGGCAATACCATAGCTATCTCCTCAATATGCACACCAAGCGCCTTGCACATAGTATCTGTGTTAACCAGCAGATAAGCATTCTTACCATCAAATTGCCTGAAGGCCATTTTCAATCCCTCAATATCAGTAACACCTCCCAAATCAACTGTTGATGCGGATAGCTTTTTTGCAGTAAAAGAAGGCGAACCCGCATCAATAATGTAGTCGGCCCCTGCCTTCAGCTCCTTTCCATTTATCACTAGTTTCATCTTGCCGGGAAAGGTATTTACCGGGAAGTAATAAGGCTGGGAATAGGTATATTTGCCTTGAGCAGGCTTCAATCCTGATTCCTTAAACCTGCTCTGTAACCAGTTCGATGCAATCTGTCTCCCATCCAGTACATAACCCCTGCCATGCATATTATCTGAGGATAGTATTCCGGCCTGTGTGCGAATGAATTGTTTTATGGCATTAGTATCAGGTTGTGCAATGGAGCTGCCTGCAATTAACAGCAGAACACCAAGTGCCACCTTAAAGCATTTTTTCATAACTTGAATATCGGATCAAAGCTAAAAGTTAACTGCCGGATTTTTTTATTTTTGGTCACCTTTGTTCCCTGATATTATTAGGGTAACTCATCCGGAAAAAAAAGGAAACACCCCATCTTCATATATACCTTGAACCCGAACTGAATTACAAGACAAAACAGTACATAAATGTATCAGACCATCCTTATCGCTAATGCAGGGTATAACTAAATTTTCAGCACAAGTTGGCTACCCCTCTGCAGTAATGTACCCCCTCTTATAAAACATAACGAACGTTTTCAATCGGGTTCTGCTCAGAACAAATCAGCAATCAGGCCTTTAGCGTTCCCGGATGAGCAATTAGCAAAAAGGGCCACATGAGCGGCCCTTTTTGCTAGTTGCTCATCTGTTTTATCAGTTAATAATCACCTTAACCACATGGCTGCCGGTTGAGGTAGTGGCATTTAGCAGGTATATGCCCGCTGCCTCACTCATCTGAATATCGGTTAGCTTATTGGTAGTTGTTGTAAACTCTTTTATTTTCTGGCCTATTACATTGGTAATAGTTACCTGTATTTGTTCATCCATATCTGAGGTAAGATTCATAGTGAAAGTACCTTTGTTGGGGTTGGGCGCTATAACAAGTTGTTCGCCTTGTCCTGAACCCGGTCCGCTTACAATCAGGCCTCCGCATGAGGCTGGAGATAATACAGTCACAGCATGTGTAGCATGGCCACTGCCGCAGCTGTTGGTAAGTGTATAGGTGATGGTAACTCCTCCTGCCGATACACCTGTTACTGTACCAGTACCCGACACTGAGGCAATAGCTGTATTGCTGCTGCTCCAGGTGCCTCCAGTAACTGTATGAGTCAGGGTAACTGAGGCTGATGGACACAAAGCTGAAGGTCCGCCAACGGATCCTGCTGATGGAGCTGAGTTTACAGAAATTGGCCATGAAGCTGTTGCTGTGCCGCAACCATTGGTCACCGAATACCTGATGGTATCGGGCCCTGCCATTACACCCGTAACTGTCCCGCCAGTTACAGAAGCCCTGGTATTGGAAACGCTCCATATACCGCCTGTTGCAACATCGGTGAGTGTAATTACTGATCCTGCACAAACGCTGCTCGGGCCTGAAATAGTTCCCGCTGCCGGAGAAACATCTATTGACATAAGGTGTGTTGCTGATACAGATCCGCAACTTCCTGAAACTGTATAAGATATCGTAGCAACTCCTGTTGCAACACCTGTTACTACTCCTGCTGAAACAGTGGCATTGGCACTGCTGCTGCTCCATACACCTCCTGCTACCGGATCTGTCAATGTTGCGGTTGACCCAACGCAAACAACCGGTGTTCCGGAAATTGTACCTGCAGACAATGCTGCACCCACTGTGATCACGTCAGAAGCTGTTGCCGTTCCGCAGGCATTAGTCACAATATATGTTATAGTATCGTTACCTGGCATTACACCTGTTACCAATCCGCCGCTGCTTATTGTTGCGTTGCCATTGCTGGCAGCCCAGACTCCACCTGTTATTGCATCAGTAAGTGTAATATTACCTCCTGCACACAAAGTTGAAGCGCCAGTAATAGTTCCGGCAGCAGCCGTGGTACTTATTGTTACAATGTGCGATGTACCAAATGAGCCACAGGCATTGGTTACGGTATAGCTGATGGTATCAGTACCCGGAGCAATTCCGGTTACCACTCCTGAAAGAGAAATAGTAGCATCCGGGTTAGATGCACTCCATGCACCACCTATGGCCGTATCTGCAAGTGTTATCAGTGTTCCGATACATACGGAGGATGACCCCGTAATTGTGCCCGGAGAAGGTGTTGTATTGATATCCATCACATAAGTAGCTATAGCTGATCCGCAACTGCTGGTAACCGTGTAGGAAATGGTATCAAGTCCCGGAGAAACTGCCGTTACAACCCCACCACCGCTGATTGCAGCGCTGCCGTTGCTTACACTCCATGTGCCTCCTGGCATAGCATCAGTAAGTGCAGATGTCGATCCGATACAGATATTTGATGTGCCAGTGATAGTGCCGGCAACAGGCATTACCGAGATATTGATTACCTGGCTGGCAACTGATGTACCGCAGGTACCGCTAACGGAGTATTTCAGCGTATCGGCGCCCGTAGAAACCGGCGTAACCAATCCGCCTGCCGTTACAGTTGCATTACTGTTAGTAAGGCTCCACGCTCCTCCCATTGTAGCGTCTGTATAGGTAGCTGTGGTCCCCATACACAAACCTGACGGGCCTGATACAGGAGCAGCTATTGTAGATGGGTTCACGGTAATTGGGGCAGATGTGCTTACAGAACCACATGTGCTGGTTACAGTATAGGATATAGTATCCGTTCCGGGAACCAGTCCGGTTACCATGCCACCCAATACATCAGCAGTTGAATTGCTGCTGCTCCATACGCCACCCGGCGAGGCATCAGTCAGTGTAATTGAGAAACCAACACAGACACTTCCCGGACCAGAAATACTGCCCGCTGAAATTGCCGGGCCTATGGTTACATATGCTGTAGCCACCGATGTGCCGCACGAGTTACTGACTGTATAATGTACTGTATCATTTCCTGCTGTAACCGCATTCAGAAGACCTGCACCCGAAATGGTTGCATCGGCATTGGTTACACTCCATACGCCACCGGCAGCAGGGTCAGAATAAGTAGCTGATGTAGCTGCACAAAGCAGAGCCGGCCCCGTGATGCTGCCTGAAACCGCTATTGGGTTGATAGTTACTACATGGGTAGCAACAACTGATCCGCAACCGGAAGTAACTGTATAATTAATCGTATCAACCCCACCTGAAACCCCGGTTACGGTTCCCCCGGCAACTGTTGCTGACGCATTGCTGCTGCTCCATGTACCGCTGGTAGCTGTTTCAGTAAGTGTAATAGAAGATCCTGCACAAACAACTGATGGGCCTGAGATCGAGCCCGCGGTAAGAGTAAAACCGATTGTTACTATTTTTGTGGCAGAGGCAGAACCGCAGGTATTAGCTACTGTATACGAAATAGTATCAATCCCGGGTATTACGCCTACCAGTATTCCGGTTCCGGAAATGGTCGCGTTTGTGTTACTTGCGCTCCACGTACCGCCCGAAGTGGTGTCAATAAGCGTGGTAAACGCTCCTGCACAAACCAGGGTTGTTCCTATTATGGTACCACCGCCTGGTGATGCGCTTACTGTGATTACTTTTGTTGCTGTAGCAGTTCCGCAGCCGTTGGTAACCGCATAGGAAAGTGTAATGGTACCCGGTGTGATACCACTTACCAGACCTGTTACACTTACTGTGGCTATTGCAGGATTACTGCTGCTCCAAACGCCACCTGGCGATATGTCGGTATAGGTAACCGGTGCACCTGTGCATAGGGTAGACGGCCCTGTGATCACTCCTGCGGCAGGTGACAGATTTACTGTCACAGGCGCCCCAACAGCACAGGTTCCGATTGTGTAAGAGATGCTTACCGTACCAACAGAATTACCCGTTACAATTCCTCCGGCTACACTGGCAGTTGCCGGAGCGGTACTGCTCCAGGCTCCGCCACCTACTGTTTCGGTAAATGTAACCGTATTGCCTGTGCACACAGTAGCGCTGACAGGCGACAGAGCTGCAGGAGTAACCAATACGGTTACTGATTTGGTTGCAACGCAACCTGCTGCTGTAGTGTACAGAATGTTCACAGTTCCGGCTGCAACACCAGTTACAATACCAGAGGTACCAACAGTAGCCGTGGCTGGTGAAGCGCTGCTCCATGTGCCTCCGGCTGTTAAATCAACCAAAGTGGCTGTTGCACCCTCACACATAGTTACAGCACCCGGAGGCGTAATTGCTGAAGGATTGGCATTGACTGTAAATATTGCTGTAGCATTACATGAACCACCTGTGTTGTAGGTGATTGTTACATTTCCGGGAGTTACTCCTGTAACAATTCCGGATCCGGAACCCACAGAAGCAACAGCAGGGTTACTGCTGGCCCAGGTACCTCCGCCTGTTGTATTACCTAATGCAGAAGTAAGGCCTACGCAGGCACTTAAAACGCCCGTTATAGCACCTGGCGTACTGAAAACAGTATCATTGCGGAAAACAGAATTTGAACCACAGGAGTTGGAGATGGTATAACTTACAACAGTTACTCCAGTCGTTACTCCATTTAAATCCCCCGACGTGGAACCTATAGTCGCTACCACAGGTATTGTGCTGGTCCAGTTGCCTCCTGAAATAGCATCATTCAATGTGACAGTACCACCAGTACAAACGTTAGTAGGACCAGTGATGGCAGCAGGTACTGCAGGCAGAAGATTCACTGTTACAGACTGGGTTGCAGATATCGTTCCGCAACTGAAAACAACTGAATAAGAGATTACAGTTACACCCGATGAAACCCCTGTAACGATGCCGGATGTACCCACCGTAGCAACTGCAGGAACACTGCTGCTCCATGTGCCACCTGATGTAACATCGGTTAGGGTTATGGTTGAACCCTGGCACACAGTGTTCGGGCCTGCAAGCGGTGCGACTGAAGCATTAACAGGTGCTACTTTGCGTACGGCGTTATTACTTTGGTCAGCTATAAAAAGATTGCCGTTAATATCAAAGTATACATCTACAGGTATACTTAGCTTCGCGGTTGCAGGGGATCCGCCGTCACCAGAATATCCTGCCGTTCCTGTTCCTGCATATGTGCTGATGATTCCGGTAGCAGCTGTAATCATCCTTACTTTCTGATTACCATCTCCTGCTATATAAATATTACCTGCCCCATCCAAAGTAACACCTCCGGGAAAAGATAGTTGTGCGGCAGTAGCCTGCCCTCCATCACCTAAAGCACCAGAGATACCCGTGCCGGCAACTGTGGTAATCACTCCCAAAGGATCTATTTTACGTAATTTATTATTTCCATTATCTACAACATATAAATTGCCCGAACCATCACAATGTAAATAATTCAGATGATTAAATGTGGCATTTGTTGCAGGACCTCCATCGCCGGTAGCACCAACAGCACCCGTACCTGCATAGGTGGTTATTATACCTGAAGGGCTGATTTTCCTGACTTTTGCATTCAGGCCATCACCAACATATAAGTTGCCAGCCAGGTCAAAACTTAAACCACCAGGACTATTTAGCTGAGCTGCACTGGCAGGCCCTCCGTCGCCACCTGATCCTGCAGTTCCGGTACCCGCAAATGTGCTGATAATTCCGGAGCTATTAATCATTCTAACCCGGTTATTGATATTATCAGTAAAATACAGGTTGCCTGATGGATCCATTACTAGACTAAAAGGGTTTTGCATCGTAGCATTGGTGGCCGCGAAACCATCACCTGTAGCGCCGGCTGACCCATTCCCTGCGATTGTAGTTATTATACCTGCAGGATTTACCATTCTGATTTTATGGTTATTTACATCAGCGATATAAGTATTGCCGGATGCATCCATAATAACACTGTGGGCGCCATTTAATAAAGCCGCTGTTGCCTGCCCGCCATCACCTGTGGATCCCGCACTCCCTGTTCCTGCAAATGTGGATATTTCTGGTACACCTACTGCTATTTGCTGCCTTGCGGCAAGTGTACCACAAGTATTTGTAATCGTGTAAGAAATAGTAGTGTTGCCTGCTGCTACTCCTGTTACCACCCCTCCGCTAACCGTTGCAGCGGCTGGATTACTGCTGCTCCAGGATCCGCCTGCTGTTGCATCAGTAAGCGTAATCGTATTGGTCGGACAAACTATTGACGGGCCCGAAATAGTTCCCGCACTGAAAGAATTTACAGTTACCGGCTCCAGTACGTAAGTAAGCCCGCAGCTAAATGCAAGTGAATAACTTATCGTTGCTGTGCCAGCCGACACACCGGTAACCTCTCCGATGGCAGTACCCACAGAAGCCACTGCAGGGTTGCTGCTGGTCCAGCTTCCTCCCGAAGTAGAGTCTGTCATCAGCACCGGAATACCCTGACATATGGTTGCGGACGACGCATGGATAGATGTGCTTACAGGTGCAATTTCACAGATACGATTGTTATTGTAATCTGAAATGTAAATATTCGCATTAGCGTCCAGATATATAAAGGCATCCGCATTTAACTTAGCAGCAGTAGCAGTTCCACCATCACCGCTGAATCCGGCTGTTCCGGTTCCGGCTATTGTTGAAATCAGTCCTGTTGCTTTGTTCACAAAACGGACACGATTGTTTCCACGGTCGGCAATATAGATATTACCCGCCTGGTCGCAGTATACTCCTGTCGGGTCGTTCATAGTTGCAGCAGTGGCTGCTGCACCATCGCCGCTGTAAGTACCTGTGCCGCCTCCGAATGCACCGCTTCCGGCAACTGTATTAATTATTCCGGATGAATTGATTACCCGTATCCGGTTGCTGATCTGATCGCACAAATATAAATTTCCCGACTGGTCCATAAACAATCCGAAAGGGTTCATCATTTGCGCTGCGGTCGCAGGTCCGCCATCGCCAGAGAATGTATATCCGCCTGTTCCTGCATAGGTATGTATAATACCCGACCCATCCACTTGCCTTATACGGGAGTTATTGCCATCAGCGATGTATAAATTTCCGGCAGCATCGAGCGCCAGACCTTCCGGCGAATGTAATTCAGAACTTGTGGCAGGAATTCCGTCGGTCGTAAATCCTCCTATTCCATTCCCTGCTATAGTAGTTATGATCCCTGATGTATTGATCTTCCTGACAACATTGTTGTTATAATCAGCAACAATCAGCTCTCCGGCTGCATTGAAAATAAGGGCAACCGGGTTATGGAAAGTAGCGGCAGATGCAGGCCCGCCATCACCTGTATATCCCGTTGTTCCTGTGCCGGCAAATGTTGTTATAATGCCCGTAGTGCTGATTTTACGTATTACATTATTGTTCCAGTCTGCAATATACATGTTACCTGAGGCGTCCTGAGTGACACCTGCCGGCAAATTTATTTCAGCGCTTGTTGCAGGGCCTCCGTTGCCTGTGTAACCGGCCGTGCCGTTTCCGGCTATAGTATTGATTACCTCACTGCCAACAGTAATTAAAGCAAGAGAATTTGTAGTGCCGCAACTGTTTGAAACCGAATAGGAAATAAGGACATTGCCAGCGGCTACACCAGTAACAATACCTGAAGTTCCTACAGTTGCAATGCCAGCATTGGCACTACTCCATGTGCCACCCGATGTGACATCAGCAAGGGTGATTGTATTTCCGGGGCATACGGTTACAGGGCCGGTAACAACTGCTACAACCGGAGTAAGACAAGGCAAAGAAAATTTTCCTATAAAGCAATTCGATGAGCCCGCTAATGAGGTTTGGTAGGCCCCCGAAGTTGCAATACCTGACGAGCTTGCTGTGCTCCCCGAAAAATAAACATTACCTGTACCGTCACAGATTGCCTGGGTGGCATTGTCTGAACCTGAGCCTCCGTAATAAGTTGCATACAAAAGGCTCCCGGATGTATTGAATTCAGCTATAAAACCATCCTGGCCTCCTGCATTGGTAGCCTGAATAGCCCCTGATGTGACAATACCTGTGGTACTGGATGCACTTCCTGCAACATAAATATTCCCGCTTGCATCTGTTGTAAACTGCGAGATTGCATCAGTCCCGGTACCGCCATAATAAGTGCCCCATTGTAATACACCTGAACCATTGAATTTCGCCAGGAAACCATTCTGTGTTCCGGCAAGGCTGGTTTGGTATGCGCCTGATGAAGCTATTCCAGACGAGCTTTGGGTATTGCTGCCGATGTATACATTGCCGCTTGGATCCGTTGCCACCCCGCTCGCACCTTCACTTCCGCTGCCGCCATAATAAGTAGCCCATTGGAATATACCCGAGCTGCTGAATTTTGCAAGAAATGCATCCTGCGAGCCCCCGTAAGTAGTCTGGAAGGCTCCTGATGATGCTATTCCGGAACTGCTTGATGTCGTACCTGTAAAATAAACGTTGCCGGAACCGTCAACTGCAACATTATGTCCGAAATCAGTCCCTGAGCCTCCGAAATAAGTCCCCCATACCAGGCCGCCAGTGGTATTGAATTTTGCTACAACTGCATCCCATCCGCCTCCATTGGTCGACTGATAGGCGCCAGATGTAGCCATTCCTGAGGTTGACTGAACATAGGCAGCTACATATACATTGCCTGCTGCATCGGCTGTCAGACCCTGCGCGATGTCATCGCTGTTGCCATAGTAAGTTGCCCATTGACGTGCGCCAGAACCATTGAATTTAACAATTAAGCAATTTGCATAACCTGAAAGCGACGGCTGGTAAGTTCCTCCGGTTCCCAATCCTGAACTGGTAGAAAATCCTCCGACATATACATTCCCGGAACCGTCGACACCTATGCCATTAAACTCACAATAACTGCTGCTGCCATAATAAGTTGCCCACTGAATCGCTCCCGATGAATTGAATTTTGATACATAACCTTCGTAAGGTCCGCCGCCATAGCTTGTTGAATAGGCACCAGAGGTAGCAATGCCTGTAGTGCTGGTTGTGCTGCCGGTAATAAATGAATTTCCGCTTGCATCCAGTGCCATACCATAAACATAGTCACTTCCGTTACCTCCGTAGTAGGTAGCCCATAAAAGGGTTGGGTCAATAACCAGATCGCCGGTATAGCTGCCGGTATTGTAGCTTAGCACTTCACCCTGCAGCACAAAATTACTGCCTACTTTTGTTCCATCTTTTTGAAAAGTATTCGGCGCAATTTCTGTAATCGTGCCCTGTGGCGTACTGGCTGAAAGACTACCATCTTTATTGATTTTAAGGTCTTTTGCCCCACCGTATTTCAGCTGTATATCACTCACTTTTCCACCCTGGTGCACAATAAATTCATGCTCCAGCTGGCCGTTGCTGGTATAAAGAACCCAGTCTATATTTGGATAAATGTTTTTGTAGGTGATTTTGTTGTATGCCAGGGCAATGGCTCCATTTTGTTTTATGGTATAATCATTAAAATGATTTTCAAAATAATCCTGTTTCTGATCAGTGATTACATCAGCGTACTTGTTGGCACCTACCAGCTCAACGTCCATCCGGTCCATGGCAAATACCGGGTTTTCAAACTTAAATCCGGGCTGCACTATATCCTTTTGTGAAGGAGGGTCAACCGGTTTTACTACCTTACTGAATTGGTAATGTATTGAACCATTACCAACGAATATACTTAGGCCTCCAGTAGCTTTCAACTGATATTGAATATCAGGCCGCTGATTATGATCCTGGTCGGTGACCTGACCCTTATTTTCTATAAATGAAAGAGGGGAATGCTGCCGGGTTTCATTTTTTACATCGGGGCCTGCTAATAACCGGCTTGAAAATAATGCCGCAACTATGATGCAGAAGATAATTCTAAAGGTATTATTCATAAAAAAATAATTGAAAAGTAATGATAAAAGTATATAATTAGTACCTGATTTCCTATTGAATCTCCAAAATCAGCTTATTAATTTAATAGATACTAACTTCCGGTTAAAATCATCACGTCAGTTGCGCCTTATTTTCTCCGTCTTTTACACACTAAAAAGGGCCGCCCGCCGGCAGCCCTCTTCCGTTTCAAATATTGACTTTACTCTACTATTATTTTGGCTATCTGCAAGCCGCCTGATGTGCTGGCACTCAGCATATAGATACCTGCCGCCTGGCTCATCTCCACTTCTGTCTCAGTATTGGTAGTCGTATTGAACTCTTGCACCTTCTGGCCTGTCAGGTTCGTAATCACCACATGTACCGGCTCATTTATGTCCGAAGTCAGCTTCATCGTAAACCGGCCATTGTTCGGGTTGGGTATTACCGTCAGCTCAGCTCCGTTCTTTGTTCCCGGGCCGCCTAC
>CAILLK010000159.1 GCA_903835005.1 uncultured Bacteroidota bacterium | reverse complement strand
TTATGCGGCGATTTTCTGGGTGACAAAGGCGTCTAACTGAACAATGAGTCAGGTAGAGGGGCTTCACCCCTCGCTATTATATGCCGCCCCTTCAGGGCTACAAAATAGCCAAGCCGGAAATTGGAAGGCACGCTTAATTATGCGGCAATTTTCCGGGTGACAAAGGCGTCTAACTGAACAATGAGTCAGGTATAGGGGCTTCACCCCTCGCTATTATTTGCCGCCCCTTCAGTGCTACAAAATAGCCAAGCCGGAGATTGGAAGTCACGCTTAATTATGCGGCAATTTTCCGGGTGGCAAAGGCGTCTAACTGAACAATGAGTCAGGTTGAGGGGCTTCACCGCTTGCTATTATATGCCGCCCCTTCAGGGCTATAAAATAACCAAGCCGGATATTGGAAGTCACGCTTAATTATGCGGCAATTTTCTGGGTGACAAAGGCGTCTAGCTGGACGATGAGCTTTTTTGTGAGGGGCTGATCTTTTTTGCGCAGCCATTGGATAAAGGATTCGAAAACATCGATAATTTCTGAGACGCTGGGTGGTTCTTCCAATTCATTTGCGGTGGTGGAATATTTGATGAGCAAATCCATGTCTTTGGGATTGGGTGTGTCCTCAGATTTTATTTTGGTGTGTAGTTTGGTTATCTGATCGTGGAGGAGCTCCAGGCGGTTGGCTTTTGATGAATGCAGGTACCTTTTATGGCTTTGCCATTGCTCTTTGGCTTCCCACAGGCGCACCTGCGATTCATCGATATTCACTTCGAGGGCTACTTCTTTTGCTGATTTATCGCAGGTGGTGTAGAGCAGTTTAGCCCATTCCTTGCGCTCATTATAGTTCAATTCTTCTGCCATATGATAGCGTTTAAGTGATTTCTTTGATTTACGGCACAAAGGTGAAACGTATTTTCTGAAGTGCCAATAAAAGATTACATGATGTACCCAATACGGTACATGATAGTACGTTTTTCGTACTGTCATAAAAAGTTTTTTGGTGGATAACTTGGATTAATTGTTTGAAGAGCAGATCGCTAAACATGGGATTGTTTGTATTTTTTATAAGTGAGTTAAAGCGAAATGTGGATTGGGGGTTTCAGCGGATAAATGATTGAGAAAATTAATGTGAAGAAAGTAATAAATACGGTTGGTAGTGTAGAAACATTCAACATTATAGGTACAAATAGCACTATATTAAATTCATGGATTGGAGCGCAAAAAGAGCATGAACGCGAAATTGGATCAGGGAGAGAAGATATCTACTTTCATTTGAATGACGATAAACACACGCGTATATTTTATATGGAGGCTAAACACCTTCCTATGAACAAAACAAAAGATAAGGATGAATATGTTTCAGGCGATGAAGAATCCGGTAAAATATCAGGCGGGATTCAGAGATACAAAATATTGATTCATGGCAATCCTATCTTAAATTACTATGGGATGCCAGCCTATATTGAAAATAAAACAATTGAAAGCTGGGTAGTTTCAATAAACAAAAAATTAGAGAAAATTTATCCTGAAGATAAACCATTAAGGCCAATCAGTTATCAAAATGAGTACATTTCCACTCACAGATATACGACATTAAATGATAAGTGGTTTAGTATGCATCATTTCTGGATAAATTTGACATAGTAGAAAATACATGCCCGCCCGTTATTTCTGATATTAGCCTAGCGCCTGCCCATACCGAAAAGGTACGTTCGGGCGAGCATAAAGAACTGCAAATAAAGATCCGTCTCAAACAGCATTTGAAAAACTTCAGTCCGGAGTTTTGAGCCCGCTTTTGAACAAAGGACTGGTTTTCTATTTTGAATTTTTATGTATCTTTGATATAAGGAGGTAATTATGAAAACCGCATTAAATATTGATATTACATACGATCAGGTACTTTCGATAGTTAAAAGTATGCCGACACAGCAAAAGGTAAAACTGAGCAAAGAACTGGAAAAGGAGGGTATCAGGTCGCGGCTATCCTCTCTTTTGAAAGATTTTAAATCAGACGATTTGAGCCTCGATGAAATAGAAAGAGAGGTAGAAACTGTCAGGCAAAAAATATATGAAGGCAAAAAACATTAAAGTCATATTCGACACTAATGTTTGGATAAGTTTTCTTATCGGCAAAAGGCTGCAAATAATTCAGGAATATATTGCTGATGGGCATATCACAATTGTAATTACTGAGCAATTGTTGAGAGAGATTACAGAAGTAAGTAAACGTCCGAAACTCAAAAAATATTTTCCTGAGAATAAGGTGAAAGAACTGATCAGTTTTTTGGAAATTGTTGCATTAAAAGTAGCAATTCAGCCCTTAAATCATTTGTGTTCAGATCCCAAAGACAATTTTTTACTTGACCTCATTCAAAGTTCAAAAGCCAACGTGCTTGTTACGGGTGATAAAGATTTATTGGTACTTCATCCTTTCAAATCAGCACAAATTATTACACCGAAACAATTTGAACAGTTGGTAATTGAATAATCCCTCCCGGCGAAACCAAAGTTATTAGTGTTCCGGTCAGGCAAAAAATACTTATATAGCCCCAAATTATACATGCCTTTGTACTGATGAAAGCCAGAAGAACGCCCTGGTCTCCATACTTTTTCCGCAGATCCATGAGCATTTCTGAAAGAAGTGAGTGCCAAGATACGGGCAAAGCTTTACCGGAGAGCAATGTCTAACTTAAGAATGCCCCGCAGTATGCGGTCATCAGCGCACAAATTCTGTACCCCCCTTTGTTGTTGCTGCCCTGGTATCCTATCAACAGCACTTTGTTCTGTACGTAACTATTTCGGCTAAAGCCAACAATGTGTTACTGATACCCGGCCTAAAGGCTGGGGCTACTGGTGTGCCCAGTCAAAGTCATCAGCGCACAAAGTCTATACCCCCTTTGTTGTTGCTGCCCTGGTATCCTATCAACAGTACTTTGTTCTGTGCTCAACTATTTCGGCTAAAGCCAACAATGTGTTATTGATACCCGGCCTAAAGGCCAGGGCTACTGGTGTGCACCATCAAAGAATGCCAGAGGGCTAGTTGAAAGAATCCTTGCAGGTATTCAACCAGAATTTTAAGCCTATGTTATATATAGAATTTCTGTGCTACAGGATTGAGTTTTCCTATATATTTGTTATCGTAAAAACTGCTCTTATGAGAAAATGGTTGGTTTATTCTGTTCCGGTATTCATTATCGTGCTATGTATGCTGCCGGAAATAGTGCCGGCGCAGATTATTAGTACTATTGCCGGGTGCGGCATAGGCGACGACAGTATGGCCACCAGGGCTGAACTGGATCGCCCCGTGGCTGTGGCAATGGACAACCTGGGAAACACCTATATTGCAGATTATGATAACGGCCTGGTGCGAAAGGTAAATGCGGCGGGTATTATTTCCTCAATTGCGCTATTGCAGTTTATGATGTGCTGGGTAGAGAAGTGATTCAGAAATCGGTTTTAACCAATAATGAGACCCTGGATTTAGCCAATATGCCAGGTGGTGTTTATATGCTGCAGGTGACACGCAACGACGGGGAACGGAAAACGATGAAAATAACGAAGGAATAAGGTTTTCCATGGTTATCTTTTGGACCGGGGTTTATGCCATTAAATAAACATGCCCCGCTGTATTTCGCCCCTGCAGGGCTTGTGACGCAATTTTTTTTACCGGGGGCTTCACCCCCGGCTGTTATATTGCGCTCTTTCAGAGCTATAAGTTACTTAGCTAAATGGCTTTGTCCTTAAACCATTATGGTTTTTAATTAAACGCATTAATACCCGTAACATCCATACCTGTAATCAGCGGATGAATATCGTGGGTGCCTTAGTAGGTTACCACTAATTCCGGGAATTTATTCTCTTAAAATCAGTTTTAACCAATCCTGGTAATAATTTCCTGTAATAATCCGGCAGGTGAAATTGCCGTTACATTTCCTCCCATTGAAAAACTATCTGAGCCGGAATAAACCACAAATTTCCGGTCTGCCCCAATATCTTCGCAGGCAATATGGAAGCCTTTGGAAAGGGCAGGGGCAGAGCTGCGTTTTATTTCTATGGCCCACTTTTCCTGGCCTGAAAATTCGAGGATAAGGTCGATTTCGGCTCCGGCGGAAGTGCGGTAATAATAAGGCAATGCCCTGCCCTGCACACAACTGAGGATATTTTCGATAACAAAACCTTCCCAACTGCCTCCTACCACCGGATGGCTTACCAGGTCGTTGTAAGCAGTGATGTTGAGCAAGGAGTGCACCAATCCGCTATCACGTACATATACTTTAGGGGCACGTACCAAGCGTTTGCCCACGTTGACCGCCCATGGCTGCAGCCGTCTTACCAGCAACAGGTCAACCATCAGATCGAGGTAGCGGTTGATGGTTACATTGCTCAATTCAAGGTTCCTGGCCAGTTGGGATGCATTAAGCACACCGCCCTGATTGTGTGCCAGCATTGTCCAGAACCGTTCGAGGGTTTGTGCCGGAATTCTTGGCCCCAGCTGGGGAATGTCGCGCTCAAGGTATGTGCGGATAAAGTCGCGGCGCCATTGCAGGCTTTGGGTATCAGTGGCCGCCAACAGGCTATCGGGAAATCCGCCGCGCAGCCATAACTGGTTGATTGAATCCGGTTTATTCTCTGCAAATTCCAGGATGTCAATACCGCAGAGTTCCAGATAGCTGATGCGGCCTGCCAGCGATTCCCCTGATTGCTGCAACAAATGTATTGAAGCAGAACCTAAGAACATGAACAGCCCGGTTCTGTTGCCTTTACGACGTTCTTTATCGATGATTCCGCGAAGTGGTGCAAAAATTTCGGGTGTTCGCTGTACTTCGTCCAGTATTATGAGCTTGTTCCTGTTTTCGGTATGAAATGCTGCAATATCCTGCACCTTAGCTGCATCCAGGCCATTTTCGAGGTCGAGATAGATAGCAGGTACATGTTCTGAAATATCCAGGGCAATAGTCGTTTTGCCCACCTGACGCGGCCCCATAAGGGCTACAGAGGCATTTTGCAGCAGCGCCTGCCGGATCTGAGATTCCAATCTTCGCTTTATCATCCTTGCAAATTTAACACAGAATATTAAATTTGCAAGGTTAGAATTTGCGATATTATTATTCTTCCAATATTTTTTATAGCAGCGTTGTGATGGAATTAAAATCAAATAGCCAATGGTTTTTCCATTGGCTATTCCTAATAATTCTTTCAGGCTTTCTTTATCTAAGTTGGCATTAATATGTTCTTAAATCAATTAAACGCATTAATACCCGTAACATCCATACCTGTAATCAGCAGGTGAATATCGTGGGTGCCTTCGTAGGTTACCACCGATTCCAGGTTCATCATGTGGCGCATAATGCTGTATTCGCCGGTGATGCCCATGCCTCCGAGTATCTGCCGTGCTTCACGGGCTATTTTGAGGGCGGTATCGCAGCTGTTGCGCTTGGCCATAGAAATCTGTGCTGGTGTGGCGCGGTCTTCATTGCGCAGTACCCCTACCCTCCAGTTGAGCAACTGGCCCTTGGTGATTTCGGTGATCATCTCCGCAAGTTTTTTCTGGGTGAGCTGGAAACCGGCTATAGGCCTGCCAAACTGTATCCTTTGTTTGGAATAACGCAAGGCAGTATCGTAGCAATCCATGGCGCAACCCAGAGCGCCCCAGGCAATGCCGAAACGGGCGCTGGAGAGGCAGGTAAGCGGCCCTTTCAGCCCCTTTACTTTAGGGAAAATATTTTCTTTAGGTACCCGCACATTATCAAATACCAGCTCGCCTGTGGCCGAAGCCCGGAGGCTCCACTTGCCATGCGTTTCGGGGGTGGTAAACCCTTCCATACCCCGCTCCAGCACCATGCCGTGAATATCGCCGGCCTCGTCTTTAGCCCATACCACAGCGATATCGGCAAAGGGGGCATTGGATATCCACATTTTGGAGCCATTCAGAATCACATGGTCGCCATCGTCCTGGAAATGGCTGCGCATGCCGGCAGGGTTAGAGCCATGGTCGGGCTCGGTCAGTCCGAAACAACCCATGAGTTCGCCTGTTGCCAATTTTGGCAGGTATTTATGTTTTTGCTCTTCGCTGCCGAATTTATAGATCGGGAACATAACCAGCGATCCCTGAACAGAAGCAGTAGACCGCACGCCGGAATCGCCTCTTTCCAATTCCTGCATCATTATTCCATAACTGAGATAATCGAGCCCGGGCCCGCCATATTTCGCAGGAATGAATGGCCCGAAGCAACCTAATTCACCTAAACCCTTGATAATCTGTGTTGGAAACTTGGCCTTTTGTGCGTAATCTTCTATTATAGGGGAGATTTCCTTCTTAACATAAGCTCTTACTGTGTCCCTGATTAGTTTCTGTTCGTCTGTCAAAAGTTCATCTAAGAGGTAATAATCGGGGTGCTGATACTGATCCTGTTCCATGTTTTGTTAAATTTGGAATGAAATTGTGGCGCAAAGGTAGCATTTTTGGCATATTGGTATAATTTTGCACTCCGAATTATCGTTCCACCGTTTTTATTTCGTTAATTATAGGGTTATAAATAAAACTCATAGTCTCTGAAAGCCTTTAATACAGCGATTCTCAGTAATAAATAACATGTGAACCACTGTTTGTTAAAGAAATTAGCAAATTATGGAACGTATTTTGAGCAATATTTCAGTAACAGTATTTATGGGAAACCAACTAAACCTTTTCCGCGTAAATACTGTCTTATAGAATGCAAGCTAAGTGATTTTTGAATTATTAACCCTATTTATTAACATTAAAAGAAACAACCACAATATATGAGGCAATTAAAAATTGCTACCCAGATTACGAACAGAGATTCCCAGGCGGTAGAAAAATACCTCCAGGAAATCAGTAAGATATCCATGATATCTCCTGAGGAAGAAACCACACTCGCCCAGAAAATACATATGGGCGACCAGCGTGCGCTGGAAAAACTGGTGAAATCGAACCTCCGTTTCGTAGTTTCAGTAGCCAAACAGTACCAGCATCAGGGCCTGTCTCTGAGCGACCTTATCAATGAGGGCAACCTGGGACTTATCAAAGCCGCACAGCGCTTTGATGAAACCAAGGGCTTTAAATTTATTTCTTATGCTGTATGGTGGATCCGTCAGTCGATACTGCAGGCCCTGGCCGAGCAGGGAAGACTGGTGCGCCTTCCACAGAATAAGATTGGCACTTATAATAAGGCCAATAAAGCCTTCATCGCCTTTGAGCAAGAGAATGAACGCGAACCCTCGACTGAGGAGCTTGCCGACATCCTGGATATGAGCGAAACGGAAGTTACCAATATCTTTACCAGCAATACCCGTCATACTTCGCTTGATGCCCCTGTGCACGAGGCAGAAGATGTGGCGATGGGCGACCTGCTGCCCGGCAGCAGTGATACCGATGATGATGTAATGAAGGACAGCCTGCGTAATGAAATACGCCGCATCCTGAAATCGCTCAGCATCCGGGAAGCTGAAATACTTGCGGCTTATTTTGGCCTGGAAGGCGACAGTGGCCCAAGCATAGAAGAAATAGGCGACAAATACGACCTTACCAAGGAACGTATCCGCCAGATCAAGGAGCGCGCCATCAAGCGCCTGCAAAAAGCACGGTACAGCAATGCGCTGAAAGTATACTTAGGATAATGAAGATTGAGTGTGTGTGTTTGAGTACGGTTAAAAGTTAGAAGGGGGTGGTTTTCCACTCCCTTTTGTTTTGCTAACATATATATACATGTAATTGTTTCAAAGCCGGATTAGTGAATTTAATATCTCCAAACCCTGTTATATCAATTAGACAGGATAAATCGTTTTAGAAAAATCTCACGCAAAGACGCGAAGACGCAATTTGCAAAGATCCTTTTTAAGACCGCAATTCCTGCTAATGCCGGTTTCTAATGTCTATTTGGTATTATTTAGCCTCCCAGCCGTTATAAAACCCATGATAATTGCGGGCGGCTACTTTAAGTTCGCTTGATTTAGGGTTAATACTCTCCAGGTTTATACGGGTGACTGCAGAAACAGATATGCCATATGGCATATCTGGGATTCCGGTATTGCCGTTCTGAACAGTGATCGTATATCCTTTTGATTTTGCGAAATCAGAAAATCCTGACCGGTCCGTATCGGATCTGAAACAGAGGTTAAAACTGACAGCCCTTGCTGTTTTAAGACTATCTCCCTGCTGCATCATTTTAGTAATGATCTTATCATTATCCATCCAGTTTCGGGTGCCCTCGTCGGGATACAGGAATTTCCGGTAAGTATCCCATTCCGGATCTGATCTGATACCTAAAACGTAGGCATTATCCTTGAAACTGTGGGTATACAATCTGTTCAATGCGGTGCGCACCCCTGCAGTATCTTTTACATAGTAATAATTCACGCGCTCACAATTGCGGGTTACAGTTCCTACGAGTATTTTCGGTGTTACACCGGTAAGAAAGTTTCCGGTAGCGGTGAGCATATCTTCCAGCACACCTATCTCCTCTTTATCTATAAGGCCCATAGTAGTGCAGTTTTTGGTTTTAGGCCCGGTTATTACGAGGAATGGGAATCGCCTGTCCGGGGCAGTTTCTATAAAACCCATATCCACAAGCACGGATGCCGGGGCAGAACCCATCTTTACCATGTAGGTGTCCCAATGTTCATTCTGTGCACAGAGATGAGTAACAGAGCAGGCATTAAAAACAAACAGAAGAAGAAGAATATATTTCACAAGGTAAAGTAACTGAAATTGAAGCATCAGCCTGCTCACTTTAGGAAATTATTGTGAAAAAGATGACCTGGCATTTACAGGATTCTACAAGCAAACCGGCGCATAAAACGGACTTTAGCCTTAACTTGCATGGATGAAAAACAGCCCGTTTACACTTGAAGAGGCCGAAGAGATAGCAGAAGACTTTGAAGACCTGGCCGATACCGGTTTCCAGAAAGAAGGCCGGAAATGGATCATAAGCAGAATTGTTGTTTGCCAATTCGGTGAAGCCAATAAATCGGTATTCCCAGAAAAGCTGGAATCGGGAGCTGTTACTGCTTTTGCCCAACCTGATACAACAATGACCGAAGGCGGATTTGACCTATCCTTATTGCTCACATCACAAGGTGAAGAACCTATTACCAGCAGCATAGATATCCGCACCTATACAGAGATGATGGGCATAAACTATAAATTTCAGGTTTAAGAACTTATATATTACACATCAATATTTTTTAAATATGTTTAAAATTTAACTTATAATGTAGTTTTAAAAACATACTGTGTTTCCTGGAAACAAAATGCATTTTATTATTCATCAAGTTATATTTATCAAAACATATTATTAGCTACCCGTTAATAAATAAGGTATTACATATTGGTTAATTACAAGTATGCTATTAGCTATTTTTTGAATACATGACCAAAATCATGCCATTGAATATAATTTTTAGCATCCGAACATACTACATTTGTATAGATAACTAAATAATACAGATAAAAAGATACCTACCTCTTCTATATTTCCTGAAACTTATACCCCAAACACTTGCCACCCATGGAGGACTTAAACAATCAATCTCCGATTTTTCAACTGATGGTTGAATCTGCTCCTGATGCGATGATACTGGCAGACAGCGCAGGCATTATTACACTTATTAACCGCCAGACTAAAATATTGTTCGGATATACCCGAACTGAACTGATTGGCAAAAATATAGAAATACTGCTGCCAGCAAGGTACAGAGAACATCATCCGGGTTTTATCAAGGCGTTTTTAAATAATCCTTCAGCCCGGGCGATGGGAGCAGGAAGGGAATTATTTGCACTAAGGAAGGACGGATCGGAATTTCCGGTTGAAATAGGACTTACCCCGATACAAGCAGCAGGGCCTTTGATAATGACAACAGTAATTGATATTACTGAGCGAAAGCGGGCCGAAGCCCGGTTCAAAGCGTTGATAGAAAACAATATTGACGCCATTGTGATGCTGGATGAAAACGGACTGGTAACCTACACCTCACCATCAACATCCAATATGATGGGTTATAAACCAGAAGAATTTCTTGGGCAGAACGGTAATTTATTTTTCCACCCCGATGAAATGGAAGTAGTGATGGGCAGGATGAATGAAGCCATGAAAAATCCGGGGCAGGCTATTTTCACGCAGAACAGGGTAAGGCACAAAGACGGGCATTATATTTATACAGAAGGCACGACTACCAACTTTCTGGAGGATCCGAACATCAGGGCATTTGTAGGGAATTTCAGGGATATTTCGGATAAGAAACTGGCTTTTGATAAACTGGAGCAGAATGAAAAAAGGTTCCGGGCGCTTATTGAAAACAACTCAGAGATTATAGCATTAAGAGATAAAGAATATAATTTGCTATACCTCTCGCCGGGAGCTAAAAAAACAACGGGCTATACACTTGAGGACCTGAGGGAAATAAAATTTGAAAACGTTTTTCATCCTGATGATACTGAGCAGGTTCTCAGCCGGTACCGGGAATCTATAAATAATCCGGGTGTCCCCGTTCCTTCTACGCAGAGAATGAAACAAAAAAACGGGCGCTACGTTTGGATGGATGGTACTTTTACCAATTTGCTTGATGATGAAAATGTTGGCGCTGTTGTTGGTAACTTCAGGGATATTACCGAGCGGAAAATTACCGAAGATAAAATACAGCAGAACGAAAAGCGGTTCAGGGCGCTGATAGAAAATAATTTAGATGCTATTTCCCTGCATGATAATGAGGGCCATATACTTTATCAGTCTCCAGCAACCGAGCGCCTACTTGGCTTTACGTTTGAGGAAAGAAAGAATAAGACCATTTATGACTTTGCGCATCCCGATGACCTGACGGAAGTACTGAGCCGGCTTGACAACGCCATGAAAAACCCCGGCATCCCGGTTCATGGCATCAACCGGATGCTGCACAAAGACGGGCACTATATATGGACGGAAGGCACAACAACCAACCTGCTTGCAGATGAAAGTGTAAAAGCAATGGTGGGCAATTTCAGGGATATTACTGAACGGAAAATTGCAGAAGAAAAATTAATAAGAGCCAACCGGCTATATGCATTAATAAGTGAAATCAACAAGGCTATTGCTCATGCAACTGATGAGCACTCCCTCTTTTCGGAAGCCTGCCAGATAGCTGTTAATACAGGGAAATTCGATATGGCCTTTGTTAACAGGCTTGATCTGGCAGAACACAGTATAAAGCTCATCACCGGCTATAATACAACGGAAGGAGACCATTTACAATTCGGCAATTACCACTACAGTGAAACCGGTATGATTGCCGGCATGATACGGCATGGAAAGTATTCGTATATTAATGACTATTCGTCAACTCCGTACAGTAAAACGGTAGGCGAGTATATTTCGAACCGAGGCTTCAATTCCAGTATAGCATTATCTGTAAGAAAAGGCAATGAAACAGCCTTTTCTTTTCACCTGTTTTCGAAGCAAAGGAACCTGTTCGATAGCCAGGAATTACAGTTATTATCAGAGATTACCGATGATCTTTCTTTTGCGCTGGACATTTTTGAAAAAGAAAAACTGCGCCGGGAAGCTGAAGAGAAAACTGTACAGGCAAACCGCCTTTATGCATTTATCAGCGCTATAAACAAGGCAATAGTGCATGAGAACAATGAACAATCGCTCTATAACGAAACCTGCCGTATTGCAATAGAAATAGGAAAATTTGATCTGGCGCTGATTGGCACCATTGACCGTGACCACCGGCAGCTCAATTTAGTTGCACAGGGGAATGCCAATGCAGATGATCAAAAGATGTTTGGCAGCCTGAAACTGGAGGAAACCGGAGCAACTGCCCAAGTGCTAAAAACCGGCATGTTCAGCTACTTAAACGACTACAGAACCGGGCCACAGGAAAATAAAGTAATCCAGTATGCCTTAGGTAGGGGACTACGATCAGGTATAGTGCTGCCGATAAAAAAAGACAATATTATCGTAGCCACTTTAAACCTGTTGTCGGGCAAACCTGATATATTTAATGACCAGGAGATAGCGCTGCTGGAGGAGGTAGCCAATGATCTTTCATTTGCAACTGATTTCTTTGAAAAAGAACAATTGCGGCAGGAAGCTGAGGCGAAATTGCGCAGGAACGAATTAAGATTAAAACAGGCTCAGGAGATTGCCCAACTGGGGAGCTGGGAATACAATATCGGGAACAGTTATGCCCGGTGGTCGCAGGAACACTGCAGAATTTATGAAGTGGACCCAAGCGATAATAAGCATTCATTTGAATCCTGGTTATCCATGATTCATCCTGAGGATCAGGATTTTGCACGCAATATTGTTATGCAATCCAGAGAAAATCTGGAAGACTGGGATTTCAATCATCGGGTTATACTCAAAAACGGAACAATCCGATTCATTCATTGCCAATCGCATTTTAATTTTAATGATGCCGGAAAACCTGAGAGTATTCATGGAATATCACTTGATATAACAAATCAGAAAGAGGCTGAAGAAAAAATAATTAATGCCAACCGGCTGTATGCATTTACAAGCCAGATAAACCAGGCTATTGTGCACATCAAAACACAGGAAGAACTTTTTCAGAGCGCCTGTAATGTAGCAGTGGAAACAGGGAGATTTGAACTGGCATTTTTCCAATACCCAGATATT
This sequence comes from uncultured Bacteroidota bacterium, assembly GCA_903835005.1. GTDB lineage: Bacteria > Bacteroidota > Bacteroidia > Chitinophagales > Chitinophagaceae > Nemorincola. The sequence continues at coordinate 57,970 of CAILLK010000159.1, read as the reverse complement.
GCAACAAAAAAAACAAACCTTATAGCACATTGCAATGCCACAGAATCTGACCTTATACGATATAATAACCACAATTACAGAGCGGGTGGTTTTATAGATGTTGCCATCCAAAAAGGCACTTATTCAATATTAAATGATTTTGAAACTTCAACGATATCAACCAGTGTAACCGATTATGCACATGAACGCGGCTTTAAATCATGTATTGCACTACCAATTAAGAAACAAAACAATACTAAGTATATATTTTTCCTGTATTCTAAACAAAAAAACTTATTTGATCAGCAGGAAATCAATCTGCTGAACAGGATAGCCAATGATCTTTCCTTTGCCCTGGATGTTTTTGATAAAGAGGCTGCCAGGAAGGATGCTGAGGAAAAAATGATACATGCCAACAGGCTTTATGCATTCATCAGTCAGATAAACCAGGCAATAGTACATCAGAAAAGCGAAAAGGAACTGCTCAGTGAAGTGTGCAAAATAGCGGTGGAAACAGGACAATTTGAAATGACATTTATTTCGAATCCGGACCAGGAAACCGGCAGAACAAAGCTCACGTCGTATTATAATGCTACAGAGGGTGATCTTACTGTTTTTGACAATCAGCCATTTCATGAAGGGGGCCTGACAGACCGGGTATTGAAAAATGGCGTATTTAGCGTTATCAATGATTTTGATAGTATAACCAATAGCAGCAGCGTAGCTGATTTTGCACGCCAGCGCGGATACGGATCTGCAATTGCATTACCCTTAAAGAAAGGCGGATCATTAAGATATATCCTTTTCATTTTTTCGGGACAGAAAGATTTTTTTGACCAGCACGAAATCGGGTTGCTAAAAAGGACCGCAGATGATCTGTCGTATGCCCTGGATGTATTTGTAAAAGAGGAAGAACGTAGTGATGCCGAAGAAAAGATGGTACATGCCAACCGACTTTATGCATTCATCAGCCAGATAAACCAGGCTATTGTCCGCTCCACTGATCAGCAAACCGTGTTCCGGGAGGCGTGCAATATTGCTTTGGAATTTGGAAGATTCAGGGCAGCGTGGATAGGGCTTTTAGATAAATCGGGCAAACTACTCAACCTGGAAGACCAGTGCGGACTTTTGCCGGAAGATGCAGAGCTGTTTACCAACTATAAATATGATAAGAATGGCATACAAGGACGGGTTATAAGCTCCGGAGCCAGCTATGTATGCAATAATATTCAGGAAGATGCTGTACTAGTCGAAAGACATGAGCTTGCCTGCAAGAGAGGATGGCTGTCGTGTATGATTCTGCCAATAAAAAAATCGGGGGTTGTGGTGGGCACCTTCAATATTCTCTCTGATGAGCTGAATTTTTTTGATAATGATGAAATCGCTCTGCTGGAAGAAGCAACCGGAGATATCTCTTTTGCACTGGATAATTTTGAAAAAGACAAGTTACGGATAGAATTTGAAAAAAACCTGATTCATAACGAGTTACGGCTAAAACAGGCACAGTCTATAGCTCATATTGGTAGCTGGGAACTGGATTTCAAAACCGGAGTTGGCGCATGGTCTGATGAAACATGTAAAATTTATGGCGTTTCTCAATCTGATAATTTATATACCCATGAAGAGTGGGAAAGTTTTATTCATCCCGAAGATCTTGAATATGTAAGGAAGATTTCGAATGATGAACTGAAATCTCAGGGCCATACGGCATTCCATCACCGGCTCATCAGGCCGGATGGTGAAATAAGGCATGTTTATTCTCAGGCCAGTATAGAATTCAGCAGCAAAGGCAAACCTGCAGGTATGATAGGCGCTGTACATGATATTACAGAAACCAGAAAAGCGGAAGAAGCACTGGCACAATCGGAAGCGAATCTCAGGTTAATAATTGATCTGATCCCTCAGTCTATATGTGCAAGAGATGCTGAAGGGAAATATATAATTGTGAATAAAAGCTATGCATCAATGTATGGTTTTGAACCGGACCAGATGATAAATCTAAATATAAGAGATATTATACCGGTAAAAAGTGAAAGCACATTTTTTCAGGATATAGATACAGAAGTAATAAGGAGCAGAAAGCAACTGAGCGCAAGGGAACATAACTTTACTGACCACAAAGGCAACATAAGAATATTCAACACTATAAAGATGCCATTTATAGTAGCCGGGCCGAATATTATTGCATCACTGAGTGTAATAAATGAAATAACAGAACAGAAACAAATAGAATCGGAACGATCAAAAATGATAGCCGATATTATTCAGCGCAATAAAGACCTGGAACAGTTTTCCTATATTGTTTCGCACAACCTCAGAGCACCTGTAGCAAATATTATGGGAATAACCGAGGTTTTGCAATATCCGGAACTGAATAACGGAGATAAATTACGAATGATAAGTGACCTGAATGTCTGCGTCAATAAACTGGATGAGGTTATAAGGGACCTTAATTTTGTACTTCAGCTGAAAGCAAAACAGGGATATAAAAACGAATCAGTAAAATTCTCCAAAATCCTCGAGGATATAATTAAAAGTATCAACACGACCATTGCAAATGAAAATGTGCAGGTTTTGTATAATTTTGATCAGATTGATGAAATATACAGCTTAAAAAGCTACATTCACAGTATATTTTACAATCTGATATCCAACAGTATCAAGTACCGGCAGCCGGGGTTAAACCCGATTATTGAAATTAAAAGCGAACTGAACAATAACAAGATTCAACTAACTTATAAAGATAACGGGATGGGCATAGATCTGGCTAAATCGGGCCAATATGTGTTCGGATTGTACAAGCGTTTTCACGCGCATGTTGATGGTAAAGGAATGGGGCTGTTTATGGTTAAGACACAGGTTGAATCCTTAGGCGGGAAAATAACTATTGAAAGCGAGGTAAACAAAGGGACAATATTTCATATAGAACTTAATGCAAACGAAATAAAACTAAAATAATACAGATATATCTCATTTTATGGCAAGAGATTTTATAGTTATTGATGACGACCGGATCAACAATATGATCTGCTCGAAAATGATCGGGTTAACGGTACCAGATTCTGAAACCCAAACATTTATTCTGCCTGAAGAAGGGCTAAAATATTTACAATCATACCAGAAGGCAAACATACAGCCTAATGCTGTTTTATTCCTGGATATAAATATGCCTGTTCTTTCGGGCTGGGATGTACTGGAAAAAATGGAACAACTGCCTGAAAATCAAAAAAACAGTATAGATGTATATATGCTGTCATCGTCTGTTGACCAACTGGACCGGGAAAAAGCAGACAACCACCCACTGGTGAAAGGGTATATTTCAAAACCGCTTACCCGGGCTAAATTATTACCGTATATTATAGAAAACCCGGCATAAAGATTGTTCTACCCCAGAGAATTACCAGATAAGTATATATAGTGTATTAAACAAAATACATGCACTGATTTTCATAAAAATACCAGTATAAAATACCATAACAACCTTATCTTTCTATTTCTTAAGCATCAAAAACAGCTCAGTCTGAAATTTTTGCGTTAATAAAATATTAACCCCTAACTTTGTCCTGACTTTAGGGGTGCCACTTATTATGGCTGAGATTATACCCTTCGGACCTGATCAGGATAATGCCTGCGTAAGGAAAAAGCAGATAGTTATTATCTCCCCCCCAAAGTTGCGTTGTCAGTTTACAATTTTCTGTTAGCAGTATACAATTTCATGGGGATGAATATATACATCAACAATAAACTTCAGGAATTAAAAGAATCAGCCACTCTTTCAGAAACCCTTGTTGCCCTGAATATTTCATCTCAAAAAGGTATAGCTATTGCTATTAATAATAATGTTATCCCCAAACAGGATTGGGACAATTACTACCTCAATGAGAATGATCAGTTAACTTTAATAAAAGCAACACAAGGAGGATAACTCCAAAATCCAAATTCCAAATTCCAAATTCCAAATTCCATAAAAATGAAGCAGGATACAGCGCCAAAGGACAGCAATATAAAATCGGGATTTTACCCCAGCTCAAAAAAAATATTTGTGGCAGGCAAACTGCACAATATTAAAGTGGCTATGCGCGAGGTGGCCGTTGGCCCTACCATTACCAGGACATTTGGCGTAGAGGAACTGAAGCCAAATCCAGTTGTAACCATATATGATACCAGTGGCCCGTATACCGATCCGGATGTAGTAATTGATATAACCAAGGGCCTGCCCCGCCTGCGCGAGGAATGGATAAAAGACCGCGGCGATGTGGATGAACTAACCAGCTTCACTGCAGAATACAGCAATGAACGGCTTGAAGAAAAAGCGCTGGACGCACTGCGGTTTGAACACATCCGTAAGCCCTTCAGGGCAAAGCAGGGCTGTAATGTAAGCCAGATGCATTATGCACGCAAGGGTATAATTACCCCTGAAATGGAGTATATAGCCATACGTGAAAACCAGCGCATAGATGAGCTGCAGAATAACAGCGAACTCTGGAACCAGCACCCGGGCGAAAGTTTTGGCGCAAATATCCCATTCAAAAAAATAACTCCTGAATTTGTAAGGGAAGAAGTAGCACGCGGACGGGCTATAATACCTGCTAACATTAACCACCCCGAGAGCGAACCCATGATCATTGGCCGAAACTTCCTGGTTAAGATCAATACCAACATTGGCAATTCGGCTGTTACATCAAGTATAGAAGAAGAAGTGGAAAAAGCAGTGTGGAGCTGCCGTTGGGGTGGCGATACGCTGATGGATCTGTCAACAGGTAAAAACATTCATGAAACCCGTGAGTGGATCATACGCAACTGCCCCGTACCGGTAGGTACCGTACCTATTTACCAGGCGCTTGAAAAAGTAAATGGCAAAGCGGAAGACCTGACCTGGGAGATATTCCGGGATACACTGATTGAGCAGGCCGAGCAGGGTGTAGATTACTTCACTATTCATGCAGGCGTATTACTGCGCTACATACCGCTTACCGCCAAAAGGGTTACCGGAATAGTTTCCCGCGGAGGCAGTATCATGGCTAAATGGTGCCTTGCGCATCATAAAGAAAGCTTCCTGTATACCCACTTCGAAGAGATATGTGAGATCATGAAAGCTTATGATGTGAGCTTCTCACTGGGCGATGGATTGAGGCCGGGTTCTATTGCCGATGCCAACGATGCAGCACAGTTTGCGGAACTGGAAACCCTGGGTGAACTGACCAAAATAGCCTGGAAACACGATATACAAGTGATGATAGAAGGGCCGGGACATGTGCCTATGCACCTGATAAAGGAAAACATGGATAAGCAACTGGCCTGCTGCGACGAAGCGCCGTTTTATACGCTCGGCCCATTGACAACCGATATAGCCCCCGGATACGACCATATCACTTCGGCCATAGGCGCGGCAATGATAGGCTGGTATGGCACGGCTATGCTGTGCTATGTAACACCTAAAGAACACCTTGGCCTGCCCGACAAAAAAGATGTAAAGGATGGTGTGATCACCTACAAAATTGCAGCACATGCTGCCGACCTTGCAAAAGGCCATCCGGGAGCTCAATACAGAGATAATGCACTGAGCAAAGCCAGGTTTGAGTTCCGCTGGGAAGACCAGTTCAACCTTTCACTGGATCCGGAAACAGCTCGTTCCTTCCATGACGAAACCCTGCCTGCCGAAGGCGCTAAAATTGCGCATTTCTGCTCCATGTGCGGTCCGCATTTCTGCTCTATGAAGATAACCCAGGATATAAGGGATTATGCTGCCGAAGAGGAGAAAAGAGAAAAAGGAATGGAGGAAAAATCGAAGGAGTTTATTGAGGTGGGGAGTGAAATTTATCTGTAGTTTAATTGTTACGAATTCGCCCAAATTAGCTAAGAAAATCCGGAAGTAATATTAGTTTTTAAAACGTAATGAATTCGAGACCAGTAAATAAAATCGCCCACTATGAATGAGAATTGAACAAAGCCAAAAACCAGATATTTATGGCAAAAAATAAAACAATCAGTGTAAAAGGAACTGAAGTTGCTATCCTAAAGCATCAAAATGACAACTATATTTCATTGACAGATATGGTAAAACCATTTGGTGATGATGTTATGATTTACAGCTGGATGAGAAATCGCAATACAGTCGAGTTTATTGGCATATGGGAAGAACTTAATAATCCCGATTTTAAAGGTCTCGAATTCGAGACCTTTAAAACTCTGGCTGGCTTAAATAGTTTTCATCTTACACCCAAAAAATGGATTGATGCGACCAATGCAATAGGTATAATATCTAAAGCTGGCCGGTATGGTGGAGGTACTTTTGCACACAGCGATATAGCTTTTGAATTTGGTTCCTGGCTAAGCCCGGAATTCAAACTGTATTTAATAAAAGAATTCCAACGACTGAAAGAGGATGAAAACGACCGACTGAAACTGGAATGGAACCTGCAAAGAACTCTATCTAAAATTAATTACCGAATACATACTGATGCCATAAAAGAAACACTGATACCACCAACAATAACAAAAGCACAATCAGGAATAGTTTATGCCAGCGAAGCGGACATGCTGAATGTGGCGTTATTCGGCGTTACAGCAAAACAATGGCGGGACGCTAATCCCGGTAAAGACGGGAATATCCGGGACTATGCCGAACTGGAACAATTAGTGGTTTTAACCAATCTTGAAAGTATAAACTCCGTATTGATAAGGCAGCAATTGGCACAATCGGAAAGATTGCTGAAACTCAATGAAATTGCCATTACCCAAATGAAATCATTACTTGGAAATAACAACATGAAAAAACTAAAGTAATAAATGCCACAAAACAAACCATATGCACTATCCATAGCCGGTTTTGACCCCTCGGCAGGGGCCGGGATACTGGCTGATATAAAGTCCTTTGAAGCAAATGGGGTGTATGGTTTTGGTGCTGTGAGCGCACTGACATGGCAGAATGATATAGAATTTGATAAGGTAGAATGGGTAAACGCTGATAAGATTATCAGCCAGGTATCCGTGTTACTGAGGCGGTTTAATATCCGGCATATAAAAATAGGGCTGATCGGGAACTTAAAAACTTTGCAAGAGGTTGTGCAGTTCCTTAAAGAAAATATTGAAAGTCCTGTGCTTATTTATGACCCGATAATGAAGGCGAGCGCCGGCTATGAATTTCATAAAGCCACCGAACAACTGCTGGAAATTATGAAGGAAGTTACCTGTATTACCCCGAACATACCTGAGGCACACAGGCTGTTTGGCACAGATGACCTGGAAACCAAACTTGAGAATTACAGTGAGTATGTGAACATCTACCTTAAAGGTGGCCACAGCGACAGCCACAGCGCTACAGATTTTTTGTATACCAGCGACCATACTTATGCATTCAGTAACGACAGATTGCCCCATGGCGCAAAACATGGCAGCGGCTGCGTTCTATCGGCAGCACTTACAGCACAACTGGCACTGGGAAAGGAAATAGCAGATGCTGCAGAAATTGCCAACCTTTATACTTATCAGTTCCTTGCGAGTAATGAAACTTTATTAGGTTACCATAATCCGATAGTTATATGAAGCCAATAAGCAAACTCCAGTATATCACTACCAGCGCCGAACTGGCAGAAGATGCCTGCAGCGGCGGCATAGATTGGATACAGCTCCGCCTGAAAAACGTAGGTTATGATGAATATTATGCCGTGGGCAGAGAAGTTCAGAAAGTGTGTAAAAAACATAAGGCAACACTTATCATCAACGACAATCCCAGGTTAGCCCTTGACCTTGGTGCCGACGGTGTGCACATAGGAAAGGAAGACCCGCTACCTCAGGAAGATATAGATGAACTGCTGAAAAGATGCTGCATAATCGGTTGTACTGCAAACACCATTGAGGACTTCCTTCACCTCGCAGGCAAGCCGGTAAGCTACGTTGGCCTTGGTCCGTTCAGGTATACCACCACCAAGCAAAACCTAAGCCCGGTGCTTGGACAGGATGGATATAGCCACCTGTTTACAGAAATAAAATTAAGGGGTTTGATAGTACCGCCAATTATTGGGATAGGCGGCATTGAAGCCGGTGATGTGCATGACTTGCTGAAAACAGGGCTGCATGGCATTGCTGTTTCAGGAGCCATTTCCAATGCCCCTGACAAGGTAAAAGCTGCAAAGAAGTTTAAACAAGAGGTTTACGGGTCGTTTCTGAGTCATCTTGTGCCGGACCTGGACATACTTACAGATATTATCGGGGCGATTGATTTTTAGAACAGTGTTGTATTGATGTTTCAAAATTCAGATAGATTATGAGCGATTTTCTTAAAATAGCAGATAAAACTTTTTCTTCCCGGCTCTTTACAGGCACAGGTAAATTCGGGAACCATCAACTGATGGAGGATGCGCTGATAGCCTCCGGAACTGAACTGGTAACGGTAGCACTCAGAAGGGTTAGCCTGGATGGTGAGGATGATGATATCCTGCAGCATCTGCATCATGCGCATATCAATCTGCTTCCCAATACATCAGGCGTGCGGAATGCAAAGGAAGCCATATTTGCGGCTCACCTTGCAAGGGAAGCGCTGCAAACCAACTGGCTGAAACTGGAAATACATCCCGACCCAAAGTACCTGATGCCTGACCCGATTGAAACACTGAAGGCAGCAGAACAACTGGTAAAGGATGGCTTCATAGTACTGCCCTACATTCATGCCGACCCTGTGCTGTGCAAGCGACTGGAAGATGTGGGTGTGGCCGCAGTTATGCCCCTGGGCTCACCAATTGGCAGCAACATGGGATTGAAGACACTGGAGTTTTTACAAATCATCATAGAGCAAAGCAATGTGCCTGTAATAGTTGATGCAGGCATAGGCGCGCCGAGCCATGCCGCGGCTGCTATGGAGATAGGCGCTGATGCTGTATTGGTGAATACAGCCATAGCGGTAGCGGGCAACCCGGTAATGATTGCAAAAGCGTTCAGAATGGCTGTGGAAGCAGGACGTATGGCTTATAATGCGAAGCTGGGTGCAGTGAAAGCTTATGCTGAGGCCAGCAGTCCGCTGACGGAATTTTTAAATTAATACCCTGTCCCTAAAGGGGACCATGCATTTAGCTTTTGGCCAGGACATTGGGAGAAGGAATACAATTTAACACGAATACGGTATAAAAAATCAGGAATAGCTGCAAAAACAAGATGATGAAGACTGAGATGCTATTGAGATTATTGATAACGCTTAATTAATGGTTCCCTTCAGGGATCAAGGTATATGTTCAAAGACGAATTTGAGAAGTATGACTGGGATGAAGTGCAATCTTCCATTTACGCAAAAACTGCGGCAGATGTGGAGCGCGCTTTGCATAAGACCAGGCGGGACATTGAAGATTTCAAGGCACTCATTTCCCCTGCTGCGGCTCCCTACCTGGAGCAGATGGCTCAACTGAGCCACAGGATTACGCAGAAACGATTTGGCAAGACCATTCAGCTCTATGCGCCGCTCTATTTATCCAATGAGTGCCAGAATATCTGCAATTATTGCGGCTTCAGCTTTGACAATAAATTAAAAAGACGCACTTTATCTTCAATAGAAATCCTGCAGGAAGCCGAATACCTGAAGAAGGAAGGCTTTGAACATGTGCTGCTGGTAACCGGTGAGGCGAATAAGACTGTTGGTGTAGATTACTTACAGAAAGCGGTTCAATTACTCAGTCCACATTTTGCCAATCTCTCCATAGAGGTTCAGCCCCTTGAAGAAGCGGAGTATAAAATGCTGGCTGATGACGGCTTGTATGCAGTGCTTGTGTACCAGGAAACCTACCATAAAGACAACTATAAGTTATACCACACTAAAGGAAAAAAATCCAATTTCGATTACCGTCTCGACACGCCCGACAGGCTGGGGAATGCAGGGGTTCACAAAATTGGATTGGGTGTTTTAATTGGGCTTGAAGACTGGCGCACCGACAATTTCTTTACGGCTCTGCATGTCAACTACCTGGAAAGAAATTTCTGGCAAACCAAGTACAGCATTTCATTCCCCCGGCTTAGGCCAGCTACGGGATTAATTGAACCCAAAGTGGTGATCAGTGATAAAGAACTGGTGCAACTGATATGTGCATGGCGGATATTCAATGAAGAGATTGAATTGTCCATCTCTACCCGGGAAAATGAGGTTTTCCGCAACCATATTATACAGCTTGGGGCCACAACTATGAGCGCAGGCTCAAAGACTAATCCTGGCGGTTATGCGGTGGAACCTGAGTCACTGGAGCAATTTGAAATTGATGACAGCCGCTCTGTAGCAGAGGTTAAGCAGATGATAGAAGGCAAAGGGTATAAAGCGGTTTGGAAGGATTGGGAGCAGTTTGCAAGTTTCGGTTAAACTATTCATTGAAACAGTTACTTTACCTGCATTCTGGAAAGTAACTTATTAGCATCAGCCAATTTCTTAGGGAAGTGAACAACTTTAGTATCTTTATTTAGGTTTTTATCAATTGTTACATTGACACCGAACTTTTCTTTAAACAGTTCTATCTTACTTTTTTGAGATGGTTTCATAAATCAAGATTTATCCGGCTTTTTCTATTAATTGAGAATCCTAAACAATTTAGATTTGGATAAAATGGAACTTTGGCAATTTCATCCTTTTCATCAATGAGTATAAAAATATGAAAATCGTTACTTAATTCTTCATAATTTTTCGCAATTGCCATACTGTAAAGCCTGTTGCGAACTAAATTACGACCTAAAAACACTATACTACGTTCCGGGTAAATGTTTGTGTAGAGATAAATTATATTGCTGATACTAGCAAGAATTTTATCTCTATCTCCATTTTTTGAATCAGAATTATCATCAATTGAGCCATCATTCATTTTATCACCAAACCCAAGATTGTATATTCCAGGCATTTCTGTCTTACTAAATTGAACCTTCTTAATAATATCGCCTTTAGGTCCATTACTGACAAACTCGAACTCATCTGATTCCTCAGATGCCCTTAACTCTGTATATTTAGAATATTGCATTAGTATTTATCTTATGACAAATCTAAAACTATTTTGAGAACCATCAATTCAAATCCGTAATTTTGACTTCATTAAAGATACAAATAGTGTAACGCAAGCCTGAACCTGAAAATGGAGGTTTTCCGCAACTACATCATACAACTTGAAGCCACAACCATGAGTGCGGGATCCAAGACTAATCCCGGGGTTGTGCAGTGGTACCTTTATCACTGGAGCCGTTTACTTTAACTGAAAAACCAAGTAAATGAGGTCTATTGTAAGCATAAAAGTGGTAGATTATGAAAACGGACTTAGCCCATTTGCAAAATGTATTTTGGTTTGGCTATCGCTATTATTTTTCCCAGCAATTGCCAGATGTCAGGCAGAAATCATAGGCAGCTGGAAAGTTATTAAAACTTTGATATTGGTAACCGGTGACCGGGAAGGTAAAGAGGCACTTTACAAGAAATGTGTTGGTTCTGTTGTAAATATCAGCAAGCACAGCATTAAATTTAAATCAGCAGACGCTTGCATCTTAGACGATATTGATAGCTTCAGCATTAAATCTGACCAAAAACTAAATCGTCGACAAATGCATGAGAGATTTGATTTTGATAGAGCGGAAATAAGCAATATATTTCCTGGCGCTGATGAAAATGCCGGGTTCGAAATATTAACTACCGATTATGTTGAAGAAGGAATGGCTTATGATCCAATGGCTATATTTGTAATAGACAAAAAGAAAATTGCAATTTACGCAGAACCGGTTTTAATCATTTTAATGAAACAAAAGTAGAATGCCATATACAAAACCACAATTGAGAACCGTAAATGTAGACCGCTACATTCTTCCGCTGCGCGAGGGCGGCTCTATGCCGGGCTTGGTAGAGGCAGATGATGGATTTAAGTATGTGGTTAAGTTTCATGGCGCCGGGCAGGGGCCGAAGGTACTTATTTCTGAACTGATAGGTGGCGAACTGGCCAGGGCATTGGGTTTCAAAGTGCCGGAAATAGTTTTTGTAACCCTCGATAAATCATTTGGCCGCATAGAGCAGGATGAAGAAATACAGGATCAGCTTAAGGCCAGCGCCGGGCTTAATATAGGCCTCAGTTATCTTTCAGGCTCCATTACATTCGATCCAAATGTTACGGTTGTTAGTCCTGAGATTGCTTCGCGTATAGTGTGGCTCGATTGCCTTATAACCAATCCCGACCGGACGGCACGAAACCCCAATATGCTCACCTGGTACAAGGAACTCTGGCTAATAGATCATGGCGCTGCACTCTATTTTCATTACAACTGGAACAAGCCGCCGGCCCAACTGGCACTGAAACCATTCGAGCGGGTTAAAGACCATTTACTGCTGCCACAGGCTACGATGATTGATGAGGCAGACCTTTATTGCCGCAATAAAATCACGGCGGAATTTATCCATGATCTTATCAGCCTGATCCCCGATGAATGGCTGGTTGCAGATAATCCTTTTGACTCAACCAGAGAGCACAGGAAGGCTTATGAAGAATATTTATTGGCGCGGTTGCAAAATTCAATGAACTTTGTAAATGAAGCAAAGCATGCACGAGAAACAAACATATGAGTATGCGGTTATCAGGCTGGTGCCAAGAGTAGAGCGGGAAGAATTCCTGAATATAGGTGTGGTACTATATGCTGCAAGCCAGAAATTCCTGCAGGTAAAATTCCATATTGATGAACCGAGACTGCAGGCGCTTTGCGGCAAAATCGACTTTCCGGAGATTCAAAAACACCTGGAATCTTTTGAGCGCATATGTACAGGCGGACCAGAAGCCGGGCCTTTGGGAGAACTGCCTTTGCCCCAACGGTTCCGGTGGCTTTCGGCTACGCGCAGCACGGTGGTACAAATGTCGAAAGTACATACCGGATTGTGTACGGAACCTGCTTCAAAACTGGAACAGCTTTTTGAACAACTTGTTCTGGAGCCTGCCTGATTTTTTTCAATAAGACTGTTTACCTTTACTAAATGTATTTCGTTTCAGCAACCAGGTTAAAACTGAGGTCAATATTTTTTTTACCGGCACTTTTCAAAGCTGATTCGGCAGCAACCAGGCAACTGGTTATCACACCCGGATTTGTGAAAGGCAAGCAGCTTTTTGACAAAGGTCTTACTTTCTGGACACTCACCATGTGGGCAGATGCTGATGCCATGAAAGTGTTCAGGAACTCCCCGCCACACCAGCTGGCAATGCGTAAATTACCTGATTGGTGCAGCGAAGGCACATACAGCCACTGGACACAGGAATCAGATGAGTTTCCTGACTGGTATACGGTACATGATAAAATAGTGAGCGAAGGTAAAATTACCAAGGTAAGAAAACCATCACGCAGTCAGCTCAGTAAATCATTTCCTAAGCCACAATGGTCAAAAACAGAAACAAAATATAAACCGGTTTAAACCGGTTTAAAAGTAACGCTAAAACTATTCAGCAGTTAATTATTTGTAATAATGCTTTCCCCAACTGAAATATCCCGGTACGCTAAGCAAATCATTCTTCCTGAATTCAGAACAGAAGGGCAGGAAAAACTGCGCGAAGCAAAGGTGCTGGTGATAGGCGCTGGTGGCCTTGGTTGCCCAATACTGCAATATTTAACGGCAGCAGGTGTGGGCACTATCGGCATTGCCGACGGCGATAAGATAGATATCTCAAACCTGCAACGGCAGGTTTTATATACCGAACAGGAAATTGGCCAGCAAAAAGCAGAGGTAGCTGTAAGTAAATTAAAGGGCTTAAACCCATATGTTAACTTCAATATTTACCCGGTCTTTGTTGATGCTGCCAATGCTTTGGAAATGTTTAAAGGTTATGATATAATTGTGGATGGCTCAGACAATTTCGCGACAAGGTACCTGGTAAATGATGCCTGCGTGATGCTTGATAAGCCGTTTGTTTCCGGAGCTATTTATAAGTTCGAAGGGCAGGTATCTGTATTTAATTTTCAGGGCGGGCCTACTTACCGCTGCATTTTCCCTGAGCCACCGGGAGCGGATGAATCACCCAACTGCGCTGTTATAGGTGTAATTGCCACATTGCCCGGAATAATAGGTACCATACAGGCCAATGAAGTGATTAAAATGATCACAGGTATTGGCGAAGTACTTTCGGGTAAATTACTTGTACTTGATACATTGACTATGCAAACCAGCACTTTCAAATTCAGGTTAAATGAAGCCAATAAAAACATAACCCATCTGCAGGATTCAGAACAGTTCTGCGACCTAACAATAAATACCATCAGTTATGAGGATTTGCAGCAACTGATGGAACATGATCCGGAAATTCAGGTGGTGGATGTAAGAGCGCCGGAGGAACATTCACAATTCAACATTGGTGGCATAAACGTCCCCTTGTCTCTTTTGGATGATCATGCCAATAATTTTAAAAAAGAAACTTTAATAGTTGCTTATTGCGCATCAGGAGTAAGGAGTGCCAAAGCAGTAAATATTTTAATGCAGAAAGGATTCAAACAGGTGTTAAGTCTCAGTAATGGTATTAGACATCTATCAGCTCGCTGATCACTTTCTTAGCCTGCAGAAAGGCTCCTAACGGGTCTTTACTATCCCATATAGCGCCCAGCATTGCCGCTCCATCAAACCCATTATGATGCAGCATACTTATCTGATCAGGCCCTACCCCACCCAGCCCTATAATACCAGGGCAGTATTTATTCCTTGAAGCCAACTTCTGTTTTGTAGCTCTTGCTCCTTCCAGACCGATCCCTGCTTTGTAACCGGGTTTGGAGATGCTGTCGAAAACAGGACTGATAAAAACATACCGGTACCGGAATTCATTGCCCATAATCTCATCCCATGAATGAAATGAGGTAGCTGTTTTTGAAGGAGGTATATCCCTGATCTGCCCCCATACTAAAGGATGGTTTCTCATAGCCTCACTAAGATGAATACCACCCAATTTCAATTCACTCAATAACTCAAAATGGCCGTGAATAACAATTTTTGCTCTATACTGTTCCGCAATCTGGCTGATGTAAGCGCTATAGTCATTTGCACTAGAGTATGGCTTACGTATATGCAGACGATCCAGCCCGTGGGCAAGCATCTGGTTAGCCAATGTTATTTCATCAGTACCCGTTTTTTCGGGTGTAATTAGTATTAAGTTCATTGCTTAAAGTCAGGCAATGTTACTCATTTTTTTGCTACCACGTCATGTCATGTTAACTCAACTTCTGAATATTTCAACCTGTGTTTCCTGTTCAATGAGTATGGGAAATAACTACTGAAAGTTGGCACCTGAATATTTACGAGCAAATGAAATCCATAAAAAAAGCGGGCCAAAATCAAGGCCCGCTTTCCATAAAATTTTAATAGCATACTATTTACTGATCACAAAATGGAAAGTCTGATTTCCGGTTTCGGTGTTCACTTTAAGCATATAAGAGCCTGAAGCCAGATTGCCTGCTGATACCTGCTCATTGATAGCGCCGTTAACCGGAGAAGCTACACCACGGTAAACCACCTGACCCAGTACATTAACCACCTCATAATCTACTTCCTTACAGCTGTTGCAATCCACTTTGCCGCTCAGCGTAAAGTTACCTGTATTCGGGTTAGGGAATAAACTCAGGCCGCCTGTTGCATTCAAAGTACCTACATTAAGGTATCCGGCCATTATCGGAATATGGTTACTGTAGCCTGCCAGTATTGGCATTGCCGGACAAGGCGGATTGCCTGTTACCACACAGTAAACGGTATCATTGCTATAAACAGCCAGTGCAAATGAGGTACCGGTAGCGCCGGCCTGCAACACACCATTTACATACCACTGGTATACAGGTAATGTGCCTCCCCAGGTTACAAGTGCATTGAAGGTTACAATTTCGCCAATATAGTATATGGAATCAGAATGCTCGGTTGTAATAGTTACAATCGGCGATACGGAATCGGGATATACATTGATTGCGAAAGTATCAACCACAGTATCTTTAACTGAGCAGATGTGACTGGTAACCATGTAGCACATATCCACATCGCCATGCAGCGGGTAATACTTCAGGGTATCGCCCGTGCCCAGCGCTGCCAGTGGGAACGTACTGAACTTCTTCCAGAAGTAGGTTGGCGTACCGCCATTAACCGGGTGGGCTATAAATGAATCCAGGTATCCGGAGCATACCGGATTTACCGGGCCGGTAACACTTACCGATGCGGGCAATGGCGGAAGTACCCTGAATGAGTCTACTGCAAAGCAACCGTTAGGCAAGGTATAAGATATCTGCACACCACCGGCGCTTATTCCTGTTACAAAGCCGGTAGAATCTATCACCTGAGCAATAGCCAGGCTGGTACTGCTCCATACACCACCCGGTGTAGGGTCGGAAAGTGTGGCTGATGCTCCCTGGCATACGGCCGAATCGCCGTGGATGCCTGTAGGTGGTATACCCACATTTACATCGGCGGTAGTGTAGCAACCTGTAAGCGGCAGGGTATACGTAATAGTAGAGGTAAGGCCCACAAAAGAAGAAGTAACCACCCCTGTCGGTGATACTGTTACCAATGGATTGCTGCTTGTCCACACACCACCACCTGTTGCATCGGTAAGTACAGTACCCAGGCCAATACAGATGGCAGTAGGCCCTGCTATGCTTGCAGGTAACGGGTTAACTGTAAGTGTATGCGTACGGGCAGGGCAGCTAGGCATGGTATATGAAATCGTAACCGTGCCGAAGCCTGTTGCTATAACCATTCCGAAAATTGGTGGATCTGGAGTCACAGATGCAATACCTGGTGCGCTGGTACTCCATGCACCGCCGGATGTTCCATCAACTAAATAAGTAGTATCACCCTGGCAAAGAGTATTTGTACCTGTAATTTGAAGCGCGGTATCATAAATGGTTATATTTAATTGACTCTGGCAGGCGCCTAAGGTATAATATACTGTTAACGGCCCTGAATTGAGTGGTGTGAGCACTCCGATGGCACTTATTGTGCCTGTTGCCGGATTGCTTGTGCTCCAGGTGCCGCCGGCTGGTGCATCTGTATAGACAGGAGTGGCAGATTCACAAACCGCTACCGGCCCGCTTACAGCGCCTGCAGGACTGGTAACAGTTACAGTAGCAGCTACCATACAACCACCAATTGTGTAATGAATAACCGAAGTACCAGCAGCTATGCCGGTAACAATGCCCAAAACAGGATCAATTGTAGCTTTGGTCGGAGTAAGGCTCGTCCAGGTTCCACCAGTTACAAAATCTGTGAGTGTTATAGTGCTGCCCACACAAACATTGAACGGCCCGACAATAGCTGTAGGAGCGGGTGTAACGGTTACCGACTGAGTGGCAGAACAACTACCCAGTGTATAACTGATAGTGGTAACACCTGCAGACACGCCGGAAACAAGCCCCCCGCCACTGATAGTAGCATAACCAGGGACTGAACTGCTCCAAAGGCCACCTGCAGTCGGATCGGTTAAACTTATGGTACTGCCCACACATAATATGTTTGGACCGACAATTGCTGTAACACCTGTAATGTTATTGATATTTGCGGTAACGGAACAACTGCCTAATGTATATTGAATGGTTACCACCCCAACTGCAACAGCGCCATACAGGCCGGTTACGGGATCTATTGTGCCCAGGGCCGGGCTTAAACTGGTCCATGTGCCACCTGGAATAACATCGGTAAGGGTAACTGAATTGCCCAGGCATACATTAACCGGGGCTGCAATAGGGGCTGGAGTCAGATTTACCGTAACAGATGTTGTGGTACTTACAGATCCGCAGGGAGTAGTGGCAGTGCCTGTAATAAGCACCACACCAGGAGAAATCCCTGCAGCTAAACCGGTAGCAGAACCAATAGTAAGAATTCCCGGGTTACTGCTTGTCCAGCTGAGCACGCCGGTAGCAGTAGGATCGGTATAAGTTGCCGTTGCCCCTGTACATAGAGAAGCCGGCCCAACAATAGTACCGGCAACAGGCGTAGCAACAACATTAATACTTGCAGTAGCTGCACAGGTACCCAGGGTATAACTTACAATTGTTGTACCAATACCCACACCGCCAAACAAACCGGTAACGGCATCAATAGTGCCTATACCGGGACTGACACTGCTCCAAGAACCTCCGGGTGTACCATCGGTAAAGGAAGCTGTACTGCCTAAACATACATTGGCAGGAGCAACTATCGCAACCGGAGTAAGATTTACTGTAACGGAGGTTGTAGTACTCACCGAACCGCAGGCGGTTGTGGCATTACAGGTAACAGTTACAACTCCCGGAGAAACGCCGGTACCAATTCCACTTGCAGCACCTATAGTAAGTATGGTAGGATCACTGCTGCTCCACGAGAGGGTACCCGCAGAAGTTGGATTGGTAAAAGTACCCGTATAACCGGTACATATACTTGACGGGCCAACAATAGTACCCGCCACGGGTGGCGTGCAGTAGGAAATAGTAATGCTTCCATCTGAACAACCGGTTCCTGAAGTGCTGACTACTGAAGTGGCCAGTACTGGGTCGGTATAAGAAGATCCACCGCCGCCGCCGCCAGCCGAACCGCCGCCGCCGCCAAAATAACCGCCGCCGCCGCCGCCACCATCAAAAAAAGAAGTAAATGAAAATCCGGAAGATGTTATTACGATTGAAGTTGATGCTGTTCCATCACCGCCAACCAATGGTGTGCCGGATGTGCCGCCACCAGTAGCACCGGCCCCGCCAATAGTTGGAGTCGCGCCTGCTCCACAAGAAACAGTACTATAGGAACCACAATCCAGCCCATTTCCTGCAGCACCAGGCCCACCGCCTGTGCCTCCGTTCTCAATACCACCACAATCGTCACCGCCGCCGCCGCCGCCGCCAGCAGCTACAACCCGGTTGGCCAGTGCAATTCCACCTATCCTTATATCACTTGCGCCGCCACCGCCGCCGCCACCGCCACCGCCTGTTGAGGTGCCGCCTACCCCTCCCGATATATCAGGGCCAGTAGTACCGCCAGAACCTCCAACTGATGTGGCAGTACCACCCATATTACCAACATAAAGGTTTAAAACCTGGCCAGGGGTTACAGCAAGCGAACAAACTACTTCGCCGCCACATCCACCGTAAGATGTATTGGAACCACCACCGGCACCGCCAATTACATCAACCTGAACACTAGTAACACCTGCGGGTACTGTCCAGGTCTGTATTGTACCTGTATAAATGAATGAAGCAGTAACCTGTCCATAAGCTTGTGTACAACCTAATAACAGTAAAATTGAAAGAAGTCTAAGGTTTCTTTTCATCGGAATTAATTTTATGACATTTAAAATCTCAGGTACAGGTTTAACCAGGTATTGAAATTTCATTTATCAGAAACAAATAATTTAAATCCACTAACTGAGCAAAGCTAGTAATTTCAGCGGTAAAAATTGCGGTTCTATTGTAATTTTTATCCACAAATTTAATATTAATCAAAATATTGCTTTTGACTAAAATGGTTTCTTAACAAAACCGTTATATTTGCCCGTTTAATATCGGATATGCGGTCATTTTTGCCTCTTATTTTATGCCTGTGGTTATTACCTAATCAGCTTCCGGCTCAGATTTTCCCTTTAGAGAATGATACTTTAAATTATACCTTGATCGGATTTCAGTTTCAATCCGTTAAAAATGCAAAAAACTATACAATTGAAATAGCTTCAGGACATTTTAAAAATGATGCTTCTTTTAAGAAAAATATTATAACAACAGCATCCTGGAAAAAAAATAAAGGAATCTTACAAGTACCCTCATTTGCTAAAGAATATACATGGCGGGTCATTCCTTCTTTTGCAGGTTCACCTGCTGTCAAAATTAAATTGCATCATTTCAGCACAGGTAATGTTTATAATCCTGATACGGCGGTGCTAAGATTTATTATTACACACCACGCAGAAAAATATAAAGATGCTTATCTAATGATGGATGGTAACAGAACCATGTATGATATGGAGGGCCACCTGGTATGGTATCTTCCGGATATGGAAGGTATTATTAAACCAAAATCACAGGTAAGAGACCTCAAACTTTCACCATTTGGCACTCTTACATTACTTGTAGACGGACGAGCTTTTGAAACAGACTATAATGGGAGAATACTATGGGAAGGTCCCAATGGCCGAAAAATAAGCAGCGATACAATGGTGGGTTACCATCATGAACTTACTATGCTCAGTAATGGTCATTTTATGGTTCTGGAGACTGATCCGGTTATAAAACAAACCACAAAAACAGACAGCACCAGAGCTAAAGCTGATCCTAAAGATCGCCGACCACGGAGGATAAGAAGCCAAAATTACGGTGTTGTAACGGAATATAATGAAAATGGAAAGCCAGTTTGGGAATGGAGATCTGCTAATTATTTTAAAAACTCCAACCTAGACTATTACAAAAAATCAAACGGCATGTCTGAATATGACATTCATGAGAATTCCTTTTATTTCGATGAAAAGAACAAAGTAATTTATGTGAGTTTCAGAAATATTAGCCAGGTACTGAAAGTAAGCTACCCCTCGGGTGAGGTAATCGCTGCTTATGGAAAACTGGAATATCCAAACGACAGCATGGAAAACCATATTTTTTGTGGCCAACATAGCTGTCATGTATCAGAAAAAGGTTATTTTTATGTTTATGATAATGGTTGCGGCATCAATCATATACCTAAGATAGTAATGATGAAATTGCCATCATCAGAAAAGGATACCATTGAAAAAATATGGGAATACCCAATGCCGGTTGAACCAATCAGAGCAGATGGCCCTCCTGCTATCAACTCTGTTGAATTAAATAAACGGTATATGTTTACAGCAGGTGGAAATGTAGTGGAATTATCCGATAATTCTTTCTTTGTATCTTCCAATGTTCCTTACAACAAAGCATTAATAGTATCGCAAGACAAACAAATTTTATGGTCGGCAGAAATAGAAAAATGGCAATCTGATAAAAAAAGCTGGGTACCATATCCTCAATACCGTATAAGTATTATCCCAAACCGGGAACTATTAGAAAACCTAATCTGGAATAGTATAAACCTTAAATAATCTCAAAACGCTACTGCTAAAAAAACACTCCATCTATGCAGTATTTTTAAATAAATAGCATTATTTTCACCACTCATTTACTATAAATAATCATTATGAGAAATGCCTGTCTTTTCCTGTTTTATTTCTCATTACTCCCTCACCTTTCCTGGTCGCAATTATTTCCGGCCGACAGCGCTGTAGTTAATTACAGGATCATCGGCTTCACCTTCCCTGCTACAGCTAAGGCAGATAACTATAAGGTGGAAATATGCAGCGGGGATTATACCGGTAAAGATTTTGATCAACACATTTCCAATACACTAAAAAGTAAAAGCAACAGAATAATTGGCAAAGTGCCTGCTTTCAATCAGGCGTATTCGTGGCGGGTAATTGCTTATCAGGATTCCAAAGAACTGGTTGCCGGAAAAGTACACCATTTTTCAACCGGTACTACTTCATTTATAGATACTACAGCCAACAGAATGTCTGTCCTTCATAAGGCGGATAAATTTAAGGATGGCTATGTGTTTGCTGATGCCACACGGGCATTATATGATATGAATGGCGAGCCGGTTTGGTATTTACCTCATATTGAAGGAGTTAAAAGTGACAGCGCTACCGTAAGAGATCTCAAACTCTCGTGTAAAGGCACAATTACATTAATGCTTGAAGGAGACGTTTATGAAATAGACTATAACGGCAAAGTTTTGTGGCGCGGGCCAACCGGGCGCAAAAGAAAAACAGATACATTGCAGGGCTATCACCACGAAATAACCCGGCTGGCCAATGGCCATTACCTGACATTGGGTTTCGACCCGATACCTAAAAGGCCGGTGCCTATCAACAGAGACAGTATTATGCGGATCAGGCAAGCCGACACCACCAAAAACAAAAACGCCAGAATTCAGCTCCGCAAACCCAGGTACGGAATACTGCTGGAATATGACGACAAAGAAAACCTGGTATGGAAATGGGAAGCTGCTAAATTTTTCGACAGCATAGACTTAAGTGCGTATCCCGAATCAGCACAGAATGATGTTCATGAAAACTCCTTTTATTTTGATGAGCAAAACAGTATTATCTATTTAAGCTTCCGAAACATCAGCCAGATATTAAAGATCAGCTACCCGTCAGGTAAGGTGTTGCGGGCCTATAACGGCATACTCCCCTCTCCCGGAGACAATGCCAGTAACCTCTTTTGCGGACAACACGCCATCAGGCATTCGGAGCATGGCTATTTATACATGTTCGATAACGGTTGCAACCCCGCCGAAGCACCTAAAGTTATAAAGTGCACAGAACCCACCAAAGATAATGATCCACTCACAGAAACATGGGAATTTCGCTGCCCGGTTGCTACTCATGACATCCATACATCGCGCCCGAAACAACCCGTAACTTCGGGCGGCAATGCTATTGAACTGCCCGACCAGTCTATGTTCATCTCTACCTGCATCCCTAACAGTAACATCTATATAGTATCTATGGCGAAACAAATACTTTGGGAGGCAGCCATGGAAAAACTAATTCAGTCATCGCATACCTGGCAAGCTGTCCCCCTTTACCGCGCCAGCATCATCACCGATCCCGACAAACTGGATGAGCTGATCTGGAATAGCCATAATCATTAAAACCTATGCAGGTTGGCATAACAAAAAGATTCAGGTAATCTCCACTGATGAAAGGAGATTACCTGATGTTGAATTTACTATTCCGCTTCGGCCAGTTGCTCCACAAAACCCAGGTTCTGATCGCTGGTTTCTCTCTGTGGTTCATAATTTTCAAAGATGCCATCGGGATAGAGGAGAATGGATATACCCGGCTGTTTCCACCAGTCGCTGTTGGTGAGTTGCGATAACGGAAGTATGCCTGTAACATGGCAATGATTGCGGTTGCAGCTCCACTCCAGTATACTATCAAACCGATCCTGCGGCACATGAAGAATACCCCTGAAGCGTATGCATACTTTAAGGTAACACTCTGTGGTAAGACTTGCCGGAGCCTGGTAATTCAGCTTCTTATACTCATAGCGGTAGTTATAGCGCAACGCTGAAAGATCGCTGAGGACAGCCGACGCGGTAGGAAAACCACCCGCGCCCTTGCCATAAAAGAACTGCTTATCGGCAAGGCTGCTCTCTATGACAACGCCATTGTATTCATTCCTGACCGTGGACAGCTGGTCGGCCTTAGCAACAAACTGCGGCAGTACAAAAGCGGCAATAGTTCCATCCTGCTGTTTGCAGGCTTTTGCCACCAGCTTTATGTCAAATCCTTTTTCAGTGGCGAAGCGGGCATCGTTTTCATCCAGGTTCTGGATACCTGTGTGTATAAGATCAGAGGGGCTGACAATAATTCCATAAGCATGTGTAAGCAGTATAGCCAGCTTATTTACGGCATCAATTCCATTTACATCCAGTGCCGGGTTGCTCTCGGCAAAGCCCTCAGCCTGCGCCTGCTGCAGCGCTGTGGCAAAGGTGATTTTCTCTTCAGTTACCTTAGTGAGTATATAGTTGGTAGAGCCGTTTACAATACCGCTTATACCTTGGAGCAGATCATTATCGTAATACTCCTCCAGGTTGCGGATAACCGGTATACTGGCACAACAGGCAGCTTCGTAAAGGAAGGGCACATTGTATTGCTGCTGGAGGCCAATGAGTGTTTCCATGTTTTCAGCAATCAGTTTTTTATTGGCGCTCACCACTGCTTTGCCGCCGGTCAGGGCTGTTATAACAATATAGTATGCAGCCACAGGATCATCAATGAGTTCAACGATTACATTGATCTCCGGATCGTTGAGCAGCAATGCAGCATCTGTTGTAAAGAGCTCGGCCGGTGCATTTCTTTTTTTATGCGGATGCCTGATGCAGACCTTCTTTATCTGTGCATTGAGTGAGGGCGTATGGGCCAGTACTTTATAAAGGCTCTCGCCTACTACACCAAAGCCAAAGAGGCCGATGGTGAGTTTAGTTTGTTGGTTATGTATGGACATGTGAAAGAAAATTTAACCCCCGGCCCTTGAAAGGGGGTGCTTTGTGTACGATACTTAAGCGGTGGGCTCTCGCTTGAAATTTTTATTTTTATTTTTTTGCCTGGTGGTTGACTTATTTGTCCCACACTTTTGAAGTGTGGAACAACTATGACCAAATGGAAACTAAAGCTGACCTACTGCTTCAGCTTCAACCTGCCGAGCTACCACTCCAGATAGCCTGTCAAGTGCCTGGGTAATGTCGCCTATCAGATCACCGGCATCTTCCAGGCCCACACTGAGGCGTATGAGGCTATCCGTTACACCGGCTGCCCGGCGGGTTTCAGCAGGTATGCTTTTGTGGGTCATAGTGGCCGGATGGCACAGCAGACTTTTCACGCCACCCAGGCTTTCGGCAAGCTTGAAATAAGCAGTGCTGCACACAACCTCCCTGGCTGCTTCAGCAGTATCCTCTTTCAGATTGAAGGTTACAATTCCTCCGAAGCCCGATTGCTGCCGCGCAGCTATATCATGGTTATGGTGTGACTTGAGGCCGGGATAATAAACCTTATCAACGGCAGGGTGGGTCTGCAGGTATTCGGCAACCAGTTGTGCATTGCGGCTGTGCTCCTTTACCCGCAGGTACAGCGTTTCCACACCACGTATCACCAGCCAGCTGTCATTGGGCGAAAGTATGGCCCCGCTTGCATTCTGTATGAATTTGATCTGTGCACCCAGCTCCTCGGTCTTTGCCACCACTATGCCGGCTATAAGGTCGCTGTGGCCGCCCAGGTACTTGGTAGCGCTGTGCACTACCAGGTCGGCGCCCAGCTTTATGGGCTGCTGCAATGCCGGCGATGCAAAGGTATTATCTACACACAGCAGCGCGCCATGCTGCTTTGCTATGCGGGCTATAGCTTCAATATCACTGATCTTAAGTGTAGGATTGGTAGGTGTTTCCAGCCATATCAGCTTGGTGCGGGGGGTAATGGCATCAATCACATTCACCACCTGTGTTGTATCCACATAGTTGACTGTTATACCAAACTTGGCATAGATGTGTGTGAACAGCCTGAAGGCCCCGCCATATATATCATCTACGGCCAGTATCTCATCGCCGCTTTGCAGCAGCTTTACTACCGCATCTATAGCTGCGAGGCCGCTGGCAAAAGCCGAAGCTGCCTGCCCGCCTTCCAGCTCTGCGATTACCTTTTCAAGGGCAGCCCTGGTGGGGTTATTGCTGCGGGCGTAATCGTAACCTTTGTTTTCGCCGGGCGCTTCCTGCACAAAGGTGGATGTCTGGTATATGGGTACGGATATGGAACCTGTAAGCGGATCAACCGGAATGCTGTGAATCAGTTTTGTTGCGTTACTCATCTTTCTGGTTTTTAAAAGCGGTGAAGAATAAAAAAACTAAATTCCTACACGTACTTACCTTGAAAGAGATTACCGGCGATGCCTTTTCTGTTCCCCGTCTCGAGCAGGGGCATAAAAAAAGCTCCACCGATAAATCAGAGGAGCTGGAGTTATTTGAATACCGCGAAGCGGCGTTATCAGAAAACTGTTGCGTCTGACTTATCTGTCCTGATTGCTCAGGTTGGAATTAGCACCAGCTTTCCCGATGCCTCGGGAAGAGGTTGCTAAGGCTTCACAGGGCCATGACCCTCTGCCTTTCTTGATAAGTAATTGTAAAGAACTGGTGCAAAGGTAAATGCAGTTATTTCAATTTTCCAAAATTTTTTTTTGCTGTTTTTGCAGAACGAGGATGAAGCTGATGATAATGATAATATACGGTTGTTATTTTCATATCCGATGATCTGATAGTAATGTGTGGTTTGCAGATGAGCCTTTCCTTCTTGAAGGCGAAAGTGAGTTGAATTACTTCAATTTTGCTTCAATTTAAATCACAAACATTACAGCACTGAACACATTGACTAATATTGTGCGCCTTAAAATCACCGAAGAATACACACTTATACAATCAAACATCCCACTTATACAATTATACCCTATTCTTTGCCGCTTGCACCTCATCTTTGCCAGAATATCCGTACAGAAAAGAACAACAATTTTATATAAATTTCATGCTATTTTATAGTAATGCTCATCAGTAATTTATTTATTGATGAGCATTACTATTTTTATAATTATATTTTATAACTCTCAGTTAATCAACGAGTTTAAAATATTTTACCCAACCTTTTGGCGCATTTTTCCGTCTTTTATACTGAAGCGCTTATTTTTTTAATCATTTTAAAACAAAAACCCCTTTAGTTAAAATCAACAATTTATTTTTATGAGAAAGCCACTTTTATTATTCGTTCTTCTTGCACTTTCCTTTTCTGCAAGGCCCGTTGTGAGCCAAGCTCAGATCACAACAGTAACACTTTCTGTTTACGATGCTATAATCCCATATACCTGCCTGCTGCCGGCTAAAGACAGCGTATTGGTATTCGGGTATACCAGCGGCACATCCACCACAGCGGATACGGTAACGCTGAATCTTAATTTTGATGATGGTTTTGATACTATAGTCAAAGTAGGTTTATCTGCAGGCACAAGTGTATCCTTTTACTCCAATGTTATCCACACAATAACAATGCCGGGCACCTATTCTACCCACGTATCGGCAACAGCCACCGGCGGGGCCACAGCAAGCGCCACTAGTCCGGCAGCTTATGTACTGTCAGACTCGTGTTCCACAACTCAGGGTATGATGTACTTTGATCTGAACGGCAATTGCGTAAGAGACCCCGGCGAACCGGGAATGATGTATATGCCCATCCTTATTGTAAATACAGTCTCAGGCGATACTACATTTGCAGGCTGGACCGATGATACAGGCCATTATGCAATAACCTTGTTGCCGGGCAGCTACGAACTGCTCACCAATAATGAGCCCGCGGAAGGTAATATAGTACCCACCTGCCCCTCAAGCGGTGCAACTGGTTTCAGCGTTTTTACATCAGGTACCTATACCTATAATTTTGCTTATCAGTGCGGCACCCCCACCAGTTTTGATATGCGCGCTTCGCTTGCATACACCCCTCTGGTGGCAGGCCATGATGCTGATATGTGGATTGATTGCAGCGACTGGTTCTGGTTTTCGCGTTTTAACTGCACCACTTTAACTTCTACTGTAACGCTTACCATGGATCCCCGGATATCCTATGTATCTTTTATACCAGCCTGGGGCCCTGGCCCGTCTTCTGTAAGCGGCAGCACACTTACCTGGAATTTAAGCACACTTGATGATACGTATGGTTTATGGGCCGAAATCCATGTGCATTGCAGCTCTACCCTAACGGTTGGGGATACGCTTTGCAACACCCTTTATGCTTCGCCCACTTCTCTGACAGATCCTGACCTGTCCAATAATACAGTACACGCCTGTACTCCGGCGGGAGCCTCTTATGACCCGAACGGGAAGGCAGTATCGCCAATGGGAATCGGGGCACCCGGCTACATACCCAACAATACCCCGCTGAGCTATGTAATCCACTTCCAGAATACAGGCACTGCTGCAGCCGAAAGCATTACTGTAGTGGATACACTTAACAGTAACCTGGACATGAAAACGCTCCATGTGAAAAACGCATCAGCGCCTGTAAATATTTACAGCTCCGGAAATATTGTGAAATTCAGGTTCAATAATATAAATCTTCCCGACAGTACGGTAAGCCCAAATGGCAGTATCGGCGCCATAGAATTTGATGTGATGCCCAAGAGCGGCCTAGCCCCCGGCACCCCTATTCCTAATCGGGCTGGTATCTATTTTGATTACAACCCTGTTGTGATGACCAATACAACTCTGAATACCATAGAGTTGACAACCGGAGCGGCGCAATCAGCCACTAAAGCAATGAATGTATCTGTGTTTCCTAATCCGGCCGATGATCATATAGTGGTTATAACAAACGACCATTCTGATTTTACATTTTCAATGATAGATCTGCTTGGAAGGACTATTGAAAGCGGCAGCAGTGCCAACGGGACTGCAAAGCTCAATACCAAGGGTGTTACAGAAGGGCTTTACCTGCTAAAGGTAAATGACCTGAAAGGCAATGAGATTACAACGAAAGTTGAGGTAAGTCATTGATTAGTTTCTTAACTCAAATCATCCGGATACCAGCAACTGTATCCGGATGATTTTTTTGGGTGAGGCTGAGAATATAAATAGTTAACAACAATTGCTCCTGCTATTTTACTATTGCTTTTTTATGGCGCCACTTATAGACCGGCTCACCAGGAGCACCAATATGCCGGTGCTGATGACCAAAGCAGCCCAAACGGGCCAGCCTGGTATGGCGGGCAGAACAAGGCCCTGCTTCAGTACTAATACAGATGCTGCTACCTGACCTGCAATGGTTACAATCATCGCAGCTATAACTGTTCCCAGAACCATGGGCAGGAAGCGGCCTGTCATAAACCGGCTGAGGTAGCGGGGGCTGTAACCTATCTGCAGCAGCAGCGTTAGCGAGTGCTGCGCCCGGGCAATGGTGAGCTCTATGAACAGGATAAATACCAGTGTGCCTATACCCATAAGCAAGAGGGCAAGAATACCAGTGGCGCTGGTTACCACCTCTACTATTGCGCGAATCTTGCTCCAGCGCATGTTCTGCGAGTTGGTTGTATAATCGTGCTTCTCCAGGTAGTTGCCAAACTGTACATCAGACGGGTCTTTAGCTTTGAGTATGATTTGCGATGTGGACAATTTATCGCCAGGCTTACCAAATTTCCTGTTGCCGTAATCTATAAACGCCTGCGGGGCCAGTACAGAGCCTATTCGATCTGAGAACCCAACTACCCGGGCTATAAAGGTTTCGGTATTATCGCCGCTGCCCACCTTCATGGTTAGCGCGATGTTCTTTACAGATGTTTCAGATAACTGGGGCAAGCCCTGGCTGGGTGCGAATACATAATTGTAAATATCGAGAAACTGAGAGGATACTATGATGGGCAGGTTGCGGTTGCCCGGCTCCCAGGCCCATTCGGCAGGCATTTTGTCTAGAAATTTATCGGGCACGGCCTCCAGCACCATATCGGTGGCAAAGGCCAGTCTGCCGCCAAGTGTAGCATATATCGGGAAGTGGTTGGAACTGATAACGCCCACATCCTGTACCTGAGGGGCCAGTTTCAGAGAGTCGATCTCCATTTGTGCGAAAATTGTTGCATTGGCCACACCCATATTCTGCTCCGTAACCCGCTTGCCAATGATCATGAAAGTGCTGCCAAGAGTGTCGTTCTGCTTTTTGCCGTATAGCAGTTCATTAAAATTAGACCAGATCATCACTGACAGAAGCAATAAGGTAGTACCAATAAATAATGCCGCAAGTGCGGCCCATAATCTGGACCTGTGGCTGGTGCGCAACAGCAGTTTCTTCAGCATATTTTTTTGAAGGTCGTTGCTCACAGCATTATGGTTTTAGTGTAAGGGAAAAAGTTGTTTTCATCGAGGTCGGCAAGTATCATACCTGCTTTGCGCTCTTTTACCACCTCTTGTACAAGGGATATAGCTTTGGAGGTATTGGCATTATCGAGGTGACTGAAGGGTTCATCCATCAGCAGCCAGGCAAACGGTTGTAGCAAAGCCCGTACAATGGCCACCCGCTGCTGCTCGCCATACGACATGGTAGCTGCCAGGGAGTTCTTTTTTTCTTTGAGGCCCAGCCGCCCGAGCCATTCCTGAGCTTGCTCTGTTGTAACTGTATTAGTGAGCCTGCGCTTTATTTCAATGTTCTCAAGGGCGGTGAGCTCAGGGAAGAGCCGCATATCCTGAAAAATAACACTAAGTCCGTTGGTTCGGAGGCCCGCTACTGTTTCCTTATCTGTAGCTGTGAAATTGATACCGGCCCAGTTCACCTCACCCTCATAATCCTTGCGCAGACCATAAAGGATGTGTATAAGCGTGGTTTTTCCGGTACCTGAAGGCGCCTGGACAAACACATATTCACCCTGATTGAGTGCCATATCTGATTTCCAGATACCACTCTGATAAGTATTCACTTTTTCGCGCAATGGCACTGGTATAACTCCCTTTAAGGATAACTGCATATTCGCTTTATGAACAAGGCACAAAATTAATGCCAATAGTTGTATCACAAACTTAATGCCGTTTCCGGCTATGTTTTGCCATTACTGCCAGAATAGGTGATAAGCTGCAGGAATTTCGCTGATTTTTAACAATTGGCATATCCGGCCGATTCAAACCGCTTATTTTTGACTATCGGAAGTCATTTTCCGGGAAACGAATTTTCCCAGCTTCATAAAGGGCCGTTCATAAAAACGATATAAAATAAATGACAAAAATATGGTACAGCCGAAACTGGTACATAAACTTGTCAGGTGAGCATGAATAGAAAAGCTCCTGAACAAACGGGGAAATATATAGGCAACAATGGGATGCAGCAGATATAATGAATAACTGATTTCGCCCAACGTGCCGAAAACAATGTGCAATGGTGCTGGCAACCTTACGGCAATTTTATAAACCGAAAAACTGAGTAAAAGGCATATAAAGCAAAACGCGATCCTGTTGATACCGGAAACCAATGCCATGGTATCTCCGGATGCAGGGTAATAAATGAAAGCAAGTAAACTCAGCAAGATTAATGGTATTGTAATATAAAGCGGGATAACCAGCTTTTTGGTAAAATAGCCTATTAGGTACCCTCCGAGAAATAACTGCACCTGATTCAGCGGATTTAAAAATTGCACCCAATACTCGGAAAGAGGTTTAGCGCTGTTCATGACCCTGAAAGTAAACCATAAAAAGCTGAGCAATAATATAACGGAAAAAGCTGCAAATAATGGTTTTGACCTTTTGGAAAGGAAAATGAATACCGGAAAAAAGAGATAAAACACCAGTTCATTGCCTATCGACCATGCACCATAGCATAGAGTATCGGCCCAGTGATAAACGCTGAAAAGGCCTGTATAATTCAGTATTTTTGTTTCCAGCGAAAAATCCTCTTTCTTGATTATCACTGAGGAAACGCTGAGCAGCCATAGCAACGGATAAATACGAAAAAAACGGGCTGAGAAGTATTTGATCAGGCCGGTCCTGGAGGGCATCCCTATCTGTTCATTATAAACATGATAGAGAGTAATACCGCTTAGTATATAAAAAATTACGACTCCGTATATGCCTGTCCTGCCCAGAAAGCTTGCTGAACCGGGAGGAGAAATGTTCCACATAACATAATGGTAGACCATTATACCCAACGCCGAAAGCCCTCTCAGGTAGTCGAGGGAAGCCAGCCGGTATTGGGAATTGGGTTCTGCGGAGATCAGATATAATCTGTTTGGTTCACCCGGCTAAGCTATAAATATTATAAGCAAAGAGCAAAAAAATAAAAACCACCCGGGATTATACTCCTGGTAAAATGGTACTGATTACTACATATCAGCTGCAATCACTACTTTAGCGGTCCAAATTAATAAGAATGAAATTGCTTGAAAATAAAGTGGCCCTTGTAACCGGGGCAAGCCGGGGTATAGGTGAAGCCGTAGCGCTGAAATTTGCAGAACAGGGCGCATCTGTTGCTTTCACCTACCTTTCATCGGTAGAAAAGGCTACTGCACTCGAAGAGCGCCTGGCAGGAATGGGTGTTAAGGCCAAAGGCTATAAAAGCGATGCCGGCGATTTTAAAGCCGCCGAACAGCTGACTGCTGATGTGCTGAAAGATTTCGGTACTATAGATATTTGTGTTAACAATGCGGGTATCAGTAAAGATAATCTGCTGCTGCGCCTTACACCCGAACAGTGGGATGATGTGATACAAGCCAACCTGAAAAGCGTTTATAACCTTACCAAGCAGGTAATGCGCCCCATGATGAAGGCACGCTCGGGCAGCATAATAAATATGAGCTCGGTAGTGGGTATGAAGGGCAACGGCGGACAAAGCGCCTATGCGGCCAGCAAGGCAGGCATAATAGGTTTTACCAAAAGTATTGCCCAGGAAATTGGGAGCCGCAACATCCGCTGCAATGCCATAGCTCCCGGATTTATTGAAACCGACATGACCCACTACCTCAAAGATGGTGGCGCCGAAAAATGGTTTGAAAAAATTCCGCTGGGCCGATTCGGCAAAACAGAAGATGTGGCAAATGCAGCCTTGTACCTGGCAAGTGACATGAGCTTATATGTAACAGGGCAGGTACTTAGTGTGTGCGGGGGGATGAATATGTAATCAATATGCAATTGTGGGAAGGTTGGAATGTGCAAAATGGAATGGCTTAATGACTGAAGGCATTTTTATATTTATTGGATTGCAAAGGAATTTGCTAAAATAGAACCACTTATGCACGTAACTTCAGTTTTAACCAATTATTGAATTAATTTTACACTCTAAATAAAATTTTTAATGCAGAAAATTCATGCGGCTATTACTGCTGTTGGGGGATATATTCCGGAGTACAGGTTGACCAATGCGGAGCTGATGACAATGATGGATACTACAGATGAATGGATCCAGTCGAGAACAGGAATTAAGGAACGCAGGATACTGAAGGGCGAAGGTAAGGGCAGCAGTGATATGGCAGTAGAGGCAGTAAAAAACCTGCTGGAAAGAAGGGGTATTGACCCTAAGGAAATAGAACTGGTTATCTGTGCTACTACCACGCCTGATATGCAGTTTCCGGCTACGGCCAATGTAATATGTGATAAGGCAGGTATGACCAATGCATGGGGATATGATGTGAGCGCTGCCTGCAGTGGTTTCATTTTTGCTTTAACCATCGGCTCTCAGTTTATTGAAACCGGCAGGCATAAGAAGGTAGTAGTAATCGGGGTAGATAAAATGAGCTCTATAATGGACTACAGCGACCGCAAAACAGCCATAATTTTCGGCGACGGCGCTGGTGCTGTTTTGCTCGAGCCAAACACAGAAGGATATGGCCTTATTGATTCTATATTACGCACAGATGGCAGCGGACGTGTTTTTCTGCACCAGAAGGCTGGAGGATCTGTAAAACCTGCCAGCCTGGAAACGGTAATGAACAAAGAACATTATGTGTACCAGGAAGGACAGGCTGTGTTTAAATTCGCCGTTAAGAATATGGCCGACGTTTCGGCTGAAATAATGGAACGCAATAACCTTACAGCCGATACTGTCAACTGGCTGGTGCCTCATCAGGCCAATATGCGCATCATTACTGCCACAGCAGATCGTATGAAACTGCCTCCGGAAAAAGTGATGATCAACATTGAAAAATATGGAAATACCACCAATGGCACCTTACCCCTTTGCCTCTGGGAGTGGCAGGATAAGCTGCACAAAGGCGACAATGTAATTCTAGCGGCATTTGGCGGTGGATTTACATGGGGATCAACTTATCTTAAGTGGGCTTATAACGGCAACAAGGTTAACAGTTGATAGGTATTCAAATGAATTGGTAAGTTGATAATCGGCCTTTATAAAAACCACTGATTATTCTGATCTTTATTTCTTAATTTTGCAGGAACAACAAATTTTAATATGAAACTACAATCAAACATCATACTCGCTGTATTTTTAGTTTTACTGGCTGCATCAGCACGTATCTTTAATGCATCTTTACATATACCTAACATGGTTCCGATTGCGGCTATTGGTCTGTTCAGCGGCGCAGTTATTAAAGATAAGCGCAGCCTGGCGTTCCTGATTCCCTTGCTTGGCCAGTTTTTAGGCGATGTTTACTTTCAGTTATTTACCAAAATCCCGGGTTTCTACAGCATACCCGGAATGCTGTTTAATTATGGAGCCCTTATTGGCGCTACGGCATTGGGTATGACCATGAAGCAGCCTAAACCTTTGGCTACTCTGGGTTATCTGCTGGGAGCGTCAAGCCTGTTCTACCTGATATCCAATTTTGGTTATTTCCTTCAGGGTTGGAACGGATATTCTCTTGCAGCATTAGGACAAACTTATACTGATGCGATTCCATTTTATAAGTTTACACTTCTGGGCGATCTGGCTGGCGGTATAGTATTGTTTGGCAGCTATTTTATTGCCCAGATGTTGATGGAAAAGAAAGCGTTAAAACTCCGGGCTTAAGTATATATGGCGACCCATAAGGTCCTTTTCCTGAAAGCACAGAAGCAAACTAGCTTTATTCTGTTGTTGATTTGTTTTCCTGTATTGCTATCACACGGCAAATCATCCGCAAAGAAGGCATATAAGAGCGACGCTACACTGATCGAAGCCTTTACACAACGCACGCTGCCAGGGAGAAAAGAGAGTAACATACGCTCTGCAACTCATATTATTATTGTATGGCACAATAAAGCTTATCCGAAACAATTCTTCTGGGTAGACAATAACTGTGCAATGAACTGTAATTTTGGTAAAGTACATAAAGCGCATATGAATACAGGCCGGTTTGCGCACAATGATGTTGAATATGTTCGCGAAGGAATCAGCCTTGAAAATATTAAACCCGGAGATACACTTGATATAACAACCCTTGAGGCAAATAATACGGCTCTACCCGATAATTTGCCTGTCACAAACAAAAACACATTGTTGTATTACCAGCAAAATGAAAAAAAACTGTTCGCAATTAAAGTAGACAGTCTTGCCAGGAAGCATGATATTGCCATGCCTTAATATAGAATTATTTCTACATCCGCTCAACCAAATACCTGAATTAAGGAATTTTGTGTTTTAGTTAGGTATTCTTTACCTGCTTCAATAATATTAAATAGTTAACTTTGGCTTATTGGTTTATTATCTCTGTGGATTTATTTGTATCAGTGGATTGTGGATTTTCAAAAAAAATATTACAAAAATTGATTTTAGTATGAAGCGATTGTTTTTGTTATCCCTGTCTGTTTTTACTGTTTTTTTAGCGACAGCACAGATACCTTTTACCGGTGAACATGTGAAGATGAGTGATGTGATTGAGTATTATAATACTAATATCAAGCCCTTCAGAAATACCAATAATGACCCTGACCACAAAAAGACCGGACTGGCTGGTGTAAAATTTCCGGAGCGGCTGGAAAACAAAGATTACCAGTTCGACAGGTGGAAATGGTACTGGCAGCAGCACCTTGATGCCGATGGCTACCTGGTTTCTCCGGCAAAAACATTCAACTCCTGGATGGCTTACCAGGCAAACATGGCTGCCGCAAAAACCACAACCACCAGCGGCGCCAACTGGACTTTCCAGGGCGATGACTCATCGGGTGCTGGCGGATCGGGTGTGGGCCGTATTAATGTAATTGCCTTCCACCCTACTGTGGCTAATACCTATTGGATCGGTTCGGCAGGCGGCGGTGCCTGGAAAACCACCAATAACGGCGCTAGCTGGACAAATATGACCAGCACGCTGGCCCTGCTCAGTGTTACGGATATTAAATACAATCCTAAGAATCCGAATACCATGTACATGTGCACCGGCGACCGGGACGGATCTGATTATTCCAGTATAGGCTTATTGAAGACTGTAAACGGAGGTACTACCTGGACAACTACTGGAATTGTCTATACCGAAGACCAGTTTCATTTTGCCAATGCGATCCTGGTAAACCCGACAGATACCAATTCGCTGATATATGCGTCTGATCAGGGTATTTACCGTTCGTATAACGGGGGAACCACATGGACAAGTGCAGTGGCAACCGGAAATTTCTTGCAACTTTTATACCATCCCACCGATACTAATATTGTTTACGCTACTACCCGTTCCAAAATATACAGATCGGCAAATGGAGGTAATACATGGACAGTAGTAGCCAGCCTGTCCGGGGCAGACAGAATAACTCTTGCTGTTACTCCTGCAAACAGAGCAATTGTAAAAGCTATAGTTTCGGAATCCTCCGACGACGGCCTGATGGGAATATGGAATTCAACAGATACGGGCCATACTTTTACCCAAATATTTACCCCTGCAGCTTGCGGCGGAGGCAGCGATAACCTCCTTTCTTTCAATGCCGATGGTACCGGATGTGGCGGCCAGGGTTTTTATGACCTGCCTATTGCCATAGACCCGGCAAATGCCAATAATGTATTCTGTGGCGGTGTAAATGGCTGGCGCTCAACCGACGGAGGTGTTTCCTGGCAGATTATGAACCAGTGGGATAGTACGCTTACAGGAGTAGTAGCCATACATGCCGATAAACATTTCATGGCAATTCATCCGCTTGTTCCCGGCAGGTTTTTCGAAACAAACGACGGAGGTATCTACTGGTCTGATAATCCTACTGCAACCGGCATATGGAATAATGTAACCAATGGCATGGGTATTACAGAATTCTACAGGGTTGCAGTAACCAGCGTAGCTACCTATGAAATAGCCGGTGCTCAGGACGTAGGTACAAAATATGTGCAGGGTGCAATTCAGGTTGATGCTGATGGCGGCGATGGCATGGAGTGCCAGATGGACCCGGTTGATAATACAATATTTTATGCCTCATCTGAGTATGGCTCTATAGATCAGCTAAGCACCACCGCTGGCTGGCTAAGTAATATTTCGGGCAACATACCCGGTACGCCCTCAGGCGG
Source organism: uncultured Bacteroidota bacterium (assembly GCA_903835005.1). Lineage (GTDB taxonomy): Bacteria > Bacteroidota > Bacteroidia > Chitinophagales > Chitinophagaceae > Nemorincola. Next base: position 21,545 of record CAILLK010000159.1, on the reverse strand, counting down.
CTGGGTTACGCCCTTTATTATTGAACCCACATGCCACACCTGCATTGTAGCGGGTTATCAGGATGTTTACCGGTCAACAGATGAAGGAACAACCTGGACTGATATTTCCGGAGCTCTTACCTCACCTACCGGCGATCTGCTGAGGGTAGTAACTACCAAGGCTGATTCTAATACATTTTATGCTGCCGACGATGGTTCGAATACGCTTTTTTATACGCATAACATGGGTGCGACTTCATGGAATACTCTTACTGCTCCCTATGCCGGTCAGAATATTTCGGATGTGATAATTGACCCACGCAACAGCAAGCAGATATATGTAGCATTCAGCGGCTATACCTCTACCGGCAGCCCGCAGATTGTATCTTATAATGAAACTGCTGCAAGCTGGTCGGCATATAATACAGGCCTGCCCGATGTGCCGGTAGATTGTATACAGATGGATTACCAGAACAGAACCATGTATGTGGGCACAGATGTAGGTGTATTTTACAGAGATTCAACCATGAGCAGCTGGCAGCTATTTAATACAGGTATGCCTACTGTAGGCGTATATGACCTGCAGATTGATTATGGCACCGGAAAAATCTGGGCAGCTACCTTTGGCAGAAGCCTGTGGTCATCGGCACGCCATGTACCTGGCAGCACAGGCGTAACCAATGTTCAGGCCACAGCTCAGGATATTGCAATAAAGCCTAACCCGAGCCGGGGTAATTTTACAGTAATTTTAAATAACCCATTACCTGGTCAGAATTTAGAATTAACGATCATAGACAATACCGGAAAAGTGGTTTGGACTGAAAGCAATAATTCAAAAAATGCATCAATCCTTGTTAATACTTCCAGGCTTTCAGCCGGAGATTATATTCTTGAAGTTACCGGTGATTCCGGACTGATAGGCATGGAAAAGATGGTAGTTTACTAATATGACTTACTATTTGAATGATGCAGTTAAACCGGTGGGAAAATATCCTCCTGGCTTAACTGTTTACAATTCTAAAATTGTTCTGAATTACTCCAATCAACCCGGTTTTGACAAAATTTTTATCCAATCCATTACCGTCCCCTGCTCAACAATCAATCGATTTATCTTTGAAAAAACTTTTCAGATCTTATCAGCGGCAGGGGCAGTAAGGATATACATTTGAATCAGATCAACATAGTCTCCGTTCAATTGTTTTATTGCCCTTATGTGTCTTCCCTCTTCCTGAAACCCAAGTTTTTTGTATAACTCTATTGCTCTGAGATTAGTAGCCATTACATTCAGGAACACTTTTTCAATATGCCGGTTGGCTTTGGCCCATTTTAAAAGTGACTCTATCAGCATGCTGCCAATACCCATACCCTGAAAATCATAACGTACACTTACTCCAAACTCTCCCGTATGCGCATTTTTGCGTTTGGTTTTTGGGGCAAAATCAAGAAGCCCCACAATTTCTTCTTCATTAGTTATAACAAGTATCAATTTATCAGGGTTTTGCAATGAATCTTCGATCCATTGCTTTTCCTGCTCCGGGGTAACAGTAAATTCCTCAGATGTTGTTAATACCTGGTCGGTAGAATTGAATAATGCCTTTGCAAAAGTTAGAATTTCTTCAGCATCTCCCACTTTGGGTTTTCGCAACATTAAATCAATTCCGTTTCTGGTAAACCAAAAGTCCATTGCTGTAGTTTATGTCAAATATATGCAAATAATTTTCAGCTTTTCGAGGCTATTCATACTGCAGACACATCATCTGCTGAAGTAATCAATAAGAGAATAAAAATCATTTTTGATAAAACTCACGGAAATCTTACTATTGAATTTAAATTTGACAAAATTCCAGCATGCTCAATTTAGAACTTTTAAATACCATTAATGCTTTCATTGATGCAGGCGGCAAACTAAATTATGATGAGCTCTCAGATAACCTGGACATTCTGGAAAAAGTAAATTTAAAAATACACAGCATCCTTATTACAACCCGGATGAAAAAAAATGTAGGAATTTGATGAAAAGGAGTCAGACATTTACGTCGTTACATTCCCGAAATCTGGCACCACATTAATGCAAATGATCTTATACCAGATGACTACTGATGGCAATATGGATTTCGGACATTTGTATAATGTATCTCCCTGGTGCAGACACTCAGCTTTTAATAATGTGGAAATGCGAAGCTTTGGTGATCACAGAATTATCAAAACGCACGATGAATATGAATTGCTCCAAAATATTCGGAAGGGAAAATTCATTTTTGTTATCCGCGATTGTCTCGATGTAATATCCTCCCTTCACGAAATGCTGAAAGACTACACCAATTCTTCAGTTGATATTGTAGAATTGGGAAATCGAAAGATAAAAGAATGGCTGGAATACAATACTAAGTGGGTGCAAAATGAAAACAACCTGCCCATACTGTTTATACATTACGAGGATTTGGTTGCAGATAAAAGAACAGCAATTGAAACAATTGCAAAATTTATCGTAGCCGATATTGATGAAGATATAATGGGCAGGTCCTTAGAAAGGACATCTTTTGAATTCATGAAAAAACATGAAGCAAAGTTTGGGGAACAACCGGAGAAATGGAAAGTATATGATAACTTTATCCGTAAGGGAAAAGTGGGTGAGGGCAAAGTAAGTTCGAGGCAAAACCATTGCTTGGCTTTAGAACTTTACTGCAGGAATATGACAGAAAAAACAGCCTGATACAAAGATATCTTTAATTTACACTTCCCTGAACAAAGATAAAAATATGGTAAAATTAATCGGCTTGTGGCTAAGCCTTTAGATAGGCTTTTGCCAATAACCTCCTGAAGCTTGATTTTACGTTATTTTTACCGGCCGGATATTCAGGTTATACCTAACTGGCTTTTGTGGGAGCAGTATTAATTTGCTTCTCGGGCTTAAACAGAAACAAAAACGCCAGCACCAAAACCGGTGTAAAAAATAAAGATAATAATAATACTCCCCAGAAGCCAATTCTGGTGTGCTTTCCATAAAGTGCGCATATGAAAGCAAGCAATACATAAGCAATACCCAATATCATATATACTATGTTTAATTGTTACTAAATTATTCCAATACAAGCATTAATGGAAACGATTCTTCCCGTTATTGCCTGTTCTACTCAGACCATTCAGCGAAAAAAATCACAAACTATTTTGAATGCAATATACTCATATAATTATCAAAAAAAAATTTTTATAGGTTTGGCATTTTTTATTCTATATTGCACATGAATACTAACCAAACAAAAAGGAAGGAATAGCTCCTTATATTTATTTCCTTTAGCTGATTTATGAACATAAAACTACTTTTAAACTTTATAAAGCGCGAGTCAGGCAATAAAACCTACAAAACTATTCTAATAATGTCGGTTATTTCCGGACTAACTAATTCGTTATTATTATCTGTAATTAATTCCTCCACAAATAAAGTTGTACACGGCGAATATAATTATAAGTTGATTATCATTTTTTGCCTTATTTTTTTTATATACCTTATAACAAAATACAGGTCTCTCAGACTGACCGCCCACCTGGCCGAGGATATAGTATATGGGGTAAGAGAAAGAATTGTGAAATATATCACAGATACGGAACTGGTTGAATTTGAAGATCTTGGCAGGGCAGAAATTTATTCGCGGCTTACTACAGATACCAATATGATCAGTAATTCAGCTCCGCTTATTGTGATTGGTATTCAATCTGCATTATTGGTAACATTTGCGTTAATTTATCTTTGTTTTTTAAATACCGTTGCCTGTCTGGTTACCATTGTTGCCTTATCTATCGGAATCTCCAATTATTTTATTAATGGTAATAAAGTCCAGGCTGATATTAAAAAAGTAAACACTATTGAAACCAGTTATTTTGAAAAAATCAACGAATTAACAGGTGGTTTCAAAGAAATAAAAATAAATCAGCAAAAGAAATTCGACCTTTTTTATGGGAGAATTCAAGACATTGCAGTTAAATATAAAATATCCAGAAAATCACTTACCGATAAACTTGCTTTTTATTTTGTGTTTGCCCAGACATTCTTTTATTTACTTCTTGGCACCATAGTTTTTATTATCCCTGTATTTGATGATGATTTATTAACTAATATAGCTAAAGTTACATCAACTGTTATTTTTATAATTATGCCCATCGGGGAAGCTACAAATACAATAGACAGTATAAACCGGGCATCGGTTTCAATCGCAAGCCTGAATGAACTCGAAAGCAGGCTAGAAGCAAAATCACATTCCAATCATACTGATCCGGTTTTAGAAGGTATTTTCGAAAATTTTGAACATATTACTTTCAAGGATTTACTTTTTGGATATAAAGACAAAACCGGGTTAAACCAGTTCTCTGTTGGCCCGATCAGTTTTGAAGTGAATAAAGGGGAAATAATATTTATAATTGGCGGCAATGGCAGTGGCAAATCTACACTTTTTAAAATGATTACAGGGCTTTATAGCCCAGACGAAGGCAGCATTTCGGTTGATGGAGTTGAAATAAACAAACAAAATATTGAAGAATACAGAAATTCATTTGGTGTGATTTTTTCTGATTTTTTCCTATTTTCAGAATTGTATGGTATCAAAAATCCTGAAAGTTCAAAAGTGCTCGGCCTTATACGCCAGATGGAATTGACAGAAAAAACCGGATTTAAAGACAATTCCTTTACCAATCTGAATCTTTCGACTGGCCAGAGGAAAAGACTGGCCATGATCTCGGTAATTTTAGAGAATAAAAATATTTTGGTATTTGATGAATGGGCGGCAGACCAGGACCCGGAATTCAGAAAATATTTTTACGATGTACTGATTTATGATTTCATTAAACAGGGCAAAACAATCATAGCCATTACCCATGATGATTACTATTTTGATAAGGCAGACAGGATTTATAAAATGGATTTCGGGAAATTCAAAGAATATAAAATTTAATTAAATAGTTTAAATTACAAACAAAATACAGTGAGCCAAAAAAAAATCAATATATTGATTACTTTACTGTTTATTCTCTTATTTTTTGTGGTTTTTTCTAATCGCATTGTAATGATAAACGGTCCTGCTAAGGTGGCAGTAATCTTCAAACCTTTTTCCGGGGGCGTAGATGTTGATCATGTATATAGGGAAGGTATTTATCTTATCTGGCCCTGGAATACAGCTTATCAATTCAATATCAGGCAACAACTGGTTGATACAACCATAAAAATCTTAATGGAAAATGGCGTAACCACAAATGTTCAGATCAATTACCGGTTTTGGCCCTTACCCGATAGTTTGCCGGTTATTTTCAGAAAATATGGCGTTAAGTATCCCAATATAATTGTGCAGCCCGAGGTGGAATCTGCTGTCAGGATTGTCATTTCTGATCTGACGCCCGAACAACTGTATGACATGCATTTTGACACAATAAGGAGGCAGATTCTCAGGCATGCACAAAAGAACCTGAAATTGGCAAATGTCAATTTAGAAGACCTCGTTATATTGAAAATTGAACTTCCTAAACGGGTAGTAGAAGCAATTGAAAGCAAATTGCAGCAGGAACAGCTGGTTAAGGAATATGACTTTAAAGATTCGGTAGCCGAGAGGCAAAAGCGGATCAGAATAACAGAAGCCTCTGCAATCAAAATGGCAGAAGATACCATTAACAAAGGGCTTACACCGGAATACCTGCAGCTAAGACAAATAGAGGCATTCGAAAAATTATCCTTGTCTAACAATTCAAAAACTATAATTGTTCCCAGATCCAGTACGCCTGTTATGTTTAATGGCCAGTAGCCGCGTTATTTCTTATAAAGTACTGATTTTATTGCACCTTCCAGTTCAGGATGTATAAAGGTAAAGCCTGCCTCCAGTATCTTATCTGGACTTACAGTACAGCTCTTAAGTACTTCCACACTCATTTCGCCCAGTAATATTTTGAGCAAAGCTGAGGGCACATGAAATGGGATTTTTATACCGCCCTTTACCTTGGCAAGCGTATGCATCAATTGCCAGTGAGAACTGGCATGGGGAGCAACTGCATTATAGATGCCCTGGATATTTTTATGCTCCAGTGCAAAAACAATCATCCTTGCCAGGTCATCTACTTCTATCCAGCTCATTATTTGCCCTCCCGTACCCAATATAGGCATAACCCCCATCGATAAAGGTTGCAGAAATTGAGGTAATGCCCCGCTTTCTTTTCCCAGAACAATACCAAATCTCAGTATCGTTGTCCGGGCAAATGTAGCTGCCCTGGCCGAAGCTTCTTCCCATAGCTTGCAGGTATTACCCAGAAAGTCGTTGTAAGGGGTGGCTTCTTCCGTAAACGGTTTCCGGCCATTGTCCGGCCCGTAAAATCCGGTGGCTGACGCTGCAATAAAGGTTGTGCAATTTCTTGCCTTGGCCTTTAATTGCGCAACAATAAATTCAGTACCCTTTACCCTGCTGTTGGTTATCTCCAGTTTGCGCTTTGGTTTCCATCTTTTATCAGCTATACCCGCACCTGCCAGGTGTACCATAGCATCCAGGCCCGTCAGTGCATCATTATCTATAGTTCCGCTAAGTGGGTCCCAACTGGCGTAGGCAACCTGGGTTTCAGAGGATTTCTTAAGAGAGCCGGTTGTGAAGATAATAACATTGTATCCTTTTTCTGTAAGCAGTTTAATCAGATGCTGCCCAACAAATCCTGTTCCACCGGTGATACCTATTGTTTCCATAATTATTATTCACTCAAAATTATTAATATAATCGGGTTAAAATCAATTGTGGTTAGGGTTTAACATTAATTTTTATATTCCATACAATATAAAGAGCACATGGAACGTTTTTTTAAAAAACCAATTCTTTAAATGAACAAAACTTTACACAAGAAACTTACTGCATCACCTATTTACGGGCACACAAAGTCAATAACATACCCTGGTGGTGAAGATATGCTGGCTGGACTGGCCAGCGAAATGTACATGTTGCGTAAGGCAGCCAAAGACCTTCTTCAGCCGCGGTCTGAAGCTGTAGCCGGGATACTGAATCTGGCACGGACAATTTGAAGTGCAACGAATAGGGGATGGATGGATGAGGATAGAATAGTGAACAGGTTTCTGTTCGCTATTCGTTGTTTTCGGTATTTTGCTGCACCTTCCATTCACTCCTGTGCTTCCTCAGCGGATGCTCTTTGGACTTATTAAAGATCATCATGCCATTTTCCCTTCCGGCGCGTTTGACCCGCTGTTCATCCGGGGGCAGATTCTTTTCTTCCCGGCATTCTTCGCTGCAACAGCCTTCATATCTGGCGGCGCATTCTTCGCATTGAATGAAAAGCAGGTGGCAGCCATCATTCAGGCAGTTGGTATGGTTGTCGCAAGGCTTGCCGCAGATGTGGCACTCCGCTATCACATCCTCAGTAATCCTTTCGCCCAGGCGCTCATCAAACACAAAGTTCTTTCCTTTAAATTTCAGGGGCAGGCCTTCTTCCTTCGCCTTACGCGCATATTCTATGATTCCGCCCTCTACATGAAATACATTCTGAAAGCCATTATGCAGCATCCAGGCGCTGGCCTTTTCGCAGCGTATGCCGCCGGTGCAATACATGATAATGTTTTTATCCTTTTTGTCCTGCAGCATATTTACCGCCATTGGCAACTGGTCGCGAAAGGTATCGGAGGGGACTTCAATTGCGTTTTCGAAATGGCCCACCTCATATTCGTAGTGGTTGCGCATATCTACAATTATAGTTCCCGGCTGTGCCGAAAGCTCGTTGTATTCCCTGGCCTTCAGGTATTTACCTGTTTTAGCCGGGTCGAAACCGGGGTCATCAATACCATCGGCTACTATCTTTGCCCGCACCTTCAGCCGCAGCGCCCAAAACGATTTGCCATCATCTTCCAAAGCTATATTCATCCTTATTCCATTCAGTTCGGGCGCCGATTGGTACAAGGCGGCTTTGAAAGCCTCGTAGTTACCGGCTGGCACACTCACCTGACCATTAATACCCTCATTGGCCACATAAATACGCCCGAAGACTTTTAGCGCTGTAAAGGTGATATATAACTGGTTGCGGAAAGCTGTAGGATCAGCGATGTGAAAATACTTATAAAAGGAAACTGTAGTCCGCGGCTCGGTTTCGGCCAACATCAATTGCTTCAGTTCCTCATTATTTACGCGGTTGTGTAGCACTGGCATGGTGTACCTTCTTTGTTTTTTGAGAAAGTGCAAAGATAGGTAATCTGTATGATAGCTATAGCTCAATGTGTATAGCAATTTTTACTATTGTATTAATTATTTAGATTTCTCCTTCTGCTGATTTACTGTTTAAACCTCCCATCCGGTTATATTTGCACATCATGCCCGAAAATCAGAAACAAATATTCCTGACCAACTCCCCCACCCGCTGGCAGCGGTTTAAATGGTCATTCCGTATTCTACTGTTAGTAATTATATTGGCGCTCACAATTCTTGGTTTTGCAATTATAAAGGCTGTTTTCTCGCCCGATATGCCTCAACTGAGATCCGATAACAGCCAATACAAGGCAATACTGGATAACGGTAAAAATGCTGCCATTAAAGCAATCAACAAAAAATACGAAGGCTTCGGCAAGTATATCATGGGCAAGACTGCTCAGCTCAAACACATCAGGTATGTAAGCAAGGCCGACAGCCTGCACGCTATGAGTGCCCCGGTAAGGGCCGCCTTTTATGATGCCAGCGATGAGCAGGCTTACTTTTCACTCAAAAACAACATAAGCAATATAAATATGCTCCTGCCGCTGTGGATGAATATTGATTCTTTAGGCGATACGCTGTTTGTCAATTCAGAAATGCGCGGAGGTGAAATTATTAAAGCATCAGGCATTCCGGTTGTAGCCGTGATTTCGAATTTTATAGGCGAAGATTTCAACGGCAGTATTCTGCATCGCATACTGAATGATAAGGCAAAGGAAACAAGACTCCTGGATGATATAGTCAAGGTAATTGTTCAAAACCATTTTGCAGGTGTTAACATAGATTTTGAAGAACTGGAGGAGACATCCGACGAAGTGCTGATCGGCTTTATGAAGCAGCTCTATGGCCGTATGCATCCGCTGCACCTGTTGGTTACCCAGGATGTTTCTCCCTTCAACTCCGATTATAATTATAAAGAACTATCTAAGTACAATGATTACATCTTCCTGATGGCTTATGATGAGTACAACAGCGGAAGTATGCCCGGCCCCATCAGCTCCCAGAAATACATTCAGGCTGCCCTCGATGAAGCCGTTGGCCAGATAGATTCTGCCAAACTGATTCTGGCAATAGCTGGCTATGGATACGACTGGCGCAAAGGCGATAAAGGCGAAGACGTTACCTATGCCGAGGCATTGAGCGTAGCATCTGAGTCGGACGCTAAGGTTATCTTCGATACCGCAACCTACAATCTGCATTATACCTATACTGATGAAAATGACTCTGAGCATACCGTATACTTTACCGATGCCGCTACCAACTTCAATACCATGCGTTTTGCCACCCAGTACAATATAGGTGGTGTGGCGCTCTGGCGGCTGGGTTCGGCCGATACCCGGCTGTGGAGCTTTTATAATAAAGACCTGAGCGATGATGCTGTAGATACTTTCAACTACGATGTGCTGAAAAATGTTCAGATCAGTTATGATGTGGATTATAAAGGCGAGGGCGAGATACTGGATGTCATCAGCAAACCCAAACCGGGAATAATAAAAGTAACTACAGATACTGCCGAAGACTTAATTACAGGCGAGGCTTATGAAACAATGCCATCCATTTTTGTAATCAAAAAATATGGCAAAAAACCCAACAAAATAGTACTGTCGTTCGATGACGGGCCCGATGAAAAATACACACCTCGTATCCTCGACATCCTGAGCAGGGAGCATGTGCCTGCTGTATTTTTTATGATCGGCGAAAATGCCGCAAACAATATCCCCCTGGTAAAAAGAATTTACCGGGAAGGTTTCGAAATAGGCAACCATACATTCACCCACCCCAATGTGGCGCTCATCAGCAAGCAGCGGGCGCTAATGGAGCTCAACAGTACCCGCCTGCTTTTAGAGAGCATTACCGGGCACTCTACCGTACTTTTCCGCGCTCCATACAATGCCGATTCTGAGCCCGAAACCATGCTGGAGCTGGAGCCTGTGTCTTTTGCCAAAGATAATAAATACCTCACCGTAGGCGAATCTATCGACCCCAACGACTGGGAGAAAGGCGTTACCGCCGACTCCATTTTCAACCGCATAGTGCAGCAGCAGGGCCTGGGCAGTATCATATTGCTGCACGATGCCGGCGGCAACCGCGAGGAAACAATCAAAGCCTTGCCGCGCATCATAAAGTATTTCAAAGATAAGGGCTACACCTTTACCACCGTAGCCGACCTGATCAATGAAACCCACGATCAGCTCATGCCCCCGGTGCCCAAAAACAAGGACTATTATTTCATTCAGTTCACTTACTATATGGCCGAGTTTGGCTATTGGGGCTACCGGCTCATGATGGGCCTTTTTATCACCAGCATTATTCTCTCTATAGGCCGCATCCTGTTTCTGGCTGTGCTGGCATATAAAGAGCACAATGCCGAAAAGAAGAAGGTATTGGCCCGCCTGGCCACCAGCCCGCGTGTGAGCATCATTGTGCCTGCCTATAATGAGGAAGTAAATGCAGTAAGGTCGCTGAAGAAACTGCTGGAAAGCAACTATGCCGCTTTCGATATAATCTTTGTAGACGATGGCAGCAAAGATACCACTTACCAGAAGGTGTTGGAAGCATTCAAAGGCAATGATAAAGTAAAAGTACTCACCAAACCCAATGGTGGCAAGGCCTCTGCATTGAATTTCGGCATAGCTCAGACCACATCCGGATTCGTTTTTTGCATAGATGCCGATACCAACATAAATGCCGATGCCCTCGACCTTATGGTGCGCCACTTTGCCGATGAAAAAGTGGGCGCTGTAGCCGGCAATGTAAAAGTGGGCAATGAAGTAAACCTGCTCACCCGCTGGCAGAACATTGAATACATTACCAGCCAGAACTTCGACCGGATGGCTTTTGCCCGCATCAATGCTATTACGGTAGTGCCCGGCGCCATAGGCCTCTTCCGCAAAAAAGCCATTGAGGAAGCAGGTGGTTTTACAAGCGATACTTTTGCCGAAGACTGCGACCTCACCATGCGCATTTTACGTGCCGGTTATTCTATTAAGAATGAAAACGCCGCCATCGCACTCACAGAGGCGCCCGAATCATTGGGCCAGTTCCTCAAGCAGCGGTTCCGCTGGAGTTTCGGGGTCATGCAGTCGTTCTGGAAAAACAGGGATGCCCTGTTCAACAGTAACTATGGTGCTCTGGGCTGGGTAGCCTTGCCCAACATACTCATCTTCCAGATACTCATACCGCTTATAGCCCCTTTTGCCGATCTGTTTATGATCATAGGCATAGCCACCGGCAATGGCGCCATTATACTCACCTACTATGGCCTGTTTATGCTCATAGACCTCGCAGTAGGGATTATGGCATTCGCATTTGAGCGCGAAAGCGCCTGGAAGTTGTTGTGGCTCATACCCCAGCGCCTGGTATACCGCTGGCTCATGCTCTATGTGCTCTACCGTTCCATGCGCCGCGCCATCCGGGGCCAGCTGCAAAGCTGGGGCGTTCTCAAGCGCACCGGCAACGTCGCCGAAAATCCGAGGTTGAAGACGTTTAAGATATAAGAGTGTACAAGAATTGCTAAAAAATCAAACTGCTTCAAACCATCCTAACATGCATATATTTTATTGAACTTTTATGGTTACGCCGCCAGTTTCCGGAATGCTTCAACCTCCAGTTCCGCCTGGTATTTTTTCAACGACAGTTCATTAATATGCCTTTCCAGAATAGATGCCCGGTTGGATATATTGAGCTTTATATAGTTCAGCGATTGGTATTCTTTACGTATCAGCTGTTCCAGCTTTGCTTTTATTTTGGCAATGTCATTGCTCACTTCCTGCTGCAGGGAAACCATTGCATGATGATCTGGTATATAAACAAAGCCGTAAGCCAGCTGCCGCCGCCAGCTCTGCAATATCTGGATATTTTTCGGGCCCATACCGGTCACTTTTATAGTATTCAGTTTCAATATATCAGCCGCCGTCCTGATTCCGTTATCATAAAGAACGGCCTTCTTGGCAGGTCCGAATAAAGGTATTTCATGGCTTTCTATAGAAAAGAGGGCCAGGTAATGACCCAGCTGCTCATCATACAGCCGCTCTTCCATCAGCTTCCTGCGACGGTTAAATTCTTCAGGCAGCCGCCTGAAATCATGAACATATTTATGCAGCAGCTCAAGACCCTTGCTGTAATTGCCAAAATCGGCCGGATGGTCATATTCCTTGATGGCGGTTTCCAGATTGGCAGAAAACTGTTTCTGAACAGAAATCCTGTTTTTCAGTTCTTCATTCAGCTTCAGGGCCCATGGCGAATACTGGTAAATAACAAAGGTCATCATCACCGCTGCCACTGCCCCTATAGGTATAAGGTGCAGCACAAATGAAACAATGGCAAAACTGACCAGGATGCAGATACTGGTCCACTTATAATTCCGGTACCGGTAAAAGCGCTTTTCAATTTCGGGTACTGCTACGGTTGAATAATCGGGATTGCCTGCCCATTTCTTCAGTTCCAGTTTTTCTGCAGCAAAGCCATTTACAAAGCTTTCTATATCCCCCAGAATGTTATTGGCTTTCAGGTAGCTGTCGTCCAGGAAGTAAAGTATACCCCTGTTGCTCTGGTAAAAACACCATGGACAATCGGTCATCTTAGCCGGAAAAGTATGCAACCTGGAAACCCCGCAGGTAACCATATCTTTCAGCTGGTTATCGAGCGCTACTATCCAGCCGGCAGGCAATGGCCGGGCATCCTGTTCAAAAGCCTGGTGAAAGAGCACAACCAGTTCATCAGAAAGATTGGTAATAGCAAAGCTGTCATTGGGCGGAAACAATTTCTTCTTTTTATTCTCCAGCGAGTAGGCAAACTCCCGCTTCCGGATAGCAGTTTCTTCATCAAAGTCGGCAGCCAGCTTGTTCTTCCCGGCAAACGGATGCCTGCCCATAAACAGTAACTGAAAAATCAGAACAGCTAGTGAAAAACTATCCGTATTTACCGTGCGGATCACCTTTTCAAACGAACCCTCTTTAAGCAGTTCCGGCGGTGTATACCTTGGCACACCCACTTCGCAAAAGAAGTATTTACCGGGCCCTTTCACCTGGAAAGAATCGCAGTCAATAAAGGCCACCAACCCCGAAGCATTGATGAGTATATTACCCTCATTTACATCACCTATTACCAGGCCGGCTTCATGCAACTTAAAGAAAGCGGTAGCCAGGTTTCGGGCTATATGCACCAGAAAATTATAGCCTTTATCAGGGAAGAGTTTTTTCCGGTCCATAGGGCTGAAGATCATATGCAGCGGCACAAATCCTGCAAGCTTCCGCATCACAAAACCACATACCATACCCTGGTCATCGGTAACAATATCTTCGGGCCATGCGGCATAGGCATCTATACCTGCACTCCTCATGGCTACCATCAGCCTCAGCTTTTCTATGCGTTCCGGAGTAAGCGGCTCATTGTACTTTTTTAAGACAAGATTACTTTGGCGCTGCAATTCATAAACAGTGCCCTCACCGCCCCTGCCCAATTCGCGGTCTGTATTATACTGTTCATTATTTAAACCCCTGTATATCATGACGGGAGCCTTGATGCAAGAAATAACGTCTTATCATCATCAGTGCGGTTATTCACCTGGCTGGTATTAAGAAACTCTTCCAGTTTCAACTGAAGGATACCTACTTCATACTCATTCTCTGCCATTCTTACCACTTTGAAAAGATCGGCAAAAAAGGGTTGGTGCACCACGCCACCATCCATATTCAGCGCCAGCATCTGCAGGCCATCAGTAATTATTGCCACCTCATCTACCCTTTCGTAAATGATGGTTACCCGCAAGTCCTTAAACGACGGATCATCAACCAGGAAGGAAGTGGTATTGAGGTATTCGCCGTTCTGAGGCCACCAAACCGCAGTATAAAAACCAAGCCCATCATTGCGCACCACGGCCCCATCGCCTATCTGAAAAAAAGCCGACCGGTTATCGGTAATACAGCACCCCAATAAGGTGCAGGAAAATTCATTGACCGGAACCTGTTTCAAATCTGCTTCATTCTTCAGGCCTTCATACACCTCTTCTGCTATAGAGTAGATAATTGCTTCTGTAATAATGAAGCCATCCAATACCTTTTCAGAGAGCTTATCAATAAATTGTTGCGTAGTATACTCAGATGCCAGGGCAGCATATTGTGCGCTGCCTGCGCCATCGCTTGCACAGCAAATCAGCACTTCATTGTCATCACTGTCCTTTATAACTTTATAACAAACCGCATCCTCACAACCCTTATCTGTTGCTGCATGAGAGGTACCGGTTACACTCTGACCTATTGCTTTCCATATCATAATTCCGACCAGCCGCTTGGAGGTAATAAATTAATTGCCGAACCCGGATTTTTACCCGATACCATTTTCATAGATGCCGACAACCACATAAAAAATTCTCTGAACATTAATCCTTTGAGTTTAAGCGGAGCCCTTACTGATATCTGCTTCAGTATATCCATATTAGCGCCTTCAACCCCAATAGCAAAGAAGGCAAACTTCTTAGAGGTTTCTCCCTCCTTCACATTCATTGCTGCCCTGTTCCATTCATCGGTAGGGGCGCCATCTGTTATCAGAATGATCCAGGGTTTGTAATAGGCTATGCCATGATCTTTATATTCTTTCTTCCGGCGGGCCACCATTTCAATGCCCATGTTTATTGCGGCGCCCATTGGCGTATCGCCGGTAGTATCCAGTTCGCGGGGGTGAAAATTAGGCACCGTATGAAAATCAGCTTCCACAGTTACCGGCCCGAACGTAACGATAGCAACCTCTACCCTTTTTGTAGCCAGCGGGTCCTGCATCAGTTCCTGTTTGAAAGTCCTTACTCCTTCATTCAACTGATCAATAGGCAATCCACCCATAGACCCCGAAGTATCGAGCAGCAGCACGCAAGGGCACCTCGGCTCCGGGTTTTCCGCAAAATTATCACTGCCAAAAGGGATCTGTTCAAATGAGATGTATTCATCCATATGCTAAAGGTAAAGCAAATAGAATAATCAGGATTATCAGATTATCAACTTTAAGAGAAAATTCAGCTTAGTGAAGCCTTCAAAATAATTCCTGCAATATTGCAAGCTTATTTTTCTGTTTATCGAGGCATGCCTGCAAGGGTACGAGCGAAGCTCATCTGATAATAATGCATTATTAATTACTTTTACAACGAAGATAAACTGGAAAAGATATAGTAAGATTTTAAGAATTATTTTGAAACTTCACTTATATGTCCGAAATATAATCAAAAAAAACTAGCACAGCAGCAACTCACTCTCTCTCCTCAATTTGTCCTTTTTTATAGACACCACACCCACCTCTTCACACACCAGCCCGCCGGCAAGGTTAGAGATTTCGGCCATAAGCTGCACATCTTTAGTAAGCGCGTATACAAGCGATGCAGTAGCAATTACGGTATCCCCCGCTCCCGATACATCAGCAATATTCCTTATCCTCGACGGAATAATAGCCGAGGTAAAACCATTATTGTAAAATACCCCTTTTTCCGAAAGCGTAATAAAGGAAATCTCATGTTTCAGAATGTCACCTAATTTCCTGTGGGCTTCATTCAGCTCTTTTTCATTCACATTCTCTATTTGCAGGTGCAGCCCTTCCCGCACTTCCTTTAGGTTTGGCTTAAAAATTGTAACCCCTTTATAAGCCAGGAAATTTTTCCTCTTCGGATCTACAGCAATAACAATACCCAGCTCCTTGCAATGTTCGGTAATACGCTTAATTACATTTTCTTTCAGCAGGCCTTTATTATAATCTTCAAAAATCAGCACCTGTGGCTTTACCCGTTGCAGATACCTGAGTACTATATCTATAAACGGATGCTCCTCATCCGTATGCAGTTCATCAGTTACCTCATCATCTATGCGCAGCACCTGCTGGTTCCGGCTCAGTATCCTTGTTTTACTGGTAGTTGGCCTGCGCCAGCTTTTTGTAACCAGGCTGGTATCAATTCCGGCCTCTTCAGCAAGGTTTATCAATGCCCTTCCTTCATTATCATCCCCTACTATGCTTGCCAGTGTCACCTTTGCGCCCAGCGCTTTGCAGTTGAGTGCCACATTTGCAGCGCCGCCCAGTCTGCTTTCTCGCCTCGTAAGCGATACTACCGGCACCGGCGCTTCCGGCGATATCCTGTCTACCTCGCCCCACCAGTAGTTGTCCAGCATCACATCTCCTGCCACTACTACATGCAGGCCGTCCATATCGTCAAATATCTTTTGGAGTTCGCTTTTATTCATTCGCTTTGTTTCTCTTTTCGAGGAAGAAATAAATAGGTATACCAATTATTACTATTGCCAGGCCCATGCCTGAATATAGCGGCTTTTCCACAATCATCCCTATACATATAATAGCTGCCAGTAAAATATAAATAGCAGGTATCAGCGGATACCCGAATGCCTTATATGGCCTGGGCATATCTGGCTTTGTTTTGCGCAATTTAAAAATACCTGCAATTGTCAGTATATAAAACAGCAATACCGTAAAAATGATAAAATCAAGCAGGTCGCCATACTTGCTGCTCAGGCACAATACCGATGCCCACACAAACTGCATCCACAACGCCGCACCCGGCACTCCCTTACTGTTCAGCTTGCCTGCCGATGGCAAAAATAACCCATCATTTGCCATAGTATAATACACCCTTGCGCCTGATAGAATAAGGCCGTTATTACAACCAAATGTTGATACCATAATCATCACGGCAATTATTGTTGTACCTGCCGCACCGAAAATTTTCAGGGCGGCAGCCAGCGCCACCCGGTCGTGTTGGGCATGGGCTATTTCATCCATACTCATCACATTCAGGTACATAAGGTTCATAGATATATAGATGATGGTAACTACTACTGTTCCTATCAGCAGGCTCAGACCTATATTCTTTTCCGGCCGTTTTATCTCTCCGGCTATAAAGGTTACATTATTCCATGCATCGCTGGAGAATAAGGCCCCTACCATCGCGGCACACAAAGGCCCTATTAAAGCCAGCCCAAAAAGACTTTGATGGGAGATGCTGGTATCCGTATTTTGTATTTCCTTCCGGGCTATCCAGGCATCCGTCCAGTTGATATGCCAGATGCTGTGATCTTTAAACAACAGGAAACCAAAAAGGATCAATGCCCCCATAGCGGCTATCTTGGCAAACGTAAAAATAAACTGGATCCATTTACCGCTTTTGATGCCCAATGTATTCATAAAAGTGAGCAGAAAAATCATGGCTATTCCCAGCAACTGCGCTGCCGAAATATTAAACCCACCTGCATGGCCTATCAATATATTACCATCGCCCAATGAAGGCACCAGGTAACCGGTGAATTTTGCAAAACCCACGCCCACAGCAGCTATTGTCCCTGTCTGTATTACTGCAAAAAACGACCAGCCAAACAGAAAACCATATAGTTTACCGAAAGCCTCCCTCAGGTACACGTATTGCCCGCCTGCCTTAGGATACATACCGCTCAGTTCGCCATAACTCAATGCCGCAGCCAGCGTTATAAAACCCGACAGCAGCCATACTACCACAAGCCAGCCTACACTGCCCAATTGCCGGGAGATATCTGCGCTTACAATAAATATACCCGAGCCGATCATGGAGCCGATTACCAGCAGCGAGCCATCAAGTAAAGTCAGGGAACGGACAAAATGACCACCCGCCTCCGGAGCAGCAGATTTATTATTTTCCAAATGAGATTTTTTAGAAAAATACGATTAATTCTTTAATCTGCCTAAATCGATATACTGAAAAATCAGGACTTGCGACCTTGTTTTTATTAAATGCTTACTACCAATAAATCATGCTTAGCAACTTCGCGCCCCTGGGTGAGACATTTCACCGGATTCCGCGCAGTCCTCACTTCTTCTTGCCAGCATCATTTTTTGCAGCTTCATTCAGTCCATCCACCACATCCTTGGTAATCTCCAGTTGTTTATTCACATACAGCAATGAGGAACCCGAATAAGAGTAGGAGAGAATATAATCGTAATGATGGCTTTTATTATATTCTTCCAGGTAAGCATCCAGTTTAGCTTTCAGGTCTTTATTAAAATCTTCCTGCTCCTTCATCAGCTGGTCCTGCAGCGATTGTTTGCGGGTCTGCAGGCTGTGTTGCATCTGCCCGAGGCGCTTTTGAGCCGCCTCATATTCCACCTGAGTCAGGGTATTAGCCTGAGCCTTTTTCTGCACTTCCTCAGCATCCTGGTTCATCTGGTCGAACGAACGTTGCAGTTCATTTTCCATCTGCTCAGTCCGTTTCTTAAACTCTTCTCGCTTTGTTTTCAGCACTTCATATTTAGCCTCCAGCGTATCCAGGTTCACATAGGCTATCTTGGCAGGCACTCCCGCAGCCTGTGCCTGATCAACAGGTAAAACCTTGGCTGCACCAGTATCCTTAGATGCAGGAGGAGTACACGATGCCGCCATAACTACAGCAATGACAGATAACGAACTTAAAAAAACAGAAATATTTCTCATTAAAAAACGTTTTTAATTATTCAGCCGTAAAAGTAATATCTAAAGGCTAAACTAAAAACGTTAAAATTGTGGTTGTGGAAACTATATTGCAATACCTCCTTTGGCCTGAGGATGCAAAAAAATAAAATAATGGCTAATGGTCTGAGTCCGCTACCCTGCTATACCGTAGCGTCCATTTCCGAATTATATAACTGATTCCATATCTTCTGAGTCTTTATCCTCCAATCGCTGTTACTGCCAGCATAGCTTATCTGCCTGTAGACATGTCGGAAACTCTGGCTAATAGGAAGTTCGAGCCTCCCCGCTTATATATCGAATATTCATCCCTTTAATTGTGTCGAAATGTTATTTATTAATCCTTCTTTATCAAGGATTGCTCTTTTAAGAAACTTTCTATCAACTGCGGTATTTCCATCATATTTTGCACTCCATATAATAACCTCTACCAGTATTGGCATTAAGTCTACTCCTTTAGCGGTTAGTTTATAAATAAATTTTGACCCGTGCGATGGGTCAACACTCTTGTTAATTATGCCTGCACTTTCAAGTAAACAAAGTCTGTCAGCAAGTATATTAGTCGCAATCTTTTCTTCTGAATGCAAAAAATCACTATAGCTGTGCTTCCCTTTAAACATCATGTCACGGATTATCAGGAAAGTCCACTTATCTCCAAATAATTCAAGAGCGAAATTTATGGGGCAATCTGATCTTCTGCTTTGTTTTGCCATCGCGCAAAAATAATGCAAATCGACTACTTGCAAAATAAAAGTAGTTAATTATCTTTGGGCAGCAATTTGCACTAACAATTAAAAATCAATACGAAATGGCACATGCAATTAATTGGTTCGAAATCCCGGTTGTTGATTTCGCAAGAGCAAAGAAATTTTATGAAGTTGTCCTCGGAACAGAACTGCAAACAATGGAGGCAATGGGTATGACAATGGCGTTTTTCCCTGCCGACTTTCAAAATGGGGAGATAGGTGGCGGCATCGTCACCGGAAACGGTTCCGAACCGTCAAACAAGGGTTCTTTGGTGTATCTCAATGGAGGCGAGGACCTAAGCACTCCATTGTCAAGAATTGAAACTGCCGGTGGCAAAATAGTCCTGCCAAAAACATCAATAGGTCCCAACGGATTTATGGCTCATTTCGAAGATACGGAAGGCAATAAAGTTGCTTTACATTCAATGAAATAATATGGCTACCATACAAAATGATATCATAATTGATGCTCCTGTCGACAGAATTTGGAATGTACTTACTAACCTGGAACAGTTAGAAAAGTATGACCCAACAGTCAAAAAATCTAAATTAATATCACCAGAGAAAACTGGGACGGGTGCAAAAAGAAAAGTGTACATGGCTGATGGTAAAAATTGGTTTGAAGAGAAAATAACAATTTTTCAACCCAACAAGGCGCTGACATTCCAGCTCACAGATTGCTCTTTTCCTATTAAGGGTTTACAACATAGCTACTCTTTTGAAAAAATCGGCAGTCAGACCAAAGTCACACAGGTTATGGAGTATACGGTGAAATTTGGCTTTTTGGGCAAACTTATGGATAGAATAGTGATACGCAAACAGTCAGATACAGGAATTAAAAAGTTCTTTTCCGGGCTAAAATCTTTTGTAGAAAACAATTAACTTTTGCTATGCCTTACGATGAAAAATTAGCAAATCGCATCCGGGAACGCTTTGCCGGACTTGATAATGTGGAAGAAAAAGAAATGATGGGTGGGCTGACTTTTATGTATAACAACAAGATGTGCGTTGGCATCATTAAGGACGAACTCATGTGCCGGATTGACCCGTCTATTCATGAAGCAGCAGTCGGGAAGCCCGGGTGCAGGACAATGGATTTCACGAAGAGGCCGATGATGGGCTACATAATGATTGATGAAACCGGAATGAAGTCGAAAAAAGATTTTGATTACTGGATAAACTTGTCTCTTGATTTTAATAAAAAAGCAAAGTCGTCAAAGAAAAAATAATTCTTTTTCGTCCGTAGCGCAGGGTTTTGACGTCTATTTTATCAGTATTCTATTTCCGGATATGAAAACTTATAAAAAATAATATCATATCTTGTCCGAAGTTTTGTATGTTAGGGGAACCAAGGGAAGCCGGCTTATTTTTTTTAACCCGGCTTCTTCATTGTATTCCAAAGCCTTATTTAGGGAAATAGCTATGCCGAGGCATTACTATTTTATAAACCGGTTAATTGCTTTATCAGTGTTATCTTGGAATGTAGTATTTTTCAAATCAGTGTAAAATATGTTCTGGTCAACCACATATCCAGACAACGTACCCTCTTTATTTGCATAAAAAACACCATTTTTATATCGCTTATCCGAAATGCCACCTACAAACCGTTTATTAGTATCACTCCTATATACTTGCCATAAAAATAAATATTCCAATATATTTGGCCAATTCGATTCTATTTCCTATTTTTATGCCGAATTTAACCTAAAATAATAACTTATTCTACTATGATACTAGCTTGCAATCTTATTTGCCTTCTCAGGAAACAGGTACACAAACATCCCCTGGTATCGGGGCCACTTAAATTAAATTAAAGGCAACTTCCCTGTAATTTAGGCGATTGAAAATCGAAAATCCAAACATTCTCGCTGATTTAGGCGATTGAAAATCGCATATTTTTATTACCCCTATACATCTGGAAACATTTTCACATTAATCAGCAGGATATGATGGGATAAGCTGAGATAATCGTAAATTATTTTATATCAGCCACCAGCAAAGGTTTCAGCGTTTATCATTATCGCATTGCATCTTATTGAGACAATGGGATAACCTAACAAAATGCCTTTTGCCGGGAGATTGAGATTTTTACAAAGTTGAAGCAAAGCACCAGAAGCCAGATATGCAGAAGCGAGGTTTACAAACCCG
>CAILLK010000158.1 GCA_903835005.1 uncultured Bacteroidota bacterium | reverse complement strand
GCAATTTGAACATACGATGCCTTCTGCATCGGTCAAAACTGCCAGATTGATTACTATAAACATTTAATCCCTTCAGGATTTTCACCTAATCAAAAATAATAAGCAACAAAGAAAGTATTAAGCCATCCAACTCACGTTAACCTCGCTACGGAATGCCTGGACCCCGGTGTTTTACTTCGGCCTTGAAAAAAGATGGCTTCACGAAAAGGCCTTTTGTTTGGTTATCGCATGTTCCCAAAGAACCGCAATGGGATAATGGTGATTGCTGAAAACCTTAATGGTGGCTGATATAAATTAATTTTCGATTATCTCCTATTATCTCATCTAGTGTAGAATTGGGTTTTTTGTTTGCAGTTTCAGTTGTTCTTCGGAACAACCGGAACTAGAGCTTAAATGATAATACGTACGTTTTACAAACTCACCACCAGTGCGTTCGTGCTACAACCGTGAGCGTGGACTATCAGTACCTTGGTGCGCCGAGTCCGTCAACTGCGGAACTGATTTTTTGATTATCGTGGTTTTTGAGACTCGGCTGTGACTTCTTGAAATTTCAGCTTTTAGCCTTGATGGATCAAAGAGAGACTCAGCTAAGACTTAATATCCTGGCCGATAACTATAAACATTTAATCCCTTCAGGATTTTGACCTAATTAAAAATAATAAGCAACACAGATCGTATTAAGCCATCTTACTTAGGTTAAAAATATTATTTTTCAGTCGTGTAAATGAATGAGCAGGTTTGTTTTCCCAATTTTTTCGAGTCTGGATAGCCGGGAATGTTTGGTTGCGCTTCTTTAAATATAGTACCCAGTGTGCAATAAGGACGGCTCAAAACATATTAATATGCCTGTTATGTCAGAAATATTTGTCTAAATCATCGGGAATGTTTGTGATTCTCGTGGCCGGGATGGCAAAAATGGTGTTTGGTTGTTTCATAGTTTAATAAAATGCTGTTTATGGTTAAATTTGGGACAAAGGTAAAATGAATAATTGGAAATTCCTAATTATTTGGTGTGTTTATTATTTTGGCTGGAAATTGAGGTGCGGTTTGGGTTTGTTGATCGGGAGGGGCATCTGCTACAGTGGCGTGATGGGGCGTGTGATCAGCATGCGACTGAATTAGCCTTGCTACTGAGCGAACGGCTGCGATGAAGGGGAAACCCGGCAATAATGGAAGCATCTACTATAGGTAGGTATCCGGCACAGACAAAGATTTAAACGCCAGTTGAAAACCGGCCTGATTGCTTAGAGGAGTTGGCTATACATACCTTCACGCCAAACCCGCGGCTGACGAAAATGATAATATGTGCGTTGCAAACGCACTGCCAGGGCATTCGCGTTGCAAATGCGAGAGTGGGAAATTGGCATCATAATTGAGCCGTTGCAGTGCAACGGCTCTACGAAAATAATGATAATGTATTACAGGCGCAATATCCCTGCAGCTTGCGTACAAATTGGGCTGGCTGCTGAGCGGCAACGGCTGCGAAGAAGAGGAAACCCGGCAGGGATATCTTAATTGCATTTTTTGCAAAGTGACTTATATGCGAACTACAATTGTTGTGCTAATAATAATTTTGCAGAATGGGAGAAACATTTCATTTCCTTTTGCTCAATGACCAGCCGGTTACCTGCCCGAAGTGCAGTTCACGCACTACTTTTTATGAAAAAGTTGATGATTATTATGGGGTTTATGAAGTGCATACCTGTTTGAATAAAAAATGTGGGAATGAATTTTTGTGTATAGAAGATGAAGATTTTATACCTTAACGGTATGAAAGAAGGGCAAAAACTCTGGACGCGTGATGAACTTATTTTGACGGTGAATCTTTATTGCAAATTGCCTTTTGGTAAAATGCATAAGAGCACATCTGAGATTATCAAATTTGCTGAGCTTATTGGCCGCACTCCTACTTCAATTGCTTTGAAACTGGGCAACTTTGCAAGCTTTGATCCCACTCTTAAAGAGCGAGGCATAAAAGGTGCATCTAATGCCAGTAAGCTGGATAAAGCTATCTGGGATGAATTTTATGATAACTGGGATGAGGCTTTGCTGGAAAGCGAAAAGCTAATGGCGAAAGTAAAAAACACCACTGTTGAAAAACTCAATAACGTAGACCTTGACGATATACCCAAAGAAGGATTGGAAAAACAAAGACTGGTAAAAACAAGACTGAACCAGCATATTTTCCGGACAATTATTTTAGCTACCTACAATAATCAATGCTGCATTACTGGTATCTCTAACCCTGAGTTACTGATAGCCAGCCATATACTTCCCTGGAGCAAAGATGAGAAAAACAGGATGAACCCAATGAATGGATTAGCCCTGAATGCATTGCATGACAAGGCTTTTGAAGTGGGTTTGATTACTATTGAGGCGGACAGCTATAAGATCAGAATTTCACCTAAGCTGAACAAGAAAAATGCCCCTGAAAGTATAAAACAGAGTTTTCTGGATTATGATGGGAAACAGATTTTATTGCCGGATAAGTTTTTGCCAGATAGGGAGTTTTTAAAAGTACATAATGACTTAAAATTTATTGTAAAATAATAATAAATATTAATATCCAATCAAAAGAATTCCTTTTAGTGGCAAATGTAATCTATTTGATATGTATAATGTTTCTAAAAAAGTATATATTTTTGAAAAATCATCTCCACCTCTATAATCATTTCGAACAGCAATAACTAAATATTCAACATCAAACATCATACAAGCTTGGAAAATATCTTTTAAAAATTGATTATTATCTACAGCTCTACCTGCTTCAATTTCAATGACAATTTTGCCATCTTGACTTACTGCATCGGCATTAAATAATTTATCTATTTTATTGTCAAATCCGAAAAGTACAGGGATACTAATTTTTTTATCTTTCGTTTTACCTTCTTCAACTTTATAACCATTTAATTGCAATGCCGGTTTAATAATTTCAAGAACATCATTGCTTGGGTGATTAAATTTCGGAGATTTTATTTCATCGTAAACTAAAGAAAAACAATCAATTACTATTTGAATTTTCTCATTTATACCTTGTGATCTTGGAAAAAACTGATATCGTATCATTGAAGGGATTTTAATATTTCCTTTGCAAGTTTTGAATCGTGTAATTTGTAGTAGTTAGGATTAATGAAAAAGAATATGCCTTCATCAATTATTCTGGCTTCATCTGAATTATATTGACATTCTTCATTAATTAATTTTTTCTGAAGAAATGTGGAGGCAACAAGATAATTTCCCCACCCTTTAATATTGATTCTGCGACATTTATATTCTTTGTTTTCAAAAGCAATATGTTCATATGTTCTCATAACAAAACTGATTAGTGATTAAATATTTTAGTTAGTAATTCAAATTTAAATAGCTAGGTTTATTCTTTGGCCAAATTAAAATATTGTCGCTAATTAATCAAAATAATCTTTAGGTATTTATATAATTCAATAGAAAATAACAATCTGGAATTAATAAAAATAAGCAAATACATACGAATGGTAATTTCCATAAATAATCCCCAAAAAATTCTTCCACAATCAAATCAAAACCTTAATTATTTCATCAGGCTATCAAACCGCATCATTTCTCCCCGCTCATAGCAGCCGTAATGAGTGCGGGGAATGTTTTTTTTCGCTGGTAAAAATTTAGTGGATGACGTATATTTTGTTAATCTAACTTCGCTGAGGTAAGGGTTACCGGATTTCAAAATCTACATTTGATATGCGGCGGCGGATGGGGGATATATGGTTGATTAGCGGTGGTTTTTGCGCGGGCTATTCTCATTGAGGCCCTGTCGTGCTTTCTAAACTTAATGACATGCCAAAAGGGGTGATCGAGGCGTTTTTGGGATGGGTGCGATATAGTCATCCATGTCGGTTGGCGAAGGCTCATGATGATCGTTTGAGTTTGGTATTGGGCCTGGTCAGCAGGTCTTCAACCCAATATGTGCCGGGTAGCTACAGGTGTTTTGGTATGTTATATTTTGCCTTGTTGCTGCTATCTGTTTGTGGTATCTATGCTGCCTGCGACCGGGATAGCCCCTATGAGGCATTGTGTAATTTTCTGGTTTGTTTACTACAAACAGATAGCCCCTACGGGGCAATAATTTAATCAAAAAAGATGTGGGTATATGGTGGTTCTGAAAACGAGTGATCACCCCTGTCCTGGCTTAGCGCCCAGGCAGGTCCCCTCTTTGAAAATAAAGAGGGGAGTGTGCAAATATCCTGATGGGCG
>CAILLK010000157.1 GCA_903835005.1 uncultured Bacteroidota bacterium | reverse complement strand
GAAGTCCTACAGATTTTGAGCATATCCATTTTTGAAAAAATGCCCATAAATCAACTGTTTCAGCCAACTCAATTACAATATTTCAAAGAACAAAACGATAACCAATTGAAATTGTTTGATTTATAACGCAACGCTAGTGAGCCGGGGTATATATTCCCACAAAGAAAAATGGGATAGTTAAAAACCATTTTCAGGACCCCGGCTTTACTCACTAAGGAGACAGATGGATAATAAATGCAGCCGGATATAAGCAGAAAAAACATTCGTCAATAAAAAAGCGGGCACGAAATTCAGTCTGGAATAAATTATAAGGAACAAAAATTTTAAATGAAGAGGTGGTAATTACTAATAGACTTATCTGCGCTGTGATTTCTGTATTATCTCCATGAGTTCATTGCCTTTCAGAAGCTTGTTATTAACTGATTAGGACAAATAGGATTCCCTTTGTTTCTATATGCTCCGTATTAAAATGCATATTTGTTTACGAAATTGGGTAAGAATGAAATAACTTTGTACAGGTTTAATATTAAAAACATTATGGGACCAAATTTTTATAAAGAAGTATATTATACTAATAATGGAAATGCTGCTGAAGAACTCAGAGAAGCATTAAGTAATTATAAACTAATTCATTATAAAGGCGTTCCGGATACTGTTGACTACAAAGAGTATTATGGTGCTCTAGTGGACCAGATAGGGGAAGTGCTGCATGTAGACGAAGATATTACTACAGGCAATGAACGCAGCCAGGAACGATGGACTGATGTGCGGTATGATAAAAATAACGACTTTACCTTCCGTCATGCTAATACCCGCCAGCCACTGCATACCGATGCTGCTTATACAAATTTCGATCAGGATATCAACTTTTTGATTTGTATGGAGTGTGCTGAAATAGGAGGGGCTACTACTTTTATTGATTCGGCTGACCTTATTGCAATTATGGAAAAATACGAGCCTGAATTACTGAACAGG
Source organism: uncultured Bacteroidota bacterium (assembly GCA_903835005.1). Lineage (GTDB taxonomy): Bacteria > Bacteroidota > Bacteroidia > Chitinophagales > Chitinophagaceae > Nemorincola. The sequence goes on along the minus strand of CAILLK010000157.1, from coordinate 89,060 downwards.
CTACGTACCACAGTTGTATCCTTTGGTAAGGGTGATAACCAGCGCAAACTGCGCAGGATAATTGATACAGACAGTAATGGCACCAAACTAACCTGGAATTATTACAGGGTGATGTCCGATAATAAGCCCGAAGTACTGGCGCTGTGCGAAGATTTCCACAAATTTCTGGAAACCCGCATAGTAGCCGGAGGATTGCTGGAAGCAGTTATTCTTAAGAAGGGAGAAACTGCGTTTTTTCATGACGACCGCATGCTTCATGGGCGGAATGCTTTTTATGGCAACCGTAACCTTTTAAAAGGCGGATTTAATATGCGATAATGGCTGATTCATATCTTGATTTTAATGACAGCAGGTTTAGCCGTATTGGCTTTGGTTGCTGGCAACTTGCCGGAGATTATAACCTGAACGGGCGGCCAAATGGTTATGGGAGCATAGACCTAAAAGAATCAGTCAGGGCCATTCATATTGCTCTTGAGCATGGAATCAATTTCTTTGACTCTGCCAGTGGTTATGGCTACGGAAAGTCGGAAAAGGTTTTGGGCGATGCTTTAAAGTCTGCACCCAGTCAGCTTCTGAGCCCGGTAATATGTACAAAATTTTCTGCAGCAGCCGATTTCAGTAATGATATTGCTGATTTTTCTGAACAGAATCTGGTGGCAAATGTTGAGGGAAGCCTGAAACGGCTTAATGTAAGCAGCCTGGATATTTTACTGATGCATAATCCGCCGGATGATTTTGATTTTTCAACGTATGATTCACATCCTTATGATAAATTGATTCAGGCCGGAAAGATAAAGGCATACGGCGTAAGTGCAAGAACACAGAAAGGAGTGAATAATGTACTTAAAAGTGGCTTTGGTACTGTTGTAGAAGCTGTTTATAATCCGCTGGACCGGCGGTATGCTGCTTTTTTCTCTGATCCGGGTTTTAAAACTAACTATCTGTTTATCTGCAGGGTGCCACTTTCTTCCGGCTTCATCAGTGAACGCACGCTCAACGCAAACCCCACATTTCCTGAGAATGACATACGTCATAATTTTAATTCAGAGCAGGTAGAATGGGTATCGGGCGCGGTGAGAAAATTGTCGTTTCTGAATGATCTGGAAGGCGGCATAGTAGTGAGTGCACTGAGGTTCCAGATGTCCAATCCATTCAATACTTTAGCTATACCCGGCATTAAAAATACAAGGCAGGCCGAAGATGCACTACTTGCATTGCGCCTGGGCCCGCTGCCTGAGGAGGTAATTAATGAAATAGCTGAATCTGTGCCGGAGGTGTACTATAAATGGCGCTAGTAGAAAAGGCTGCTTCCGGGTACTTACTACCGGAATCAGCGGATCATCTACGGCATCTGATTTTTTAGCTTCGGAAGAGGCTGCAAGATCGAGTATAACTTCCCTGCCGCACTCATTAAATAAGGCAATTATTTCTCCCGGATTCCGGAACAGGTAAATGTGATCAATGGCGGGCGAATTTGTTGGTAATGTGATGAATGCGGTAACATTCTCCGTGCCTAAGGAATGTAATTTCTTTATCAGGACCTTCGGATCTTCGACGTCCTCTAAAACTTCGCCCATGATAATGAAATCAAAGAGTTTTTCGGTTTCGAATTGGTACACATCCTGTAGAATATTGTTTAATTTGTCGCTTTTTACAAAGGCTTTCGGCATATTAATGGAAGTTTCGCTAATGTCTACCATTGTATAGTCGAAATCGGATGTGAAATTGCGGATAATTTCGTTAGTTTATATTCCGTGGCCGCCACCTGCTTCCAGCACATTGCGGACACCTGCAGAATATTTCCCGATATTTGCATAGAAAAACTTAAGGATGGCATAATGATGATGCCACAGATACCGGGAAACCATCAGGCCATGCAAATAATAACTCATTACTTCGGGGTTGCCATATACGCGTTCGTTCACTTCTTCGAATGAGGTGCTGGTATACGCACCAGTTTCACAAAACCGTATCTGCTCAAACATCACATCGTTGCATACCCTTAAATAACAGTCAATTGCGAAGGGGATATCCTTGTTTTCCTTTGCCAGAAATTCATCATATTTTTTGAAAAAAGCTTCGAATTTCAACAGATATTCATTGTCATAAAATCCATGCCTTTTTTAAGTTTCTTATAATGCATCACATTTTTATCGCAGATATAATCGAGAATCATATTGAGATAACTGGTAGCAATATAGCTTTTTGCGCTTATTTTATATTTTTCAAAAACAGATTAAATTTCAGGAAAAATACAGTGGTTGGTTTCATTTCGGAAATATTTTTATTGGCATTACTGATTTATTCATTCGATTTTGAGGTCTGATAGTTGATCCTATATTCATCAGCCTTCAATATTTATAATCATCGCTTGAAGTGGTATTTGTAGCCACATTTGGTTGTGTTTTAAAAAATGCTGCTTTTTTAAGGTTAAAACGCTATTTTTGCTACCCTTTTAGTTTAAAATATGGAATACAGAGAAATAGTATCGGTTACTGGCCTCGGCGGATTGTATCAGTTGCTCACTACCAAAAGTGATGGCGCTATTGTGAGGAATGTAGCTGATCAGTCTACAAAGTTTATATCTGCGCGCCAGCATAATGTAACGCCTCTTGAGAGTATAGAAGTGTATACTACCGGTGAAAATGTGCGCCTGCACGAAGTATTTAAGAAGATGCAGGAACATGAAAATGATATACCAATGGTAGATGCAAAGACTGCTGATAATAATGGCATAAAAGGTTACTTCAAAAGCATTTTTCCGGAGTTTGATGAGGAGCGCGTATATGTGAGCGATATGAAGAAAATGCTGAAGTGGTATGAGCTGCTTAAAGTCGCGGATCTGTTGCATTTTGAAGAAGAAGTTGCCGGGGGTGAGGAAACTGAAACTTCGGCTGAACCTGTTGCGGCTGAAGCGGTGACTACGGCAGATGAGAATAAGGAGGCAGCTATTTCGGATACAGCTGAAGAAGCATAAATTTTCCAATTATAATCGTAATATATGATGTGGTTCCCGGTCTTGTAAACCGGGAGCTATTGTATTTTATTAATCTTCTGGTTTAATTCCCATTTTATAGAATTGTGTTTCCAGTGGCCCTGTCCTTTCTATGTCTTTATATATAGAATCGCGGTTGCAGAGATAGATCGGGAAGCTGAACCCGTTGTGGCAGGATGAATCGAAATTAGAGACCTTGCATGGCATATGGGAGGTTCGACTACATCACTGGACGGGAAGGGCTGTGAGTTCGAAATCAATGAGCTGTTCAGGGATTACGTTGTAAGCGTTTCTAATGTTCAATTATTACGCCTGAATCGTCGGGAATGTTTTTTGATTAAGAATAAATGTGTTTATGTATAATGTGGCATCGGTTTTTGGCGTTAAGTTCGTATTGCAAAATGGATGGGGTAAAAGAAGTTTTTATGATGGTACGTTTTTAGTACTGTGATGTACCGTATACGGTACATTATGTATTTTTTTTCGGGACAAATTGGTTGGTTGTTATTAGGATACAGGTTATTTTGACCTTGAGATTTTTGCAATTGCCAAAATGGGTAGTTTTTGTAATGGGATTTGGGAAAAATAGCGTCTAAGTGTTATGGTTGAATGCCCTCCTTCGCTTGTAAAAAGCTACAGCGGGTGAAAGGAGATATAAATGAGCAAGTTGATGGGATATGTCATTAGGCAGAGAGTGAGAGAATAGTTATGGCCATATAAATATCATTTTGATGCGCTATACTTAATGTTATGTCATGAAAAATATTTTAAAAAAAAAATTTGAATTTTTCTTTGTTTGTAAATTTTTTTTTTACTTTTACGGCCTTAGGTATTTGGAAACCGAACATTTCTAAACTACTTAAATGTATTGCCTATGTTAAGATAAAAAGCGGAGAAAATAGTATTCAACTGAATAAATGATTTGCCTAAATCCTTATTGAGTAAGGGTTGCTTAGGAATTCTACCAAAGATTCTAAGTACACATTATTTAGCAGGCTGGCAATTTATTTAGCAAAAAAGCCATTGAATATTTACCTTAAAATTATTCCTCTTTTTATTGCACAAAAATTCAACATCACTTTATTGCCTGTCATTACAGCCGAACATAATACACCCGAAAGTGTAATGTCATTCTGGATAGGGATAATATTATATATTCTTGTCGCGTATTTGCTACTAATTAACTACTCAAACAAAAACATGAAGCACTTAAACAAAAAACTAATTTTTTTAATCCTGGTATTTGGGATATTATTGAATTGCTGTTTTGTAAATGGCCAGATTGATACACAGAGCCATATGGGATATTGTGGATCAGGTTCAAACTTTTTTTTAACCGGAGCTATTGACCCAAGTGGCGGAGGTGGAGGATCACTTGCACCTGCGTTACCATTCCCAGCATATGCAATCTTTCCCTGTGGCAAATTTGATATTTACTATGAAGATGTACACAGGCATTTTCATACGGGATTTGATGATACAACTTCAGTTTTAAGTGGTGCTGGTAGTACACTTGGACAGGTACGCAGGTCTACATTTGATTCCTTGCTGGTCTACATTCAGTCAATTTTTGATTTCAGTAATATACCTGATTCAAACCACATAAGAATATATGTAGATACATCTTACAGCCATACTTTCCATTTATTTCCGCATAATGTAACTAATATATATGCCCAGGCTGGACCTTATTTTGATTCTACTACATCAGGTATCAAAAACGGATGGGTTAATGATTTTATAAATGGTAGCGGAGGAATTGATCCAGGCCCCAGTAATTTTCACGGACATGTACAGGTAAATTTCGATAAAACTTTTGATTATGGTTTTTTTGGCATCATACTGGATTCTCCAAATGTCCCCTGGCATAATGATTACTCAATTCCATTTAACAATACAAATTCATGTGGCGAAATTGATTTATTCACTGCACTCTTACATGAAATGACTCATTGCATGGGATGGTTTAGTCTAATCAAATTCCCCGACACGGCGTATACAGGACTAACGCCCAGACGTGTAATTACTTCCAAAAGTATTTATACAGGAATAGATTGGTCTCTTCATGTATCCAGCAATAATTATCCATTATCTTTAACAAAGGTACTGACCGGAACAACTGGAATACCATTATTTGATACTACGAATCCGCTATTTCAAAGTAACTTTAATTATTGGCTTAATGACAGTGCAGCGCCGAAAAATCAACCAGTTTATTCCGGTGCGTACCGCAATCCAATAATTTCTTCCTTTTTATCTCATCTTGATGATCAGCCTTATATATATACAACAAGAGAAAGAATCTCACCGGGTGATCAACAAGAATATGTAATGGGTCCTTTTTTTGTAGACGGAGTCATCAGAAGGGCTTATTCTAAAGGTGAATTACAAAGTATGGTAGATATATTGGAGTATAAATTAAATAGTAGTTACACGACTGCTAATCCTAATATATACAGTAACCATCTGCCTTATTCGGTAAAAATGGCTAAAGATACCATTACACTTAGTAACTACGCCTATTATACAGAAGAAATAAAGCCAGATGATACGCTGACTAATTCAGTTGGGTGCAGTAAGACATTATCTATTGCCTCCTTGATTGCCAGTGGCGCTATTACAGATGCAGACGCCGGCGACATCCCAAATATTTATATTGATTCAACTACACTTGTTAATTTCAGAGGTTGCGGCAATGGCGACAATAATCATGTTTTACTTTCGATGAGCTCAGACAGTAAATCAATAATATACCGACCACGCGCTGATTTTTATGGTAAGGCACAATTTGGTTTTAATATTACTGATGGAAAAGAAAAAGGCTCATTTATTGTTATAACCTATGAGGTTTTTAAAGGGTCAAATGTTACCTGTCCTGTTGGCAGTAATATGGTTTGCAATCCTGGTTTTGAGAATGGCAGCGAAGTAAAAAGACAGGGTAGCCTGGCGGATGAGTCCATACCAAATGCCTCTTCTACTGAAGATCAATTGCATGAAGGGAAATGGCAAGGAATTAATTTTTCTGACAGCCATCCTTATGACTTCAATTCGAATGTCAGTAATTTAAACCTATTATACCAATCCGGAATAATGATCGGCTTTGACTATTATTTTTGTGGTTCCTATTTACCCACATCAACCAGCGAAGTTGGCAATCTTAACTTATATTATCCCATAGGAGCAGCAGGCACTCCCTATTACTACAATCCTTTTCCAGAATCTGCCGGAGGTAAACGTTATCAAAATTTTTCGCCAGATCCTACTTCTACCGGAGGAAGTTATTATTATTTAAAAGACAGTCTCAGACATTGCTCTCATTATACTCTGGAATTTGATATCATTAGTGTATATGGCACACCTACAGATTCGTTACCTTTAAACGCAGGATTTGCGGATCATACTGTGGCTTTAAGAAACACTGACCCTGTAAGCTCATTTAACTACTTTTTCAATAAAACCATCCCATTTAATTATACTGGCTGGACACATATTTCCATTCCATTCTGGTATTGCGGAACCAACCCTTCAAACCTTTTATATCTTTCAAAAAACGGAGGCAGTCTTTTTTATATTGATAACCTCTCCTTGAAATTGGATACAATACCACCTCCTCTTTTGGTAAATATTACCAAATCACTTACAATACCCGGATGTAATTATCTTTTGACAGCAAATGTAACTAATGGAGCATGTAATATAAGTTATGATTGGACCGGAACCGGTATTAGTGGCTTAACAAATGATACGGTGGAAGTATCAGCTACTACTACTTCAACTTATACTGTGTCAGTAAATGACGGATGCCGAGATTCTATCGCTAAGACTACAATTACCTATACACCGCTTGGACCCATCTCAGGCGCCTCGCAAGTCTGTATCGGTTCCGTCATTTTTTTAAGTGATAGTGCATCCGGTGGCACCTGGACAGGAAGCACGGCTGTAGCTACAATAAACTCGTATGGAGGAGTATATGGTATTACAGCAGGCACAGTTGTATTTACTTATACAGACCTTTGCGGCGCTTATACTACTAAAACGATTACAGTAAATCCATTACCTGCAATATCGGGGCCAACCCACGTGTGTATTGGATCAGGAACAAGCTTAACCAGTATAAGCGGTGCCGGAATTTGGAGCAGCAGCAATACAGCAATAGCCACCGTAGGAGCAAGTACCGGATTAGTAACCGGTATTTCGGCTGGTACTGTTACCATCTCATTTACTCTTACCTCTACTGGATGTATCAATAGTACTACAATTACAGTTAATCCATTGCCTGCCCCTATAACCGGAACTGCAATATTATGCACTGGTGCAATAACCCTTTTAACAGACACCCCTACAACAGGCACCTGGAGCAGTGTGCCAGCGGCTGTAGCCACTGTGAGCGGTGGTGTTGTAAATGGTGTGAACGCAGGGACAGCAACTATACATTTTACGTTGAGTACAGGTTGCTTCAGCAGTATTGTGATTACGGTAAATCCGCTGCCATCGGTTATTAATGACAGTTTTACTATCTGTGTTGGAATGCCGGTAACACTTACCGACTCAACTACCGATGGCACATGGACCAGCCTGCATACAGATACGGCAACTATAGGGTGGTATACAGGCATAGTTAACGGCATAATACCTGGACGGGATACTATAATTTATACCGCGCCTACCGGCTGCGCAAGATCGCTGGCCATAAAGGTTTACGGCGGACAATGCAGCCCCTGCAATATTTTCGGAAACTTATTTAAGCCTCTGGGATTATCGGGTGTAATAACTTATGCAGATTCGGTTGACGGGGGGAACTTTTTTATTGGCAATGATGTGACAATAGAGGGCAACATGACTTTCAACAGCTCCAGAATACTTATAGACAGCGGGGTAACCATTACGGTTGATACCGCATCGAGCCTTGATATCAACTTCAGTCATTTGTTTGGCAGTTGCAAGATGTGGAATGGTATTTCCCTGGCCAGCTCGGGCAGCCACTCGGGCAGGATTCATGTAAAGAATTATTCACTGATTGAAGATGCGATGACGGCAATAACGGCAATAAGGCCTGCGGCAGCGGATACGGGGAATATAGTACTTTCTGAAAACGTGATTTTTAACCGTAACCGCACAGGGATAGATATTGAAGACTTTGCCACACTGAATGCGGTTGCCCCGTTTGTGATTCATAACACGGTATTTACCAGCCGCGACCTGAGCGGCACCATGCCACCGGCCATTGCCTACCCCTTATACTGGCCTGCGGCTATGGACCTGAAAATGCCCTGGGCGCCACCTGGCGCACCATTTGCCGCGCCCTTCACTATAAATAACCCTACAGGGGCGCAGTCGGGCGGTGGATTTCCGTTAATAACCTGCAAGAACGGGTACCCGGCATATGCAGGCATTAAACTGGACAGTGTGGGTACTGACACATCGAATGCGCCTGTATACGGAGGTATACCGATACCTGCGTATTACTCAGAAATAGTGATAGGCGACACTGCTGATATAGATTCAATATCGAACATAAACCAGAACCTGTTTGACAATATGGCTTATGGGATCTATGCCACCGATGCAAATGTGAGCAGCGTGAACAATGCATTTATGACCATGCTGCCTTATGAGACCTACCCGCCTATGAGTTTTGGCGGAGGCGATGGTATTTATGCAAGTGTGACCAATGATGTGAAGTACCATAAACGGCTGCGGGTATACTCACCTAACCCAACCTACAACAACTTGTTTTACGGATTCAGGGACGGCGTGGAGTGCTATGGTTATTTTGAGGTATACGGGCAACACGCCTGGATGATAAATGCCAACAGGAATAACCATTTTGTAACCAATGGCACAGGCTTGGCCGGTTACCTGGTGGAGACCGCAAAATTTGATACCATAAACATAAGCAACAACAACATTAATAATGTAAACGAGGGAATAGCCTTGCTGGAGGTGCATGACCCTGCTACCACAGCGGGGCTGCTATCGCAGCTGATGGGGTATGTAGTAATAGACAATGATACGGTGCAGGCCAACCCGCTGGGCTACGGCGCCATAACCACACAGTATGTGGAACTGGGAATAACGGTGCAGAACCTGATAAGCAGCTACAGCCTGCCGGGCTACAGCGCAGGCACAATAAACAATGTGCATGTGGACAACAACCTGATACTGGACGCCTACAGCGGCATATACCTGAATAACCTGCAGACGCAACAGCCCAGCACCAGCTTTAACACCATACATGTGCGCCCCGGCCTGCACTCGCTGCAGTATGGCATAAACCACACGCACTGCCGGAGCAGCACTATAAACTACAACTTTATAGAAGGCTCTGTGCCGGCAGCCAGTAGTAAAGACAGCATGCGGGCGGTGTATAGCGCCAGCAACAGCCTGATAAGCATAGGGTGCAATACCGAACAGAACATAGGGAGGGGCTTTGAGTACTTTATAGGCAACCCGATGACCTGGTGGCACGACAACACCATGACCAACAATGATAAGGGCATGGTGCTGAACGGCGCCGTGATAGGCAACCAGGGGGCATGGGGAAAACCCATAAATAATGTGTGGACACCGGGGACATGGACACCTTCTATACCACAAACATTTACTCAAAACGGGGCGAGCCCTATACATGATACACTATTTGTTGCAAATAGTACAGCTACTTTACCTTCTTTTAATTGGAGTTCCCCTTATATACCTGGCCTGTTTTACGCCTTTTCAGACGGAATTGATACAACCACATTATCGCCCGGTGCTGAACCTGCACCTTGCCCGGCATTGCACCCACATACCATCAACGGAGTATTTGTAAATATAGCACAGCAGGGCATACCCTATACCTGCAATATAATACCCAATAACTGGATGGGGCAATACAAGCTATGGGAGACGTTGCAACTGGACAGTGGGCTACTGGATAGCTCGGTGGTGCTGGCGAAGTTTGACACGATGGCTGCCAACACGAGGTATGCACTGCTTACTGGCATAGAAACCTACCTGGCGGCAGAGGACTATACCGATGCGCTGACACTGCTGAACAGTGGCAGGGATACGATACCGGACACGAGCAACGACTATATAACCAATGTGAGACTTGCCGATGATGCCAGCGCAACCTACATAGTGGAGAACTATATGAGTTACTTCAGGCTGTATTTAAACTATATGCGGGCCAGCCTGAGCAGCACCGACAGCCTGCAGCTAATGGCGCTGGCGCAGCTATGCCCGCAACGCAACGGAACAGTGGTGTACCAGGCCAGAGCTCTTTATAGTTTTATATACAACGACTTCTCGATGTTCAATGATGACAGTTGTATCAATATTGACTCGACTTATGTGGCGGAAAGGCAAAACGGAAGTAATTTTATTGTTAACAATAAGTTAAATAATTTAGATAAAATTGGTGGTTATGTGGTTTATCCAAACCCGAGTGGCGGGCATTTTTTAATCCAACAAAAAATGACTGATAATCAACCGGTTAAAATAGATGTTTATGATGTTTTTAGCCAGAAAATGTATTCGGATGTAGTGCGTTTTAACAATCAGGTTTACCTGTTAGATTTAACAGGCAGACCACCAGGTACATACTTTTTAAGGATACAGGATTTTGACAACAAATTATATTCGTTTATCTTAACACTCCAATAACTCAGGCATGATAACAATAACAAAAAAAAATCGTATAAAGTATAGACTGTTTTTTTTAATAAAAACGATAACTCTGCTCCTCATTCTCCTAGGGTTTACACAGGCAAAAGCACAAATAATTGATACTACAAACTATGTACTAAATGGCGGGCTGGAAAAATATTCTGAGTGTCCATTTACTGTGGATCAAATAAGATTTGCCGATCATTGGAGTCCAATAGATACTTTTATCTTAGACCCAGTAGGAACACCTGAGTACTGCAATGTATGTGCACCATACTCATCTGGTGTTAATATACCTAATGGAGTAACTTATTTTCATGCTGCGCGTAGTGGAAATGGGATGGCACAATTGCAAATGTATTCAGATGAAACATCAGTACCAACTTATAAAAGAGATTATCTACAAGGTAGATTATCCAAAACTTTGGAGAGCGGTAAAGTTTATTGTGTAACTTTTTATGCTACTCTTGAATATGGATCTCTATATGCCATAAATAATATTGGTGCTTATCTTGATAATGGTTCAATTGATAACGAACAGGATAGTATCAGCAGCGCTCAACCACAAACTCAGATAACACCACAAATACTTAAAAACACTACTGTTACCGATTCTATTAATTTTGTTAAGGTACAAGGATTGATTGTAGGTACTGGCCATGAATCATTTGTAACAATTGGTAATTTTTTTGATAAAGATCATACAACAGCCATATCCACAGTACCATCGCCTATCTACGGAGGCTTTACCTGGTATCTTATAGATGATATAAGCGTAGTAGATAGTAGCATGATTGCATATGCCGGGCCTAATAAACGAGGGCCAATCGGTGATAGTGTATTTATAGGGTGCCACCAGGACGGGCTACCGTGCACCTGGTATAAGGTGGGCAGCAGCACACCTATAAGCTATGCCAGCGGGTTGTATGTGCCTGTAGATGAAGCGCCAACCCAATATGTGGTAATGCTGGACCTGTACCATCATGTAACTTACGATACTGTAACAGTTTCGGCCTCGGGGGTGGGAGTGCCGCTCGACAAGCTCACGAAGGCAAACAGACCTGTGCTATATCCTAACCCGGCAAATAATTTGCTGACTATAGAAAATGCAGCAGGTAGTGAAGTGAAAATTTATGACCTGATAGGACAGGAAGTAATGTTCTCAGACAAACTCAGGATGATATCTGATAAAGAGGTAATCCATCTGGATAAAATATTGCCGGGCAGCTATATAGTACAGCTGACAGATGCGGAGGGATGGAAAGAAAATTTCAGGGTTGTGAAAGAGTAGTGTGCTAAAAGAGACGAAGCAGAAGAGTGCGGCAGCGTGGGCTTAAAAGCAGTAATAAAGCTCGTAACAAAAAATCTCTTTTTTCAGAGCACAATTCAATTCCAGGTGCACGGAGCACCTGATTTGCGGTGACAATATAAATTCTGCAGTGCAATGCTGTAGATTTTTTTTGCAATATTGCGGGATGATCCTTTTCCGGCATAATATTTGCTGTAATATAAAGATGCCCATCCGGATACGAAAATCATACGGGGAAAAAATCAATTAGAATAATTAAAGTGAATACATTATTTTTACAAAAACTAATTCTATCCTACCCGCCGGTAGCGGGATAAATATTGGTATTATGGTACGTAGAGTTTTACTATTGTTATTGTTGTGCATAGGGTTTCAGAACGTTGTAATGGCACAGGTGCCGGATACAGTGCATATTATTATGCCTTATGGCACAGATACTACCTGCCCCGGTATACAGCTCAATTTTTCGGCTACCCACAGTTTCACATCTGATACAGTAGTTGCTTACCACTGGTATACCGATGTTTCGTATACAGGGGTGTCGATAGATTCTTTTCATACCACTGCGCTGGCGGATGGTGACAGTGTGTATTGCTGGATGGTATTTTACCTGGGCGGAGTGTTGGACAGTGTGCGTTCCAGTACAATAATTATTCACCGGAGCGGCAGTATAGCCCCAAGGGTGGCTATATCGCTGATAGTGGGCAGTAATCCGGATTGTGCCGGCCACTTGCTTACGTTCCTGGCATTGCCTGTGAATGGCGGTGATTCTACTCTTTATCAATGGTATATAGATTCGGTAGCATTGCCTGGAGAGGACAGTATTACCATATCGAGGATATTTTCTGCAGGAGATACGGTGAAGTGCCAGATGATTTCGAACTCAGTATGTTCATCACCATTTGATGATACGGTTATGTCGCCGGGAGTGCCTATTATACACGACTCACTCACTGCTACCATAGGAATAACCGCAGCATTTAACCCTATATGTGCCGGCTCTCACGATACTTTTTTTGCAACTACTGGCAGCGCCGGAAGTGGATATACACTATCGTGGTATGTGGACAGTACGCTTATACCTACAGCTCTTGGCCCGATATACCCCAACAGCACGCTGGCAAACGGCGACATAGTATACTGTATACTCAATGCTCCTGACCCATGTGTTATCAATCATACCACAGTATCTAACCCGATAACCATGACAGTCATTTCGCTGGCAGCTACATCGGCTTATGCCGTACTTACCCAGGGCAGTAATCCGGGTTGCCTGGATTCGCCGGTAACGTTTGTAGGGCATTTCCTTAATTTCAGCAATACAGAGCCACCGGTATATACCTGGTATGTGAATGGTTTGCCTGTGCTTACCGGTGACAGTGTGCTGACGAGGTATTATTTTAACGACGATATTCTTACCTATACCGTATATGATACCAGCGGTGGTTGTTTTGCACATGATACGGTAAATTCTCCGGCAATTGTGATGCTGCGCGACAGCACTCCTGCCACACCGCTGCTGTCGCTGATAGGCGATCTGCTGGTAGTGAACAACGGAGGCCATTATAAATGGTATTTAGACTCGACACTGATACCCGGCGCTATTAACCAGACTTACCACTCAGGGCCATTTGGCGGTTACTACTTTGTGGTGAAGGATTCGGCTGGCTGCCCATCGCTTCCATCGAATGTGATCTATATTGCGCTTACAGGAGTAAAAAATATTTCGAACGGGGGTGGTTTAACTGTTTATCCAAACCCTACAAGCGGCATACTGAATATGGAATGGGGACAGGTGAAGGCAAGGATGAGTATGAATGTATATAATGCGACAGGCCAGGTGGTAGATCATGAGGTGTTTGTGAACCATACAGGCAGCCAGGCCAATTTATCAAAACTGCCGGCAGGGTCGTATTTTATTGAAGTTACAGACCAGGATGGTAATAAGGGGAATTTCAAGATAGAAAGGAAACCCTGACCCTGAAGGGAACCACGCATTGGGCTATGAATCCTTGTTTAGCGTTTTTATATCTATCAGGCACATTAATTTTTGTTGATCATGAATAGCTGTTATCAAGGCATTTATCAAGTGTTTAATTTCAGCCTTTAGTTAACCACCAAGCAAAAATATTATACATATATTTAGTAGCCGCCTTCTCCAGGTGGCTTTTTTTTGATTTGTGCTGATCATTTTCAAAAGAATAAATTTTATTTATGTATTTATAAATAATTGACTTATAATAAATTATTTCAAAATAAACTCTTTTGCCAGCTACTTTTTTTCAACCGCATCCTCTTTAACAAAATTTATTTTAGAAAATACCCAAGATTTTGGTTTGCTTTTTCGTCTATTATAGTGAGTAGTTTGTTTTTACAATGGGAAGGCGCCTTTCTGATATAAAATGAACAAACAAAAAGAGTGAAACAGTAACTTAAAACAGCAGCCCGGCCCCTTAAACTGTAATTATGAAATGAAAATTTTAAAGACTACCAGAAAACTAAAAAAAGGTGTGAAGATGCACCAAAAAACAATGCGTATGTGAAAAAATAGTTGTAAATTACTTTAGTTAACCTGGCCAGGAAGCCTATATTGCCCGGCCTTAGAATATCAAACAGCGTTTATGCCCGCCTTTTCTGAAGAAGAAATAATAGCAGGGTGCCGGAAAAAAGACCGGGCAATACAGGAGTACCTGTATAAGACATACTATAGTATGTTTTTGAAGGTATGCTCCCGTTACGCTAAAAGTATGCAGGATGCAGAACAATTGCTGAATGACGGATTCCTTAAAATTTTTACACAAGTTGAATTTTTTAAAAGTGCAGGATCTTTTGCAGGCTGGATGCATAAGATAATGGTGAACACCTGCCTTGACTATCTGAGAGGAAGTGCACTGAAGGAGGAAATGAAAATACATGTGCGCTCGATACCGGCGGAGGAAAGCAATGTGGCTATAAGCAATGACGGAATAGAGAGTATGGAATTCAAAGACCTGGTAAAACTGATTCAATCATTGCCTGCTATGACAAGGACAGTTTTTAACCTGTATGTGTTTGACGGGTATAACCATAAAGAGATTTCCGAACAAATGGAAATAAGCGAGGGCACATCTCACTGGCATGTGCACCAGGCGCGGAATATCCTGCAAAAGAAGATAAACAACAGTGAACAAAATATAGTGAGTTATGAAGCCAAAAGAATTTGACGCGCTGATCAGGCAGAAGTTTGATCAGAGCGACTTTGAGTACAACCCGGGAAACTGGGCCCGGCTTGAAGAGCAACTGGAGGGAAAGACAAAAAAACGAAGCATACTCGTGTGGTGGATGATGCCGCTTATGGGGGTTGCAGCATCGGTGGCAGCACTCGCTATCGGTGTCAACTTCATGTGGCGGCAGGCTGCAACAGGAAATGCAGGCGTAGCTGGCTTTTCGCTTAACATCCGGAATGAACAAAAACTTCCTGTGCAGGAGCCGCAAGGCGCTGCAAAGCAATATGCCCAAGCAATAATTCATACTACTAAACCACATAAAAACAAAATAAACAACGAACCAGTAAAAGAAGAAAAATTCGGAATAAAACTACAGGATGCATTGAGTTTTAACCCTGCTAAAAAAGAGCAAAAATTCAACCTGCTGGATAAACCTGTTGCTAAAAAAGCAGATAAGAAAAAAGAGACCGTGGCTGCAGTGAGGACTTTTAAACATGAGGAAGATCTGAAACCCAAAGGATTGACGATATTCCTTTCGGGTGGTGTAAACTCAGGAACCCAGAACAACGGATTTGCAGGTGGCGCAACTATAAGAAAAATGGTAAGCAAGAATGTATATATAGAAAGCGATGTAGCCTTTGTGAGCAGTAATAATACGCCACAAATTGCAGGACAATATACTTATCTGGTATCCGGTACGCCAAATACATCGAGGACAACAAAAACCACGAATGATCCGCCGGCACCACCGGTTTATAATACTGTTAACCTGGAAGTACCGGAAAATTACAATGTAAAATATGCCCAGGTTTCACCGGCTATTGGCGTTCAGATTTTGAAAAGGGTATCTATAGCAGCAGGCCCGGATTTTCAGCAGGCACTGGCAGATACCAGGCCTTCAGCTACCTCTATATCCAGTATTTCATTCGAGAATGTAGCTGTTACACCTTTGTTTGATATGGGTATAATGGGTAAGACTGAATATTCAATTTCGAAGAGAGTAAAAGCACAATTATCTTACCGCAAAGCTATCAATAATGTGCTTACGCCCGGCGATAAATACATAGACCGCGACTATATGCAGATGCAGGTAAGGTGTGCGATCTTTAATAAATAAGCTACAACTTTTAATAAGCGCCGGGCAATAACGAATCCCGGCGTTTTTTTAATTTATTTCAGTATTGAAATATTTTCCTTCCTTCCATGAGTTATAATTTAGTCGCCAGGTATTATGATAAGCTTAGCAGGCTGGTATTTGGTGATACTTTACTGCAAGCTCAATCGTATTTTCTTGACAGGATACCCAATGGCCGCAGAATACTGATTGCCGGAGGCGGCACAGGATGGATATTGGAAGAAATACCAGCGAGGCAACCGTCGGTACTGGAGATTACTTATGTTGATACTTCGGAGGAAATGATACGTCTGGCAAAGAAGCGGAACCAAGGTAATAACCTGGTTAAATTTATAACAGGACCTGTGGAAAACATTGCTGCGGATTGTTTATTTGATGTTGTGATTACTCCGTTTTTCTTTGACAATTTTAAAGAGGATACTGTCCGGAAACTTTTTTCTGCAATAGAGAAAAACCTGGATAAAGAGGGCATATGGCTGTATACCGATTTCAGAAACACCAGGGGTTTAAGGAAGAAACTATTACTGAAAATAATGTATGCTTTTTTCAGATTATTTTGCGGTATTGAAGCCGGACGATTGCCGGATATGGGCCGCTGTTTTGGTGATTCCGGGTATGCTGCTGAGCAGCGAATGACTTTTATGGATGGTTTTGTGGAGACGATGGTATATAAGCGATATTGATGAGCAGTTGCTGAATTAATTTGCTTAACTTAGTTTGCAGCATGAAACTGATTTTATCATTTCTTTTGTCTGCTGTCTGTTTTTGTGCCACGGCACAAAACAAGATAACTGATACCAAACCAGATTATCCCCGGGATTATTTCCGGAACCCGCTGGATATACCTGTTTTCCTTGCGGGGAATTTCGGGGAATGCAGGCCGGGGCATTTTCACAGCGGGGTAGATATAAAAACGCTTGGTGAAGAGAACCAGCCGGTGCATGCAGCGGCGGATGGCTACATATCGAGGATAAAAATGGAGAGCGGCGGTTTCGGACATGGCATTTATATTACCCACCCCAATGGCTATACTACGCTTTATGCCCACCTGAATAAATTTGCACCTGCCATACAGAAATACGTTACTGAGCAGCAGTATGAACAGAAAAAATGGAATGTGGACCTGCAGTTATTGCCCGGACAGTTTGCGGTGAAGAAGGGCCAGCAGATAGCCTGGAGCGGAAATACGGGGGCCAGCACAGCGCCACATCTGCACTTTGAGATACGTAATACCAGGACAGAGCACCCGCTCAACCCGCAGTTGTTTGGGTTGCCCGTGGTAGACCATTTTGCGCCGGTGCCGGCGGAGGTGGTGCTTTACATGAAAAATGTATTTGGGCAGGGATTTTATGATGACAGAAGGTTGATTTTCCCACTTGAAAAAAATGGAGCCGCTTATTATCTGGCAAAGACAAAAATTGTAAACAAAGAAGCATTTTTACAGGTAAATAAGGATACGATTGAATATTCTGAGTCATTGAATTTTGCCATCGGTATAAATGCGGATGACTATATGGACGGCAGCGACAACACCATTGCCTTTTACACTGCGAATCTTTATGTGGACGATAAACTGCAAACACAAATAACATTGGATGATATAGGCTACGATTTGTCGAGATACATAAATGCCTATACTGATTATACTATTAAAAAACAGCAGAATAAATGGGTGCAGTGTCTGTTCAAATTACCTGGGAATCATCTTGATCCTATTTATAGCTATCTGAATGATAAAAATGGTTGGTTTCACTGTAATGATACAGCCATAAACAGAATTGAGATTATATTGAAAGATGATAAGAATAATCAAAGCCAGGTAATCTTCTATCTGAAACATTCAAAAAATGATATAGCTATAATTGGCGACAGGCAGGGGATTCCTGCCGTGTTTAAAGTTAACCAACCCAATACTTTTACGGATTCATTTGTCAACTTCACATTGGATAGTAAGGCTTTGTATGATAATATAGAATTCAATCACAAAACAACTACATATACCGGTGGTTTTTCTGACAAATACCAGATTGGTTACGCTTCTGTACCGGTACATAATTACTTTGAACTGAAAATAAAACCCAATAAACAGATACCGGCAGAGATGGCAACAAAAGTAGTAATGATGTACTCTGATGATAAAGACACCGACGGCCGCGCGGCGTCTATTGCCGATAATGGCTGGTATAAAGCAAAGGTGCGTAACTTCGGTACCTACTGGCTGGATATTGACACCACTGCGCCTGTGATAAAATCGATGCAAAAGAATGGAAGTAACCTGGGCAGGGCTAAGCAGATATTGTTTGAGGTGAAAGACAGTATGACCTCAGTAAGAAGTTTCAGCGGGTACCTGGATGGGAAATGGATCTGCTTTGAGCAGCACAGCAATAAATTCTTTTATGAATTTGACAGCCACTGTCTGAAAGGAAAGCATGAGCTGGTATTTAAGGCTGAGGATGAGAACGGGAATGAAGCGGTATATAAGCTTAGCTTTGTGCGGTAAAGCCTCACGCAAAGTTTTGGTTCACGCAAAGGCACAAAGGCGCATTTTCAAGAAAAACATTATTTTATTTACCACCAATTTTATGACACTAAAACAAGGAGATAAAGCACCGGCATTCTCAACCATTGATCAGGATGGGAATAAAGTTTCGCTGAAGGATTTTATGGGTAAGAAAGTAGTTCTGTACTTTTATCCCAAGGATAATACACCAACCTGCACAGTTGAGGCTTGCAACCTGCGCGATAACTTCTCTTTGCTGCAACAAAAAGGTGTAGTGGTGCTGGGGGTAAGTGCAGATAGCGCCAGGAGCCATAAAAAATTTGAGCAGAAACATTCATTGCCTTTTACCTTGCTGGCTGATGAAGACCATACCTTATTGGATGCTTACGGAGTATGGGCAGAGAAAAAAATGATGGGCAGGACTTATATGGGGATTCTGCGTACCACCTTCCTGATCAATGAAAAGGGAAAAATAGACCACATAATAGAAAAGGTAGACAGCAAAAACCATACTGCCCAGATAGAAGCGCTCTGGAATATTAAATAAGCAATTTGTATTTTGTATCGGATAACTATTGTAAATTAGCGTTTAAATAACCTATTATTATCCGAAATACTGATATTTTATGAAAAGAATCCTTTTACCACTGTTTATATTGCTGTTATCGGGTAGCCTTTCGGTAGCATATGGCCAGATTATAACTACGCTTGCAGGCAATGGTATTTCGGGAGATTCGGGTGATGGCAGTGCTGCTACTGCAGCGGAATTTGAAGAGGTATGGTTTAACGCTATTGATGCTGCGGGCAACATTTACATTACGGATAATTTTGATCACAGGGTTAGAAAAATAAACCCTGCCGGGATTATTACTACATATGCAGGTAATGGGTCGGCGGGTTTTGGCGGAGATGGCGGACTGGCAACAAATGCCCAGTTTATAGGCGCTGCAGGCATAGCGGTTGACCATGCCGGGAATGTTTATTTTTCGGACATTAACAACCGGAGGGTACGTAAGGTAACCCCAGCCGGGTACATTTATACCATTGCAGGCAATGGCGGGGCGGGTTTTAGCGGAGATGGCGGACAGGCCACTGCGGCAGAACTGAATACGCCTTATGGAGTAGCTGTGGATGGAAGCGGCAATGTGTATGTGGCAGATGAACTGAATTTCCGTATCCGGAAAATAACCCCTGCGGGTATTATTACCACCATTGCAGGGAGTGGTACCGGAGGCTATTCGGGCGATGGAGGCCCTGCTCTGGCAGCGCAGTTTACGCCTACCGGAATTGCGATTGACGGCATTACCGGCGACCTGTATATAGCTACCAACAACCGCATACGTAAAATAAACAGCGCAGGTATAATTTCTACTGTTGCGGGCAATGGTATAGCAGGCTTCAGTGGTGACAGCAGCTCGGCAACAACCGCTAAACTGAATCAGCCGGTAGGTATTGCTACAGACGGGCTGGGGAATATTTTTATTGCTGATCAGTATAATTACAGGATACGCAAAGTTAATGACTCAGGAATAATCTACACAATTGCGGGCACCGGGATTGCAGGTTTTTCGGGCGATGGCGGTGCCGCAACTGCAGCGAAACTGCAGCAACTTCTTGGTTTGTGCACAGACCAGGCTGGAGATATAATGGTTTGCGATTATGGCAATTTCAGGATGCGTAAAATTGTTTCCGGAAATCATCTGCCGCACTTTATCAACTGGCCAACGGACAGTATGGCTGTTTGCGAAAATTCAATCGGTGATTCGGTTAACCAGCTACTTACTATTACAGATGCTGATACTGCACAAACAGAATACTGGTCGGTGATCACTCCGGCGCTGCATGGCACTGCCAATATCGGGCATCCGTCTATATCGACCGGTGATACTGTTATGCCTGCAGGCCTCAGCTATACACCCGCAACAGGATATGCTGGCAGAGACACCTTTAAAGTAATGGTAAATGATGGTTATTCGTTTGATACGGTTACAGTTTATATGATTGTAAAGCCGCTGCCGGATACCGGGATAATTACCGGCAATGCCAATGTTTGTATGGGCAGGCCTGATACACTTGCCGATACTGTTGCCGGTGGTGTATGGAGTGCGGTAAATACAAAAGCATCGGTATCGGTTGCAGGAGTTGTGAACGGCTTTTTGTCGGGCGGGGATACTATACTGAATACATTTACGCTGAATGGCTGTGTGTCGGTAGCGCATTTTCCGGTTACTGTTTTTCCGGTTACCGATACTATAACCGGCCCTGTGGCTGTGTGCACAGGCAAGCATATAGCACTTACCGGCAGCCCTGCGGGGGGATCGTGGAATGTAACCAATGACCTGGCAACTATAGGCAGCGGAGTGGTTACCGGCGATACTGCGGGGATTGATACTGTTTTTTATACCATCTCCAATTACTGCGGTATATTTTCGACCACCTACCCGGTAACAGTGATCGGGTTTACGATACCAACTGTAGAGATTACCTCTACTCCGCCAACTATACTGGCTGGGCAACTGGAAACACTTGTGGCCCATGTGACCGGTGGCGGTGGTATAACCTATGGCTACCAATGGGAAAAGAATAATGTTATTATTCCCGGGGCTACAGACAGTGTTTACTCGAGCAACTCTTTTTTAAACAATGACTCTGTAACCTGCTTTATTAATAACGGCCCCTGCAATTTTGAAACCTTTACCTGGACGTATATACTGTATCATAATGATGGCGTTAAAAATATAAGTGCCGGTAATGCTTTAGTTCTTTCGCCCGTCCCGAATAACGGGGAATTTAATCTGAAGGGCACTGTAGTTTCGGATAACAATGAGGGGCTGATACAGGTAACTGACCTGCTGGGCAGGGAGGTATACAGGGCTTCAGTCCTGATTAATAACAGCAGGATTGATGCTCACATCGATCTGCCGGCCAACTGTGCCGATGGTTCTTATTTTTTGAGGTTCACCACGGGCAATGCGCAATCGGTTATCCAGCTGGTAGTGAGGAAATAGGTAAATTAGGGTAGGGTAACTGGATATGCTCAAAATAAATTACCGCAAATCATTGGATTAATTATGGAGGTAATGGTTTTATTGCCTTATTGGTAGTTTATGTATAAACTGAATCACTATAATCAGCTCCATTAATTTTTTACCAGACTTTATTCCCAATTACGCCTTATCAGCTTTAAGATCAGTGTAAAACTGCAACTCAGGATGAATTATCAACCAAACATAGGATACCGATAAGCATCCGTACTTATCTGGTAAATGGCGTTAAGGATATGGAGTGTATGCTCCAACGCAGCAAGCCTGTAACTCCGGAAAACGGATACTAAAAGAAATTCATCAACAGGTTATAATAAAATGCTTTTGTGCTGTTAGGTTTTGGGGAAGTGATCTTGATGGGCGGTTATTGCAATTTTATTGATTATTAGTAGTTTTACTGATTATCTTACGGATTATGGAGAGCAGCCAGTTATTCAAAATGAGTAATGAATTGCTATTGCATTTTGCTATTGCAGGTGCTCACTATGCAAATAGAATATTTAAAACCAGGTAACCAATAATATGGGGAATAAATCGGGACAAGTGCCCCAAAAATCTGCTAAAAATACGCATCCGGTTAAGCGGACTGATACTAAAACAGGTTCCTGGAAAATATTTTCTTTGCTTAGCCTGATCACCCTGATTACCCTATTCTCCTTTTATCCTGCCTTTAAAAACAGTTTTATCAGTTGGGATGACGATAGACATGTTTACGAAAACAGAAATCTCAGCAAACCAGTGCCAGAAGCGATAGTTTACTATTTTGAGCCTCATTATATCCTGGGCAACTATATTCCGCTGACAATGATTGTTTATACTTTGACCTATCATGCGGCCGGCGCCGAGCCTCAATTTTTTCATGCAGTTAATATTTTTATCCATTTGGCCAATGTGCTTTTGGTCTTTTGGCTTATTTATTTAATTAGTGGTAAAAAGAGATTAACGGCATCAATTGTTGCGCTTTTCTTTGGCATCCATCCTATGCATGTGGAGTCGGTAGCATGGGTTTCTGAACTTAAGGATGTACTTTATGGTTTCTTTTTCATTGCCGGATTGATTGCATATTGCAAATATCTGGAAGCGAAAGATGAAAAACCGGATTCATTTAATCTAGAAATGGAGCCAGCAAGTGAGCAGAATAAGCGAAACAAATACCTGCTTATGGCTCTTACATTCAGCTTCTTTATTCTATCCGCATTGTCTAAACCCGCTGCAATAATTTTCCCGATAGTTTTGTTATTGTTTGACTTTTATTACCGGCGTAAATCTGACAAATGGTTGTGGATAGAGAAGCTACCCTTTTTTGCTGTTTCAATTATTTCGGGCATTATAGCTATTAAGGCGCAGGTATCCGAAAATCTTATAGTGGATTATTATCCCTTTTTCCAGCGGCCTTTTTTTGCTTCGTATGCGTTTCTGAATTACATTGTAAAGCTTATTTTACCGGTTAATATTACCATTTTCTATCCTTACCCCAGCCTGGCTGGCGGGCATTTGCCATACCTTTATTACGCTGCGCCGGTTATTGTTATTTTGTTGTTTTATGGTGTTTACAGAACCTTAAAATATACCCGGCTGGTGGCATTCGGTTTTTTGTTTTTCTTTATCAATATTTTCCTGGTACTTCAATTCCTGTCGGTTGGGATCGCTATTATGGCAACACGCTATACCTATATTCCCTACATCGGTTTGTTTTTTATTATGGCAATGTATTTTGACAAGCTTTACAGCACTGAAAAACCCAGATTAAAGCCATACAGGCAAGGTGGTATAATAGCCCTTATCAGTTTTGCAATTATATGCTGTTACGCAACGCAGGTACGTTGTGAAGTTTGGGAAAATGATGATACGGTTTATACCGACTTGCTGGAAAAATTTCCAGATGACCCGGTAGCCCTGAACAGCAAAGGCTATTTATTATTTGAGCAGAAAAAGTATGAAGAGTCTGTAGCCCTTTTTGCGAAAGCCATCAGTGTAAAACCTGATTATACAAAAGCTTATATTAACCTTATAAATTCATACTTAGGATTAAAAGATTATGACAATGCCGTAAAAATAACAGACAGCGCGCTGAAACAAGCCCCGCTGAACTACAATTTATTAACTACCAAAGGATACCTTTTGAGTATGCGGCAAAATTATACAGAGGCGATACGCTTGTACAAGAAATCCATTGCGCTGAACAGGGAAAATACAGATGGTTATGTGCGGCTGGCTGATGCTTATTTTCAAATGAAAGACTATGCCAGCTCGGTTAACACACTTGATACCGGATTGAAATACAATGCTAATGACTATGTGCTGCTAAACAATAAGGGGTACAGCTTATTTCTTATGGGCAAAATAACAGAGGCAATGGAATGTTTTAAATCCAGTCTCAGTATTAATCCTGATTTCACCACTGCCAAAGTGAACTTATCTAATTGTTTCCGTGCTATAAATGACTCATCCGGAAAAAAGAAATGAGGCATAGAGGTGATGTTGTTTCTGGTTTTAGGGATAGGTAATAACTGTTTTTTTGAATATTTTTCCGGATTTTGTATCTCCCGGATTCCTGCCTTTGAACTGTGTTATAGCCACTCACACCAGATAGCAAAATGCGGCAGCGTTTTGAACAGCAAAAAAGCCCGAACCCCAAAATGGATACGGACTTTATTGCTGCAATTGCTTTGATGATAATTTGTGCGGATTAATCTTCTTTATGAAATGAGTAACGGTAATCTTCTACAGGAACAAAGGTTTCTTTAATGGTGCGGGCGCTGAGCCAGCGGTAGAGGTTAAGTATAGAGCCTGCCTTATCGTTGGTGCCAGACGCCCGGGCGCCACCGAAGGGCTGCTGGCCTACTACCGCGCCGGTAGGCTTATCGTTGATATAGAAGTTGCCGGCGCTGTTGACCAGTGCTTTGGTCATATAGTCTATGGCATGGCGGTCTTGCGCGAATATGGCGCCGGTGAGGGCGTAGGGCGATGTGCCGTCGAGCACTTCGAGTTCCTGTATCCAGTTGTCGGCTTCATATACACATATAGTGAGCACCGGGCCGAAAATTTCTTCGCACATGGTAACGTAAGACGGGTCGGTGGTTTCGATAACGGTGGGCTCTACAAAATACCCTTTCGATTTATCGCACTTGCCGCCGCAGAGTATGGTGGCAGCGCCGTTGCTGTCTTTTACATTGTCTATATAGCGCTTGATGTTGTCGAAGGAAGCCTCGTCGATTACCGCATTGATGAAGTTGGTGAAATCATCTACAATGCCCATTTTCATGGTTTTGAGTTCTTTCACCAGTTTTTCTTTTATCTCTGTTGCGAGATTGGCAGGCAGGTAGGCGCGCGAAGCTGCGGAACATTTCTGGCCCTGGTATTCGAATGCGCCACGGGCAAGGCCTGCTACTACTGCATTAACATTGGCAGAAGGGTGCACAAACACAAAATCTTTGCCGCCGGTTTCGCCCACTATGCGGGGGTATGATTTGTAGCGGGATATATTGTTGCCGATGCTCTTCCACATGCTCTGGAAAACGGCTGTGGAACCGGTGAAATGCACGCCTGCAAAATAAGGATGCGCATAGCAGATCTCACCCAGCACGGGGCCTGAAGGGTATATAAGGTTGATAACGCCATCGGGCAGGCCGGCTTCCTTAAGTATTTCCATAAACACACTGGCCGAGTATACCTGTGTATTGGCCGGCTTCCATACCACTACATTGCCGCACATGGCGGGCGCTGTGGGCAGATTGCCGCCTATTGCAGTAAAGTTGAACGGGGTAACCGCGAGCACAAAACCCTCGAGCGGACGGTACTCCATGCGGTTGTTCATGCCTGATGGCGAAAGTGGCTGTTGTTTATAGATCTGGCTGAGGAAATGGACATTGAACCTGAGGAAATCTATGAGCTCGCAGGAGCTGTCGATCTCGGCCTGGTAGGCATTTTTGCTCTGGCCCAGCATGGTAGCGGCATTCATGCGGAAACGGTACTTGGTGGCGAGCAGGTCGGCGGCTTTCATAAAGATGGCAGCACGGTGCTCCCAACTGAGTGCGGCCCATGTTTCGCGAACAGATAATGCGGCATCGATGGCATCGTGCACATTTTCTTCGGTGGAAGGGTAAAAATGGCCCAGCAGATGACTTTTCTCGTGCGGCGGCCGGATTTCTTTTTTCACTTCACCCCGCACTTCCCGGCCATCTATATACATTGGTATATCGCGCACCTGGCCTTTGAGTTCGGCTATAGCAGCCTGCAAAGCTTTACGTTCGTGGCTGCCCGGGGCATAGCTGAGCACCGGTTCATTCTTTGGTTCTGCAAAATCGAAATAAGCGTTATTCATTATAGTTGCTTTATAAATTAAAATCGGCTGCAAAGGTAGTTAATAACGGGAAAAAGGGGAGGGCACCCAGGGATGCAGTTGTAAATTGTGAAAAATACCTATATTAATGCTTGTGTCAAGATAAAAAAAAATATGTTTTAAAATGCAGTGCTGGTATTAATATTTTTACTAAATTGCTTCCGATCTTATAATTTTAACATTAAAACAGACATAAGAAATGAAACTGAAATCTATTCTTTTTTTGTCAGCTATGCTGATAATGAATACCTCTTTCGGGCAGTATAAAGTTACTACCGGCGGACAAAAATACGTATTAGTTGAGGAAGCTACAGGCCCTGGTTGTGGTTATTGCCCTGATGGCGCGCAGGATATTGAGCAGGCTATTGAAGGGGTTTATCCGCGTGCAATTATTGCTTCGTGGCACGGCTCCTACTATGATGGCTCAAACATGGTTGTAGCCGGAGACCCGTTTTGCGGAGGTACCGGTTATGTATTAGGCTTCCCGGCGGCGGCAATTGACCGTACCGTGCAATTGGATATACATGAAGCTACTCCGGCAAATGCAGTAGGATTGAACCGGCCATGGGAAAATTGGGTGAGTACGGAGAATGCTTTGTCTCCTAAATTTGATGTAAGTCTGAAATGTATATACACCCATCCGGTTGCCTCCCATCCTGATACGGGTACGATTACTATCACAGTTACAGCAAAATCATTATCTGCCCAGACAGGAACATGGAACATCAATGCATTCATTACTGAAGACAGTATTTCCAGCGCTACCGGAAATTTCCAGCAGCATAGTTATATGTACTCTACAAGTTATGGCCCCGCCTGCGATGGCAGCACCTGCTGGTTTACCGGTTTATGCGCTTCATCATGTCCTGGTTATCCCTGCAGCAGTTGCGCGATACTCCCTGCAGCCAATTATTCTCATATGAATGTAGTAAGAGCCTACCTTGCCACTGATATATTTGGCGATGCGGCGTTTACCAATCCTGCAGCCAATGCAACCTACACCAAGACATATACTTTCAAGTTTGATACTACTGTATTCAACCCCAAGTTTATGAAGGTTATGGGTTTAGTTCAGAAACCCGGCCCTGCAAGTACTACTAATGGTAATTACATTGAAAATGTAATACAGGCAAAAGTAAGGCTGATGCCAGCTTCTGAGTCGGCTACGGGAGTGGCTGAAACTGTAAAAGCAATGACAGATGTATCTCTTTATCCTAATCCTGCTTCAACAAGGATTACTGTTAAGGGTACATTGAGTGAGCCAACTGCTACAAAAATTGAAATCGTTAATGCGGCAGGTCAGTTAGTGCTGGTAAAAGAATATGTTGCTGGTGGTACGATATTCGGTGAGTCGATTGAACTCAACAATTTCGCTAATGGAAACTATTTAATGAACATTTATAATGGCGGAGAAAAAGTGACGAAAGAATTTGTTATAAATAAATAAGGAACTGTTTAAAAAAGAATGGGCCGAACGAGATATTATTTCGTTCGGCCCATTATTTTTTTAATTAAAACGGAGTATCATATATTATAATTACATTTTTGTTGTAGAATTATTTTAGGAGTTTTCTTAAGCTGCTAATTATTTTTGCTTATTACCCAATAATAGTCTTAATTTTAGCGCTTCAAAATTAATTTTATCTTAAATATTTAAACTTAAAAAGCAGCAATGAAGAAAATTTTACTTTCATTTATGGTAGTATCAGTTTGCCTGGTAACTGCCAGCGGTCAGACCCGCATGACGTTACACGAAGAATTTACCGGTGAAAACTGCGGGCCATGCGCTGCTACCAATCCGGGTTTCTGGTCATTATGCGATGGTTCAGGAAACCCGTCGAAGCTGATACACATTTCCTATATGGTTCCTATTCCGTCGGCAGGTTTCTACTGCAACCGGACCGCTGATATTTATACCAGGATGCTGGATTATTATGCAGTGCCATTTGCACCATATGGCCGGTATGATGGTCATGTGCCTGATCCATCCTGCGGCTCACCTGCAGGCAGCAGTGGAGGACATCCCGGATGTTTTGTACAAGCAGATATAGACGCGGAAGCTGCTATACCAGCCAAATTTAATATCAGCGTTACTAACGCATGGAGCACGAACTTTGATTCGGTAGCAGCAACTATAACTGTAACCTGCGTAACAGCAGATACAGGTACGTTCTATCTAAGAACAGTTCTTGCAGAAACCAATAATTTTGCCACATCGCCCGGAAGCAACGGGGAAACCCATTTTGAAAATGTGGTACAGGCTATGTATCCTGACACATTAGGTACTGTAATGGCTGGCACATGGGCTGCAGGCAGTACCCATACCTATACTGTTAAAGGCGCAGTTCCTTCCTATGTTGACAAGTCTGGAAGTCCTTATATCGTATGCTGGATACAGAATGACGTTGATCAATCCATCCATCAGGCAGCGCAGGCCGCACCACTTCCCTCAGTTGCCAACGATGCTGCCATTACTGCAGTAGCAACTACATCTCCTCTGGTTTGTGTAGCCAACGGGCCTTACTCACTGGGACATACCGTTACGCTGAAAAACAGCGGAAGTACCACGCTTACATCAGCCACTATCTATTACAGTATTGATGGCGGCACATTGCTAACGAGCCCCTGGACCGGAAGTCTGGCGACTGGTGCAACAGCATCTGTTACAATGCCAGTTTATTCCCTTACGGTAGCAGGTGCATTATATCACTCGGTTTTTGATTCGGTTGCAAAACCTAATGGCGCCACTGATTATAATCTTGTTAATAATGCAGGTGGCCAGTCTGTATTCATCGAAAGCACAACTGCTTTAGGTCTTCCATACAGCACCAGCTTTGAAACTGCTGATCTGGGCAAATTTGATATGATTGCGGTAAACACTCCCGGCGCTACCTGGGGCATATATGATAACGGTACCGGCGCATCGCTTGCCCATACCGGCACAAACGCTGCACTATATGATTGCTATGATTTTAACCAGGCAGTTGTTGGTGTTATGACATTGCCTGAAGTAGCTTCAGGTACAGATAATGTACTGACATTCTATACTTCGCATTGTGAATATACGGCA
Source organism: uncultured Bacteroidota bacterium (assembly GCA_903835005.1). Lineage (GTDB taxonomy): Bacteria > Bacteroidota > Bacteroidia > Chitinophagales > Chitinophagaceae > Nemorincola. The sequence goes on along the minus strand of CAILLK010000157.1, from coordinate 59,809 downwards.
GCCTCTCCGGAGAATGATTCACTTGAAGTGGTATATTCTACAGATTGCGGCAGTACCTGGACCTCACTGTGGCTGAAATCAGGCACTTCTCTGGCGAATCTGCCAGTTTCCACATCACCGTTTACACCAACATCATCACAATATGTTGAGCAGACGGTAAGTCTGTCTACAGTACCAGCCGGTGCTATTCTCGGACTGCGTGGTACCAGCGATTTTGGTAATAATATATGGGTTGATGATATTAATATCCGTTCTACAACTTCTGTTGGCCAGGTAAACCCGAAGTCGGTTCTGACAGGTATTTATCCAAATCCGGCAACTGATGTAGCTACACTTTCTCTGAATCTTATTAATGCAGGCGATGTGCAGATCAGTGTAACGGATGAAACCGGTCGTATTATTTATAATCAGGCCTGTGGGAAAATGGATGCAGGTATTCATCTGATCCCTGTAAATACATCGGCATTTTCTGCCGGTATCTACACTGTTGTTATCAAAACAGAAAGCGGTATCTGTGCGGAAAAACTGGGTATCGTAAAGTAAATCTATACGCTGCCCGAAATTGTAAAACATAAGAAGCTATGCAATAAATAGCTTCTTATGTTTTTGTAAAACAGGAAGGAATATATCAGGAGATATTTAGAATTCATTGGCATGAGCAATAAAAATATTTAACAGTACTGTATTTGAATTGTATTTTTCCCTAATTTCGTAAGCTAAAAAAATCATAACCATAATACTTTAAACTAAAAACAGCAAAATGAAAAAGATTTTACTTTCTGTGGTAGCGCTTGCTTCCATTACTATGACAGCAATGTCGCAGACGCGAATGACATTGCATGAAGAATTTACGGGAGAAAACTGCGGGCCATGTGCTGCAACCAATCCAGACTTCTGGACGTTGATAAATGGTTATTCAAGCCAATTGATTCACATTGCCTATATGGTGCCAATACCATCTACGGGCTTTTATTGCCAGCGCACTCCAGATATCGTTACCCGCATGCAAAACTATTATGCAATTCCATTTGCACCATATGGTCGTTATGATGGTCATGTGCCTGATCCATCCTGCGGCTCACCTGCAGGCAGCAGTGCCGGTCATCCCGGATGTTTTACAGCAGGTGATATTACAACAGAAGCCGCAATAGCTGCGCCTTTTAATATTACTGTATCCAATGTATGGAATTCGGCATTTGACTCTGTAACAGCCACAATAACAGTTACTTGTGTTACTGCTTACTCAGGTACCCTGTACCTTCGTACTGTGCTTGCAGAAACAAATAATTTCCTTACTTCACCAGGAAGCAACGGCGAAACCCATTTTGAAAATGTGGTACAGGCCATGTATCCCGATACACTCGGCACACCGATGGCAGGTTCATGGGCTGTGGGTAACACCCATACCTATACAATCAAAGGAGCAGTGCCTTCATATGTTGATAAATCAGGCAGCCCTTTCATAGTATGCTGGATCCAGAATGATGTTGATAAATCAATACAGCAGGCAGCCAAGGCAACTCCGTTGCCAATAATGGCTACCGACGTGGCAACAGCAGGAACAGCAGGCCCGGCAATGAGCTGTGCAACAGGAACAACCAGCTTAACACATAGCATGGTGCTGAAAAACCCAGGTTCAGGTACATTGACTTCAGCTACTATTTATTATAATGTGGATGGCGGCACTTATTCATCTTATTCCTGGAGCGGCAGCCTTGCTTCTACAGCTACAACTACAGTAACTCTGCCCGCACTTTCAGTAACTGTTAATGCAGCAGGATACCATTATTTTGCTGATTCAGTAGCAAAGCCAAACGGAGTTGTTGCTATCAATCAGGTTAATAATTATTCTTACAGCTATTTCTTTATTGAGAATTCCGCCGCTGCTGCACTGCCATTTTCAACCAGCTTTGAAAGCAGTGACACCGGATATTATTCAACAGACAATTACAGCGACGGCAGTACATGGGAAGACTGGTATAATACATCTACGCCACTGGGCCATACCGGATCTCATGCAATGGGCGCGGAGCTGGGATATTTCTCATCAACTAATGTCAACAATACATTTTATCTGCCAGAAGTTAATCTGACAAATCCTGCACACGAGAAGATTACCTTCTGGGAAGCATATGCACAGATTGCTACTACAAACACAGATGCGCTTGATGTAGTATATTCAACCAATTGCGGCAGCACATGGACATCTATTTGGACAATGACAGGAACCACTATGGCTACCATGGCATTAAATGCAAGCAGCCTTGTAGTGCCAACCGCTGCATCAAATTATGCACAGCGTTCAGCAAGTCTGAGTTCAGTGCCGGCAGGAAGTGTAATTATCGGATTCAAATACACACATGGTGGTGGTAACTCAATGTGGGTTGATGATATTAATTTTGTAAATACCACAAATGTTAATGCACTCGCCGCAATAGATGGTAAAATAAATATCTATCCTAACCCGGCAAACAATGAAGCTACCCTTTCTTTCAGCCTTACTGAGCAATCAGATGTACAGGTAATGATTGTAGATGCATTGGGCCGGGTAATGAACAATGTTGCCAATGAATCAATGGAAGCAGGAGCGCATACTATCCAGGTTAACACATCAATGCTGGCCAGCGGAGTCTACAACATGGTTATTCATACCAACGGAGATACGCAAACTGAGCATTTCTCAATTGTTAAGTAAGTCAGTTTAGTTTAAAAAATTAAAAAGCTGCCCGTAAGGCAGCTTTTTAATTTAGAATAAGTATTAGCGTTTTTTTTGCTTTTGAATGAAGAGATTTATTTGGCTACCAGTGAAAAGATCCTTAATTTGCAATGTCAAATTGATTATTATGAGGAAGATTTATTTTTTATCAGCTGCGTTTCTGATTTTCACCGGTTTATATACTGTTTCAGCTCAATCATTTAGTTATCAGCATGATACGGTAATATTAAACTATACCGGAACCGGGTTAGTTAACCTGCCAGATTATGTAGTTAATCCGTCAACAATAGTTACCGACAGTGTTCAGCTTAGCTGGAAAGTAATAGCAACAGATTTTCCTGCAGACTGGCAAGGGGCTACAGGAATCTGTGACAACAATCTCTGTTACAATTTTAGCAATCTATGGCCAACTACCATAAAATATTCTTCGCAATATCCTAACGGCACCGGAGATTTTCACCTTCAGACTGCCTTAACAACTACCTCCCCGGCATTCGATGCATCGAGTGGCTGCCATTATGTAACTGTGAGAGCACACAACTATAACATACCTACGGACTCCGCTACCATGACATTTATTGTTCGTAAGAATTGTGCTGCTACTAATGTCAATAATACCAAACCTGCAGAAGATTTTGTTCTGTATCCAAACCCTGCCTATAATGAATTAAATGTAGTTTATGATGCCAGCCTGGATGTGAAAAATATTGCTGTTTATAACATTATAGGTAAGGTAATGAGTGTTTATAAAGTATCGGGAACAAGCGCTAATCTGAACATCGAAAACATACCTTCAGGTATATATTTCCTGAGACTGTATAACAGTACCGGCAGTGTGATTTTAACCAGGAAGTTTACAAGGCAGTAAATTTGTATTTCCGGGTTTTCCAAGATAGCCACAGCAATTTTAAGTTTTAACCTGATTTTAGCATAGACTGTAACAATAAAGAAAATATTTCTTTATTGTTACAGTTTTTTTTGTAATTTTATGGCAAGGTTTTTGATGTTATTATTATTATGATCAACACATACTCAAAATGAAAAAGATTTTACTCGCCATATTTACATTCTGCAGTGCCTTCAGTGTAATGAAGGTACAGGCGCAGGCCACCTTTACTGTTCCTCTGGATACCGTTGTTGTTACTATCAATAAAACAGGGGGAGCCAATGATAATGTAATGAATATCACAGGGAATGACATTACTATGAAGTGGACTGTAATAGCTTGTAATTTTCCTGCGGATTGGCTGACTATGGGTGCATTCGGAATTTGTGATGATAACACCTGCTATCCTAATTCCAGCAATCAACTTTGGAGTAAATCAGCCGGATCCGGTAATACATTCACTGCTGTTTACCACCATAACAGCGCTCATGACAGTACTGAACAATTTAGCTTATCAATGAACCTGGCTGGTTCTGATACAATCGGTACTTTCTATGTTACTGTAAATCTTAAAGATAATGCTTCGGGCTATAGTAAGGATGTTACTTTTCTTCTTTCAAAAACAATTAATACCGTAGGCGTTAATCAGATAACAAACGTTCAGAATGATATTTTATTGTACCCAAATCCGGCTGTTAATGAAGTTAACGTTGTTTATGACGATGCCAGTGATATCAGGAACGTTGTTGTTTACAGTATTATAGGTAAGGTAATGGCTGTGTATAAAGTAAACGGCAACAGTGCCAATATGAGCCTGGAGAATATTCCATCGGGTATTTATTTTATGAGGCTATATAATGGTTCAGGTAATGTAGTTGCTACCAAGAAATTTACCAAGCAGTAAGCCTTTGCTTATTTGTATTATTATTAAATTTTGCAGGAGATTCAGGCCACCCGAAAGGTGGCCTGAATCGTTTTGGTCTGGTGGCAATTAAAGATCATTTACCTGCTTGTGATAAACAACAAACCCTGCCATAAGCAGGGTTTGTTGTTTATATTTTATCGGCTGATTATTTATGCTTCGGCATAGCTCTCAGTAGGCTCGCAGGTACAAACCAGGTTGCGGTCGCCATAGGTGTTGTTTACGCGGGCTACACTTGGCCAGAACTTGTTGTTCTTCACCCAATGCAGCGGGAATGCTGCCTGCTGGCGGGTGTACTTATGGTTCCATTCATCGGCAGTGATCACATGCTGTGTGTGTGGTGCATTTTTGAGTGCATTATCCAGCTTATCGGCACGGCCTTCTTCAATATCCCTTATCTCTTCACGTATACTGAGCAATGCATCGCAGAAACGGTCCAGCTCTGCCTTGTCTTCGCTCTCAGTTGGCTCAATCATAATTGTACCTGCTACCGGGAAACTCATGGTAGGTGCATGGAAGCCGAAATCAATGAGTCGTTTGGCCACATCTTCAGCTTCTACTTCAGCGCTCTTCTTAAACGGCCTGAGGTCTACAATAAACTCATGGGCGCATGTGCCCCCAGGCCCCATGTAAAGGATCTCAAAATCCTTTTCCAGTCTTGCGCGCATGTAGTTGGCATTGAGTATGGCGTATTCGGTAGCCATACGGGCGCCTTTTGAGCCCAGCATACGGATGTAACCATAGGATATGAGCAATATGCTGGCGCTGCCGTAAGGGGCCGCGCAAACGGCATGATGGCCATCGGATGCGGATACCACATCGGAAGGAGAAAGCGATACATGACCGGGCAGGAATGGATCCAGGTGTTTCTTTACACATATAGGGCCCATGCCTGGTCCGCCGCCGCCATGAGGTATGGAGAAAGTTTTGTGCAGGTTGAGGTGGCAAACGTCGGCGCCAATGAGGCCGGGAGCGGTAAGGCCCACCTGTGCATTCATGTTGGCACCATCCATATATACCTGGCCGCCATTGGTATGAACGATATCGGTTATTTCTTTTATTGCTTCTTCAAATATGCCGTATGTACTTGGGTAGGTGATCATAATACCGGCCAGGTTTGCGGCATACTGCTCTGCCTTCGCTTTCAGGTCCGCTACATCCACATATCCGTTTTCAAGCGCCTTCACCACAACTACCTTATATCCTGCCATTACTGCACTGGCAGGGTTGGTGCCATGAGCTGATATAGGTATCAGTATCACATCTCTGTAGCCTTCGTTGCGGCTCTCGTGATAGCCACGTATAGCCAGCAGTCCGGCATATTCGCCTTGTGCACCGCTGTTGGGCTGCAGGCTGCAGGCATCGAATGCTGTTATTTCGCAAAGGTATTCGCTGAGTTCTTTGGCAATCTGTGCATATCCGTCCCACTGGCCTGCAGGTGCAAACGGGTGCATTTTGCCCCAGTGCGGCCAGCTCAGCGGCATCATTTCGCTGGCAGCATTGAGCTTCATGGTGCAGCTGCCCAGCGATATCATACTCTGATTAAGGCTCAGGTCTTTATTTTCCAGCATCTTCATGTAGCGCATCATCTGCGTTTCGCTGTGGTGCCTGTTGAATACCTGGTGGGTAAGAAACGGACTTGTGCGGGTAAGCGATGTAGGAATATGATTAAGCGCTGTATTCTCATCAATATTGAATGAAGATGGCTCTTCAACGCTGGTAAAAACACTTATAATATCCAGTACATCACGGGTGGTAGTAGTTTCATCGAGCGATATGCTGATTTTATTGTCGGCATGGTAGAAGAAATTGATTCCTTTTGCCTCAGCGACTTTGCGGATGGCAGCCTTATCACCGGTAATAACAGTAATGGTATCGAAATGGGCTTTATTAAGCAAAACCTGACCCGCATCCTCCAGTGCATTGCCGAGTGCCTGGGTTAGGGCGGCTACACGTTTAGCAATATTTTTCAAGCCTGCCGGGCCATGATAAATGGCATACATAGCCGAGATATTGGCCAGCAGGGCCTGGGCTGTGCAGATATTGGAAGTTGCTTTTTCTCTTTTAATATGCTGCTCACGGGTACCCAGTGCCATACGCAGTGCACGGTTGTTCTGCGCATCGATACTAACACCGATAATACGACCGGGGATTGCCCTTTTAAATTCTTCCTTTGTAGCAAAGAAAGCGGCATGGGGCCCGCCAAAGCCCATAGGCACACCAAAGCGTTGTGCGCAACCTACAGCGGCATCAGCGCCCAGCTCGCCCGGAGGGGTTAGCAGCGTAAGTGCCAGCAGGTCAGTAGCCATAACTATATAGCCACCGGCCTCGTGCATTGAAGCAATGAAGCCACGGTAGTCTTCAACGCTTCCCCTGCAATCGGGATACTGAACAAGACCTCCGAAATAGGTTATATCCAGATCAGCAACCCTGAAGTCGCCGAAAACCACTTCTATCCCCAGAGGTTTCGCCCTGGTAAGTACCACATCCTTGGTTTGAGCAAACACATCGTGGTCTACAAAAAATTTAGGGCGTTCCGGCTTTTTCGGATCCTTATTGCAGGTATGAAAAAACATGTTCATAGCTTCGGCAGCAGCAGTAGCTTCATCGAGCAGCGATGCGTTGGTAATAGGCAGATCGGTAAGATCGGCTACCATGGTCTGGTAGTTGAGCAGGCTTTCCAGGCGGCCCTGGCTTATTTCGGCCTGGTAGGGTGTATACTGGGTATACCATCCCGGGTTTTCAAATACATTGCGCAATATAACACTTGGTGTATGGGTATCGTAATAGCCCTGGCCGATATAGTTCTTACACAATTTGTTCTTCATGCTCACCTCTTTCAGTTCGGCCAGGTACGCAGCCTCGCTTTCCGCCTTAGGGATGCGCAGTTTATGGTCCATACGTATACCCGCGGGCACTGTGCGGCCTATCAGTTCGTCCATGTCTGCCACACCAATGGTGTCGAGCATTACCCTTGTATCCTGTTCATTGGGCCCGATGTGGCGGCCAATAAACTCCTCATTCTGGATGGAAAATAAATTCATAAAACAGTATAAAGTTTTTAGTCTTTAGTAATAAGCAGAAAGTCTGGTGAAAATGAGCCGCAAAGATAAATGAAATATGGGATTTAATTGATGACCGGGGTCATAAAGTCGGTATGTTGCTTTACACAGGTATACTTAAGCAATTCAGTATTTGGTATATAAAAAATTTATTCTGTATTTGCCTGAAGTAAAGACAGCAAAATCAGTTTATAAATATTTCAGTATGAATTGCCGGATTAGCCCTTCAGATCCTATAATTGGGCACATTTTCAGGCCCTGCAAATATTATAAAAACAGCGATAATACTTTCCTTGTACTTAGCGAATTGCCCCGGTTTATAAGCGATAAATTGCCCATTTGGAATTGTTTATCCGGGCGCTGAAACAGCTCCTGAAATCGCTGAAACCCGTGATGATTGAAGCAGAGTAGCAAGAATTACTAGTTTAACAGACTGACGGGGTAACCCAGGAAGGTAGATAAAATTTTCACGCTTCCATTTTCTCCCTCAGAACCTGCAAATCTGTAATCAGCGAGTCTATTTTTTTTAGTTGCTTTTTTTGTTTGGTTTTTCTCACAATAATCATAATGCCGAAAATATAAACGGTTGTAACTAATGGCGCACCAATCCTGAATGCCAGTGAGCCCCCGGTTGTTACTTCCTGCATATACAACATCAGTGCGGCCCACAACAGTATTGCATAGATCCAGCCAAAGTGCGTTATGGTTTTCCGGCGCCATACGAGTTTTTTTATAGATTGGTTTATATACACCATGCTGGAAACAGTGGGATCATTTTTTTTGAGCGCATAACCTTGCCAGAGTACCCCCAGGTAGACAACCAATAAAACAGACATAAATAAAAGACTGCCGCCAAAGAAAACAGTATGTCCTTTGTGAAAAGTAATATACACCCATACAAAATTGATAACGGCACCTGCGAAACCAATTGTTGTAAACAGGTTGCTTCGCAAAACACTGCGTTGCTGTTTGTGCCATTGTTCGGTTAGTCCGGCATTTATGGATAGCCAGTTTTCAGGCATATTAATTGGCTGTGCCTGCCAGTTTTTCTGCAGTTCATCAAAGTCCATCACTCATCGTTTTGATTTTCCATTAACTTCAATAATCTCGTTTTTATACGGGCAATCCTGACACCAATGTTATTGGTATTGCCTCCGGTGATCTCCGCAATTTCTTTGTAACTCAGACCCTCGAGCACAAGCGAGATAATGATGCGGTCGTGCTCTTCAAGCCGATTAATGGCATTGGTCAGATTGGTAAGCAGCGATTCTTTTTCTTTAGCAGCCGTTTGTGGTTCATCTGCAATTTCAGCATGTTCAGGCAATTCATTAAGGCGGGTTTTCTTATGTTGCGTATTGTACGTGATTGCCGTATTCACCGCGATCCGGTATATCCACGTACTGATGTTTGCATTGCCCTTGTAGCTATCCAGGCTTTTCCAAACCTGCAGCAATATCTCCTGGTACAGATCATCGATGTGCGATTGATCATACAGATAGGCTTTACAGATACGGTAGATAGCTGATCGGTTCTGCTGAACTATATCATTGAATAGGTCTTTGTGTTGCTGCAACTGTACTGTTAATTTATTTCAGGAAAGAATCCAATTCTGCAAAATACCACTCAGGCGCATCAAACATAATAAAATGCCGGGCTTTATCTTCACTAACATGTACAGTGCACTTACTGCATGCCTTGTATTGATCGGAATAGGTTTTTACAACAGATTCGCGGGTAAAACCAGGGTATTGGGGCATTTTACAGAATGCGCCCAAAACGAGAACAGGAATATTGATGGCAGCTATTTTTTTACGGATATCACCGCCCAGCATTTCCGACATGGTATAGGCCATTGTCCTCCTGTCGGATTGCGCTCCCCAGGTTGCTATTTTGTCCCAGTAGGTGGAGTCGCGGCACAGGAATTTGGCGGTATTGTATTGGCTGGCTTTCAGGGCATTGTCGTCCATGCCGTTGTACATGGCCAGCATTCTTTGTGCCTGGCTTTCGCTGAAGGTATCGGGTGCATTTGGATTTTGTGCACCGGCGAAAAAAGGCATGGCATCTACAACGAAGATTTTCGCCAGATGGTCTTTCATTTCGGATGCCAGGTAAAGTGAAAGATACCCGCCAATGCTATGGCCCACCAAGATTACTTGTTCCAGGTGATTGTCATTAATATATTCGATGAGTTGTTTCCTTACCCGCTCTAAATAGGGCCCGTTTGGCAGGCCAGGGACTCCGGCATAACCAGCTAAAGTGAGCACATGACATTGGTATTTGCCGGCCAGATGTGTGATAGTGGCATCCCACTCATCTCCGCCGCAGGTGGCTCCGGGTATGAATATTATGGGCTGGCCCTTGCCGGTTACTTTTACCTGAAAGGCATCAGGTGGTGCAGGGGCCGCAATTGAAATTGTTGTGAAAAAGATATAGGCAACGATGAATGTTGCGTACTTAAAGAATAGCCTGACCATATAAAGTGTTTATTACTTTAGTAAGGTAAAGGATCATTTTATTACACTATACCAGGGAATTATTTTAAAATGTTTTTCGTAAATTTGTATAAAGAGTATTTGTTATGTCAGCTACAGAAATTTTGCGCGAAGATGTAAAGGAATTGGTAGACCATGCCGGGGATAAGGCTTTGCGAATGGTGAAGGTGATATTGGAAAAACAGCAGTGGGAAGAAACGAACGAAGATTGGTGGGATGAAATGCCGGATGAAGTAATTGCATTGGTTGAAATGAGCCTTAAAGAATCGGAAGCGGGCGGCGGAATACCACATGAAGAAATGGTAGAAAAATATAGCAGATGGTTTCAGAAATAATTTAATATTTTTCAAAGCAAACCGAAAATTTCCAGCCTAACCGGCGAAAATATTATTACATCATTTTCCCGCTTGTACAAAGCCTGGATTGGTATTATTTGCTGAACAAATAAATCAACAAACGATGTAAACTCAAATAAGCTTCTGGGGTCACTCAATATCATTAATATATTATAAAGTTTGATTTCCGAATTGGTTATTTTCACTCGCTCTTCGTCGATTAGTAAATCCATAAAATCAGGCCGTAAACATGTCAAAAATGACTCATCAGAAACATAACCGCTATTGATTGAGGTACCCGTAGTGAATTCAACTCCGGTATGCTCTCCTAACAGGTCGGAAATACCTATCTCGTCAAAAATTCCAAAAACAATATAATTAGCAATACACTTTGCAATTTGATCATCAGAATATGGCAACCTCCTTAACCCCTCCCACAAAATAGAGACATATTGACCACATTCAATTTGAGGGTACGTATCATCGTCCAAAATCTCCAGTTGTCTCTTATCAACTGTCACCAATTTTCCATCCTGATCAATAATATTCCACCCTAATTTTTTTGCTCTGTACTCACTATTTGTACTTAATATATCATGAATTACCCCCTTTATGTAGTTTGCAAGTTCACGGATAGACAAATTTCTGTTGATTACAATTGTAATTGAAATACCAGAAAATATATGTTGATACTGTTCGTTTGGCTCCTTCAACCATTCCTCAATATGTTCTATATTCCAACTTGGATGATGATTTGGAAGAGCATTTGAGACGAACGCATTTGCTCTACCAAAAACTTCTTTTGATTGTGAAAAATCAATAACTACGTCATAATTTTTTGTTTGCTCTTTCATTTCATTTTCCCAAAATTCAAGATAAAAGTATTCATCGATCAATATTTCTAAATGGCTCTTTTCCAATGGATAAATTTTATCGTCACTTACCAAATCATATTGAACTGTGTATGGGAAATATATGTGTCTAAAAAATGAAAAAGCCTCAAGAGTATCTGGGGGTATTCTAACATCAATAAATACTCCGTCTTGAGAATGAAGACGCCATAAATTACGAATGTCGATATCAACTATTCTCGTTAAAATTCCAGAATCTTTATATTTTATCCCCGCCCACGATTTTGTAAATACTTCCTGATTAGCACACACAATCGTACTGTATTTTATGTCTTCTCTTTTGTCCCCATCTGAAGCAAAAAAACCCGCAATTTCTGGATTTCTGGTAAAATCAAGAAAATGCGTTTTCATTCCATAGTGCTGAGCAACTGCAGTTATCTGATCAACATTACCGTGAAATGACTTCAATTCTGGAATTGATTCAATCCAGCCAGCGAATTTATTTAAACGATTTATTTCCGTTTCTTGGTTAGTATTAGATCGAAAGAAGCCAGGGACAAGTGGATAGCTTTCAATCTGCCCTCTAAATAAATCGCACCTACCTGTTTCCTTTAGACATTTTGCGACTTTCACTGCCTCAAAAACATCTTTTACAAAAATGTCTGTATCGTCAAGATTAATTTTCATATCCGGTTACTATATGTCAATCTATCCCGCACATAATAAACCACCAAGCCACTTCCGATAATTACTAATGCACCCAAAATAAACTTAGGGTCGTTACTAAAAAATATAAACATCCAGATGAGTATGCTCAATATAGCAGGGATTGGGAAGAGGGGCATTTTGAACGGGCGGTCTTCGTGCGGCTTCCGGTAATGCCAGATGATAACACCGACCGACTGAGATACAAACTGGATAAGGATGCGCATCATGAGGATGGCGGTTATGACATCGCCCAGCCGGAACAATAAACTGAAGATAAAGCCCATGCCCCCGATTGCCAGAAGGGAAATGTGCGGGAAGTTGTGCCGGGGATGCACCCGCCCGAATATGCTGAAGAAATCGCCATTGAGGGCGGCGGCGTAAGGGATGCGGGAGTAACCAAGGATGGCTGAGAACAAGGATGCCAATGCGATAATGAGTATCAGAAATGTGGCTACCTGGCCCACCAGATGGCTGTTGTAGATGGTCTCGAAATAGAGGCTGGCTACAAAGTCGGAATTAGCAACCGTTTCCCATGGCAGTACACCGAGGATCATGGTTTGCATGCCCAGGTAAAGGATGGCTATACCGGTGATAGAATAAATAATGGCGCGGGGAATATTGCGCGCAGGGTCTTTGATCTCTGCCCCCAGGTGACAGACATTGTAATAACCCAGGTAAGAATAAACAGCATTGAGCGAAGACCGACCCAATGCAGCAAACAGCAGCAAGCTGCCATCAAAACCCTCGAAGTGCCAGTTGAATGCCTGATGCGCATTGAAATGTCCGAATCCTGAACCAATGAGCCAGAGGATAGTGCCACCTGTAATGATCCACAGCACCACTGATATCTTGCCTATGCTTTTGATATTACGATAAAGCAAGGCTACCAATAATATTACCAGTGTGCCGCTTACCATTTTCTTCTGGATATCGGTGAGGGGAATGAGGTAGGAAAAGTATTTGGAGAAGCCGATAGCGCCACTGGCTATTACCAGGGGTGCCTGTATAGTAGTTTGCCAGATAAACAGGAAGGACATGAGTTTGCCCAGCTTCATATCTCCGTAAAGCTTGCGGAGAAATACATAGCTGCCACCAGCCTCCGGCCACTTAGCGCCCAGTTCAGACCATACCATGCCATCCATATAGGCCAGCAAGGCGCCCAGCAGCCACGCAAAGACGCTGCCCGGCCCATGCATAAACCCTACTATGATGGACATGGTAACAAACGGCCCAATGCCTACCATATCTATCATATTGATAGCTGTGGCCTGGCCGAGGGAGAGGCCCCGCTCTAGTTTATGTTCGTTTGATACTTTCAAATTGGCGGATTGGAATCCATTTATTTAATTAGCTAATTTTAATACATTAAATTTAATCCTGTTGTTTATTCTTCAGGCTCATATCCACTGTCTTCCATTTATCTCCTACACTGTAGAGGATAAGATAGTTACCGGCAGGGCGCTTAAGGGTAATATCATAGCGCATACCAACCGTTTTGAAATCAGTTTTATAGTCTGGTGTCTCATAATTTACCGCCCCATGACCCTCATACCACCACCATGTGCCTCCATGATTTAATACTACCATCAATGTGGTATCGTTGATTACGGTAACATGTGCGCCGTTATAATCAGCGTTCATATTGTACGATGCCACATCGTAAATTGTATTAGGTACAGTCCTGCCCGTATATATTTCGAGCATACCCTTAAAAATGCCTTCCGGTTGTGCGCCTATCATGGGCGCGCCATTCATGTTTTCCGGGTTATTTAACAAGAGCACTGTTTTATTGCCACAATCTGGGAAATTCCGCAAAAGCCGGTTATTAATAGCATCGGATTGGATCCAGTAAGTATTTACCTGTATAGTAAAATAGAGGTTAAAATCTACATAAACACAAAAAAGCCCGATGATGATGTATTTGTTTTTTACGTACTTAACAACTATCATTGCCAGGAGGATATAGACAAAGGCATCGGTAAAATAGGTGTATCTGTCGTAGAATACCTCCAGAGAAGAATCGGGGAAAGGCAGCGGGGTCAGGAAGGAAACATTAATTAAAGCGAGAATAAAAAACAGAAATATAGCTTTGCCATAATTAGTAATGGTATTGAAACGGGAAATAAAATAAACAAAGTAATAAACAATTAACCCGTAAAATATAATTATTACAGACCCGGAGCCGCACATTGCATATACCTTATCCTTCACCTCAGCCGAAAAATAACGACCTAGTAAAACGATATGGAAAAAGTATTTCGGAAGCTTCGTTAAATAATCGAGAGGCCCCTGATTTATTTCAATTTTGTGCGGAGTCAGATGTCTGAACCTGGCAAAAAGAGCCAGGAAATATACAATCAGCAACAAGACCTGACCAATAACAAAGTAGAGAATTGTTTTTCTGAAAATCTTTTTTTCTATCCCCAATACAAAATGGTAGTACAAGGCTATGGCCACAACCAAAATGGGTATGATATAGAAAACCTCTAAAGTAAATACGGATAAAGCAAACAGCGCTAATGAACCAACAATGTAACCTGGGCGTGGATTGTGCTGGTATTTTTGCGCCCAATATAAAATAAGCAGTATAAAAAAGAAACACTGCAGGTAATGATAATAAGCCCGGCATACCAATATCTCTGAGATATGAGGAGCAACAATGAAAAGCAATGAGCCAGCTAAGGCAATGACTCTGCTGTTGCCAACCCCTGAATCAGACAGGATATTTTTGCTTATCAGGAACAAAAGATAAACATTCAAAGCATGAAGAGTGACATACAATAAGCCCCACATCCAGGGATTTAAGCCCCATATCTTATAGAATATATAGTAATGCAGGGTTAGTACCTGGTAAAAACTCTGATCCTGGGAATAAGTTCGGTTGATGAAATCCCAAAAACCCTGGTGCTTCATATTGTAAAGAAACCCAACGCCATCTATCACCCAGCCCGCCCTGGCAGTAGCTATATAGATAACAAAAGTAAGCAACCAGAAAACCAGGAAGAACCATCTGGCACTGATACGGTTGATTACTGTTGTGGTTGAATTGTTCATTAATATTTATTTTCCCTTGTTTACAACAAAATTTATCAAAATTGATCACACCTTAAAGTCCAGTCTATTTTTTTCCATTTATCGCCTACCTGGTACAAAAGCAGGTATTGCCCTGCAGGATGCTTTAATGTCAGTTCATACCAATGGCCTGCATCTATCATATTCACTTTGTAGTATTCATTCTCATAGCTGAATGCGCCCCTCATACCATACCACCACCAGGTAGCCCACTGATTCAGCGTTACGTGCAGCATACTGTCGTTGATGACCATTACATGCGCACCATCACCGGGACCGGTCATATTATACGATACTACTTCATACACTGGGTTGGTAATCTGCTGCACATTTTCAAGATTATACATTTGCTTAAATGAAAAATGCAGAAATGGGCCTACCATGGGTACTCCATTCATATTGGCAGGTACATTAAGCAGCAGAATAATTTTATTATCGGCTGCTACGGGAAAGTCGCTGATCAGTTTATTAATTATATGGCTGGAATGCCGCCAGTCGTTATTTTCCTTTAAGGTGAAATAAATATTGATAAAGGCATACATTGTCCAGATGGTTATTGCCAGTTCTCTGAATTTAATATGGACCAGGAAAAAGGTTGTTATTAGATAAATAAAGGGTAGCATAAAATAGGTATATCTGTCGAACTGAACAGTCTGGATATCCGGAAACCAGACCGGGCAAACCATTGCCATGGCAAAGAGCATCCAGGTAAGCAGGAGTGTTGTGACTTTACCGCCCGGCTTGAAATATTTAAACCGGACCATAATGTAAATGCACAGAGCAGCAAACAGCCCATAAACGAGCACTAATCCCTTTTTTGCAACTGCAAGATCATAGATGTGTTGCCGGAAATCCTGGGAGAAAAAACGGCCGAAAAAAATAATATGAAACAAATATAATGGAGGCTTACGTAAATATCCTGAGAGTGGCTGATTGGCCTCATCTCCCAGATCAGCCGCATAAGAACCGGATGAAAAGCTGATTGACAGGATATGCAAAAACAGCATTATAATAACCGGAAGTAAAAAATACAGCAGTGATTTTTTAAAAACAGTTTTGTCGTAGCCAAGCGCTACCCGGTAATAGGCTATTAAGGTAAAAATAAATAAGGGTGTAAGGAAGTAAAATTCATCGGATAGAACAGACAAGATGAACAGGAAGGCTGAATACCAGGCATAACTTGCGCGCTGCGAAGCCTGAAACTTCTGTACCCACAACAATATGCACAACAAGATAAGCATGGCCTGCAGGTAATGATAAGCAGCTTTCCAAAGCATTACCTCGGAAATATGCGGGCAGATACAGAACAGTATTACAGCACCTGCAGCAATAGTAATGCCATGCTTTGCACCTGAATCAGCGAACAATTTTGTGCACAATACAAACAGCAGTGTTGCATTGGCGGCCTGGAGTGATATAAACAGCATCAGCCACAACCAGACATTCATTCCGAACAAATGGTACAATAAATAATCAATACTGCGGGCAAACTGATAGCTGTTGCCCCGTGATTCTTTGGCATTGATAAAATCCAGGAATGAACCATGTATTACTTTCTCCAGGTGCTCAATGCTGTCTGATACCCAGCCACCATTCACCGCCGGAAGGTATAACAGGAACAACATCAGCCATAATGCCACAAATACATAAACAGGCTTCACACTGGCTTTGCCTGGTGGAAAGGAAAATTTTATTGGAGCAGCTGTATTCATTCTTCCGGCATTAATATTGCTGTTCATTTTTTTTCTTCATATTTACTGTCTTCCACTGATCTCCCTGCTGGAATAACAGTAAGTACTGATCGGCAGGGTGTTTCAGTTTTAAGTCAAACCAATGGCCCATGTCCTTCATTTCCAGCTTGTAATCTTCGTTTTCGTAACTGAAGCCGCCATATTGCGCATACCACCACCATGTGCCCCACTGATTCAGGGTTACTGTAATTAAGCTGTCGTTGTGCACATATACATGTGCTCCATCTTCCCTGGTAATCATGTTGTAGGCAGCCACATCATACATTTTGCCTGAATAATCTTTATTGACAAATAATTTATACAGCATTTTGAACTGGCTTTCTTTTTCCGCTCCGATCATGGGTATACCATTATAACATTCGGGCAGGTTCAGAAGCAGGACAGTTTTATTTCCCGGGTTGGGAAAATCTTTAAGAAGGCGGTTATCAATATAGGTGGAATGTTTCCAGTACAGATTCAGTTTGATTGTAAAATACACATTGATCAAGCCATAAATTGCCAGTAAAATTGCGCCAACATACTTAGCCGGGATGTAACTTACCAGGAAAGCAAGCAGCATATATACGAATGCATCGAGGAAATAGGTATACCGGTCATAATACAATAAAAGCATATCAGGGAATGCAAGGGGCAGCAGTATAGATACGCTGACAATAACCCAGGCAAAAAACAGGACACTGATTTTTCCCTTAATCTGCATGGTGTGGAATTTTGAAATGATATGCAGGCATACCAGCACAAAAATGTTGTAGAAAATGATGAGCCCGGCATTTGAGCCAACAGCGAGATAGACTATTCTGCGGGTTTCTAATGGAAAGAACCGGCCTAAAAACAGAACGTGAAAGAGATATCTTGGCGGTTTGCAAATATAGGTTGAAAATGGCTGCCATATATTAGGGCCGAGATGAGCCATTTGCCCGTTGTAAACTGACCTCAATATGATAAGGTGTAAGGCAAACATCAATAGTTGCGGAACAACAAAATTGTATATTACCTTTTTAAAAACTTTTTTATCGTATCCAAGAACATGGCGATAATAAAGGGAAAGTATCAAAACAAACCATGGTGTGAGGTAGAATATTTCGAGCGAATAGGTGGAAAAAAAATAGAGTATACCTGATATCCAGGCATATTTTTTCAGCGTAGTATGAAAGTAGCGCTGGGTAAATAATAATATCAGCAGGATAAGCAGAAAACCTTGAATGTAATGAAAGGCAGACTCCCAGACTAAAACCTCGGATAGGTGCGGACAGGCTGTATATAAAAGCATACCTGCAAATGCGATATTCTTTCCGTTTTTGATGCCTGAATCTTCAAAAAGCCTGGAGCAGATTGTGAAAAAAAGAAAGCAATTCAGTGTATGCAGCGTTATCATAAGCAAATGCCAGGCATAGGGATTTGCATTGATTAATTTGTAAATTAAGAAAGTGGTGAGCTGAGTAAACTGGTAAAGACTGGGAATTGTGGATTGGGTATTATTGACGTATTGCCAGAATTTAAGGTTCCGTATATTATTCAGCCAGCCGGCTGAATCCAGTACCCACCCGGCTTTTGCAGCAGGAAGGTAAATGATACAGGTTAGGAGCCAGAGAATAATGAAAATCCCGAAATTACTATTCCGGAATATCATGGATAACTTTATTTTTTTTGTTGAATCTGAGCTATGCAAGAATTAAAAAGATTATGTAACAAATATAGGCTAATTCTGGTCGGTACCTTTTATATTCCAGTCTACTTTCTTCCACTTATCAGCAACGGTATATAAAATCAGGTATTCATTGGCCGGATGTTTCAAAACTAGGTCATACCAGTGGCCCTGGTCGCGCATAATTACTTTATAATCTGCATTCTCATAATTGGTAGCGCCATAGCCATAATAAAGCCACCAGGTTCCCCACTGGTTAAGTGTTACTTTCATAGTGCTGTCATTAACAACATTTACATGAGCCCCGTCACCAGGGCTGCTCATATAAAATGCTTCTACATCATAAACCAGATTGGTGATCTTATCGGGCCTGATGGAATTATACATCATCCTGAACTCACCATCATCACGGGTGCCCACCATCTGCACACCAACAAGGCATTCGGGCAAGTTGAGTAGCAGTACTTTTTTTGTTGGGTCATTCGGGAATGTGGCAACCAGGTTATTAACAATATGGGCAGATTGCTGCCAGTAGGTATTGACTTTGTGAGTGAACCTTATGTTGACTAATGAGTATATGAAAACGATAATAAAAAATGCGGTGCGGTTGCAAAAGGAGCCGATAATTAAGGAGAGAAACATGAACAGAAATGAATCGAGCACATAAGTATAGCGGTCGTAAATTACCAGACCCGTATCCGGAAACCACAACGGAAGTATAAGCCCAAGTGAGCAGCCAACCCATGCAGTCAATAATACAATTGTTAATGATTGCGTGCCCATCCGGCGGTACCTGGATATTAAGAACAGAATTGCTATCAAAAGCAGGCCATAAAAAAGCCAGAGACTGGCCGCCGTTTCGCTAAATTGGTAAACTCTGGCTCTGGTAGCGGCAGGAAAAAACCGGCCTAAAAAGACAATGTGAAACAGGTATTTTAATGACTTGGACAAATTGATATTATTGACCTGAATAGCGACATTACCAACATGCGCAACACCCGAATGGTACAATATTCGCAATAAGGTGAGATGCAGCAGGAAAATAAGGATCTGCGGTATAGTAAAATAAATAATCAGGTTTTTGAATGATTTTTGCTCAACACCCGGAACTACTCTGTAAAAAAGTGCCAACGAAATGACAAACAGTGGCGTAAGGTAAAATACCTCGAGCGAGTAGGAGGAGAGAAAAAACACGATACCACCCCACCATGCAAACTTTATTCGCTGTGTAATCAGGTAGTTCTGGGAGCATATGAGCACAATCAGCATCAGCAGCAAACCAAGTAAATAATGAAAAGACGGCTCCCACACCACCACTTCTGATATATAGGGAGAAACGCAAAACAGCAGAGCGCCGGTAAATGCAGCAATAGCCGCATTGCGGACATGCGCGTTGCTGAACAGCTTACTGAAAAAGGTATACAGTAAAAAAGCATTCAGCGCCTGCAGGGTGAGGTAAATCAGATGCCATAGCCAGGCATTTGCCCCGAACAACCTGTAGAAACACCAGGTGACAGTTTGCGTAAACTGATATAAACTGGGTATGCCTGATCCCTTGCGGTTGATATAATCAATGAAATTATTGGCATTAAGGAATGTGACCCAGCCAGGGAAATCACCAACTCTGCCTGCATTAGCTGCAGGCAGATAAAGAACGAACAGAACTACCCAATAAGCAGCAAATAAGAGCAGGTTTCTGCTCTGTAACTGTCGCTTAATGATATAATCGGGGCTTGCCGTCAAAATTTAATGCGGGTTAGTTGTAGTAACAAAGATAGGTTGCCTTAATCAGGATTAATACTGGTCGATATTCTTCTTGTTCAGGTCCACCACTTTCCATTGGGCTCCGGCCTGGTACAATAATAAATATTGATTTGCAGTATGCTTGAGTTTGAGCTCATACCAATGTCCCTCATCAATCATATTCACATCAAAGTCTTCTGTAGCATAACTCTCGGCGCCCCACATGCCATGCAGCCACCAGGTGCCCCATTGATTCAGTGTGACATGGATGGTACTGTCGTTGGCTATAATTACATGCGCACCATCGTCCGTTGAAATCATATTATAGGCGGCAACATCATAAATTTTGTTGGTGTACCTGTGAGCGGTCAGCGCATTTTCCATTTTTTTAAAGCGGCCATCATGCTCCGCCGATATCATAGGTACACCATGAAGGTCGTCGGGCAGGTTGAGCAGCAGTACAATTTTATTGCCAGGATCGGGAAAGTCATTTATCAGGCGCTTTACTATATAGGCAGATTGTTTCCAGTAAATGTTTACTTTTATTGTCAGGCAAATATTTATCAAGGCGTAACCAGCAATCAAAGCCACTTTTAAGCCCTTATAAGGTATGCAACTGATCAGCAGAACAATAAATAAAGCAGCAAAACCAAGTGAAGGGTATACATACCTGTCATAGGTTACCAGCATGGTATCGGCAAAAGCAACAGGGGATAGGAACAGAAAAATAATTATCAGGTAAACAGAGAGCAGCGCCAGAATTTTCACTTTCATTCCAACCTTCCTGAACCGTAAAGCAACGTACGTCCAGATGCACAATAACAGGCTGTAAAAGCTGATAATGATCCCTCTTGCTTCGCAGATGGCATAGATATTACTTCTCCGGTAACCGGGGAAATAACGGCCAAAGAATAGCACATGGAACAGATATTTCAATGGTTTATCTAGGTAGTAGAAGACGGGCATCTTTTCAAGTTTGCCAAAATGGGAGATGTAGGTATGTTTTATCAGCTGCAGCAATACCAGGTGGAAAATAAACAGCAGCAGCAGCGGTAGGAAGAAATACAGGAACGATTTCCCGATTTTTTTTTTATCATACCCCAGCGCAATGGCGTAAAAGCAAATTAATACAAGTACAAACCAGGGAGTGAGGTAAAAAAACTCGTGTGAAAATAAGGAGTAAAAAAACAGGCAGGTGGTAATTATAGCATAGCCGGGCTTGGGGTTTTTAATGAATTTCTGAACATAGAGTAAGATGATGAAAATTATGGCAGTTGCCACTGAATGGTGATTGGATGCTTTCCATACCACCACTTCAGATGCATGAGGAGAAACAAGGAACAAGACAATAGCCATAAACGAAATAGGCAGGGCATTATCAATTCCGGAATCGGTAAGCAACCTGCTGAAAAATTTATACAACAGGATTCCAATAAAGGAATGCATAGTGATATAAAACAGAAACCAGAGCCATAAGTTGGTTCCGAATAGTTTTATGAGAATATAAAAATTCAGGGAAGCTACCTGATAAAGCGCTGTGCCGCCTTTATTGTTCAGAAAATCAAAGAAACTGATATTATTGATTGAGTCAATGAGGTAGGGCATATCGCCTACCAGCCCTGCCTTTGCGGCCGGGAGGTACAGCATAAAACTTAGTATGCAAAAGCAGCTGAATACCAGTGAATGGTTATTAAGAAATTGGGATATCAGTTGGCTGTATGAAATTTTTGTTTTCAACCTGATCTATGCAGCAGTTTTAATTGAAGTAACAGATACTGGTAAAGATAATTATTTGCACCAGTAATGATTTTTTTTGCGCGGAACTCAGCAAATTCAGTTTGTATCCGGGTTTTGCAGTTTTTCATTGACAAGATCGAGCCAAAACAGCTTACCATCGTTGTTCCAGTGTGTATCGCATGGCTGGTATAATACCTTTGTTGATTTAAGAAAAGGTGAATAGACATCTATAATTTTCATTCTCAGTTTGGGATTGTTTTGAATAAGGGGTATTAGATTATTGTATCCATGGTTCTGCATTATTGTAGCAGAATTGGGTATGGCCGATAAGTAAACTTCTGAGAAACCAGCTGACTTATAATGGTCATAGATAGCATTGAAATTATTGACCAGCCGGGTAATGTCATCAGGCGTAAGTGGTATATAGGAACTCCCTGGATCGGTAAGCGAAACAGTTTCTTTAAGGAAAAGAAAGTTCCTGTCTTTTGAAATGACCACATCGCCGGATGCCCTGTTGAAAGCATAATAATTCAGTGCCGCTTTCGATTCAAAAAGAGGCATCATGAAGTTATAATTAAATAAGTTGCACTGAAGGTTCTGATTAATATATTTATTGAACAGATCGTTGAGATTAAAACCTTGCAGAACTGAGGCATAAATCATCTGGTTGTAGGTACCATATTTACCAAGAGCCAGCTTCTTCTTTTTTACCATGGAATCACATACCTCATCCAGCATTTGCAAACCTGAGAAATAGGGGCGCAGGTAACGCTCCGAAACCTCAATTAGGAGAATGTTCCTTTTTGTACTGTCCAGATGATAATTCATGCCATGATTACGATCAATCCAGTACAGTTTGTTTATCCCTGAAAAGACAGAATCAGGTACCTGATAAGTATAACTGTCGCCATGCAGATAAAGATTAATGTTGTGTGTAAGTGTATTGGCCGGCTTCTTAAAGATGATTTTTTCGCGGGGCGGATTAAAGCGCTTAACCATATCCAGGTAACATAAGCTTACTAGGTCGCCATGGAGCATCTGGTATGACCCGTACCAGGTATTGTTATCTCTGTGCTCAGCTACAAATTGCATGCAGGAGCGCGATGTAGACATCCACAGGACAAGCAGGCCGAAAATGATGAAAAAGAAACTTAAAAATCTTTTAGCCATATTATGAATTTTAGTTCCGTAAGGTTTTATTTACCAGGTCAACCCAAAGTTGTTTTCCCTTATTGTTCCAATGGGTATCTCCGGGTAAGTAATATACATCATGATTATTTTTGAATATGGAATAAATATCAATGACAGGCATGTTGAGGTGCGGGTCATTTTGAATCAAAGGTATAAGATTATTGTAGCCGATGGGTTGCATAATCGTTACAGGATTGGGAATAATGGATAGGTATACTTTGCTAAACCCGCAACTTTCATAATAAATATCTAGTGCATTCAGATTGTGAACTATAGTTGTGATTTCTTTACTGGTAATTTTTGAAAAAGAACTTTTAGGTCCATTGTCAACTGCTGTTTCCTTTAAAAATAAAAAATTCTCGTCATCAGATAGAATTGCATCTCCCGAAGCCCTGCCAAACAAATAGTAATTGATTGCCGCTTTTGTTTCAAAAAGAGGCAACATAAAATTATAGGTAAAGAGATTGAACTCGAGATTCTGATTAATGTATTTATTAAACAAAGTAATTGAAGAAAAATAATCCAGTATAGTATGGTCTTTGCCTGGCGCACTCCTTGTATTATTACTGCCATTTTCGCTGTCTTTCCCTTTTAAGGAATCATAAAAACATGCTGTTACCTGATTATGATCCATAGTTTCCCTGATAAATCGTTCAGATATCTCTATAATAAGTGCATTCTTATTTGCTGTGTCTAAATGAAAGGAATTTATGCCATAAAAATCTATTGAGTGATAATCTGTTAGTCCATCAAAGTTTGATTTGTTCAAACCCCAGATATAACTGTCTCCCAATAAATATAAATTATATTTTGCCGGAATGAGCGAATGGGTAAATTCTTTTAAGTTATTTTGAGGTTGGGTATTCAGTTTATGGATAAAATCAAGGTGCGACAATTCCAGAAGGTCTCCTTTAGTCAGTTGAAATTCCCCCCACCAGCTATTATTATCTTTTGCTACTTTAAAAAAAGACATCAGTTTCCTGGATGTAGAACTATAAAGCAGGGCTATACCAAATAAAATAAAAAAACAACTCAGAAATCGCTTTATCATAACCTAAAACTGGAAGTAAATAAATTGATTTTCTTTAAACACGCCAAAGAAATAACAGATAATGACCATGCTGAAAAGGTAAATCCAAAAACGGCTGTTCTGGCTGATAATATGCCGGGGCAGGTATTTTTCGCGCAATAACATTATCATAATAACGAGTAATGAGAAAATAAATTCGGCGGGGCTTAATGTGATAAAATTTGAACCACCTCTGAAAGAGCAGATCGATTTAATATATATCCATGCAGCGGCAAGATTTTCTGCACGGAAAAATATCCACAAAAAGGTAACAACAATGAAATTGAATAAAACACTGAAGATTTTCCGTATTGCAGAATTCCCTGTATTGATCTTACTGACTAATATCAATACAAATAGCCCATGAAGCAATCCCCAGATAATAAAAGTCCAGTTAGCGCCGTGCCACAGCCCGCTGAGCAGGAATACCACCATAATATTCACACGTCTCCTCCATTCTCCTTTTCTGTTTCCGCCGAGTGGTATATATAAATAATCGCGAAACCAGGTAGAGAGGGATATGTGCCACCTGGTCCAGAATTCGCTGAGACTGCCGGATAAATAAGGTTGTTTGAAATTTTCCATCAAACGGATGTTCATCACTTTTGCAGCGCCCAAAGCAATATCTGAGTAGCCTGAAAAATCGCAGTATATCTGGAATGAATAAAATACCGCGCCGATAAACAACGCAGCAGATGAAGTTTCGGCGGTATGCCCGAAGGTACGCTCAACAACCATTGCAAGCCTGTCGGCTATGACCACTTTCTTAAAAAATCCCCAACACATTCGCGCCAGCCCTTCTTTTACATTATCCCAGTTATAGGGCCTGAACTCCTTAAGCTGTGGTATTACATTCTGTGGCCGCTCAATAGGGCCGGCCACCAATTGAGGATAGAACATTACATACAGGGCATAAACAACAAAATTCCTTTCGGCAGGTTGCTTTCTGCGATATACTTCAATAGTATAGCTCAGTGCCTGGAAAGTGTGAAATGAGAGCCCTATAGGCAATGCCATTTTTAACAATTGCAGCTGAAGTGGTTTCCCGAAAAACAGAAAACCTGTATGAATATTGTCGATAAAAAAGTTGTAGTATTTAAATACTGCAAGGGTACCGATATTGGCAATAATACTCAGCACCAACCAGAATTTACGGTTGCTGCCTTCACTTTTTTCAATCTGTATACCAGCGAAGTAATCAACAATAATAGTTCCACCCAGAATCAGGATATACTCTGGTATAAAGGACATATAAAAATAGCAACTGGCAATAAGCAGCAACCATATGCGTCCATTCTGGTTTTTCAATCTGAAAAACCAAAGTGTTACCACCATGAAGAAGACCAGGAACTGGAGTGATATAAAAGTCATACGGCTTCAAAAATACTTTTATTATCTAAATTGATGAAGTCGTGTTTAGGATTTCAGGATCAAAAATGAATTTAAGCTTGCTGGTTGAAGTCTGCAGCAGGTGGTAAGGCTTCCACTATTTTTTATATAATATCCGTAGCATGGATGGCAGAACTATCAGCAGCAATGGCAAGGCAATAATAAACCCCCCAATTACAGATATTGCAAGTGGCTGGTGCAACTGGGCTCCGGTACCTATACCCAATGCCAGGGGCATAAGAGCGATAATGGCGCCCAGCGCAGTCATTAATTTAGGGCGCAGGCGTGTAGAGATGGAATAAATAATGGCTTCATCAACCCCTTTTTCTAAAATGGCATCGCGGAACTGCAGGTATGTGAAGATGGCATTCTCACCTATGATACCTACTATCATAATAAGGCCGGTATAGCTGCCCACATTGAGCGGCGTATGGGTAAGAAACAATGCAAGATAACTGCCGGATATACCCAGTACTGCCAGCAATACAATCAGCAGTGCCACACGGAAATCACGGAATAAAAACAGCACAACGCCAAATACCAGCAGGCTGGATGAAATGAGTATCATCAGCAATTCCCGGAACGACTTTTGCTGGTCGGCAAACGAGCCCCCATACTCTATATGGTAGCCTTGGGGCAGCGCTATTTTTGAACCGATTTCCTTTTGTAAATCTGCAATAACACTGCCCAGATCCCGTTTCTCCAGCCGGCCGGTTACTACGCCCATCGACTGTATATTTTCTCTCTGTATTTCGGCATCACCGGAATCTATCACTATAGTTGCAAGGCTGTTAATAGGAGTCAGTTTGCCATTTGGTAAAAATACCTGCAATTGCTGCAGGTCGGCAGCGCTCACCTTCCGGCTGCCGGGATAAACCATCCTGATATTCGATAGCTGTTCCTTCTCCAGCAAAGTACCCACTATGTTCCCTTCCAGGGAATTCTGCAGCTGGTATTGCAACCCTGCCGGTGAAATACCAAACTGGGTGAGACGGGCATAATCAGGAATAACCCTTACTGACGGCCCTGCAATTACAATGCCATTAAAAACATCTGCAGTACCTTTTACTCCTGAAACAATTTCGGCTACCTGCCCCGAAAGTTGTTGCAATTTCTGTTGGTTATCCCCGAAAATCTTTATCTCAATGGGTTGAACAGAAGTCATCAGGTCGCCCAGCATATCGCTGATTACCTGCCCGAAATCGATGCGCAACGCCGGTTGGGTCGCTTCGATTTTTTTTCTGAGATCGCTTATTACTTCTTCTGTTTTTTTATCCCGGCTCTTTTTTAGCTGTATCAGGTAATCACCCCTGTTTGGCTCAGTGATAAAGAACCCCATCTGAGTTCCGGTTCTGCGGGAATAGGCTGCTACTTCGGGTGTGGCAACAATCAGTTTTTCCACCTGCCTCAGTATTCTATCCGTTTCTTCAAGCGATGTACCCGGCGGCGAACTGTAATCCAGTACTATACTGCCCTCATCCATTTCGGGGAGGAAGCCGGTTTCAAGCCGGGGTAATACGTAGACAATAGAAAAAATCATTGCTCCCACAATAACCAGGCTGAATATTGGCTTGCGGATAAAGAACGAAACCCATCTCTGACTTTTTACATCATGTGCATTCATCGCTTTAAGTGGCTTCTTCCGGCTGCGGGAGAGAACGAGGTAAACTACAGGCAGGCCGATCCAGGTAACGAAGAAAGAACAGATCAATGTAATGATCATGGTATTGGTCATTACCTTGAAATAAGCGCCTGCAACACCGCTCATCAATACAAACGGAAGGAAGATAACTATCGTGCTTATCGATGATCCCACCATTGCAGGAAACAGGTACCTTATAGCTTTGGGAATTAATGTTGTTGTAGGTTCTTCCGGATGTTCTTCATGGGTGCGGTGTATCTGTTCCACTACCACAATCGCATCGTCAATTATCAGGCCGATTGCAGCTGCAATGGCGCCAAGGGTCATGATATTGAAAGTGTAACCCACGGTATACAATACAACAAGGGTGAGGCAAAGAGTAACAGGTATAGTTATTAAAATAGTAGCGCTGGCTTTCAATGAACGAAGAAAGATCATGGCAACTATTATTGCCAGTGCCAGCCCTATCCATAAACTATCTGTAACGCTCTTCACCGAATCTTTTACAAAATCGGCCTGAACATAATATGGCTTTATCGTTACATCCCCGGGCAATATGTGCTTCAGTTCTGCGACTTTCTTTTCTATCAGTTCAGACACATCAACCAGGTTGGAATTGGGTTGTTTGATAACCGCAACAAGAATGCCTTCCCTGCCATTTGCGTTGATTTTTACGTATTCATTGGCATCATGAACCTGCACCGTGGCAAAATCTTTCAGATAAATGATCCGCTTGCCATCATTGCGTACTATGGTGTTTCCTATATCTTCAGTGGTATGTACCTGAGCATCGGTAACCGACAAGTACAGATATCGGTAATCAGTGAGGTAGCCGTTTGTTTTTATAAAATTGGTGTTCGCAAGAGCAGCGCCAATTGAATCAGGCGAAATGCCGATGGCAGTCATTTTCTGCCGGTCGAGGGTTACCCAGTATTCCTTTTGTTTTCCGCCTATAATCCTGATTTCAGCAATCCCTTCAACCTGCGACAGAAATGGTTTGATGGTATAATTAGCCAGTTGCTTCAGTTCGATAGGCGATTTTGTACTACTCTCAAGTGTATACCCCATTACCGGTAGTATTGACGGGTTCATTTTCTCAACTGTGATGTCCACATCCGGTGGCAGTGAGTTTCTTATTTCGGCAATTTTAGATTCTATCCTCTGTTTATCCAGGTCTATATTGCCGTCCCAGTTCATGTAAGCCGATATTTCACAACTTCCCCGGCTGGTAGTGCTGCGTATTGTTTTAAGATCAGGTACCTGCTTGATGGCGTTTTCCAAAGGTTTGGTAACTGTTACCATCATTTTATTCACCGGCTGCAAACCCGCATCTGCAATGATCTTTATTTTGGGAAAAGTGATCTCCGGAAACAAAGCCGTCTGCAGCCTGCTGTAGGAAAACATGCCCCCCATAATGATCATTACGAGAACAACGGTCAGTGGCTGCTTGTAGGAAACGAAAAAGTTCTTCATTTGCTTTCTGAAATCTGATTTTTTTTGACAACAGTAATGTTATTGGTTATCCTTTATTCAGTTTCTTTTGTTCTGCTTTTATGATGTTTATCAGTTGGGTTTCACTCGGTAAGTTTACCAGGTATTTTGATACAAATACTTTTTGCGGCAGGCCTGTAGTAGCATATCGCGCCAGGTTTTCGTTTTTATTTGCACATAAAATAATACCTATGGGTGGTTTGTCGCCATCTGCCATTTCGTTTTCTTTGAAATAATTCAGGTACACATTCATTTGCCCTGCATCTGCATGGTCAAACTCGCCAACTTTAAGATCTATCAGTACATGGCATTTCAATATGCGGTGATAGAAAACAAGGTCTATCCTGTAATGCTTATTGTCGAATGTAATTCTCCTTTGCCGGGCTTCAAAACAAAAACCTCTGCCCAATTCAATAAGAAAAGATTGCAAATGGTCTATGATTGCTTGTTCAAGTTCTTGTTCAGTGTATTCATGTTTTTCTTCAAGACCTAAAAACTCCAGTAAGTAAGGATCCCGGATCAATTCGGATATTGATTCCGGCGATTTGCTTTTTGGTTGCTTCCTGATAGTTGCTTTTTTCTTTGTGCTAAGCCCTGTACGCTCATAAAGCATACTGTTTACAGCACGCTGTAAATCACGGACCGACCAGCTGTTCTTTAATGCTTCTGTTTCATAAAAAGTTCTTTTCAGTCCCTCCGTCTTCAGAAGTTCTATGAAATGAGAAAAACTCAGCCTGTTAATTAACAGGTCCGGGGCTGTTCTAAATTGTTCAGACGGTGTCTGAATAATCTTTTTGCGTGACAGATTTTTATCGGAA
This sequence comes from uncultured Bacteroidota bacterium, assembly GCA_903835005.1. Taxonomy (GTDB): domain Bacteria; phylum Bacteroidota; class Bacteroidia; order Chitinophagales; family Chitinophagaceae; genus Nemorincola. The sequence goes on along the minus strand of CAILLK010000157.1, from coordinate 30,289 downwards.
TCCGATTTTGATATTTTAAATTTATTTAACCCGTATTGTTCAGACACTGTCTGAACAATTTGAGGATATGCCAGGTAAAATTGCTTGCAAAGATGGAGAGTGGTAAACGATAATCCTCTTAATCCTGAATGGGCAAGTCTTCGGGATATATTCTTATAAAGCTGTTCTCCATATTCGGCCCTGTCGCTGCCATTCTGTTCATACTCAAAAAGATAGTGGCCTATGGCCCAGTTTCTCAGGGTTAGCGCAATATTGACTTGTTTTTGCGCCTGGTTTTGAAAAAACAGAGTTGTTTGCAGTATCTCTGCAACCAATGATTCAATAGTCTGTTTTTTTATCCTTTTCATCCTCTAATTTGTTACAATTCTCACCTTTGCGGTATCCGGCAATCCATAATTTCCGGTAATCAGTATTTTATCTTTTGCTGTAAATGCCGGCTCCAGAATTTCCACCCGTTCATTTGTTTCTATGCCTTTTTTTATAGGCACTTTAACCGCAGTAACTGAATCGAGCATCTTCATTACCCAGAATTCGCTTTGCACGTCATTGGTGAGTATTGCTGCTTTGGGCAAAGAAATCGCCGATGCCTTATTGGTCTTTACTATACGCACTTTGGCAATCAGGTTCTCAGGCAGTTTATCAGCTTCCGGCACTTTAATCACTACATTCAGGGTCTGTGTTGCAGCATCTACACTCGGCATTGATTCTGTAACCCTGCCTTTCAGTTTTGTGCCATCGGGCAGGGTCATGTCTACTGTGCTATTTGTATTCAGGTATTGTTTCAGTTCGTATGGCAGATTCAATATAAATGCAAAGCTGTTCTGATTGCTGATAATGGCAAGCTGCTCGCCGTCCTGAACATAATCACCTGCCTGGTGATTGAGCTGGGTAATGTATCCGGTAGCGCTTGCTTTAATGTTATTTACGCCTGAAAATTTAAAGGAAGGATCCAGTTTATTTACGGTATTATCAAGGCTCTGGGCTTCTTTGGTTTTGATAACAAACAACGTTTGCCCGCCCGATACAAACTTACCCGGGGCAGCATTTACCGACTGAATATATCCATTTACATTGGCCTTCACATAGTTCTTTTGCAGAAAGGTGGCTGTTGCATTCAGGTCGGTATATTCGGCAAGTGCATCATTGCCAATAGTTGCAACTGTTACCGGTGTACCTGCTTCAATTTTCTCATCATTTGTCTCTTTTTTCTCAGGCCCTTTGCAGGAAGGCAAACCCATAGTAATCAGGAGGAGGAAAAAAATTGTATTCTTGAATAAGTTTACCATGAGCTGATATTTATCGGTTCCAGTAATTTAATTGGTTGATGATCTGCATGCGGCTGATGTTGTTCTGTGTGAGCAGGTTTTTTGCAGTGAGGTAATTATTGATCGCAATCACAAAATCCGGAATCTTTGCATCGCCTGTCTCCAGCAGTTTGCCGTTTACTTTTATCAGCGCATCTGAGTATTTTATCTGTTCATTGATGTCATTTATGAGCGATTCTGTACCCGCCAGTTGTTGCCGCAACATGGCGATCTGCTGGCTGTATTGCCTGCCGAAAAAGTCTTTATAATTCTCATTGCTGTTTTCATTCAGCATTATTTTACGGTGCAGCATCTGCCGCTGGTGTCCGTCATAGATTGGCACATTCAGATTTATGCCAACACCAAGGCCAAAGTTTTTATAAGCCTGGTATAGCAGGGTAGAACTGTAGCCTCCATTGGCAAAAGCGCTGAGCCTGGGTTTGTAACTGTAATCAAGAACGTTGCGCTCATTTTCGAGCTTCTGGTGGTTCGTTTTATACTGGTAGAAAAAAGCCGAGGCCGAAGTATCGGGCAATTGCTGCAAGGAAATGGCCGGTTCTTCCAGAATTCCGGCACTGGTATCGAAAATACCACATAGATAATTGAGCATCGAAAAATCGTTGCGGTACTGAATCTGAAGTTGTTTCATCAGCAATTCCTGCTGCTTCAGGGTTACCAGAAAGGTTAGGTAGTCTGTCTGCCTGTAGATGTTATTTTCCGTCAGTCTTTTAAGTATTGTTTCCTGGTTTTTAAGTATCTGGTTTATATCGGTATAGAAATTGAGTTGCTGCAGGTCGCCAAATGCAGTGATGTATTGTGCAGTGACCGTTCTTTTCAGCTCCTGTTCGGTAAGCTTCTGAGCGTTCCTCACCGAATCGCTCAGAAAATTAATTCCTTTGTATTGTGTTCCCAGGTTTTTCTTTCCTACAAATGTCTGGCTCACATTAACCATCTCGGTAAAGGTTGCCCCATTGCTTATTGCCTGGTCATAACCCCAGCCATTGACTACCGGCGAATAAGCGTTGTTACTGATACCTGTTACCTGTGGTCTGAAAGTGGCGCTGAGCCGCTCACTGTCTATGACATTTGATTTTACCTGGTTCTGGTAATCCTTCAGCACAGGGCTATTCGTAAGCCCCTTACCAAGATAATAGTCCAGATTTTTTGTCTGGCCAGATAAGTCATAACTATAGTGCAACAGCAGTATCAAAACTGTTAGTTTAAACAAGATTGATGGCATCAGTCTGGATACTGGAACATTCATTGGTGCAAAGTAAAAACCCAATTCTGAATAAAATCGGAATTATGGCTGATTGAATATAATCGTAAATACGTGCTTGCCTTCATAAAACCTGTAGCTAATAATGTATCCGGCCATATCGCATATCTGTTTTACAATCGACAATCCTAGCCCTGTTCCCTCTGATGAATCGGCATCCCGGTAAAATCGTTTGAACAATTTTGCATTATCCAGGTTCCCTTTTTCTGAGGTATTTGCAACGGTCAATACGCTATCATGCAATGTAACCTCAATTTCTCCCGCCTTACGGTTATAGCGTATGGCATTGTTTAAGAGATTGCCGATAATTATTTCTGCCAGTTGCTGATGGAACAGCAATGTCAAAGGTTGCAGGTCCACCTTCACCTCCAGATTCATGGCCGATGCCATTTCTCCGAATTCTTCATATTTATCGGTTACAATTTTACCGAGGTTTATATTTTCATTGAGCAGAAACTGCTTGTTTTCTACTTTTGTAAGTAATAAAAGCGATTGGTGTAAGCGCGACAGGCGATGTACCGCCTTTTCAATATCTGTAATAAGCGGTGCATTTTTCTCCAGTACGGCTTCATTTTGCATCAGTGTATCCAGTTTTGTCCGGATAACGGCCAGGGGTGTCTGCATTTCATGGGCAGCCTGTCCGGTAAAGTTTTTGAGCGAACCATAATCCTGCTGTATCCTGTCTACCATTTCATTGATACTCTGGTTCAGCAATGAAAATTCATCGATATCAGTACGCTCCAGTTTCAGTGTCTGCTGCTCAGAGAGGTGGTAATTTTTCACACTTTCAATTGTGGAATAAAAAGGTTTCCAAAGCCTCCTTATCACTATACGGTTAATGAGAAACCCGATGAGTAATATAATGCCGATCATTGCAATAGTAACACCGATTATTACCTGTAATAATGCTTCTGTCTCATCAAGCGGAGTGCCAACTGTTACCTGGTAATATTTATCCCTTGCGAGCAACGAAAATTTAATTTCCCTGTAATCTTCCTGTTCATTATTTTGTTTTAGTTTAACAGTAGTGAAAGCAGTATTGACTTTTGCAGTGGCCTGTTCATAGATCGTAAATTGATCTTTGGTCCTTACAATATCGGGCAGGGATTTATGGGTGTTTACATAGGCCTGTATCTCCTGTTGTTCGGCCTGCAGGCGTTCGTCCAGTTCGCGTATCAGGATGTAATTCAGGAGAAAATAAAAAGTGCAGCTACCTATTATGAAGGTAAGTATTGTGGCTGTGATATTCAGCCTGCTGTATTTATCGAGCAGTTTCAACGCAGTGCAAATTTATAGCCCATTCCATATACACTTTGTATATAATCCCCCGCGCCGGCAGCCAGTAATTTCTTTCGCAGGTTCTTGATATGGGCATAAATGAAGTCATAACTATCAGCCATATCCATGTCATCACCCCACATATGCCCGGCAATGGTGTTTTTCGATAGTACCCTGTTTTTATTAATCACCAAATAAAGCAGCAGTTCAAATTCTTTTCGGGTGAGGATAACAGGTTGATTATTTACAGATACGGTATGTGCCTGCACATCAACAACAATTTCTTCAAAGGAGATCAGATTATTGCCCATCCCATTTTTACGCCTGATAATAGCGGCTATCCGCACACTTAATTCGGATAAATGGAATGGCTTGGTAAGATAGTCGTCAGCGCCCAGGCTTATACCCTTAATTTTATCGTCGAGCTCATTTTTAGCGGAAATAATTATTACTCCGTCAGTTTTACCGGATTTCTTAACCGACTGCAATAGTTGCAATCCGTTGCCGCCGGGCAGCATAATATCCAGCACTATGCAGTCATAATCATAAGTCTCAATTTTGTCCAGCGCATCACGGTAGTTACTCACCTGTTCGCACAGGTATTGCTGCGAGGTGAGATAATCAACAATGCTTTTGTTCAGCGATGGTTCATCCTCTACTATAAGGATCTTCATTGAGTAAATTTAATTATTATTTACCCACTTCCAATATCTGAAAAGTTCCCGGAACCATAGATGGTCTTTTCTGCCCTTCAGCTGTTGCTCCCAAATCTGCTGTTGGCAGATATATTTTATGTGTCTTTTCATCAAGGGCAATTGTACGTGCGCCCTTCTTGGTGGGGGCATTTTCCACTACAGTAAAGTCAAATCCCGGACTTTCGATTAATTTCCCTTCTTTTACTACAGTCAGCGTGCCATCGCCGTTCGAGCTGAAAGCAGTCCTGGTTTCCTGGTCAAACGCCACACCATCACAACCATCACCAATAGGCAGTTCTTTAACTACTTTGCCATTTTCGGCATTCATTATCACCATCAGTTTATTACAGCCTGCAAACAATTTTTTGGTTTTGGTATCTATGGCCAGGCCGGTAGGCTCTTCGCCTTTTCCTGTCTTCCAGTGACTGGTAACAGTCCATGTTTTTGTATTTACAACTGCTATCTCACTTTTGTCTTCAATATTTATGTAGATTTTACCGGCCAGATCTGTTACTGCAGTTTCAGGTTTGCCACCAAGTGATATTGTTTTTACAACCTCATTATTTTTAGGATTAATAACACTCAGGTCTTTGCTTTTCCCGTTGCATACTAGGATCATTTTAGTATACGGGTCATACATTATTGCATCAGGTTTTTCACCTGCTTTAATGTGTCCCGTTACTGCATTTGTTTTGATATCAAATACGCTGAGGTCATTCGTTTTGCCATTGCTGGTAAAGCCTTTGTTGAACTCCGGAGCAAATGCAATACCATGCACTCCTTCGGTATTCAATATCACGCCCACAGAATCTCCGGTATTTTTGTTCAGAATATTGACTTGTGTGCCATGGCTCACATAGATATTCTCATTTACCGGGCATACAGTTAGATAATCCCAGCCGCCGGAACTGGCGATATGAAATGTATGGAGTACATGATAAACCTGTGCATTTGCACACGTACAAAATGTAAATAAGGCAACTATTGCCGCTAAAGCAGAGCGATTAGATTTCATAAAGCAAATGTTGTCAATAATTCTGTAGGCTTTCTGAAGAATGAAATATCTTAATATTAATCCGCAACGACTTTGTTTATATTATCTAAAAATATCTTCAGGCTGAAGTTGTCGTTGTATATCTTATCGATGTTTTTTCTTTTTGAGAATGGCTTGGCGAATTTTCTATAATGTGGAAGTGTAATGGATTTATTGCTCTTATCTATATATACTTTGAACTCTTCCAGTAGTCGGGGGTTTAATTTATTAATACAACCAAAAGTTGCTTCTTTTTTATGGTCAGTATGATAGAGTGGTAATAGCCAACATTCTATTTCTTCCACGCAGATTGCATACAATATCCTGTTTTTGAAAATCCCATATTTATCGGAATGATTGCTTAGAAATATCTGTTCAAACTTCGCCAGTATTTTTAAAATCATTTCTTCCGGCGTGCTTACAGATCCATCTGCATTTCTTCTGCTTACATCAAAGTTTATTTCTTCACAACTGTCTGTGTCTATCTGTATGATAACAAAGTCATTTTGCTCAAAAGCTCCTACAATAAAATCTGATTTGCAGTACTCAAATACATTCATCCATCCTCCATGACCCCTTATATCGGCTATATCTGTTGCATCAGTTGAAGGTTGCAATGGCTGCAATGATATGTCTGGATCACTGAAATAACCGACAAGTATATTGCGAATAATTATCTGGTCGCTTGGACCTTCTGATATGATGCCAAATGTGCTCATCTAAAAGTTTTTAGGGAGCCCTCCAATGTAGCCCCTTAAAAATTGTTCAGATAGTTTCATGGATTTTTCGCCAGGCAACGGTTCTTTCTTTTCAATTCTCTTCACCCTTGTATAGCCATCATTATTTCTCGAAACCACCATTAATCTTTGCTCATCATCGTTGAGGTTAATACCATCCAGTATCGCTGGATTCTGTGTAGTAATCAATACCTGTTTATCATGCTTCTTTGCAAGTTCAATAAGTATCTCAATTAATTTGGTACACAACTTCGGATTTAGTGCGGTATCAATATTGTCAATGGCAAAGAACTTAGGAGTATAATCACTTACAAAAAGCGTAATGTAAAATAGCAAAAGGAAAAAACCTTCATTTGCATTTCTGATGTCAAAGCCTCCGATACCTTCTTCCATGTATGCATCAGTTAATTTAAATTCATTACCACTGATGTTATCATCACTAATCTCAATTTTTGAGAACCAGTCAATTAAATGAAGATGCTCAATAATTTCTTTATATTCAACGGTTATTTCCTTTTTTAAAAATTTAAATAACTTTAATAGTCCTTCCCCTTTAGTCCCCAATGGTTGTAAATATGGCGTATCTGTACTATAATTTCTAAGAAAGTAGTTTTCGGGTGCGTAAATCATGAATTTTTGCAAGCTTGTTCCGAGTATAATATTTAAGTATTTGGCACTAATACTAGAAACTACATCACCAAGTAAATTTTCACTCTCGTCTATAAACCATTCATTAAATTCATTTCCTTTTAATCTTGGAACTAGATCATCACCAAGTTCAAAAAGCTTATTACCTAATTTTTCTTCTTTAATCTTGCTAAGGATATTTTGAGAGATGTTATGCATGGTATCTCCACTGGATAATATATTATTTATTTCATTTTCGTGATTTACTGAAAGTTTACTTTTCCATTTAGAATATGGTTCATTTGAATTCGAGTAGGTAAATGTAATTATATTATCTCTGTCGTCGTGCAATGTAAAATCAATATTTCTGTTTGCTGAGGCTAGTTGAAATCCTGATTTAAATGTTATCGGATCAGAGACCCTTATCCCCTTAAGACCTAGGCTTACATCGTCTACATTTCCATACGAAGACCCAAACGCCACCGCCTCAAGTATATTTGTCTTCCCACATCCATTCTCCCCAATAAAAACATTAAACCGTCCCAGATCAAGTTCCAGTTTATCAATAGACTTGAAATTCTCTATTTCTATTTTCTTTATCATTACCCGCTAAATTGTTTCAATATTCATTACAAAACTATACAATTTTACCGGTAAAATTATTCTGCTCAATACCCCTGCCAAATCAGAAAGAAGTACCCTGTGCCAATTCCTTGGTCCCCCTTTTAGGGGTTCAGGGGTGTGCTTGGCCGCACATCAATCACCCTCACCTGTAGTCGGGTAGTGCCATTATATTCATTCTCATCCAGGTTATAAACCATATCAAAAGGCCCGTCTCTTACTATGTTGTACTTATCGCCCATGTTAAAGCCAATACCTTCTATTATCGATCCGTTTTGCTGATGGGCTACTATCCGCAAATGGATATCCTTAACCAGGTTCGACTTGCCCTGGTAGTCATATACCTGTCGGGTAAGGAATACAGGCTTCATATTGGCCGGGCCAAAAGGTTCAAACTGTTTCAGGATATTATTGAGCGCAGGTTTCACCAATGCCAGCGATATTTCGGCATCAATTTCTATTTCCGGTATTTCCTGTTCGGGGGTTATGGTTGAGGATACTATCTGTTCAAACCTGCTAATAAATTCCTCTACTTTATTCTCAGCCATCGTCATACCTGCTGCATAGAAGTGGCCACCATAATTATCGAGCAGATCGCGGCATTCGTGTATAGCTTCGTAGATATTGAAACCAGAAACTGAGCGTGCCGAACCTGTGGCCTTGCCATTTGCCGAGGTCAGCATTATTGTAGGCCGGTAATAATGATCTATAAGCCGTGATGCTACTATGCCCACCACACCTTTATGCCAGTGGGGCCTGTACAGCACAGTTGATTTGCGGTGCCTCATTTGTTTATCTTCAGCCATTATAGCCATTGCCTCATCGGTGGTGCTTTTATCTACCTCTTTCCGGTCATCATTATCTGAGTGCAGGGCTGCTGCCAGAATCTGTATTTTTTCGGGGTCTGTTTCTATAAAAAATTCCACTGCCTTACGTGCGTCATCCATTCTGCCGGCAGCATTCACACGTGGGCCTATCACAAATACAAGGTCAGATATAGACAATGCTTTCTGCACACCACCCAGTTCTTTAAGCGTAGAGATAGCTAGGCAGGGTGATTCATTAATCCGCTTAATACCATAAAAAGCGAGAATCCTGTTTTCGCCATCCATGGGTACTATATCGGCAGCTATACTTGTGGCTACAAGGTCAAGGTATTGGTAAACAGTATCCATCGGTTGCTTCCAGTGGATAGCCAGGGCCGATGCCAGCTTAAAGCCAATACCGCAGCCGCTCAGTTCCTTAAACGGGTATTTACAGTCGTTTTGTTTGGGGTTCAGTATAGCGTAGGCAGGGGGTATATGTGCATCTGGCAGGTGATGGTCGCACACAATAACATCAATGCCCAAAGACTGCGCGTAGGCTATCATCTCTACCGACTTAATGCCACAGTCAAGGGTTACCATAAGAGTAAAACCATTACCATGCGCGTAATCTATACCTTGCTTCGATATGCCATACCCTTCCTTATAGCGATGAGGGATATAGTAGGCCAGAGGGCCATCATAGTTTTTTTTCAGAAAAGAATAAAACAATGCAACCGCAGTAGTGCCATCCACATCATAATCGCCATACACCATTATCCGCTCATGCCATTCCATAGCTTCACAAATACGGTCTACAGCCCGCTTCATTCCTTTCATCAGGAAAGGGTCGTGCAGTTGCGACAATTCGGGCCTGAAGAAAAGCTTTGCTGTTTCATAGTCTTTCACACCGCGTAATGCCAGTATCCTGCATATTGCAGGTTGGATATTGAGGGCTGCTGAAAGTATGCTTACTGTTTCCTCATCAACAGGTTTCAGGGTCCATCTTTTTTCAGGCTTCATTACCGAAATCAAATTCTTGAAGGGCGTGGTGATAATCTTTAATCCATAAATCCAGCTTTTCACCAAATCCTGCCTCATTGCAGTTGGCGAAAAAATCCACATCACCCATTATCTGCTCCAGCAGGTTATCCTGCACCTGTATGCATTTTATAGCAGTGTCGTAAGGAATATGACTGAATGATACCATCTCATATACGGAGATAAATTGCTCGGGATATCGCTTACCCAGTTCCTTTTCTATTTTCTTCCTTTCCAGGAAGAGGGGTGAGGATACCTTATCACGCATTTCAATAAAATTATTCAGTGCCAGGCTGGCTACAGCATCGCCGTTGGGTCTTCTTTTTGCCGCATACACTTCAAGAATGGTTTCCCAGTCTTCGCCATATTTGTCCATTAGAGAGCTGAGCACTGTGCAGTCTTCAAATCCGGCATTCATTCCTTGTCCGTAAAAGGGAACAATGGCATGTGCGGCATCGCCTATCAGTGCGCTTTTATCCAGGTGGTGCCATTTATTGATATGAGAGGTAACCAGAGCCGCAGTAGGATTGGTAAAGAAATCATGTAGCAACCCCGGCATCAAGGCCTTGGTATCTGCAAATTGCTGATCAAAAAACTCAGTTACATCTGCTTCGGTTTTTAATTGCTCAAAAGATACAGGTCCTTCAAAAGGCATAAACAGGGTGCAGGTAAATGTACCATCTGTATTTGGTAATGCAATCAGCATATAATTACCCCGTGGCCATATATGCAATGCATTCTTTTCCATCAGGAATTCACCATCTTTACCAGGTAATATGCACAATTCTTTATAGCCATATTCCAGGTAATTCTGGTCACAGTTTACCCTCGTCAACCGGGTATAGCTGTCCCTCAATGACGAGAACGCTCCGTCGGCCCCAAACAGCAGGTCGGCATGAACTACTTTTTGAGATTTATCAGGTAATTCAAAATAAATGATATTTGACGCTACATCAACATTAGTGCACCTGTGCTCAAAAAATATTTTTACACCATGCTGTTCAGCAAGGGTCATCAGTTTTTTATTCAGGTCGCCCCTGCTCACGGAGTAGATTGCCTCATTGTTTTTGCTGTAAGGTTGGAAACCGGTACTGCCATCTGCCTGGTGCAGGTACCGCCCGTACATAGGTATGGCCAGGGCTTCCATTTCAGTTTTTAATCCTGCCAGCTCCAGGGCTTTCCAGCCCCGGTGGCTGGTGGCCAGGTTGATTGATTTACCTGCAGATATAGTTGCACTTCTCATATCCGGCCGGCGTTCATACAGATCAACCTCATGGCCTCTTTTTTTTAAAATAATGGCGAGCAATGACCCAACCAGGCCTGCTCCTAAAATGGTAACTTTACGTGACATATTGAGTATATTGTTATTGAAATTTTAAGTAAATGGCACAAAGTGCATGTTGATTGCAAGGTAACGAATTCTGGGGGTAATGTGATAAGACCATGGTTGCAAATAATTAAATTATATTCTTAAAACATCTGATTTTATTCAGTTGACTAATACTTGTACCCTGTGGTTATTGCAGTTTTTATACTAATTTTACAACATGCAATTTGCCGACCTTGATCTGGAAAAAAGTTACACTTATGCCGATTATTTCAAATGGAAATTTGAGGAACGTGTAGAACTTATAAAAGGGAAAATTTTCAAAATGAGCCCGGCTCCAAACCGGTTTCATCAAAAAATTGCCGGGAATATCCACGCCCGTTTATGGTTCTTTCTTGAAAATAAGCCTTGTGAGGTTTATGATGCACCTTTTGATGTGCGCATACCCCGGAAGTCAAAAAGCGATAAGAACATTATTACGGTTCTGCAGCCGGATGTTTGTGTGATATGTGACCTTACTAAGTTAGACAACCAAGGTTGCCTGGGTGCACCGGAGATAGTAGTCGAAGTGCTAAGCCCCGGGAATAACGCAAAAGAACTGAAGAAAAAGTACGAAGTATATGAGGAAGCCGGAGTATTGGAATATTGGCTCGTAAGCCCGCAGGACCAGTGGATGCGGGTATATACGCTGGTAGAAGGTAAGTTTAAGGAATCACCCTATTTTGTCACCGGCGACCTCGTAACATCTTCTGTTTTGCCTGGCTTTGAGCTGAACCTGACAGATTTGTTTAAAGACATTACACCCCAGTAATAGTCTGTGACTACAGATTTTCGCTACCTCTTGTTTATAAAGATCATTTTTGTTACGACCTTTGTAAAAAACCAATTGCTATGCCTGCCACATTTTACGAACATGAAATCAAAGCTGGTCTGAAAAACAAACGCAAGTTATCAGCGTTTATTGATGGCCTGGTTTCCAGGTATCTGAAGAATGTAAAGACTTCTGAGATTACTTATGTTTTCTGCAATGATAATTTTCTGCTGGAAATGAATCAGAATTTTCTCGACCACGACTCTTTTACCGATATAATTACTTTCGACCTCAGTGAATCAAAACAAGAGCTACAGGGAGAAATTTATATCAGCATAGAGCGGGTAAAAGAGAATGCGAAATTATATAAGACTACTTTTACCGATGAATTGCACCGGGTAATATTTCATGGGGTACTGCATCTGTGCGGTTTTAAAGATAAAACGCCGAAAGACCAGAAGATCATGCGCGAAAATGAAGATTATTGCCTGGAAAATTATAAAAACGAATCAGCCTGATGCAGATAGAAACACTTTACGAAGATGACGAACTGATTATTGTAAACAAACCCGCCGGATTGCTGGTTATCCCCGACAGGTTCAATCACGAACTGCCCAGCCTCAACCGTATTCTGGAAAGCAAAACCGGCCAGAAGATATGGGTGGTACACCGGCTCGATAAAGACACTAGCGGGGTTATCTGTTTTGCTAAAACCGAACAGGCGCATCGTTACTTATCCATTTGTTTCCAGGAGCGGGATGTGAATAAATTTTATGCCGGGCTGGTTACAGGTATTGTTATTCCACCCGACGGGCGAATTGAAAGCCCTATTGCCGAGCACCCTGCTGTGCATGGCAAAATGGTGGTGAACCGTAAAGGAAAAGTTGCCGTTACGGATTACCGGGTGGTAGAGCAATGGCCTCTTTATTCCCTGGTCCAATTTCAGATTCATACAGGGCGCACGCATCAGATACGCGTACATATGGCTTCTATTGGGCACCCTATTGTTTGCGATGAACTTTATGGCGATGGCCAGCCGTTCATGCTCTCCAATATCAAACGCAAATTCCGCCTCTCTGAAAAAGATGAGCAGGAGAAGCCTTTGCTGAGCCGACTGGCGCTACATGCCTACAAACTGGAGTTTGTAAAAGAAGATGGAACGCCCATAGTAGTTGAGGCCGAAATACCCAGGGATATTAGTGCTTGCATCAAACAACTGAACAAATGGACGAAGAGTAAGGTGAATGGAGATGAGGTATTATAATATCCAATTTGCCTGAGACTAAATAAGGGGGATACAAGGGATTAACCGGATACCTTTTTTTGAATTGTTTGTTTCAATTGCTGAATCAAGCTGTGACTTTGCCATTTTCCTGAAGTTAAACATATCCTCATTGTCTTTGATAGCCTGTACCTGCCGCTCTTCCGGAGTTTTGGCCAGCCATATCTGTAGTTGTAGTTTTTTTATATGGTCGGGGGTATCGGTCATAGTTTAGAACAGTTTGAAAGTATTGAGTTATAATTTTTTTAGCCGGCTATTGATATACTTCCAATCAAGTGTATCAATTTCGAAATTTTTTTTAAATCTTCCAACTGCAGGTTAGTGAAGCTTTCAAAATAATTCCTTCTATATTGCGAAGTTATTTTTGTGTTTATTGAGGAATGCCTGCAAAGGCACGAGCGAAGATCATCTGCGAATAATGCTTTATTTAAAGACTTTTACAACGAATAGGAACTGGAATCCTGACATTATATCCGATTCGTTTAGATTCCGATCTTGAAAACCAGCGGGAAATCACCGTAACGCTATCTGCAACCAATTCAACTTGAGCCCTCATACCTCATATATAGTTCAGGCAGTTACTCATTCGCAATTGTGTATCTGAAAGCTAAAAATTCATACGCCTCCTCCCAGGCTAAAATCTACAGTAATACTATCAGTACTCGCCGCTGGTTTCATTAATCTCAGTTCCGGGAGGTGGTGGCTGGTGAACCAACGTATCTGCCGATACACAATCTGTCCATCCTTTAGGTATCGGGAAGGTTTTTCTCGGGTCATATTTCTTACTGAGCACATCATCTTTCCATACCTTTTTCATGAATAGTGCCCAGATCGGTAATGCCGAAGCCGCGCCCTGTCCCAGTTCTTCTCTTCTGAACCGGAATTCACGGTCATTGCAGCCTACCCATGCACCTGCAATCAGATCCGGGCTATATCCTATAAACCATGCATCAGCCTGGTTGCTTGTAGTACCTGTTTTGCCTGCAATATCACTGGATATCTGGTACTTGCCCCTGAGTCGTGCACCGGTACCAAAATTCACAACGCCACGCATCATATTCACCATTTTATAGGCCACCGTATCATTAATTATTTCCTTCTGCACAGGTGCAAATGTCTTCAGCACCGTACCATTTTTATCTTCAATCTTGGTAATATAGTAAGGCTGTGTATTTATTCCCTTGCCCGGGAACATACTGTAGGCTCCCAGCATTTCAGTAAGCGAAATATCAGATACTCCCAACGCCACCGCAGGTACCTTATCTATACGGCTGGTAATGCCGCACTTCTGCACAAAATCCACAAAAGGGTCAATGCCCACCTGCCGGAGCACGTAAAGTGCTGCATTGTTTATAGATTTTGCCAGTGCTTCCTTCATAGTTACATGCGGGTCGTAACTGGCGCCTTTATCCGCATTATAGCCCGTTTTTGTCGGAAAATCCTGTGGGGTGGTCTCTATAGATGAACACGGATCAAAACCATTATCTACAGCAAAAGTGTAAAGCAGCGGCTTAATGGTCGATCCCACCTGCCGCTTGGCATTAATATTCACGTGATCGAACTGGAAGTAATTATGATCTATTCCGCCCACCCAGGCTTTCACCTCGCCTGTAGCTGGGTCCATTGCCATAAATCCTGCCTGCAGAAACAACTTCATATATTTCAGCGAGTCCATGGGGCTCATAACCGTATCCAGCGAGCGGTTTTTGTTCCAGGCAAATACCTTCATTTTCACAGGCACCTTCATCTGCGCCAGTGCTTTAGCTTCGGTCATATCCTGGTTCCTGAAGGCAAGGTAGCGGTCAGAACTCTTTATGGCCTGGTTAAGAATGGTTTGTATCGGTCCTTCTTTATTCCAAATGGTACCATCCTTATAAACAGGCTGACTCAAAAATGTTTTCTGCCAGTTAGTGAGGTGTTCCTGCATGGCTTCCTCGGCATAACCCTGCATTTTTACATCAAGGGTAGTCCATATTTTCAGCCCGTCTTTATATATATCGTAGGGTGTGCCATCGGGTTTTTTCAGGTCCTTGATCATTTGTTTTACCTGCATTTCCACTATCATTCTGAAATAGGGTGCTATACCACCGTGGTAATCGAGTTTATGATAATTAAGGGGTGTTTCCTTTGATTTTAAATCATTGGCCTGGGCTTCTGTAATGTAGCCATACTTGTACATCTGGTCCAGAACAGTGTTCCTTCTTGCTTTCGATTGTTTGGGGTGGCTTCGCGGATTATAAATAGAGTTGCCCTTCAGCATAGCTATAAGCGCAGCTGCCTGATCAACACTTGCATTTTCGGGCAATACACTATAGAATGTAAGTGAAGCATTTTTAATACCGAATACATTATCACCGAAAGGAACAGTATTCAGATATAGATTAATGATTTCGAGTTTGGTAAGGTTCCTTTCCAGTTTCACGGCCAGCACCCATTCCTTCAGCTTGACGAATGGCAGTACAAAAATATTGCTGCTCTTTCTCTTAAAAAGGTTCTTGGCAAGTTGCTGGGTGAGGGTAGATGAGCCCCGTTTTTTATGTATTATGGCATAAAAAGGGATGGCAACCGTAGCTATAGGATCTATACCTGCATGGTCAAAAAAGCGCTCATCTTCGGCAGCCAGCAAAGCATGTATCACATTCAGCGAGGTATCCCTGAATGTGCTGTTCGACCGGTCTGTAACAAAATACCTGCCCAGCATGGTTCCATCTGCCGCCAGCACATCGGTAGAGAGGTCATTTTGCGGGTTTTCCAGTTCAGCAAGCGAAGGCATTTCGCCTACCAGGCCATGGTCAATAGCCAGAATAAGCAATGGGAAGACTACAAGAAATGAGATAAATGTTATCCATAAAATACGGACAGCCTTATTTGCTTTCTTTGCCGGGTCTTTTTCTCCGGGCTTCCTGTTATTCTTATTTTCCTGTTTATTTCTCAAGAGTTATTATTTTTCTCCGCCGGTTGAATTTATATAGACATCCGGAAGCCTAAATTTCCACAAAAAATGCAATTATTTATTGTTCCTCAACATAGTTTAACAAATATTCAGTATTCCAGAATAATCACTCACTGATATATGCTTTAAAATTCGAAATCTAATTAAGGTGGTAGCAAAGTTAGTGCAAATTACTGCTTCCCCCTGCCACAGTATTAGCATTTATTGTTATTATTTGCTGGAAAGGAACTACTCAAAACAGCATCTTATACACATCCTCTACCTTATTCACAGTCTTTATTTCAATTTTATAATTGGTCTTATGCAGTCCCTTGGCATTGGCTTTCGGAATGAAAATCACATCCATACCCAGTTTGTCGGCTTCGGCTATTCGCTGGTCTATGCGGTTCACGGCGCGTATTTCTCCGCTGAGGCCTATCTCTCCTACCAGGCATATATTTGAGGGCAGCGCTTTATCTTCGTAGGAGGATAACAGGGCGCAAACAAGGGCCAGTTCTATTGATGGGTCTTCTATTTTCAGTCCACCGGCTATATTTACAAATACATCTTTGGCCCCGAAGTGAAAGCCCCCGCGTTTCTCCAGTACTGCCAGCAATAGCTGCAGCCTGCGCAGGTCCAGTCCGCTTACCGTGCGCTGGGGTGTGCCATATACTGCCTGGGTTACCAGGGCTTGTACTTCTATCATCAGCGGCCTGCTGGCTTCCATGGTAGCAGCTATGGCTACTCCGCTTAGCGGTTCATCGTGTTGCGACAATAATATTTCGCTCGGGTTGCTTACTGCCCTCATTCCCTGCGTCACCATTTCATAAATGCCCAGCTCAGAGGTGGAACCGAATCGGTTTTTCAAAGTCCGCAATATCCGGTAGGCATAATGCCGGTCGCCTTCAAATTGCAGTACAGTGTCCACCATATGCTCCAGTACTTTCGGCCCTGCTATCGATCCATCCTTTGTAATATGGCCTATGATGCATACAGGTATATTGGTTGCCTTTGCAAAACGCTGCAATTCGGCAGCGCACTCCCGCACCTGCGATACACTGCCAGCTGCCGATTCCACATAGGGCGATTCAAGTGTTTGTATAGAATCTATGATAAGCAATTGCGGCCGCACTTTTTTCACTTCCTGGAAGAGGGTGTTGGTATCGGTAGCAGTGAGCAGATACAGGTTATTATTCTTTACGCCTATACGGTCAGCACGGAGTTTTATCTGCTGTGCGCTTTCTTCGCCCGATACATAAAGTGTAGTAATAGACCGCCAGTGCAGCGCCAGTTGCAGGAACAGCGTACTCTTGCCAATTCCCGGATCGCCTGCTATAAGTATTACTGACCCGGGCACCATACCGCCGCCCAGCACACGGTTCAGCTCACTGTCGGGCGCTATCATGCGGGCCTCATTGGTATGCACTACCTCCTCCAGCTTGTAGGCTTTGCGTTGCTGCTTGTTGTTGTCATCATCCCAGCTCACTGCCTCTGGCTTCGTTTTGTCATCACGCTGAACAACCTCTTCCACAAAAGAATTCCATGCACCGCACGATGGACATTTACCGGTCCACTTAGGTGTTTCATGTCCGCATTGCTGACAAAAAAAAGCTGATTTTATTTTAGCCATACCGCCAAAGGTAACACTAACCCCTGAACCCCTAAAGGGGAACCATGCATTTAGGTACTGTGGTATCTCTCATCTTCAGCTAACCATCTGGCTAAATTATTTTAGCGTGTGATAGAGTAAAGAAATCTGTGTAAAGGAAATTTTGCAAAAGCCCAATAAAGATTTGAAGTTGAAGTCTTATTCTCTTGTGAAGCCCCTTCAGGGGTTTGGGGTGAGACTTCGGTTAAATGAAAAGAGCCGCTGGAGGAATCCGGCAGCTCTTACTTACTAACCCATTAAATTCACAACTTGATACAAATGTACAATTTGCAGGCGTAGTAAAAAAATGGTTTTGCAATCCTTGGCAATCACTTTTATAGATATAGTTAAAAATAACATTTTATTTGTTCGTCAAGCTGATAATCAATGTATTTCCAGTTAAAAAAATATAACATTTGACTAAAATCCTCTTTATTACATAATTGTTACATTAAAATTAATTGTTCTTTTCTGGCTAAATTATTTATGGATAAATAAATAATTTATTTATTTAATTAAATTCAAGTGCCCGTTTTGTCTGGGAAGTGGTGTAATTTGCGGCCATAAAAATAGTTATGAACGATACTTTCATTCCATTGCAAAATAAAGACCGGCAGTTTTTACCCGCCGATTTTAAAGTTACAGATTGGGATCATCTGCTACCTTACTTTGAAGAACTCCTGAGCAGGCCGCTCAATAATAAAGAGCAGCTCGAGAAATGGTTGACCGACATCAGTGAGCTGGAGGCTGTGATCAGTGAAGATGCCTGCTGGCGGCAGATCAATATGACCTGCGATACCACGAATAAAGAATGTGAAGATGCTTTTGCCTACTTCTGCATGGAGATTGAACCCAGGATGAAACCATTTGGTTTTGAAATCAATAAAAAGTTGCTTGCCTGCCCTTTCACATCTGAACTGGATACGAGCATTTATTTCCCTTACCTGCGCAGTGTGGATAATGCTGCCAAGCTCTACCGGGATGCAAATGTGCCTTTGCAGGCCGATATGAACCTGCTGGCACAGCAGTATGGCGTTATATCAGGCGCTATGTCTGTTGATGTGGATGGAAAAGAATATACCATGCAGCAGGCTGCTAAATTTTTGCATAGCCCCGACAGGAGCCTGCGCGAAACCGTATTCTTGAAAATCGCAACACGCCGGCTGCAAGACAAGGATAAACTGAATGAACTATTTGATAAGTTGCTTGCATTGCGTCAGCAGGTAGCCCTGAATGCTGGCTTTGAAAATTACCGGGATTATAAATTCAGGGAGCTCGGCAGGTTTGATTATACAGTTGCCGATTGTTTTGCATTTCATGATGCGGTAAGGGAGCATATTGTACCATTACAGGCTAAATTGGTCAGGCACAGGCAGCATAGATTAGGCCTTGATGTTATGCGCCCCTGGGATGGTGATGCAGAACCGGTGGGTACCGAACCTCTTCATCCGTTTAAGGACGGACCGGAGTTGAGCGCCAAAGCCAGGGAGGTGTTCACACGCCTTAATCCATACTTCAGCGGCTGCCTGCAGACCATGGAACAGATGAAGAGGCTGGACCTGGAAAGCCGAAAGGGGAAAGCTCCTGGCGGCTATAACTGCCCGTTGGCCGAAACCGGTGTTCCCTTTATATTTATGAATGCCGCAGGCACAATGAGCGATGTAATCACCATGATGCACGAAGGTGGCCATGCGGTCCATTCTTTTCTCTCTCACGATCTCAGGTTGTCGGCTTTTAAGGAATACCCGATGGAAATAGCTGAACTGGCCAGCATGAGTATGGAACTGTTCTCTATGGAACATTGGGATGTGTTTTTTAATGATGAGAAAGAATTACAGCGGGCTCAACTGGAAGAACTGGAAAGGGCAATCACAGTGCTGCCATGGATAGCTACTATTGATAAATTCCAGCATTGGCTGTATACCAATCCGGGTCATACCGTTTTGCAGCGGGAGGAACAATGGCTTGTTATTCTTAATGAATTCTCATCCGGTATCACCGACTGGACCGGATTTGAGGAATACCGCACCAATATGTGGCAGAAACAGTTGCACCTGTTTGAAGTGCCTTTTTATTATATCGAGTATGGCATAGCCCAGTTGGGCGCGTTGGCCATGTGGCGGCAATACAGGCTCAGTAAGGAGCAGGCATTAAGCAATTATATGAAAGCGCTGAGCCTGGGCTATACCAAAACACTGAAAGAACTGTATACTGCTGCAGGTATAAAATTCGATTTTTCTCCCGCTTACATAAAAGAGCTGACCGATTTTATAACTCCCGTTCTTGCCGAAAGGGGGGTAAACTAAAGCGGTGATAACACAGGCTTCATTAGATTAGCGATATTCCGGCTTTGAGATTAAAAAAAGTCTGTTGCAGTTTCATTTGCAACAGGCTTTTTTTTACCGGTATATTACGTTTATAGAAAAAACAATTTCAGAAAAACCACCACAAAAATACCCTTCTCCTTTTACCCGCCTCTTTAAATCCCTGCCTATCTTTATGTACTATTTTTTATATGATGCTAACTGCTAAATTTATTCCGGCAATATTTCTTATGCTGTATTTGTCTTCTTCCTTACGGGCGCAGACAGACAAGCCCGCGGAAGGCCCTGTCAGTTTTGGTATTACCAGGCAACTGGTTTCGGCACAACTATCAGAAACCCGGTACCTGAACATTTATCTGCCTCCGGGCTACAGTGAAAACGATACTGCAAAGTATCCGGTCATCTATTTGCTGGATGGCGGCACTGATGAAGATTTCTTTCACATTGCCGGTCTTATTCAGTTCAGCACATTCCCCTGGGTAGGCAGGCTGCCAGATTGCATATTGGTGGGCATAGTAAATGTAGACCGGAAGCGTGATTTTACATTCCCCACTACCATTAAAAGTGAGAAGGATAAATACCCAACTACCGGAGGCTCAGAAAAATTTATAGCCTTCCTCGAAAAAGAACTGAAGCCCTGGATAAAGGATCACTACCGAACCTCAGGCTCCAATATGATCATTGGTGAATCATTGGGAGGATTGCTTGCCGCCGAAATTCTGATAAGAAAACCCTGGTTATTCAATAATTATATAATAGTCAGCCCCAGTCTTTGGTGGGATGATGGCTCCTTGCTCAAGGTTAAGATGGCCTTATCATCCTCTGTTCCCGGGGAAAGTACCGGTATTTATATCGGCACCGGAAAAGAGGGTTTAGCCCCCGGCCCCGGCAATCATGTTATGGAGAAAGATGCGAAAATGCTGGCCGATAAAATCATTCGCGTTCACAATAACCACCTCCGGGTTTTTACCGATTACCTGCCTCTCGAAAACCATGCTACCGTTATGCATCAGGCGGTATACAATGCTTTCAGGAAGCTGTATGCAAAAGGAAGGATGAAATAATTCAGATCGGTTCCCTGACTCATACAATTGAATTCATAAAGTGGAATGCTTTTCCAGGCCTGATCCTTTGTTTATTAATTACATAAAAAAAGGGCTGAATTGCTTCAGCCCCTTTTTTATCACAATAATCGTCTTTATCATTATTGCTCCACCACTACATGGTATACCATTGTTTCTGCACCCGATTGCACTGAGAGCAGATACATTCCGGGGGCAATATTATCACCAAGCTGCACCATTTCGTCCATCTTTGCATTTACTGCATTTACCTCCCTGGTAAAGATGGCCTGGCCAAGAATATTCCTTACTTCAATCATTATTTTCTGATTGCCGTTTTCCAGGCTGCCCTTAATTTCAAACGAACCATGGTTAGGGTTAGGGAATATAGCCAGGCTGTTAACTCCGGTGCTGATTACAGGTACACCTACACCTATCACCTGCAGTGTAACTGCACTACTGCCGGTAGTTCCGGCACAGCCGCCGCTGCTGGTAGCGTTGCATGCTACAATATCATTGTTGTTTAAAGTGCTGCTGGTGAATGATGGCATAGTGGCGCCGGGCACTGTCACACCGTTCACAAGCCACTGAAAGGTGGGCGCCGGGCCTCCTTTAGTTACCGTTGCTTCAAGTGTTACTGTCTCACCTGCAGATATCCTTAATCCCGGATATGCCGCTATGGTTACAACCGGAGTGCCAGGGGTATCCACTATCATATCTGCTGGCGCGCTGGTTGCGGTATTGGCCAGCCGGCAAAGATAATTGCTGGTCATTTTGCAGGTTATCACATCACCTGCCGATGGCAGATAACTGAAATTTGGCCCGGTTCCCATTATCGTTGTTCCTTTCATCCATACAAACGATGGGGCAGAACCGCCATATGATGGTGTGGCTGTAAAGTCAACCGGATTACCCAGGCACACTTCAATTCCCGGGTTTGCTGATACGGTAATACCCGGCATCTCTTTTTCAAACACGGTAATCGCTGCACTGCCCGTTACTGTGAGCGGGGTTGCGCAGGCTGCGCTGCTGGTAAAGGTTACTCCCACTACATCGCCGTTGGCAGGAGTGTAACTGTAAGTCATTCCTGACCCGGTTAGGATTCCGTTCACGGTCCACTGATAGGCTGGCGTTGTTCCTCCATTTGTGCTTATCGCAGCAAATGTGGTTAAGGTGCCATTACATAAAGTATCGCCTGAGCCTGTTGATATCAAAACTGAAGGCGTTACAACCGGAGTAATACTTATTGTTTCAGCGCCTGCCATTATGCTTGCGCATGTTGTACCCGGGTTTTCAGCATGTATGGTATAGCTGCCGGCTCCTGTCTGCATACCAAAATTCAATACTGTACCGGTACCGGTCAGAGTTCCCAGTGCGCTGGTGCCATAATAAAGCGTATAGCTGATGCCGGGTGTTGATCCGGCAAGGCCTACTGCCACACCGGTGCCTCCGGCACAATAATTACCACCGCCGGTAAGTGTATAGGTGTCTGGTAGAGGGTTAACCAGCACAACTGCCGTGCCCGGCATTGTACTATGGCAGGAGGTAGCTCCGTCTGTAGCTATTACTGTATATGTGCCGCCACCTGTCTGCAGACCGAAATTCAACCCAAACCCGCTTCCCGCAACCGGCGATCCTATTAGTGTGGATCCGTTGTATAATGAATATGTCACTCCGGTATTCGATCCGCTGAGGGCAACTGCCACGCCTGTTCCGCCACTGCAATAACTGCCGCCTCCCGATACAGGATATGGTGCCGGCAATGAAAGAGCTGTAACTGAGGTGCCGCTTGCCATAACTGCACTGCATCCAGTCGCTGCAACAGTAGCCGATACGGTGTACAAACCGGGAACCGTAATAACACCAAAATCAACAGGTAATCCGCTGCCGCCTATTGGGCTTCCGCTGGTTGCTCCGCCAATTAATAACTGATAAGTTGTGCCGGCTGCCGATCCGCTCAGGCCCACATGCACTCCTGCGCTGCCAGTGCAAAAACTGCCTCCGCCTGTTACAGTGAAAGTAGAAGGTGCCGGGTTGACAAATACGGATGCGGACCCTGCCATATTGCTGGTACAGCCGGTACCTGTATTTGTGGCTACAACATTATAGCTGCCTGCTAATATCTGGGCGCCTAGATCCAGGCCCGCGCCGGTGCCTGTTTCCGAAAGGCCTGTGGGGGTGCCCAGATGGTAGGCCTGGTAAGTTACACCTGTTTCTGAGCCTGTAAGCTCTATATGAGCCCCGGCACCACCACTGCAGAAACCGCCACCCCCGGTAACATTATATATTAAGGGAGCCGGATTTACATATACATTTACGCCACCCGACATATTGCTGGTGCATCCGGCAACGGCGTTGTGCGCCACTATCGTATAGGTGCCGGAAACACTCTGTGGCCCGAAGGAAATTGTTGTTCCGGTTCCTGCCATTGTAGTAACTGATGTTGCTCCTCTGTATAGCTGGTAATTAACTCCCATATCCGAATTGTTCAGGTATACAATTACACCAGCCCCGCCTGCACAATAGCCTGCCGCGCTGCTTCCGCTTACTGTATAAACCGATGGTATTGCTCCCATAGCTACCGTTGCGCTGCCGGTCATATAACTGGTGCAGCCGGTCGAACTGTTGGATGCAGTAACTATATAAGTTCCTGTAGTTGTTTGCATACCAAAATCCAGTTCCGAGCCGCTGCCGGGCAGCGGGCTGCCAAGGGTAATCCCGTCAACAGAAAGCTGATAGTTTATACCTGTTGCCGAGCCACTGATCTTAATGTCTGCTCCGGCCCCGCCCGCGCAATAGCTTCCGCCACCTGTAACCGTATATGCTGCAGGTAAGGGCAGGGTATTGATGGTAGCTGATCCGCCCATTGTTTGCATACAGGTTGTTGTCAGGTCCGTTGCCGATACAGTATAAATACCTGCTGCGTTTTGCAATCCGAAATCAATAGCTGTGCCTGTTCCGAATTGAGGTACACCAGTAGCTGTTGTGCCGTTATACAACTGGTAAGTTACTCCCGAGGTTGATCCTCCCAATCCTATATGCTGTCCGGCTCCGCCGGTGCAATAATTGCCGCCGCCTGTTACTATGTAGCTGGCAGGCAATGGTATCGCAACAATCGCTGCTGCACCTGTCATAGTCTGCACACAACCGGTTCCGGTTTTTGTTCCTTTAATTGTATAACTGCCTGCGGCTGTTTGCAGGCCAAAATTTATAGAAGAGCCTGTTCCTGCAACTGGAGATCCGGTTGCACTGCTGCCAGCATACAGTTGATAATTAACACCGGTTTCAGACCCTCCAAGCATAACGGATAAACCGGTGCCGCCTGCACAATAACTGCCACCTCCCGATACTATAAAGGTGTCGGGCAGCGGGTTGGCGGTAATTATTGCACTGCCCGTCATATTATTGGTGCAGGTAGTGGTGCTGCTTGTAGCGGCTATTGTATAATTACCCCCCGGTTGCAATCCGAAATTTAAAGGTGCACCGGTTCCGGCCATGGTAGTTGCAGTGGCAATTCCTCCATTGTACAACGTGTAATTAATTCCTGCATCCGACCAGCTAAGGAATACACTGATACCCGGGCCTCCTGCACAATAAGAGCCGCCTCCGGTAACAGTATAAGCTGCCGGTAAAGAAGAAACGCCAACGGTAGCTGAGCCGGCCATTCCTACCGAACAGCCCGTTGAAATATTGGTTGCCATTATAGAATAGGACCCTGTTGTGGTATACGATCCTAAATCAAGCGGAGCGCCGGTTCCGGCAACAGGGCTGCCCGATGTCGTAATTCCATTATACAATTGATATACTATTCCTGTTTCAGACCCGTTGAGGCCAATGTGAACTCCTGATGTACCCGGGCAATAGTTGCCTCCGCCGGTTATAACATGTATAATAGGCTGCCCTGATACGGATACAGTTGCAGTGCCTGGCATGCTGTTGCTGCAGCCGGTCAGGCCGCTTGTTGCCATTACGGTATAAGTACCTGCCAGAAGCTGAAGGCCGAAATCAAGCGCATATCCGGTACCTGCAACGGGTGCTCCGGTAAGTGTCGTGCCATTGTATAGCTGGTAAGTATTGCCGGCATCTGATCCGTCCAGCCCTATATGCACACCTGTACCGCCCGCACAATAAAAGCTGCCGCCTCCGGTTACATTATGCAATGAGGGTAATGAATAGAAGCTGATTGCTGCTGTTCCGGTCATATTATTGGTGCATGAAGCAGTAGGATTGGTTGCAATTACCGAATACAATCCGGCAGTGGTTTGCGCCCCTAAATCAAGCGCTGCACCCGTTCCGGTAACTGCTGATCCAACAGAAGTAACTCCATTATATAATTGATAGGTAACCCCGGCATCCGAACCGCTCAGGCCCACATGCGCACCAGGTCCGGCGGGGCAGATATTTCCTCCGCCAGTTACGGTATATGCAGTTGGCAATGGTGTAATGCCTATGGTCTTGGTTAAGTTCATGATGCTGCTGCAGGTGGTTGTTGCATTTGTGGCCATAACAGTATAAACACCCGGAGCTGTCTGTAATCCGAAATCAATTTGTAATCCGCCTCCGCCCACTGCGGCTCCTGCGGCTGTAGTTCCGTTATACAACTGGTAATTGATACCTGTATTCGAGCTGGCCAGACCAATATGCTTACCGGCGCCACCACTGCAATAATTGCCGCCTCCTGTCATATTATAGGCAGTAGGGGCTGCCGAAATTGTCACCGTAGCCGACCCTGGCATATTTACGGTACATGAACCCGTATTACTTGTAGCTGCCACAGTATAAACACCGCTGCCGGTCTGCAATCCGAAATCAATTCCTGAGCCGGTACCTGCCAATGCCGAACCGATATTTAAAGCGCCATTGCGCAATTGGTAATGGATTCCGGTATCTGTATTGATCAATCCTATATGCACTCCTGTGCCACCGGCACAATAATTACCCCCACCTGTAATCAGGTAGCCTGATGGCGGAATATTTACAGATACAGAAACACTTCCGCTCATTGTGCCCATACAACCGGTTGCCGTTACTGTTGCGGCAACCGTATAATTTCCTGCTGTTGTCTGCGCGCCTAGATCAAGATAACTACCTGATCCATTGATTGCCGCGCCTGTCGGGGATCCCATATTGAATACCTGGTAGGTTACTCCGGTTGTTGATCCGCTGAGCTGCACATGGGGCGCTGCCGAACCTGTGCAATAACCACCTCCGCCGCTTACAGTAAATACCGCTGGCAATGCATTGACCACTATCGCAGCGCTGCCGGTCATATTGCCGGTACAGCCCGTAGATCCAACATTGCCGGTTATTGTGTAAGTGCCGCCGGCAGTCTGCAATCCGAAATCTAGCGGTGCACCAGTACCGGAAGCTGATGAAATAAGACTGCCGCTGTTATATAAATTATAACTGGTTCCGATTACCGAACTGCCAAGGCCGATATGAAGCCCTGCAGCACCGGCACAATAATTACCTCCGCCTGTTACGGTAAATGGCGTTGGCGCAGGATTAATGGTTACAACTCCATACCCAATCATACTGTCGGAGCATCCGGTTGCAACTGTTGTTGCAAGTACGGTATAAGTCCCCGCTGCAGGCACAAGACCTAAATCAATTGAAGTACCAGTACCAGCTGTGGATGTTCCATAAGGTACGCCGCCGGTATATAATTTATAATTGGTACCGCTGGCCGAACCTGAAAGGCCGATATGCACACCGGTACCTCCTGCGCAGAAAGCGCCCCCGCCTGTTACTGTCTGCAGAGCAGGTATAGGATTCAGTGATACGGTAGCGCTGCTGTTCATAACTGCGGAACATCCGCTGATAAGATTGGTGGCAATAATATTATAAGTTCCGGCGCCTGTTGCCAATCCAAAGTCAATGGCCGGACCGGTTCCTGTATAGGGCAACCCGGTAGCTGTGCCATTAAGGTATAATTGGTAACTAACTCCGCTCTGACTGCCGTTTAATCCCACATGCACGCCCGATGTCCCGGGGCAGTAATTTCCACCTCCGGTTACATTATATAATGTAGGTAATGACAGTATCGAAACAGTTGCGTTTCCGGTCATAACCGTCGAGCAGGAGGTTCCCGGGTTTGCGGTAATGGTATAGGTTCCGGAAGCGGTAATGAGTCCGAAATCAAGGGCAGATCCTGTACCTGAATGTGTGCTGCCGGCTGGAACTCCGCCCAGGTAAAGCTGGTAACTCACTCCCGCATCCGAACCGCTTAATCCTATATGCACTCCGGCCCCGCCAGAACAATAATTGCCACCTCCGGTAACAGTATACACACCGGGCGTATTGGTTACTGTCATCGGGCTGGTACCCAGGCAACCGGATGGGGCAGTATAGGAAATTGTTGCCGCGCCTGTTGCCACACCACTTACTGCTCCGGTTCCCGAAACTACCGATGCTATTCCTGCATTGCTGCTGGTCCAGGCGCCTCCCGTCACAGATGTTGTCAATGTATTCAGTGATCCCACACACATTCCGGTTACACCTGTTATTACCGGTGTCGAATAAGCCGTAACAGTTGTTGTAGCCGCAGAAGGGCAGGAGCTTATTCCGTTTACGCTTACAGAGACGGAGTAAGTGCCCGCAACAGCCGGAGGGTTGATGGTATTGGTGTTTGGGGTAACATTGTTGTACCCCGATGGGCCCGACCATGTATACGTACTTCCGCAAGCCAGCGCCGGCGATGCTGTCAGTGTAAGGCCGCTTGGTAGGCATAACGGTGAGTTATAACTCAGGCTCAGGTTAGGAATAATCTGAACAGTATAATCAACTGAAGTGCCATAAGTCAGTGCATCGCACCCGGTCGACAATACCTGCGCCTGGTCTGCAACAACCCGCATGCGGTGAATGCCGGGAGTCGCTCCTGATGATATTGTTGGTATTGGTATACTGAATGAATAGGTAAATGGAAGCCCCGGAACCACAGCGGTATTCGTAGAATAGACTATCTCGCTTGATGAGAAAATGCCGTCATTGTTAAAGTCAATCCACACATACACATCATCACCATCAAAATTGCTGTTTACTGTGGCTGCATAACTGCTGCCTGCATATAATTTTATTGGTGTATAGCCGGTATGATCCAGGTTAATACCCGTACATAAAAGCGGTCCGGGATCACTGATCGATGTTCCGCATGCGCCGGCCATTGTAAATTCATTTACCCCGTCACCCAGCGAACATCCGTTGGTCGATGTGGGAAAACAATAGGCTGCATTGGTGCGGCCTACATATATAGGGTTGGAAGTAGAAATTAATCCGCTGTTTGCACAGGTAACAACGCATTGATACAAGGTTGGCCCTGTTTCTGAGGTAGTAAAATTGGCAGAAGTCAGCGGACTGCCAATGTTGGTCCAGGTACTGCCGCATACCGAACTTTGCCACTGAAAACTTATTCCTGTTTCTCCCGATGCCCCCACAAGGCCAAGATTAAAAGTGGTAGAGCCGGTAACCATGCCGGCTGAGGTGGAGGCGGTTCCCGGGTTAGGATAACCTGCACAGGGCACTATCGATGTAGTAGTGGTGTTTGATGCGCTCGGCGCACTGTTGCATGCCGAATCAACTGCTGTAATTGTCCAGTAATAAGTTACTCCTGAAGTTAAACTCGTTAAATCATAAGGGCTGGTTACCGTGGTTCCACCCGACGGATATCCCGGGGCAGGTATGGTCAGACCGGGGTCGGTATATACATTCAGCAGGTAGGTGTAGGTACTGTAAACACCACCTCCTGCTGCCGGAGCGCTCCATGAAACTGCCGGTATAATACTGGCAGATGGCAGCCCGAATGAAGTAAGTGTTGGCGCGTTGGGGCAGGTAGTTATGCTGTTCGATGATACCGACGTATTGAAAAAAGGCCCTCCGCCACAACCCGTATTATTATACGGAAACAAAGTCATAGTATAGTTGGTATTGCCGGTAAGTGCCGTTGAAGTCGCAACAGGTGAAGAAGTTCCTGTTCCAACTATGGTGCCGTTTGAACCTACTGCTGTACCCACGGTTATAGCCTGCCCGTTTGTCGGATTTCCCGCCAATGGTCCGCTGCTCATTACCAGTATGTAGCCGGTGGGTGCTGTTCCCGGAGGTGTGAATGACACTGATGTGCTGGTTGCAGTATTGGTGTAGGAAAGGCCTGTCGGTATCCCGGGTGCGGTGCAGGCCGGTAAGGTTACTGCTACCTGGAAATTATCTACCGACATTGTTTTTCCTGTGCCTGCTGTAAAACCATATACTGCGCCGAAATTCACCTGAACATTGTTGGTATAGGTAGCATCAGTTATTGTTGATCCCTGTTGTGTGGTTACGCCGCTCGATGGGTCGGCAAATGCTGCTGCACCGTCATCACGCACATACAGCGACCACTGATTTGTTGCCGGGTTATAGGTGACCCTTACACTGTAATAATCTGTTTTTGGCATCGTGGTAGTGCCGGTTATAAGCGTAACATTGGTAAGCATACCCGCGCTGAACCTGATTAAATTCACGCCGCCGGTTGCGCCC
The DNA here is from genome assembly GCA_903835005.1 of uncultured Bacteroidota bacterium. Classification (GTDB taxonomy): domain Bacteria; phylum Bacteroidota; class Bacteroidia; order Chitinophagales; family Chitinophagaceae; genus Nemorincola. Next base: position 975 of record CAILLK010000157.1, on the reverse strand, counting down.
GAGTTGAATACTACTCCATAGCCTGTGGGTGCGCCATTGTATATATTCGCTGCAGCATTCCCGCAAAGATCTATTCCTCCCGAAATGGCACCCGACGTAGGAGTTGAAGTGGTTACTGCATTACTGGTCCTCATATTAAACGTCCAGGTTACCAACCCGTAATTGGAGCTCAGTTGCCGGCTGAATATCGTGTTTGGTGCCGAAAATGGTGCCAGGGGTGCCACAAATAAGCTCCTGTTGGCGGTACTTCCGCTGTTAATATTTGCCCGGTAGTTACTGCCGCTGACCAGTGTAGTGTTTATAGTGCTTGTACCGCCAAGTGTAAACTTATAGGTGGTGGGTGGTGTACCATATGCCGTTGCTGTGGTAAACGTTGAATAGTCGAAATTGTTGGTATAGACCACTGTAGGGGTCTGTGCTTTTACCAAAAGGGCGTTAAAGGCTGATAATATCAGCAATAAGGCGAGTAGACAGGTTTTTTGCATAGAAATTGTATTTGGCCAAAAAATTAAATGAACTGATTCAGAAATTATATGATACCAATCAGGTAGTTATTTTAGATTGGTCTGAATGTTTATGGATCTGAGCTGAAGTGCATAAAAGGGGTTTCGGATTAATAAATTCATTAATTTGGAATTTGCATACTATTATTAACTGGTAATTAATAATAGATTTTTATATACAAATGTATAGCTTTAAAATGAAAAATTGAAGCCTTCTCCTATTTTATCGAATTAATTCGATAAAGAAAATCATTATTGTTGCACATGTATTTTCGTCTGTATCAGATAGCTTTCCATTTAGTTATAGAGGAAATTTAGTTTTATATTTTAGTCAGTAATTCAGCGGCAAAATAATAAGCTTGCCAAGCATAGCAGTTAAGCCGCTTTAAAAAATAATTTTCCGGCTAATTTTTGCTTGACAACTATTGGAAAGAATAAATTGGGAAGGTTGTTTTGCATTAGGTAAATAATT
>CAILLK010000156.1 GCA_903835005.1 uncultured Bacteroidota bacterium | reverse complement strand
GAAGTCCTACAGATTTTGAGCATATCCATTTTTGAAAAAATGCCCATAAATCAACTGTTTCAGCCAACTCAATTACAATATTTCAAAGAACAAAACGATAACCAATTGAAATTGTTTGATTTATAACGCAACGCTAGTGAATTCAAATATTATTTAAATGCATTTTAGCCGCCTGACCTTGTTCAGGTGGTTTTTTTGTGTTTTAAAAATATAAAAAAATAATATTTGCACCTGCCTTTGTTTAAGTGAATAACGAAGGAACATTTGTACAGACAGCAATAACATAATAATATAACAATAACATAAAATTATTGTGAAAACTTTAACACAAAATTTAAACTTTAACTCAAATTTAACTTTTGTCTGAAAGGTCCGCCAGCATTGATTTTTTGCAAAAAGATGAGGTTTGCAAAGTTAATATTGCATTAAATAAAAATTAATTTTAGGCTATTTTAGTGGTTTTCCCGAAGTTTTTCAATTTTCACACAAAATTTGGAATATTTTTTGCTTAATTGATGCACATGCGGTATCTTTGCCATCCTTTTTCCTAGAGGTACAATTACGTGCAAAAATTTATTTTGACCATTTCCTGTTAATACCATTGCCTGAAAGTTAGGCCCAGCTTAACTATCAGGATTTTTTTGTTTGTAAAAGGAGTAAAAAAATAGTATGGCTACACCACAAAAAAAGACAGCATCCGGGCGTGTGAACTTCGGAAAGTTACACGATGCATCAGCTACCCCCGACCTGCTGGCAATTCAGCTCCAGTCATTCCAGGACTTTTTCCAGCTCGAAACTACGCCGGATAAGCGTAATAACGAAGGATTATTCCGGGTTTTCAAGGAGAATTTTCCGATCACCGATACGAGGAACATCTTCGTACTGGAATTCCTGGATTATTTCATTGATCCGCCCCGTTACACCATCGATGAGTGTATGGAGCGTGGCCTGACTTATTCAGTTCCCCTGAAAGCCAAGCTGAAGCTGAGCTGTAATGATGAAGAGCATGTGGATTTTGAAACTATTGTTCAGGATGTGTTCCTGGGCAATATCCCGTACATGACCCCACGCGGCACATTTGTGATCAATGGCGCCGAGCGTGTTGTGGTATCGCAGCTGCACAGGTCACCTGGTGTGTTCTTCGGCCAGAGTGTTCACCCAAATGGTACAAAGATTTACAGCGCCCGTGTTATCCCGTTCAAGGGTGCATGGATGGAGTTTGCTACAGATATTAACAATGTAATGTATGCGTACATTGACCGTAAAAAGAAATTCCCAGTAACCACATTGCTCCGTGCAATAGGTTATGAAACAGATAAAGACATCCTCGACCTGTTCGGTATGGCCGATGAGGTAAAGGTGGATAAAAAGAGCCTGGCACCGCACATTGGCCGTAAACTTGCTGCACGCGTGCTGCGAAGCTGGACGGAAGATTTTGTGGATGAGGACACCGGTGAAGTAGTAACTATCGAGCGTAATGAAGTGGTGCTCGATCGCGACAGCATTATGGATGAAGACAATGCTACACTGGTTCAGGAAATGGGTATTAAAACCGTTTTCCTGCAGAAAGAAGAAGTGAGCGGCGACTACTCCATCATCTACAATACCTTAAATAAAGATACTTCCAACTCTGAGCTGGAAGCAGTTCAGCATATCTACCGCCAGTTGCGCGGATCTGATGCTCCGGATGATGAAACAGCACGTGGTATCATTGAAAAACTGTTCTTCAGCGATAAGCGTTATGACCTGGGTGAAGTTGGCCGTTACAAGATCAACCGTAAACTGGGCCTGGATATCAACCTGACTACGAAAGTTCTGAGCAGGGAAGATATCATTTCGATCATTAAGTACCTGGTACGACTTACCAATGGTAAGGCCGATATTGATGATATTGACCACTTGAGCAATCGTCGCGTACGTACGGTGGGTGAGCAGTTGTTTGCCCAGTTCGGTGTTGGTCTGGCCCGTATGGCCCGTACCATCCGCGAGCGTATGAATGTGCGTGATAATGAGGTGTTTACGCCAATTGACCTGATCAATGCGCGTACGCTTTCTTCTGTTATTAATTCGTTCTTTGGTACTTCACAGTTATCGCAGTTCCTCGATCAGACCAATCCATTGTCTGAGATCACCCACAAACGCCGTATCTCGGCGCTAGGTCCGGGCGGTTTGAGCAGGGAGCGTGCAGGCTTTGAGGTAAGGGACGTACACTACAGCCATTATGGTCGTCTGTGTACTATTGAAACTCCTGAGGGACCAAACATCGGACTTATCTCTACACTTTGCGTTCACGCGCAGATCAATGATATGGGTTTCATCGAAACACCTTATCATAAAGTAAGAGAAGGTAAAGTGGATCTGAAGAATTTCCGGTTCCTGAGCGCTGAAGAAGAGGACCTTGCCAAGATTGCACAGGCCAATGTGCCAATGGATGATAAAGGCAACTTCCTGGAAGATAAAATTAAATCGAGGCAGACAGGCGACTTCCCGATCCTTGATCCGCAGGAAGTTGAATACATGGATGTGGCGCCCAACCAGATCGTTGGACTGAGCGCATCGCTGATTCCCTTCCTGGAGCATGATGATGCCAACCGTGCGCTGATGGGATCGAACATGCAACGCCAGGCAGTGCCGCTCATCATTCCGCAGGTGCCGATTGTGGGTACCGGGCTTGAAGCTAAGGCAGCCCGCGATGCTCGTATCCAGATTCATGCAGAAGGCAATGGGGTAGTGGAGTATGTAGACGCAGATCATATTCATGTGCGTTATGACCGTGGTGAAAAAGAAAGGCTCGTTTCGTTTGAAGATGACCTGAGAATATACACGCTTACCAAGTATAAGAAAACCAACCAGAGCACCGCAATGACCCTTCGTCCGAGCGTTCGCAAAGGCCAGAAGGTGAAAACCGGTGATTTCCTCACAGAAGGCTATGCTACCCAGAATGGTGAGCTGGCACTGGGAAGGAACCTGAAAGTGGCATTCATGCCATGGAAGGGTTACAACTTTGAGGATGCGATTGTGATCAATGAAAAGGTGGTGCGTGAAGACTGGTTTACATCTGTACATATTGATGAGTACGAACTGGAAGTGCGCGATACCAAACTGGGTGAAGAAGAACTGACTGCCGATATCCCTAACGTAAGTGAAGATGCAACCAAAGACCTGGATGAATATGGTATAATACGTATAGGTGCTCATGTGGGTGAAGGTGATATCCTGATTGGTAAGATTACGCCAAAGGGAGAAACTGATCCGACACCTGAAGAGAAACTGCTCCGTGCGATATTTGGTGATAAGGCTGGTGATGCAAAAGATGCTTCTCTGAAGGCTCCGAGCGGAACTGAGGGTATTGTTATAAGTAAGCAGCTGTTTCAGCGTGCCAAGAAAGATAAGAACTCAAAGGTGCGTGAGAAGACAGCGATGGAGAAAATCGAAAAGACTCACGAAAAGAACCTTGAAGATCTTAAGAATTTTCTGTATGAGAAATTGCTGATTTTGCTGAGGGAGAAAACTTCATCGGGCATTACCAATAATTTCGGTGAAACAGTACTGAGCAAGGGTGGAAAGTTCAATTCCAAAACACTCAGTTCTATCGATTACCAGAATGTGAACCCACTGGGCTGGACAGGCGATAAGGAAACTGATGACCTGATCAACCAACTGCTGCATAACTTTAATATCAAGTTCAACGAAGAACTGGGCCGCTACAAGAGGGAGAAATTCAACCTCAGTATTGGTGATGAGTTACCTGCAGGTGTACTGAAACTGGCTAAAGTTTACCTCGCCAGCAAGCGTAAGCTGAAGGTGGGTGATAAAATGGCGGGTCGCCACGGTAACAAAGGTATTGTGGCAAGGATAGTGCGTGAAGAAGATATGCCGTTCCTGGAAGACGGAACTCCGGTAGATGTGGTATTGAATCCGCTGGGTGTACCTTCCCGTATGAACCTTGGTCAGATTTATGAAACCATTCTCGGATGGGCCGGTGAGAAACTGGGTCAGCGTTATGCTACACCGATCTTTGACGGCGCTTCGGTAAAGGAAATTGAGGATCTGATCAATAGTGCTGGCTTACCCGATTTCGGACATACCTATTTGTATGACGGTGAAACAGGAGAGCGTTTCCACCAGAAAGCAACTGTGGGTATCATCTACATCATCAAGCTGCATCACATGGTTGATGACAAGATGCACGCACGTTCTATCGGGCCTTACAGTCTGATCACGCAGCAGCCATTGGGTGGTAAAGCCCAGTTCGGCGGACAGCGTTTTGGTGAGATGGAAGTTTGGGCACTTGAGGCCTATGGAGCATCAAACATCCTGCAGGAATTGCTGACTTTGAAATCGGATGATATTGTTGGCCGTGCCAAGACTTATGAAGCAATCGTTAAGGGCGATAATATACCTAAAGCCGGTATACCGGAGTCCTTCAATGTATTGGTGAATGAACTTCGCGGATTAGGATTAGAATTGAAATTTGAATAATCAGTCTAAAGTCTAAAGTATTAAGTCTAAAGTTTAGACCTGATAAAAAAGATGAAATTGGAATGAATAACTTTAAGGAGTTGATAGTTTGGCAAAAAGCAGTAGATTTTGTTGTTAAGATTTACGAAGTAACAAATTGTTTTCCTGATGGTGAACGTTACAATCTGGTTAGCCAAATGCAGAGAGCAGGTACCTCGATACCGAGCAATATTTCGGAAGGGGCTGGTCGCAATTCTGTAGCAGTTTTTAAGAATCACCTGACTATTGCGTTAGGTTCTTCTTACGAATTAGAAACGCAAATAATAATTGGTAGAAAATTAAATTTTATTGGTGAGGAACGTCATAGAGAATTAATAAAAGATTTAAATGAGATCCAGCGAATGACTCTCGGTTTATATAATTCATTATGATGGTACTTTAGACTAAAGACTTACTACTTAATACTTAGAAAAATGGCAGTAAAAAAAGATAATCGCCCAAGACCGGGATTTGGAAAAATCACCATCAGCCTTGCATCTCCTGATGTAATACTTGACCGTTCTTATGGAGAAGTATTGAAGCCTGAAACTATCAACTACCGTACTTACAAGCCTGAACGTGATGGTTTGTTTTGCGAGAAAATATTCGGGCCGGTAAAAGATTATGAATGTTATTGCGGTAAGTACAAGCGTATCCGTTATAAGGGTATCGTGTGCGACCGTTGCGGCGTTGAAGTAACCGAAAAGAAAGTGCGCCGTGAGCGCCTGGGCCACATCAAGCTGGTGGTGCCTATTGTTCACATCTGGTATTTCAAGAGCCTTCCGAATAAAATAGGCTACCTTCTTGGCGTTAGCTCCAAGAAAATGGAGAGCATCGTTTATTACGAGCGTTATGTGGTTGTTGCCGCAGGTGAAGCCGAAGAAATGATCAGGACCAAACTGAACCTGAAAGATTCGGAAGATACCGCACAACAGTTGCTTACTGAAGATGAATACCTGGAAATACTGGATGGCCTGCACAAGGACAACCAGCATCTGCCAGATGAAGATCCGAATAAGTTCATAGCGAAGATGGGCGCTGAAGCAGTGCATATGCTGTTGTCGCGCATTGATCTGGATGCATTATCCTACGATTTGCGTAACTCGGCAGCCAACGAAACTTCACAGCAACGTAAGCAGGAAGCCCTGAAGCGCCTGAGTGTGGTTGAAGCTTTCCGTGATGCCAATACCCGTATTGAGAACAGGCTGGAGTGGATGGTAATGCAGTATATTCCTGTTATTCCGCCCGAACTGCGTCCGTTGGTTCCGTTGGATGGTGGCCGTTTTGCCTCTTCCGATCTGAATGACCTTTACCGTCGTGTTATTATCCGTAACAACCGTCTGAAACGCCTGATAGAAATCAAGGCTCCTGAAGTGATCTTACGTAATGAAAAACGTATGCTGCAGGAAGCTGTGGATTCATTGTTTGACAACAGCCGTAAATCGAATGCCGTAAAGGCAGAAGGTGGCCGAGCGTTGAAATCATTGTCCGATGTACTGAAGGGTAAACAAGGCCGTTTCCGCCAGAACCTTTTGGGAAAACGCGTTGACTACTCTGGTCGTTCGGTAATCGTGGTAGGCCCTGAAATGAAACTGCATGAGTGTGGTTTACCAAAGGATATGGCGGCTGAGTTGTTCAAACCGTTTATTATCCGCAAGCTCATTGAAAGAGGTATAGTTAAAACTGTTAAGAGTGCGAAGAAACTGGTGGAGCGTAAGGAAGCTGTGGTTTGGGATATCCTTGAGAATGTACTGAAGGGCCACCCGATCATGCTGAACCGCGCCCCCACACTGCACAGGTTATCAATTCAGGCATTCCAGCCAAAACTGATTGAAGGGAAGGCCATACAGCTTCACCCGTTGGTTTGTTCGGCGTTCAATGCGGATTTCGATGGTGACCAGATGGCCGTTCACGTGCCGCTGAGCAATGCTGCTATAGTAGAAGCACAGGTACTGATGCTGGCTTCTCACAACATTCTTAACCCGCAGAATGGTACGCCAATCACCCTGCCTTCACAGGACATGGTACTTGGTTTGTATTACATCTCTAAAGGCAAGAAATCAACCGAAACTGAAAAGGTAAAGGGTGAGAACAAAGCTTACTATAGTGTAGAAGAAGTTATTGTAGCACACAATGAAGGTAGGGCTGATCTGCATGCATGGATCAAGGTGCGTGCCAATGTGCGTGAAGCTGATGGCAGTATCGTTACCAAACTGATAGATACAACTGTGGGCCGTGTATTATTTAACCAGTTCGTTCCGCGTGAAAATGGTTTTGTAAATGCACTGCTTACCAAGAAATCTTTGAGAGAGATCATTGGCCAGATATTGAAGAATACCAATATTCCTAAGACAGTACAGTTCCTGGATGATATCAAGACCCTCGGATTCCGTACAGCGTTCCGTGGTGGACTGTCGTTCAACATTAAAGATCTCACCGTTCCGGATATTAAAGAGAAACTTGTAGAAAATGCTCAGGTGGAGGTAGATGAAATCTGGGAAAACTACAACATGGGTCTCATCACCAATAACGAGCGATACAATCAGGTAATCGATGTATGGTCGCGTGTGGATACCCGTGTGACTGAAACACTGATTCGTGAAATGGCAGCAGATAAGCAGGGCTTCAACTCTGTGTACATGATGCTTGATTCCGGTGCGCGCGGATCTAAACAGCAGGTTAAGCAGCTTGCCGGACTGAGAGGTCTGATGGCTAAACCTCGTCGTAGTGGTTCATCAGGATCAGAAATCATTGAAAACCCGATCCTTTCCAACTTCAAGGTAGGACTGAGCGTATTGGAGTACTTCATCTCAACCCATGGTGCCCGTAAGGGTCTTGCGGATACGGCCCTTAAAACGGCGGATGCGGGTTACCTCACACGCCGTCTGGTGGATGTGGCACAGGATGTGGTTATCACAGGCGAAGATTGTGGTACACTGCGTGGTATTGCAACATCGGCCCTGAAGGATAATGAAGAAATAGTAGAACCACTGTATGACCGTATCTTAGGCCGTACATCATTGCATAATGTTTACGATCCGATTTCGGAAGAACTGATTGCCAATGCCGGTGAAGAAATTACTGAAGATATAGCCAAGAAAATAGAAGACAGCGCTATAGACACAGTTGAAATCCGCTCGGTGCTTACCTGCGAAAGCCGCCGGGGAGTCTGTGCCAAATGCTATGGTAAAAACCTGGCTACCGGCTACATGACCCAGAAGGGCGATGCAGTAGGTATCATTGCAGCACAGTCTATCGGTGAGCCGGGTACACAGCTTACCCTCCGTACCTTCCACGTGGGTGGTGTTGCGGGTTCATCAGCTATCGAGTCTCAGCTGGTTGCCCGTTTCGATGGTACTATCCAGTTCGATGGTCTGCGTACTACCAAGTACAAAGATGCTGAGGGCGCTGATCAGACCGTGGTAATAGGCCGTACAGGTGAGGTGCGTATTGTAGATATGGCCAATGACCGCCTGCTGATCACCAACAACATACCTTATGGCTCGTTGCTGAGGGTTGCCAATGGCAAGAAAGTGGTAAAGGGAGATGTGATCTGTACCTGGGATCCGTTCAATGCGGTGATCATTTCTGAAATTTCAGGTAAGGTTCGTTTTGATGCGGTTATAGAAGGTATCACCTACCGTGAAGAGGCAGATGAGCAGACTGGTCACCGCGAGAAAGTAGTAATAGAAACTAAAGATAAAACCAAAATTCCTTCGATATACATTGATGGCGCTAAGGACCAGAAAATGTATAACCTTCCGGTAGGTTCGCACATCGTTGTCAATATTGATGATGAAGTAGCCAACGGAACGGTACTGGTAAAGATACCACGTGTGATGGGACGTAGCCGCGATATCACGGGAGGTCTGCCAAGGGTAACGGAGCTTTTTGAAGCACGTAACCCAAGTAACCCTGCAGTAGTAGCTGAGATAGATGGTGTGGTAGGATTTGGTAATGTGAAACGTGGTAACCGCGAAATCGTGGTTGAGTCGCGCGAAGGACTCGTAAAGAAATACCTGGTGCCGCTTACCCGCCATATCATGGTGCAGGACGGTGACTTCGTAAAAGCTGGTACTTCTCTGTCTGACGGAGCTACTACGCCAAGCGATATCCTGTCAATCAAGGGGCCGTTTGCAGTACAGGAGTACCTGGTAAATGAAATACAGGAAGTATATCGTCTGCAGGGTGTGAAGATCAATGACAAGCACATTGAGGTGATTGTTCGGCAGATGATGCGTAAGGTGAATATCGTTGATCCGGGTGATACCAAGTTCCTGGAAGAAGATACAGTTGATAAGTTTGAGTTCATGGACGAAAACGACTGGATCTATGACAAGAAGGTGGTTACCGAATCGGGCGCAAGCGATAAGATGCACCCCGGCCAGATCGTAACACTCCGTGAGATCCGTGAAGAAAACAGCGGATTGCGCAGGGCCGATAAGAAGCTGGTGGAATTCCGCGATGCAAATCCGGCTACATCTTCACCAATGCTGTTGGGTATTACCAAGGCATCTCTGGGCACGCAAAGCTGGATATCTGCTGCATCGTTCCAGGAAACAACCAAGGTGTTGTCTCAGGCATCTATCAACGGTAAATCTGATTATCTGCTTGGCCTCAAGGAGAACGTTATCACTGGTAACCTTATCCCTGCCGGTACCGGCATGCGTGAGTTCGATGACCTGGTAGTGGGTTCTAAAGAAGAGTTTGAGCTGCTGCAGGCAAACCGTGATGTACTCCAGTTTGACGAGGAAGAATAGTATTAATGCGCAATGGCTTAATGGCTCAATTGCTTAATAAATGAAAGAAACCGCTCAGAAATGGGCGGTTTTTTTATGATGAGCATTTGTTTTCATAGACCTAATATCGAAAAAAATAGAAATCGGCATTGGTGGGATTTGCGGTCTTAAATAGGATCTTTGCAAATTGCGCGCTCGCGCCTTGGATGAGATTTTTCAATGACGTTTTATTTTGTGGAATTGATATAAATGCAAAAAAAGGCGCCAGATTTGACGCCTTTCCGGTAACAGAATAATTCAATTATTTACTTATTGTAAACTTGATGACCTGGCTGCCATCTTTATTTATTATTTTTAATAGGTAATCGCCTGAAGGTATATTAGCACCTAACTGGATACTCTTATTGATAGTGCCATTATCTACTTTTACCAGATCTGTAAAGACAGGTTTACCCAAAATGTCTGTTACTTCAATCTGTGCATCTGTGGCAGTTGCATTCTGAACTTTTCCATTGATAACAAACGAGCCATTACTCGGATTAGGAATCAGAGATAAACTCATGTTTTTACCTCCGCTTTGAGAAACACCAGACTGGCTCTCCCGGCTACCTTTGTTATTGGCATAGGCGCAGCAGGTAAGCAAAGGATTGCCCTGCGGGTTAGACGGTGTTACTCCCCAACAGCAACCTTGATCGCATACCCCGACAATGCATACTCCAACAGCCGAAGGGCAGAATGTCTGGATATAAGATAAAGTCATTGTTCCTCCGGGTAATACAGCAAACGGGCCAGGACATACTGGTGCACCGGAAGCATCTACGCACTCATAATATATAGTAGCGGTAGATGAGCAACTCGTAAAATTGAACTGATAGTCTACCCATGTACCTGATCCGGTATAATAGCCTCCGGTTTGCTGAACGCATGTGCAAGGCATTTGCGGACAGCAGCAATAGGTATTGTTCAAGGTGATTTGTGTGAGTACCTGATCTGCACAATAAGCTCCTGTGCCGGCGGTAAAGCCCCATTGAACAGCTGTTGCAGCTGCTGCTGATCCGAATCTGACAGCAGGATCAAAGTTGGTAGATAACCTTAAAACGCCATCAACATAAACACTGAATAAATGTGCAGAGCAGTCCCAGTTAATGACATAATAATGGAATGCACCATCTTTTAAAGTTGCACCTGAAGGGAATACCGGAACAGGGCCAGCTACAGGAGTGCCGCTTCCAGGGTCCCCGTCAAATGAAATCTGGGTATGGTCGGCATAAGGTGTAAGGTCCTGATCACTGAGGTAAGGATCATAGTAATTGTTGAAAAAATCGAACTCTACACCAATTGAGTTGGTATGAAAAGCTCCTATGTAAGGCCCGCCTTGTATATCATAGTAACCCAGATAGGCATTCGAATTGCCTATAGAGCTGGTAGTGATGTGCGTGCCGAAAACTGCGCAGTAGCCATCGGCAGCATTGTATGGCCCGGGAGTGATCTTGCCATACCAGCTTAAAGTAAACCCATGTGTAAAATCAATAAACTGGGGTAGGGCTGCCGCTGTACCATTGCACCAAATGGCGCCTACCTGCCACCCGCAAGTGGCCGAGGGAGTTAAATTATAGGTGCCTCCGGAGCCGGTAGCTGAACCTACATCAGTAAATTGTCCAAATGATTGGAAGAACAAGTACATTGCTAATAATGATAATGATAATTTTTTCATAATTTAGATTTTAATTGTTAAAAAAATGTTTTTCAAATAGTTAATGAATGCTTAATTGTTTTTCAAGGGTCTGAATGTTATTGAATGAATAGATAGTGATGAAAATTTGTTTTCATGACCAGAATTATATCAGATTGCAATCGATGCGTTAAAAGTAGTATTGCTGTATATGCAAAAACAAATATTCCTAACTAACGGGAAGAATTTCTAACCAACGGTACAATTAAATTATTGAGATTTATGGCCGGTAATAATGCCTGTATGATCCTTAATGTTACAATATATTAATAATCTAAAAATTAAATAATAATATTTACTATTATTATAAAAAATATTATTCAATACCAGGTTTGTAAACTTATTACTTACTGCAGGTTAGGTTAATTTATTGTAGGAGGTTTAACTAGCGTGGCCCATTTCTGGCTTTCTTAATAGTGAGTTTTGATATATTTACTCCCAATTATTTTCAGGTGAAACAGTTTTTTCATATTCCTGGTAACCGTTCAATCGTGTTGCCCCTCAAAATGATGGCAAACTTCAGTTAAGGGATTAAATTGGTGCCTGTCGCGAAAGACTGTAGCAATATGTTGCACAATACTAGCGCATTATGCTCAGTCTTAACTGGCATTATTTTATAAATTACTGGCAGTGGATTGCAGTATATCCACCCCCTAAGTTCATCAGAGGCCTGTATTTGTTTCCGCTATATATTCACAGAGGTTATACCTGCTGCATGGAAGTAATGTTATTACTACCCCTTGCGGCGCCCGGACATAGATCCCGGCGAATATTGATACCCACGGTTAACCGGATTGCCCGATGGAATAGGTGCGGGATTAGAAATAGGGGGCAACGGTTTTTTGCTGATTGAATCTGCTTTTTTATCTGTTTTCTTAACCAAAAGCACTGGGGGTGGGGCAGTGACCTTACGAATCCTGTTATTCAGCTGCTCGGCCACATATATGTTTCCAGCGGCATCAGTAGCAATGCTGTATGGTGCGTTCATATCGCCTGCCAGGGCGTTGCCGCCATCTCCGCTGAAGCCGGCATTGCCCGAACCCGCTACAGTGTATATGTTTCCTGTGGTTGTTATCCGTCGGATGCGGTTATTGGCCTGATCAGCTATATAGAGATTTCCGGCCTTGTCGAACGCCAGGCCTGTTGGCAGATTGAGTAGTGCAGCAGTGTCTTTGTTGCCATCACCATCATATCCGGCCAGTCCGGTGCCGGCTACTGTGGTGAGGAAGCCTGAAGGGGTAACCCTGCGTATGCGGTAGTTCCACGAGTCAGCAATATACAGGTTGCCGGTGCTGTCAAAGGCAAGAGCGGTGGGCACGTTAAGCTGGGCCTTAATGGCGGCGCAGCTATCTCCTTTGTAGCCGCCCAAGCCGGTACCGGCAAAGGTACTGATCTTTCCGTCGGCCGATACCTTGCGGATGCAGTTATTGCCCGCATCAGCAATATATACATTTCCCGAAGTATCAGCAACCATACCAGCAGGTGCGTTCAGTTGGGCCGCAATGGCTTTACCACCATCACCTCTGTAGCCTTGCTGGCCATCGCCCGCAAATGCATATATGATTCCCTGCGGGGTTATCTTCCGTACACGGTTGTTATACTTATCTGCAATATAGATGTTGCCCCATCTGTCGGTAGCTACAGCCGAAGGGCCGTTGAGCTGAGCATCGGTAGCAGGGCCATCATCGCCCATACTGCCCGGGTAGTCATTGCCTGCTATTGTGGTTATCATTCCGCCAGGTGTAAATTTGCGTATGCGGTTATTTCTGGCATCTGCCACATATATAGTGCCGCTGCTCACTGCAATTCCTGTTGGTGCATACAACTGGGCCGCTGTTGCCTGTGGTTCATCGCTGAATCCGGCCTGCCCATTACCAGCCACAGTGCTGATTATCTGTGCCCCCGAATGATAACTTAAAGAGGTAAGAATTAACATCAGAAATGAAATACGGGTAATATTGGATTTGTATAGAGCAGGCATAAAGGAAACCTTTTAGAATGAGATAATATCTGTCTGATTAGCTATGCAAATTACTTGTTATTTCTTCCATTTCAAAATAGTATTTTTAGCTGCCGCTCCTCCCTAACCCGCTTTGTGCTAAGTACTAAAGGCTGAATACTAAACACTGAATACTTTAGACTTAAGACTAAAGACTAAATACTCACTTATTTCTCCGCTTATCATTCCCTTCCATTTTCAGCAGTTGCTCCACAACGGTAAAGGTAATCGGGCACACTAAAGTGTTTTTCAACGTAAGAGGCACTCGTTTTAGCAGCACATCCTCATTGGTATAAGGGTATCGCCTGCAGTCGCTGGGGCGGTCGTCATATATGTTGCAGGTATTATCTTCGGCAAGAAAGGGGCAGGGCTTTTGGCGGGCCACATAGTCGCCCTCATCATCCAGTTTCAGGTAGTTGGCCACAAGGTCACCCTCCTTCATCTTCAGGGTTTTAGCAATGCGCTTAATATCCGGTTGTTTAAACCTTGGAGAATGATTCCTGCAGCAGTTGGCACACTCCAGGCAATCTATTTTGGCAAATGCCTCTTCATGCAGTTCCGGCAGCGCCTTCAGCATCCGGTTATAATTCCCACGTTCCAGCAGGTACTTATACTCCTTCTGATGTTCCTTCGCCGCCTTTTCATACCCCTCTGGAATCATAATATTTTGAAAGTCTAAAGTCTAAAGTAATAAGTCTAAAGTCTACAATTATGGTGGTTGCTAACGGTGAAAACAATTGAGCCCAATAGCTCTATAAATCCCAAAACAAAGAACATGGCTAAATAGATGGTCCCCCTTTAGGGGTCAGGGATTTACAAACTCATCTTATCCATTATCCTTTCCAGGTCCTCATCACTGTAAAATTCAATCACAATATTGCCCTTACCCGTCTTCTTCCGGTCCAGTTTCACCCTTGTACTGAAGTGTGATGCCATATTATCTTCAATCCGCTTATAGGCAGGAGGCAGTTTTGCAGGTGCTGTTTTAGGCACTGCAGCAGGCTTCTCAGCACTCATATCTTTTACCATTTGCTCCACCTGCCGAACAGAGAGGCCACGTTCCATTGTTTCCCTGAAAACGTAGAGCTGCTGGTCTATATGCTCCAGGCCTATTATAGCCCTTGCATGGCCCATGGTCAGCTGGTTGTCGCGCACAGCTTTTTGTATATCGGGAGGCAGTTTCAGCAGGCGCAGATAGTTGGCCACTGTGCTCCGTTCCTTCTTCATGCGTTCCGATACCTGCTCCTGGGTAAGGCCGCATTCATCCATCAGCTGGCGGTAGCTCAGCGCTATTTCTATAGCGTTCAGGTTTTCGCGCTGCAGGTTTTCCAGCAGGGCCAGCTCCAGCATACCCTGGCTGTCGGTGGTGCGCACATAAGCAGGTATATCGGCAATGCTGGCCATCTTGCTTGCCCGCACCCGCCGCTCACCCGATATCAGCTGATACCGGTTATGCCCCACCTTCACTACGGTTATGGGCTGTATAATATCGTGCAGCTTTATACTTTCCGAGAGTTCCTTCAGCGCCTGTTCATCAAAGTCGTGCCGTGGCTGGCTTGGGTTCACTTCAATCTGGTCCAGAGGTATGCGAGCAGTACCCGCAGTATTGGTTTGTCCGCTTACAGCAGGCACACCTTCCTTTACCCCCTGCAGGTCTTCATCAATGTTATCCAGCAGTGCGCGGATACCTTTACCCAAACCTTGTTTTTTACTTGCCTGCGCCATGCTCATTCGTTACTGGTATTTTATCCTGTTTTTTTAATTTGGTCATATTGTTTTTCTGCAGAATTTCGCGCGCCAGGTTCAGGTAGTTCACCGCTCCTGTGCTTTCGGCATCATACAGCAGCGCAGGCATCCCGAAACTCGGTGCCTCGCCCAGCTTGGTGTTGCGGTGCAGAATGGTATTGAACACCAGGTCGTTGAAATGGTTCTTGATCTCCTCCACTACCTGGTTGCTCAGGCGCAGGCGGCCATCATACATGGTCATCAGTATGCCCTCAATCTTAAGGTTTGCGTTGATGCGGGTCTGCACAATTTTAATCGTATTGAGCAGCTTGCCCAGGCCCTCGAGAGCAAAGTATTCGCATTGAACGGGTATAATCACGCTGTTGGCAACTGCCAGTGCATTCACCGTAATGAGGCCCAGCGATGGAGAACAATCAATGATAATGAAATCATAATTATCCAGTTCGGCTTCCAGCGCTTTGCGCAGTACAAACTCCCTGTTGGGGTGATTGATCAACTCTATCTCAGCCCCCACAAGGTCCAGATGACTAGGCAGCAGGTTCAGATTAGGTGTCTGAGATTCCAGTATCACCTGGCTCGCAGGCATATCATTTACCATGCAGTCATACAGGCTCACCTGGATGTTTTTCAGATCAAACCCGTTGCCTGTAGTGCTGTTGGCCTGTGGATCGGCATCCACAAGCAGTGTTTTATATTCCAGCACGGCAAAACTTGCCGCCAGGTTTATAGCGGTAGTAGTCTTGCCCACACCGCCCTTCTGATTCGCTATTGCTATTACCTTTGCCATAATAATCAATCACCCCCAACCCCTGAAGGGGCTTTACTAAAAGTTCTTAAAAATGTATATCCCCCAATCCGTTTCCGGCTAATAATCCGAACCTTATAGAGAGCTTAACTTATTGTTCTTAATTTTATCTTCAATCACTAAACTGGCTAAAGACACTATTTACTTAAGACTAACGACTTTAGACTAAAAAACCGACTACAAGGTAATTGTTTCTCCAATCTTTGGCAATATTAACTCTTTTCCGGCGGCTTTAAATTTATCCACAGCTTCCTGGTGGTTAATCTTAATATATCCGAAAGTATCAAAGTGCACCCCTATTATTTTGTTGCATTGTATAAAATCGGTAGCCATAATTGCATCGTCCGCATCCATTGTAAAGTTGCCACCCACCGGCAGTATTGCAAAATCCAGTTTAGCATAGCGCTGCACCAGTTGCATATCCATGGTGAGACAGGTATCGCCGCTGTAGTAAAATTTATGCTCAATGCCATGCACCAGGAAGCCGCCCGGATTACCGCCATAAGTGCCATCGGGAAGTGAACTGCTATGTGCCGCCGGCAAAAAATGCAGTTTTCCGAAATCAAAATTTGCAGACCCGAAATTCATGGGGTGCACATTTTCAATTCCTTGCGCACCCACCCAGGTCACTATTTCATAAGCAGCAATTACTTTGGCGCCTGTGCGCCTGGCTATAGGCACCAGGTCGGCAATATGATCGCCATGCCCATGCGAAACCAAAATAAAATCGACTTCAATTTTATTAATGTCTATATCTTTTGCTAGCTCATTACCGCTGATAAACGGATCGAATAGCAGTTTTTTGCCCCCTGTTTCAATCGCGAAACAGGAATGGCCGTAGAAGGTAAATTTCATGTTATTGGGGGGGATTATTATTTTGGATGCAAAGTTAAACTGAAAATAGTTGCAGCCTGATTAAATTAGTTGAGATGTGGATAAAATGTTTGGAGGAGATGAATTATTGTCCGGGCTTTTTGTTGTTATTGTATTGAAGATAATAGTGCTGTTTTAGTAAGCAATGTTAAAAAACACAACGGATTGCTGATAAAGATAGAAGAAAAAGACAGGCAGGTTCATAAGATGGAATCGTTTCTGAAACAAATAGGAATTGAATACGGCGGGTTTGGCTATGCTTTGGGTGCGAGATTATTTAATTCATTTGCAGCGCTTTAGTACTACCCCTTAAAAATAATCCCCCTACAAATACCATCTGCTCTTTACTTTTCCGGGATTATAATTGATTACCAGGTAAGCGGCAGGTTGAAATAGATCACCCGTAAGACTTGCCCTTTCATGAAAAAAAGGTGATACTGGGGCCAGTGCCTGCTGTTTGCAAATAATAAATGTTGTTGCCTTCTGCCAGTTTACTGTATAGAATACTCAGCCCCACCGACCAGCAAAATTTTTTACCAAATGTCTTCCCCTTATACTCTATGCCTGTATCTGCATCCGGAAAGATAGGTGAGACATGTGTTATGGAATCAATGCTGACAATTAAATTTTGCGATGAGCTGGCGGATGAAGGAATATTTTTTTCTCTTAATGATAGCAGCCCAATGCCGCTATACAAGACCAGGTGCCTTGTATGTTGAACAGTAAATGAATAGGTACCATTCAACATCAGTGAGAAATACCCGAAAGTGAGCGCCCCCAGGTCCGATCCGTTTTGTTCTACAGGCAGTTGGGTTTGGCCCGGCGAAAAACGTAAGGAAGTATAAAAATGATTATCTTTTGGGTTATAACTTAGTGCAAAAATACCTCCGCCAATTAATTGCCATGCATCAGCCGCTTTTCCCGAATTAACAATAATTTGAGGAAAGTTTATTGCTGGCCCGGCAGCTATTTCTAACTGGCCATAACATGGTTTGAAGCCATATAGCAATAACGCTGTAAATACAAATCTACACCAGTCGGACCTCATGCACAGATTAACGCCAGCTGTGCGTGTTTTAATATTTGTGGTTTTATTTAATGTCAGTCTGTAGCAATACAAAACACCAATTCCCAAATTCCATTTTCTACTTAAACTTACTATCTTTACTCTAGTCAAAACCAAAACAAATTAAATTAATGCCTGATCCCCAGGGCCCGATTGATGATCACCTTTTGGTGTCGTCATTCAAAAATGAAAAATTAAAAGAAGCTGCATTTACCCAGCTGGTGCGCAAGTACCAGGAGCGGTTGTATTGGCATATCCGCCGCATGGTAGTGGAGCACGAAGATGCCAATGATATATTGCAGAATGTATTTATAAAGGTATGGAAAAACCTGGGCGAGTTTCGCGAAGAGTCAAATTTATATACGTGGCTCTACCGCATTGGCACCAATGAGGCCCTTACCTGGATAGATCAGCAGAAACGACGTTCATCGGTATCTATAAGCGGCAACGAAGATATGTTTGCAGAGCGGCTCACCTCGCAGAAAGATTTTGATCCGAGTAAAATAGAATGGAAGCTGCAGCAGGCGATCCAAACGCTTCCCGAAAAACAAAAACTAGTGTTTAACTTACGTTATTATGATGAAATGCCTTATGAAGAAATGGCCGGAGTATTGGGTACTTCTGTAGGCGCACTGAAAGCATCTTATCATCATGCGGTAAGGAAGGTAGAAGCATTTATTACAGGAAATTAAACTTTTAGGAACATAAATGGTCTTAATTATAGTATGAAACGTGAAAATGAAATACAAGATGAATTGAACAAGATATCTGGCGTTCTTGCCGGTATATCCCGCTCAATGCCCGGAAATGTTCCTCCCGGATACTTCGAAAATTTCACTTCCGGAATATCTGCCACAATCAAAGAAATGGAGACAGGGGAGGAAAGGCATGAATGGAGTAAAATAATGCCCTACAGTGTACCGTCTCAATATTTCAGTGAATTAACAAACAATATTGTAGCCTCAGCTAAGCTGAGTGATTACCAGAACGATAATGCTTATTCAGTTCCGGCAGGCTACTTTGAGCAGCTGCCTGAGGAAATACTTGTTGCCGCTAAAGCAGCTGATCCTGCTATAAAGGAAACCCGTATAATTCCTTTAAAACCCCGGATATCCATAATACCCAGAAGGTGGGCCGCCGCAGCAGTTATCCTTATTACTATCGGTCTTGGGGGCATTATGTTTTTCAACTCACAGAGCAGTACAGATAAAATACTCGCTTCGGTACCTACCAATGACATACAGGATTATCTGAAGAACACCTACCGGCTTGATGTGGACAGGGTAGTAGGTGGTACAGAAATTAATAATCTGCACCTGGAAAATAAAGATATTATTGAGTATCTTAATGAATCGGGCTGGGATTAAACCCATATGAATGCAAACGAAAAGACTAGCGAAAGGATTAAGAAAATGAAAAAGCTTATTACGACCATATCAATTTTGATGTTTGCCTCGGCGTTCTGCTCGGCCCAACCCAGAAATGGCGAGGGTAATGCGCGCATACATGCTGCAAAAATGGCTTACATTGTAGACAGGCTGCATATGTCGCCCAATCAGGCAGCTGCTTTTACTCCTGTTTTTAACGAATACCACCGAGACCTGAAAACCGTGCGCCAGACTTTCTTCACTAAATATAAAGGCACCAATCCCGATCATGCGAATGATGCCACTTCCCGCCAGTGGATAGATGATAACCTCGATTACCAGCAGCAGGTTATTGAGCTCAAACGCCATTACAATGTCCGATATCTGAAAATCATGTCTCCCCAGCAGCTATCAGACCTTTACAAAGCCGACCGGGAGTTTAACCAGATGCTTATGCAGCGCCTGCGGCAGCAACGCAACGGAGGCGGCAGATTTGGCCGCATGAATGGAAGGTAGCGTGCAATATATAGTTGGCAGTATACGATTTAGTATTAACCAGCTTATCAGGTTACATGTAATAATAATTAATTAATTCAGGTTGCCAATGAGTTTATGGCGTTCTGTAATGCTTACTGTTTTATATAAATTGGATAATGACAACTGTAAACTACAAACTGAAAACTGACAATTGCCTTCTCCTCCTCTTCCCCCAACAATTCCCCCCGTCACACATTATAAATACTGAACCTTACCTATTACCTTTGCAGCCTTATTTCAAAAAGCTACAGGATGAAAAAATCAATTTTAGTATTTATTGCCGTATTTATGATGCTGGGTTCCCGTGCCGACGAAGGCATGTGGATACCGATGCTGATAGGGAAAAACTATGACGAAATGGTGCGCATGGGCCTTCGCCTCTCAGAAGAAGACCTCTACAACATCAACCACAGCAGCATGAAGGATGCCATATTGCAATTTGGCGGAGGCTGCACTGCCGAGATGATCTCTGAAAACGGCCTGCTGCTCACCAACCACCACTGCGGCTATGATGCCATTGCTACACTAAGTACGGTTGATAAAAACCTGCTCGATAATGGTTTCTTTGCCCATAACCTCAAAGAAGAACTGCCTGCCAATGGCGTTACAGCCCTCTTCCTGGTAAGTATGGAAGATGTAACCAAAAAAGTGAAAGAAGCGGTGGGCAATGCCAACGGCGAAGAGTTCAATAAAAAACTCGAAGCTTTCGCTAAAGAAACCGAAGAGAAAGCTGCTGAAAAAGGTAAGTATGTAGCTAATGTAAAAAGCTATTTCAACGGTAATCAGTTTTTCCTCATTATCTATAAAAAATATACCGATGTGCGTCTGGTGGGTAACCCTCCAAAGAGCCTGGGTAAATTTGGCGGTGAAACCGACAACTGGATGTGGCCGCGCCATACCTGCGACTTCTCCATGTTCCGCGTTTATGCCGACGAAAACAATCAGCCTAAAGCCTACAGTATTTCAAATGTACCGTATCACCCCAAAAAATTCCTGCCTGTGTCGGCTGCAGGAGTAAAAGAGGGCGATTTTGCCATGATATTCGGATACCCGGGCCGCACCAACCGTTACGAGGTTTCTTATGGTGTTGATCTCTCGGTTAATGTTACCAACCCTGCTATCGTTGCCTGCCGCGACCTGCGCCTTAATATCATGCATCGCCATATGCTGGCCAACAAGGCTACCTACCTGCAACTCACTTCGCTCTATGCCCGTATTGCCAACTACTGGAAATACTTCATAGGCCAGACCGAGCAGCTGAAACGCCTCAACGTGATAGATAAGAAAAGGAAAAGCGAAGATGCTTTCTCGGCCTGGGAACGCGAAAATCACCTGGACAATGGCCTGCTGGCTAAGTTCAGCAAAATATATACCGATTATACCCCTTATGCCAAGCATTCTGTGTATTACTCCGAGTGTTTCCGCGCATCTTCCCTGGCACGTATGGCCTCAGCTACCAAGCCGCTTTATGATGCTTATGAGCGCCATGCTAAAGATAAGGGCGGCATTCCTAAGGATACAGTTGATAAGTATATAAACATAGCCAAAACAGGCTACCGTGCCAATACTAAGGAATTTGATCTCGGTACAGAAAAAGAAATCCTGGCCGAAATGACCGAACTGTATTACAACAATGTGCCCAAAGAGCAGCTGCCCGATATCTACGCAAAAGTGATACTGAAAGGCAAAAAAGAAGGCACTAAGAAAGTGTACTCCGATTATTCGGCCTATGTTTTCGGCCATACTTTCTTTGCCGACAGCAACAAGTTTATGGCTTTTTGCAAAGCTCCTTCATTTGCAAAGCTGAAGAGTGATGCTGCATTTCAGTATGCATTGAGTTATGTGTCCAACTACACCAAAAATTACCAGCCTAAAGTTGAGGCATTCAGCATTCAGAAAGCCGACCTGGCCCGCCAGTATCTTAAGGAGATAATGGAACAGAAAAACTTCAGGAATATATATCCCGATGCCAACTCTACCATGCGGGTCACTTATGGCAAGGTGCAGAGCTATGACCCTCAGGATGGGGTGCACTTCAAATACTATACCACCATGGACGGGCTTATGGCTAAGTACAAACCTAATGATGAAGAATTTGATGTGCCTGCCGATCTGGTTACCCTTTACAAAAACAAGGACTATGGCCGCTGGGCAGATGCCGATGGTTCTTTGCATACCGACTTCCTTACTACCGACGACATTACAGGCGGCAACTCGGGCAGCCCGGTTATCAATGGTAATGGCGAACTGATAGGCGCTGCATTCGATGGCAACTGGGAAGCCATGAGCGGCGACATTGCCTTTGATAAAAAGTATAAAAGGACAATAGTATGCGATATCCGCTACATCCTCTTCGTTATTGACAAACTGGGTCATGCCGATAACCTGATCAAGGAAATGGATATTAAGGAGTAATGAAACTCTGAAATTTTAAAAACAGAAAGCGGTAGGTTTTGCCTGCCGCTTTCTGTATTTTGTAATAAACTGATTATCTCAAACTACTAATTATTTATGCCCAATGGTTACTTTTTGGTAAGTTTCATTTCCATAGCTTTGAATTCTTTTCCATCTGCAATCTGGTACATTTCAATTACCTGATGCTTATCGTCAGTAAATCTGAATGTCTGCTTCATATTCATGTCTTTGCCGGCCATGGGGTCGTATCCCTTTCCGGTTAATGTCAGCGTTTTTGTTGCCGCATCGTAGGTGCCCTCCATAGTCATAACCCCGGTGCCCATATTATCTATCCAGCTGCTCTGAAATATCTTTTTTGCATTATCATATCCGATGATGCTCATCCCTTCATAGGGCATACCTCCGAATGAACCTTTGTTGTTAGCCACCTGGTAGCGGCCACCCATTATCATCTTCACCTCGCTGGTGGCCTTGTTTTTCATAGGTTCGCCACCGGGGCCCATCCACACAGATATATCAGCATCCCAGTTGCCTTCCGATTTTGCCAGCAGCGCCTGCATATCGGCCGGGGTGGCGTAATCCTGCCATTTCTTCATCATAGCGGCCTCGTCCTGAGCCTGGGTTGCAAATACGGTAATCGCGCAAATGCCGAGTAAAACTATCTTTTTCATAAACATCTGTTTTGCGAAAATTAGGAAAATAAATTGGTTCGGAGTATTTAAAAACGAAGATTTAACCCGGGCAGGTTTACTCGAGCCAACCTCTAATTCCCAAATTCCGGAATCGCTTCGGCAACTTATACCAATAACTTAACACTTTTTCTCATTTATTTTCGTACCTTTGCATCCGCTAAGTCAAAATGACGGAGCATTATTTTATAAAAGTTCTTTAATGTTAATGAATTCTTTTTCCTCTTTCCCGATGCGGGAAGAGCTTACGCGGGCTATTTCTGACCTTGGCTTTGACACACCTACACCTATTCAGCAAAAAGTAATACCCCAACTATTATCGGAGCCTATAGATATAATAGGACTTGCCCAGACGGGAACCGGCAAAACTGCGGCCTATGGCCTGCCTTTGCTGCATCATGTGGATGTGGCTGTGAAACATGTGCAATGCCTGGTGCTGAGCCCTACGCGCGAACTCTGTATGCAGATACAGGAAGAGATGAGCAAGTATGGTGTGCATATGCGCGGACTGCGGATTACGGCCGTGTATGGCGGTGTGCCAATCAGTGGCCAGATACGCGAGGTGCGGAGCAACCCACAGGTGATTGTGGCTACTCCTGGCCGCCTGATAGACTTATTGGAGCGCAAGGCTATAAGCCTGGACAAACTGCAGTATGTGGTGCTGGATGAGGCTGATGAAATGCTGAATATGGGTTTCAGGGAGGATATTGACCTGATACTTAAAAACACACCAGAGCGCGAGCACACCTGGCTTTTCAGCGCAACAATGAGCAATGAGGTGCGGGGCATAGCCAAGCGCTTTATGAAAGACTGGAAGGAGTTTAGTGTGGCTACTGCCAATACTACCAACGAGAATATTGACCACCAGTATTATGTAACGCAGCACCACAACAGGTTTGAAACCCTGCGCAGGCTGCTGGACTTTACGCCTGGTATTTATGGTATCATATTTACCCGTACAAAGCAGGATGCACAGGAAGTGAGCGAGAAGCTGATGAAGATGGGCTACCCAACCAGCCCGCTGCATGGCGATATGGACCAGAAGATGCGTACCAAGGTAATGGAGCGCTTCAAAAGCAAAAACCTGCAGTGCCTGGTGGCTACCGATGTGGCTGCAAGAGGTATTGATGTGAATGATATTACCCACGTAATTAATTACGAATTGCCAGATGACCCTGAGGTGTATACGCACCGCAGCGGTCGCACGGCAAGAGCAGGGAAGAGTGGTATATGTATGAGCATAGTATCGCCCAAACAGATATCGAACATCCGCCAGATAGAGCGCCTGGTGAAGCAGAAGTTTCATAAGAGCGATATACCTGATGGGGCTGAGGTGGTAAGGAAGCGTTTGTTCTTCTACATGGAGCAGATAGCTACTGCTGCACCGCAGGCAGAGTTTGCGAAGCTGTATACGGATATGATGCATGAGCAGTTTGCGGAGATGGACAAGGACGACCTGATACGCAAACTGATATGGCTGCAACTGAAAGATACCATAGATATTTACAGTGATTCAAACGACCTGAATGCTGGCTATGAAGGCAAGGACAGGGTTGCAGGCAGAGGCAACCGTTCGGTGCGGTTGTTTATAAACCTGGGCGAAAAAGACGGGCTGGACAACAAGAAATTACTGCAGTTCATTACAGAATCTACCGACATAGATGGCAACACCATAGAGCGCATGACTGTGCGCGATATGAGCAGCTTCTTTAATGTGCCGGGCGAGGCGGCTGAGTTTATAATTGAGCAACTAAGCAGTAAGAAATTCAAGGGCCGCAAGGTGAGGCTGGAAGAGGCTGACAACAAACCATTTGGTGGCGGCGGCAGAGGTGAAAGCCGTGGCGGCGGCGGATATGGCGGCAGCCGCGAAGGCGGCGGATATGGTGGCAGCCGGGATGGCGGCAGGCCGGAACGTCCACGTTACTCGGGAGATGTGAAAGCCTATGGCGGCGCAAGCGGTGGGGGAGGGTATAAGGGTAAAAAAAGGTAATGGCTTAATTGGGCAATAACTCAATGGTTTAAAGTTTTCATAGATTTGCAATGCCATACTTCCAAAGTGTGGCATTGTTGTTTATGGAACTCAATAAAGAGCAGTATTCGCAGGGGGGGGCTGCTGTTTTGGGAGATGGTTTCTGCAGGAAAAACTAAAGCGGCAGTTGCCTGCCGCTTTTTTTGAAAAATAAATCCTTGTAGTCAATTTTTTACCAGCCAAGGAGGTAAGCAAAAATTAATGGCGCTACTATCGTGGCATCGCTCTCTACAATGAACTTTGGAGTATGGATATCGAGCTTGCCCCAGGTAATCTTTTCATTAGGCACTGCTCCGCTGTATGAACCATAAGATGTAGTGCTGTCGCTGATCTGACAGAAATAGGACCAGAAAGGGACATCGTGCCACTCCAGGTCCTGGTACATCATAGGTACTACGCATATCGGGAAGTCGCCGGCTATACCTCCACCTATCTGGAAAAAACCTACCCCCTTACCACATGAGTTTGCACGATACCACTCAGTAAGCCACATCATGTATTCTATGCCGCTCTTCATGGTTGATGGTATCAGCTCGCCCTTGATGCAGTAGGAGGCAAAGATATTGCCCATGGTGCTGTCTTCCCAACCCGGAACGATGATCGGAATGTTCAGTTCAGCGGCGGCAATCATCCAGCTATGTTTGGGGTCAATTTCATAATCTGCCTTCATCACTTCGCTCAGCAGCAGCTTATACATATACTCATGTGGAAAGTAACGCTCGCCTTTATTCTGAGCATCCTTCCATATCTTATAGATGTGACGCTGTATGCGGCGGAATGCTTCTTCTTCAGGTATACAAGTGTCCGTAACACGGTTGTAACCTTTTTCGAGCAGTGCATACTCATCTTCCGGAGTGAGGTCGCGGTAGTTGGGTACCCGCTTATAGTGGGTATGAGCAACCAGGTTCATGATGTCTTCTTCAAGGTTGGCGCCGGTGCAGCTGATTATAGCTACCTTGCCGGCACGTATCATTTCGGCAAAAGAAATACCGAGCTCGGCAGTACTCATTGCGCCAGCCAGCGATACCAGCATTTTGCCCCCTTCGAGCAGGTGCGTTTCATATCCTTTTGCAGCATCTACAAGTGCCGCTGCGTTGAAATGGCGGTAGTGATGCGTAATAAACTGAGAGATCGGACCTTTGTTCATTTTGTTTTTTTGATTTTAAAAGAATTGTAATTGCCGGCTGTTATATCTGATCTGAAAATAAATTCCAGCAATAAAATTCCGGATAATTGTAATGATTCTGATTTTTATTTAAAATTAAAAAGCAGGCAAATTGCTCTGCATGCTTTTTAATTATTTTTATTAACGGAACAGTCTGCAAACCGGCACATTGTTCATTAGTGCATAAACTATGCCACCACTTCGCTCTTGGCGATAAACTTCTTAACCCACTCTGTGGTTATTGATTTAGGCCGCTCTATAGGGAAGCCCAATGCCCTGTCCCAGCAAAGGCTGGCCAGTACGCCTAATGCACGGGAAACACCAAACAGAACAGTGTAGAAATCTTCTTCTACAAGACCGTAATGCTTGAGCAGTGAGCCGGAATGTGCATCCACATTCGGCCATGGATTTTTGATCTTGCCTGTGCTTTCCAGAATCGGAGGCGCTACTTCATAAATGTTCCAAACGGTTCTGATCAGCGGATCATCAGGGCAGTGCATTTTTGCAAATTCCTGTTGTGCGGTAAAGCGGGGGTCTGTTTTACGGAGTACAGCATGGCCATATCCCGGCACAACTTTACCTTCTAAAAGTGTTTTATGAATATAGTCAGCGATCTGTTCTTTGGTAGGTTCGTTTGAATTGAGTTCTTTGCACATTTCTTCTATCCAGCGGATTACTTCCTGGTTAGCCAATCCGTGCAGAGGGCCGGCAAGTCCGGTCATGCCGGCAGCAAAAGAAAGGTAAGGATCGCTGAGGGCTGAACCTACGAGGTGAGTGGCATGGGCAGAAACATTGCCACCTTCATGATCTGCATGAATAGTAAGGTATAGCCGCATCAGTTCCCAGAAGCTTCCTTCTTCATAGCCCAGCATATGGGCAAAATTGCCCGACCAGTCGAGCATACCATCGGGCTGGATGTGAACACCGTTTTTATATTTGCGGCGGTAGATATAAGCAGCAATACGCGGCAGGCGTGCAATAAGGGTCATGGTATCTTCGTAGATATAGTCCCAGTATACTTTTTTGCTGATGCCATCATTATAAGCCTTAGCAAATTTAGACTCGGTACCTAAAGCCAGTATGGCTGCGGTAAACTGAGTCATAGGATGAGAGGAGATAGGAAACGATTCAATCACATCGAATACATAATTGGGAACGTGGGAACGGCGTGCCCATGTAGCCGAGATATGCTCCACATTCTCCTGGCTGGGCACCTCGCCCACCAGCATAAGGTAGAACAATCCTTCGGGCAGGGGTTCAGTGCCACCCTCGTGTGCCTTAGGTAATTTTTCCCTCAGCTCGGGAATAGAGAACCCCCGGAAACGGATACCTTCATTGGCATCCAGCAATGAAGTTTCAGTAACCAGGCCGGTGATGCCCCTCATGCCCTGGTAAGCCTGGGCAATAGTTACATCTTCAATTTTCTTATTGCCGTGCTGTTCAATGATACTTTTTATTTCTTTGCTTTGTTCATCGGCCTTGACTTTGAAAAGGTCTTTTACGTAACCCATAAAATATGATTGTAGAAAGGAAATTTAATAACGGACGCAAAGTTAGTGAAAGGCAATCAAGATAATGTTACTGATGCAATAAATTAGTTTGGGTTAATGTGAGAATTAAGGAAGTAATGAGAGGTTTAGCTCCGGATATATCACAATGGAATATTTACGAAATAATTTCAGAAAAGGTTTGGCTGGTACGAAAATGAATCCTACCTTTGCAATCCCAAACGAAGAAAAAGGGAGCATAGCTCAGCTGGTTCAGAGCATCTGCCTTACAAGCAGAGGGTCCGCGGTTCGAACCCGTGTGCTCCCACAGACAAAGTGTTGAAAGTCGCTCTCAGAGCGACTTTCGCATTTTTATCAAGTATAAGCTGGCAGATTTGTCGGCAGTTTTCGGATCAAGTTGAAAAGTTGGGGGAAGAAAAATATTAGGCATAAATTTTGGATAATCTGAAGAGGAAGAAATTGATGTCCCTAACGCCCCTGGAAGTTGCTCTGAATGCCTTTATCTTGGCATTGAAAGATTCGGCAG
>CAILLK010000155.1 GCA_903835005.1 uncultured Bacteroidota bacterium | reverse complement strand
GTATTAACAATATCAAAATAATCTAAAAGCCCTTCAGGAAAGAATAGGGAAATCAACCCTTGGTATTTGTCGCTCAACACTGTTTTTTGACCACAAAACAACAATAATATTTTTCTTCCCCCAACTTTTCAACTTGATCCAAAGCTACTTTACCTTCACTTGTGCATAATAAGGGTGTTCAGGATTTACAATTAGCTGATTTCTGAGCGGGTCAATAAGCACATCCCCGTCTGCGGCAAAAATTTTATATACGGAATTCGGGCAGGCATATCTTCCATTAGTATTACCCCAAGGAGCGGCTCTACATCTCCGGGTAAAATGATTGCCCTGCATGTGGTCTCCCTGTTTTTAAATCTGAGTTCTACCGGACCTACTATATCACATTCTATTATACGGCCATCGGCCATCTGGGCTTTCTTCTTTCCCAGAACAAGTAACTGCAACTGCTGCTGAATATTCTCATTTAATACCAGTTGATGGGCCCCTGAATCCACTAAAATATTCAATGGGAAACGCCTTATTTCTTCCTCACCAATTATATTCTTTCGAGCCATCACCAAATCTTCACCATTAATCAACTCAATATCTGCAAAAACCATGCCCATAAAGTTTAGCTTTTGAACAGTAAAATTATTGAAACTATGTGAGCAAATAATTGCATTTGGATTTTCGCACAACCAGAATTAACAGAATCCAATTTCTAAAACTACAAAATTGAAATTGCTTATAATTCCCTGTGCAGAAATTTAGCAGTTGGGTAGAAAAAAAATGCTCAGTTTCAGCAATTACTGAAACTGAGCATTCACCATAAAAATTGTCCTTAAAGATGTATTGCTTCGCCTAATGCTGCTTCTACCGCATCTTTAACACCTTCGCTCATTGTGGGGTGGGGGTGTATACTATCGAGCACCTCCTGCCATGTGGTTTCGAGTTTGCGTGCAACTACAGTTTCCGCTATTGTTTCAGTTACATTATAACCTATGGAGTGTGTACCCAGCCATTCGCCATATTTGGCATCGAAGATTACTTTTACAAAGCCTTCTGTTGCGCCCACGCCTACTGCCTTGCCCGAAGCGGAGAACGGGAACTTGCCCACTTTGATTTCATAGCCTGCATCGCGGGCCTGTTTTTCGGTAAGGCCTACGCTTGCAATTTCGGGTGAGCAATAAGTGCAACCAGGAACATTGCCATAATCGAGCGGCTCCGGTTTATGCTTATGTTTTCCTTCGGCAAATGCTATTGCTTCTACACATATAATTGCTCCTTTTGAGGCCACATGAGCCAGCGCCTGGCCGGGAGTGATATCGCCAATGGCATAGATGCCATCTACATTTGTTTTATAGAATTTATCAACGAGAACTTTGCCTTTATCAGTTTTTATGTTCAGCGCTTCGAGCCCTATGTTTTCAATATTCGCGGCAATGCCTACGGCGCTCAGCACCACATCAGCTTCCAGAATCTGGTCTCCTGTTGCGGTTTTCACGGTTGCCTTGACGCCATCTCCCGATTTTTCAACTTTCTCAACGGAGGCATTGGTCATTACCTTCAATCCCTTTTTGCGGAAGCATCTTTCCAGTTCTTTGGATACTTCTTCATCCTCCACCGGTACCAGTCTTGGCATGAATTCAACAATAGTTACTTCGGTACCCAGGCTTTTATAAAAATAGGCGAATTCAACACCAATGGCACCAGAGCCAACTACAATAATACTTTTGGGCTGCTGGGGCAATACCATAGCTTCCCTGTACCCAATGATCATTTTGCCATCTATGGGCAGATTAGGCAACTGGCGGCTGCGCGCACCAGTGGCCAGTATCACGTGGCTGGCCTGGTATGCAGTTACTTTACCTTCAGTATCGGTAACTTCTACTTCTTTTTTACTGTTCAGCTTACCCATTCCCATGATCACATCTATCTTATTCTTCTTCATCAGGAACTGAACTCCTTTACTCATTTTCTCGGCTGCGCCACGGCTGCGTTTGATTACTGCGCCAAAATCGGGCCTGAAATCTGTAGCTATAATACCATAGTCTGCGGCATGAGTAAAGTTTTCATAAACACTTGCAGATTTCAGCAAAGCCTTTGTGGGTATGCATCCCCAGTTTAAACAGATACCACCCAGACTTTCTTTTTCAACCACTGCGGTTTTATACCCCAGTTGAGAAGCCCGGATTGCGGCAACATAACCACCCGGGCCACTGCCTATTACTATAATATCATATGCCATAAAAGGAATTTGGTTTTTGAATAAATGAATGATCCCTGCGGGGCAAAAGTAATGAAAAAGTAAGCATAACAGATAAACAGGCCAACCACCGGAATTAAAGAATCGGTAATTATACCTGCAAAAATTATATGAGAATCGCAGTATTTTCAACAGCTATACAATTTATACAGTATTATTGTCAGCTAATGAGGGCTTTTCTTCAAACAAGGTGGGTTTTGCTAGTGGTTCTGATCGTTTTTACAGCGGTTAAGATCCCTCACCTTTTTTATCCTTACTACTGGGATGAAAGCTGGCCGTATGCAGCGGCAATAAAGGAAATGTATTATCATGGTGTCAGCCTGATGCCGTCGGCTATAAATCCGGATCTGTCTAAGGGGCATCCGTTGCTCTTTCATGCGCTGGCTGCAAGCTGGATGCATATATTCGGACCTTCTCATTTAGCTATGCATTCCTTTGCATTGCTTACTTCCCTGTTGCTGCTGACAGCAGTTTATGAGGCTGGCCTGAAGTTGTTTAATGAGCGAGTAGCCTCTCTGAGCATTATCCTGATTTCAGTGCAGGTGATATTTTATGTGCAATCCTCTTTTGTGCTGCCCGAAATACTGGTGGCTCTTCTGGCATTTCTAAGCTTGTATTATTACTCTTCAGCCAGGTATTTGGCAGCCGCGATTTCTCTGACAGCTTTATTCTTTACAAAAGAGAGTGGTATTGTAGCCGGGGTTGTAACAGGCATTGACGCCGGGATTGGATTGCTTGACAAAAATACCCCACTAAAAATTCGGATTGCTAAAATTTTAACAGTATTAGTACCCGGTGTTTTGCTTGGCCTGTTCTTTGTTATACAAAAACATGTGAATGGCTGGTATCTTAATCCTGAACATACCAAGCTTATGGTTTCTGAATGGAGGTGGTTCTGGTATTATTTCCGCGCCAGATCCATGCATAGTGCATTACTGATGGATAACCGGAATTTTTATTTTATCGGTTTACTGGTATTATCATTAATTGCTGCGCTCAAAAATAAAAGCTTAAAATACCTTGTATTATTTTTTCCTGCTGTGATCGTTTATTATTTTGCTGATGATATTCGATCTGGCAGGCCAATGCCAAGTGTACCTTTCTTTTGTTTGTTTCTTATTTCAGTTGCCTGGATGTTTTATGTTCTGAGGAAATTGAGAATTTTTCCAGCTGGCCGGCAGGAAAAATTCATTAAGCTGTCTGTTTTGTTTATTATTCTGTTTTTTTGTTTTTCGGCTATCAATTTTTTTACACCCCGGTATATGCTTGCGGGCATAGTTCCTCTGCTGTTTTTCGCTTCGGTTATTTTTGATTCTTTTATTACCCGCACTTATGCGGTTTTGATATACCCGGTTGTTTTACTAATAGCTGTGATATGTGGCTATACATTTAGCACTAATACGCGCTATGGTGACACTGATCCGGGCGCCTATGACGCGATGAGCGTGCAACAAAGTGTTGTGGATTTTCTCGAAAAAAATAATGCATATGATAAACCTATAGGAAGTGGATCTTTTTTGGAAAATCAGCATTTTATGAATGCGGCAACCGGATTTTTAAGTTCCGAAAAAGTATTCACTAAAGTAAGATGGGAAATAGATGGCAATACGCAATACGCTATATTTGATAACATTGAGCCTGAATACCGATATGATGAAATCAGAAAAAATCCTGCATTTTATCTTGTTTACCGGCCTGTGAAAGGTAGGGTATGGGCTGAAATTTATGAGCACAAATAATTCATTTATACTAATATTGCATTTGCTATGAATCAATTCAGATATCTCTTTCTCCTGCTTTCCCTGACCATTATCACTGACTGCAATGCACAAACGAGGAAGGAAGACCAAATAGACGAGGATTATCACAAATGCCTCATGAATGATACATCGTATGCAGTTCTGGCAGATTGCTCATTCAAGGCATTTGAGCAATGGAACAAGGAGCTGAATAAGGCATATGGTAAACTGCTCGAAAAGATAAAAAAAGAAAAAGACAGGGAGGCAATGAAACAGTCGCAGGCAGCCTGGATTGCCTATAAGGATGCAGAATTCAAGGCCTACAACTTTGTGTTCAATCTGCCGGGAAATGAAATGAGTATTATGCGGGAGGAGGGGCGTATAGAAGTGGTGCGGGAAAGGACTTTGCAATTGAGGGCCTATATTGAGGCGCTGAAAACTGATAAGGAGAAGTAGGGAAATTCACAGAGCGAATCAGAACAACTCTGCCTGCCCGCTCTTACCGGAAAATTTTCTTTCCAGATCGAGCAGCCATTTTTTTCGCTGCAGGCCACCTCCATAACCGGTAAGGCTGCCGTCTTCACCTATTACCCTGTGGCAGGGTATAATTATCGCTATCCCATTTTCTCCATTGGCGCCTGCAACAGCCCTTATCGCTTTTTCATTACCCAGGAAAACGGATTGTTGTTTATAACTCCTTGTTTCGCCATAAGGGATTTTTAAAAGTCCCTGCCACACACTTTTTTGAAACGGGGTACCCAGCAGATGCAAGGGGAGATCGAATTCTTTTCTAGTGCCCATAAAATATTCGCTGATCTGTTGTTCAAGCAGCGGGAAATAATGGTGCTCACCCTCCTGAAATTTTTTGCCTGAGTGTGTTTCAATCCGTTTCATTATACTGTCTATGCTTTTCCGGTATTGAAAGTCAAACAGACATATACCCTCGTCAGTAGCGCCGATCCGCATTTTCCCAACCGGGGTGTCGATGTGTTTTATGGAGATCATAATTGTGAATATGGACTATGAATTCAGATATTTTTAAGAGATTCTGAAATTATTTTACCTACTTCACCGGCCCGGTTGTAAATCATTATGTGGCTACCACCTTCTATCCAAAAATCGGGATGAACACCCGCTGAAGGAATGGTTTTATCGGCAGTGCCATGTATTTGTACAACATTGGAAGGAATGATCTCATTTTGCCAGGAAGCAACTGCCTTTAAGGCCCATTTCATAAACTTTCCGTCGGAATCGCGGATGAGCAGGCTTAACAAAGTCTTCTCTTCCTTAGTGATTGCGCCTAAGTAACGGAGTGTGGTAAAAGACGGAATATTTAACAATGATGGAGGTACTATCATAGACCGGATCAGCCATTTTGAAACAGCGCCTCCGTGTATCTTTATTTCAGAGGCTTGTTTTGCGCTGGATACAAGAAAAGCTTTGTAATCTGGATGAGTTTTAGCAATCTCGGTTGCCAGCATGCCGCCAAAGGAAAGCCCGATGATAACGGCAGCTTTATCATATATGAGGGTTGCCATTTTTGAAGCATAAGAAACCATATCATCGTTAGTATCAAACGGCAGCCAGGGCATTGGGACCAGTTCATAACCGGGAATTGATAATTTCCCGAACAATCTGTGATCTGCACCTAAGCCGCTAATACAATATATCTTCTTCATAAAACCTGATTCATGACTGATTAAATAATCATTTCCTCACGCCTCTCTTCCATCAGCTTTTCAGCCCCGGCATTATTATCGGGAGTGTCCATTTCCTTACTCAAGGGACGTAATACCGACCCGGGTATTCGCCTTTCAACAGGAGGCCAGGGCACTCTGTTATTATTGCAATTTCAATACTGTTTGCCGGGCATTCTGGACAATCTGTTAATTGCCGGCAAGGCTATTAATTCAGATGGAGACCTTATACCTGCGAGGCTTTCAGTTGTCAATAATATGGCGTTCATTCTTCCGGAAAATCATTTGTCTCCTCTTCTTCAGGTTTGGGCCTGGTAATAAAATAAAGAATCCGCTCCAGGATAAAGCTGTAAAAGAGACAGTTGATTATGATACCTAAAGCAAACTTAAGCGGAATCCTGGCCCATGATTTAAACATGACATGCATGGGGAACCGCATAATATTGAAGAGATTGGCAACAGCATGCCGGAATACACTGTCGCCTATACGGCCTTCATCAATAGCCACTGCCTGAATATAGGATTCATAGGCTACTGCAGCGAGTATAATGGTGCAGATAATGAAAAAGACCGAGTTAAAACCCTTCATAATAGTTTATTTATTTCTGATAATTCCTGATAAAAATGATACCCATCCGGCTATTAACAGCAGGCCGCCAACAGGAGTAACAATACCTGCAATTCCGGGGCTTATGCCGGCAACAACGAGAAAAGGAAGTATATAGAGCGAACCGCTGAAAAACAAGATACCAATTATGAACAAATTGGTGGCGATTTTTAAATTTTTGTAAGGGAAGGATAAAAAAGCAACCCCGGTTATGAGCAGAGCGAAACTGTGGTAAAACTGGTACCTGACACCGGTTTCAAAAACCAGCAGCTGTGCTTCGGGTAATATCGCTTTTAACGCATGTGCACCAAAAGCGCCTGTAATCACGGCAAGAGCAGCAAATATGCTCCCAGCTATCAATGCCGGTCTGTGCATTATTTTATAATTTTTTCAAAGTTAGTAATAGAAATGAATTCCGGTTGCAGAATATGGTGCGCTAATTCGTAAAATGCCTTCCGTTCACCAAGTATCCGGGTAAGATAGGCAGGCATATCGCCCCTGCCTTTGAGCATGGGACGGACCTCATCGCTGGTATTCAGCCGTTCGACAAGGTACTCAACAGGTACATCGAGATATACAACTATGCCGTTTTTTTTCATTACTTCCATATTGTTGAAAAAGCAGGGTGTGCCACCTCCGCAAGCAATTACCAGCGGCAGATCTGCACTATTGATAATTTCTGAAAGATACTTCTGCTCCCTGTCTCTGAAACCTTTCTCACCATAGGATGCAAATAAGGCGGAAATGCTGGCTTTTTCCTGTTGTGAAATGTAATTATCCA
Source organism: uncultured Bacteroidota bacterium (assembly GCA_903835005.1). GTDB lineage: Bacteria > Bacteroidota > Bacteroidia > Chitinophagales > Chitinophagaceae > Nemorincola. Next base: position 4,508 of record CAILLK010000155.1, on the reverse strand, counting down.
GATCAATAAAATTCCAGTTTAATGCGCCTGATAACTGATTTCCCCAATAAGTTTTTCCTGCCCCGGGCATTCCTGTAAGGAAAAGCCGTTTTTTAACGGAACCGGGAAATGGTAATCGGGAGTCAGGTAGGTCCGGCATTGTATCTTCAGTTAAAAAAAGTTAAAATAATGATGCTTAATAAATGCTGCCCGATTAAGTAAGAGAATGGACAAATTTCCAGATCATAAGCATTCCCATTGAGGTAGCCATATCCTTATTGCGTTCCCTGTCATAAGGAAAGTTGAATTCCCTGGTTGTAAGCCTGCCTTTTCCGGCAACAGTCATCCAAACCCTGCCTACAGGTACTGTTGCCTCATCAAGCGGGCTTAAAAGTCCGGTTACCGAAAAGGCAAAGTCGGAAGCTAAGGTTTTTAATGCACCTTCTGCCATTTCAGTTGCCACCTGTTCGCTTATAGCCCCGAATTCCCCGAGCGTTTCCCGCCTCACACCCAGAACCGTTTCTTTAATTTCATTCTGGTAGCAAACCATAGAACCCTTAAAATAAACAGAGGAGCCAGGCACCTGGGTAATATGGTGGGCAATATTGCCACCAGTGCAACTTTCTGCCAGGCCGAGTGTTTGGTTATTTTCTGTAAACCACCGGCACAAAATCTGCTCCAAGGTCAGGTCTTCCAGAGCGAGTACTATTTTTTCCAGTCTTTCTGCAAATTTATTTTGCTGTGCTTCAAGTTCACGGGTAAGCGATACCGTATCAGGGCCACGGCCAGTGAGGCGCAGCTTTACCATACCCGCGCCAGGCAGGTAAGCCAGCCTGATATGTGCAGGCAATGCAGCTTCCAGATCTGCAATTTTTTCGGCAATAAAACTTTCCCCTTCCCCGGCTGTAATGATAGTCCGGTGCAGCAAAGCGTCACTGATAAATCGTTGCTGCAGACGAGGCAATGCTTCTTTTTCCATGATAGACACCATTTCAAATGGCACGCCGGGCAGAGAGATGATCACTTTATCATCTTTGTCGAACCACATACCGGGAGCAGTGCCCATACTGTTGAAAAGTACCTTACAGCAATCAGGCACTTCTGCCTGCTTCATATTCCGCTCGAGGAAAGGCCGGTTTCGCCTTGAAAACAGAACCTTAAGATGCTCCAGAACCTGAGCATCAACAACCATTTTGCCTCCGAAATATTCGTTGAGCAATGGCTTTGTAATATCATCGGATGTAGGACCGAGGCCACCGGTAATAATCAGCAGCGAAGCATCTGCAAGCTCATGGTCGATGGCATTGACTATTGCTGAGCGGTCATCGCCCACAGCTACCCTGCGCAGCACATCAATACCCATGGCATTAAGGCGCTGTGCTATCCAGGCCGAATTGGTATCTATTGTCTGGCCAATCAACAACTCATCACCAATGGTGATAATGGCCGCAGCTATATTACTCATTATTTTTCTTGAAAAAAGGGGCTAAACGATCCAGTAATTCATTAGGCATATTGGTTTTTTTCTTTTCTGCAGGGTCATAGAATACGAGAGTAGTTACTCCCTTATTGAGCAACTGACCAGTTTCATTATACAGTTCTGAGTGGAACTGAATTTTACTTCCTTCCTGCAGTTCTTTTACCGTGGTTTTAACCGTAATAAGATCATCGTATAAAGCGGGGCGGTAATATTGGCTGTTTAATTCAACTACCGGCATCATAATACCCATTTCCTCGAGCTGGCGGTAAGTAAAGCCCAGTTGGCGTATAGCTTCAGCCCTGCCCACCTCATAATAAAGGGCATAGTTGCCATAATATAGGTAGCCCATCTGGTCAGTTTCACCGTATCTTACCCTTATCTGTGTGCTTGCTGTAAACATAAACTACTGATTATTATAGTAATCACCTTTATATTGTGAAGGCAGGAATTGAATTCAATCCGGAAACACCTTTTTTTTAACAAAGGTAGTCTGAAAAGAGAAAACGCTTTACCGGTGTATTTTATTAATTTCAAAATAACATCGGTGAAGCCATATCATAACAGGATAGTGCCCTGATTATAAGGGATTTCAATTCATCAAATAAATTATGTTATAAATGTATAATCTATTGGTTTACATGAAAAAATGTTAGTTTTGGGATGCTGTTTTATATTCAGATAAAACTATTTTGCCGGCTAATTGCGGATAAACACGAAAATAATTTGTAAAACCAAAATTGTTATCTACTTTTGCAATCCCATTTCAAAACGGGAAATGAAGTTCTTTTAAAAAAGCCACTTTAGCTCAGATGGTAGAGCAACTGATTTGTAATCAGTAGGTCGCTGGTTCGATTCCGGCAAGTGGCTCTGAAAAAAGTAAAAAATGAAAAGCAAAAATTAAGATCATTGTAAAACTTTTTAGAAACAGGGTTTTGCATTTAATTTTTGCTTTTTAATTTTTTAACGGGTAGATGGCCGAGTGGCTAAAGGCGACAGACTGTAAATCTGTTCTCTCACGAGTACGGAGGTTCGAATCCTTCTCTGCCCACATTTTCAGTAAACAGTTGACAGTTTGCAGTTTGCTCAAGGGTAAACTGTAAATTGTAAACTGATTAAGTTTTTTAGATAAGCGGAAGTAGCTCAGTTGGTAGAGCGACAGCCTTCCAAGCTGTAGGTCGCGGGTTCGAGCCTCGTCTTCCGCTCAGAAAGAGTAATTGAAGTTCTTAATTAAAAGCTGTTGAAACCAGGCAGCAAAGTATCCCTGATTACCGGGATGGCGGTAAAACTGGTATTTCAGCTAAAAAATTAATTACCAGCTGTTGTAGCTCAGTGGTAGAGCACTTCCTTGGTAAGGAAGAGGTCGGCAGTTCAATCCTGCCTAACAGCTCTTTTGGTTTGTGCGAAAGAGTATATGCAGCAATTGTTGCATAATTAAAAAGAATCACCGCCTGATGGCGTGAGTAATAACAAACAATAATTTAAACTGTTTTAAAAAAAATAACAATGGCAAAAGAAACCTTCAAGCGGGACAAACCCCACGTAAACATTGGCACCATCGGCCACGTTGACCATGGTAAAACCACTTTGACAGCAGCTATTACTTCTATTCTTTCAAATAGGGGTCTGGCTCAGAAAAAAGGGTATGATGAAATTGATGCCGCTCCTGAAGAAAAAGAACGTGGTATCACGATCAATACCGCACACGTAGAATATGCTACCGATACACGCCACTATGCACATGTGGATTGCCCAGGTCACGCTGACTATGTAAAAAACATGATCACAGGTGCTGCCCAGATGGATGGCGCAATACTCGTTGTTGCTGCTACCGATGGTCCGATGCCGCAAACAAGGGAGCATATCCTTCTGGCCCGCCAGGTAGGTGTGCCTCGTATGGTGGTATTCATGAACAAGGTTGACCTTGTTGATGATGCTGAAATTCTGGAACTGGTAGAAATGGAAATCCGTGAGCTTCTTTCAAAGAACGGTTATGATGGTGATAACACACCAATCATTCAGGGTTCTGCAACAGGCGCTCTGGCTCATTCTACTGATGAGTCTAACAAATGGGTTAAGGCAGTTCTTGATCTTATGGCAGCTGTTGATGCTTATATTCCATTGCCTCCCCGTCCTATCGATCAGCCATTCCTGATGTCTGTGGAAGATGTATTCACTATCACTGGTCGTGGTACTGTGGCTACAGGCCGTATCGAGCGTGGTGTGATTAAGGTAGGTGAAAACGTTGAAATCGTTGGTTTCAATGAAGCGCCTCTTTCTTCAACCTGCACCGGTGTGGAAATGTTCAAAAAGCTTCTGGATCGTGGTGAGGCTGGCGACAATGCCGGTATCCTGCTCCGTGGTATTGAAAAGAAAGATATCCGCCGTGGAATGGTAATCTGCGCTCCAAAGAGCATTACACCGCACACTGAATTCAAGGGTGAGGTATACGTTCTTTCGAAAGACGAAGGTGGCCGTCATACGCCTTTCTTCAACAAGTATCGTCCTCAGTTCTATTTCCGTACTACCGACGTAACAGGCGAGTGCATGTTGCCAGCAGGAGTAGAAATGGTAATGCCGGGTGATAACGTTAATCTTCATGTAACTCTGATCGCACCAATCGCGATGGACAAAGGTCTTAAGTTTGCGATCCGTGAAGGTGGCCGTACAGTAGGCGCCGGACAGGTAACTGAGATTATCAAGTAAGTACCTAGTCTTAAGTCTTTAGTCTTAAGATATTGAATAAAGTTTAAGAGCCGCTCCTATAAGGGGCGGCTTTTTATTTGTGTGTCAGGCATGGATATAAGCTATAGGGTGCAAGTCCCGAGTACGCTTTACAGTAGGGAGTATTAGCCAATAGCAAGGGTGTCGCGGGTGACTGCGAATCTGAACGAAGCTGGCGGCAAAGGTACGGGCCAACGAACAGAAATTGCATATTAGGCGGGGTTATATGGGTGATGTTGCAAAAGAAACAAAAGCCCTTTACTGTACGAAGTATAGCTACGTAAATGCAGTGGCCACATGAACTGAAAGTGTATATCCTTACCCTGAG
>CAILLK010000154.1 GCA_903835005.1 uncultured Bacteroidota bacterium | reverse complement strand
GAAAAAAGGCTAATACCGTGGCTATATGCCGGAATCTCTTTTTATTGGGTGGGTCAACATCACCGGAATGGAGGGTCAACATAAAACGGAATGGTGGGTCAACATGCTCCGGAATTTACAAGGCAGGGCTGAATAGTTACTTTTTATTTTACAACCATTATAAATAGTAAAAGAAACCTTCTTGTCTATTCGTTCCCAACTGCCATGCAGATGCCTGATGATTTCTGATTTATTATCCGGAACTATCATGATATTTTACATTTTCCACAAGATAAAACTACTTCTTACTTAGCACTACCCTGCATTGCAGATTTTACGTAAATATTCATAGTCCGTTTTTATCCTGTAATAGTAGTTGATTACTAAGAATATAAAATAAATAGCGGTAAAAAGAACAAAAAATATTTCTGCATTAACAAAATGTTTATAATCAATGATTGGCAGTATTATCATTACAGGTAAAAAGAAAATAAAAGCAATCAATGGGGAGCCAACAGCTCTGAATTTAACTTTTACTTCCACACCATCTTTTGTGTCAGTAAGACTACCCTGTATTTGAGGAAAACGACTACCAATTGACCCCGACACTGGTGTTTGATAGCGCTTCGCAGGTTGGTAGCTGATGACAAATTCCGGGTCATTAACCTCACCCTCGAAATAGGTCCGGTCACCTATCCGCCCAAATGAAAAAAAATCTAGTTCAACAAATTTGCCTGGTCCAGTTACATTCTGAGAAAGCGCAGTAATAATTGCAGATCTTGTGCAATGACTGATAAAAACATACTCTTTGGTTGGAAATAACTTAAATCTCATACGCACATCACTTATATTAGTTACTCAGTCTCTGTATTTATCTTCAAATAAATCAGAAAAAAAACGCTCCGATTTTGAACATTCATTATTGAAGACAAATACAAACATTAAATATAGCGCAAATGGAAACAACAACAACAACAACAATCGGGGTTCAATGCTATGGGTCGCAATTATCCTGGGTAAAATCTTAAAACTTGCATAAACAAAACCCACCGAAATAAATGAAAATACCACAAGGCCAAAAGTCTCAAATCTCATACAGATTTTAATCTCTGTTTTGCCCGACTTCTCCCGGATAATACCAGTTATAAGTGTAGGATTTTTTGAATTGACATTTGCAATTCGTATTACTTTGAAACCATTTTCCGTCATATCTCCTTCATAGGGCTTTTCAATTACGATTTCGTTTCTCCTGGCATACCGACCAGGCCTTAACGGTCGGATCTGCCCGACCAGCCTTTGCTTTACCTCATTTTCGGTAAGATAGGTGGTAATTGTATAGCGACTATAAGGAATAAATTTCATTCAATTGATTTGCAAACTTAAAATTATTCCATTTTATGGTTTAATGCAAGTAATTGAATGTTTGCAATATTCGATTCGATACCAGTAAGCTAATTCACCTTATAGAAATTACCTGTAAATATCACTTCTATGCTGAAAATCTGTTCATATACTCTGATTTTGAAGAAAATATTATGGGTTTCCTTGACTAAAAAAAATGATCTATTACGAATAAAATAGTTCTAATTCTTATTTGCAACGAGATCTTCAAATAAAAATTTCAACTTACTCATTTCGTGACTTCCAAAATCACCAACGCCACTGACCTTAATCAGTGGCGTTGGAAAATCAATTTTTCAATTTTGCAATTTAATCCGAAGGGCTTATTGAATTTTACTGGAATGAAAAAGCAGTTCATCAATAAAATGCAGCATTATAAAGGTGTTCCGCCCTAACTACCAGATATACTGCTTCTTATTCAGCAGCAGCGCTTCGCCGGCAATGGTTTGCTCGCCGGTAGCTACATCATACACAGCGCAATCATACAATATGCGGTTCTTCTCTTTAAATATTTCTTTCACCTTTACCACAGCTTCGTATTCGGTGCCTACAAACATGGGCTTCAGCCATTTCAGGCTTTGTGTCATATACACATGTCCGTCGGCATACCAAAGAGCGCCGAATATTTTAGTGAAAACACTCGCTCCGAGGAACCCATGTATAATATTGCGACCAAACATGCTTGCCTTGCCTGCGGCAGGGTCAATATGCAACGGATTGGTGTCACCGCTCACGCGGGCAAAGGTGTCTACATCATCCTGTGTGTAACTGTACTTATGACGGAATTCGTCGCCTGGTTGTAACATAAAGATTGTTTTTTGGTAGGCGAAAGTAAGTGAATTTGATCTTCACAACTATGACGTGCACTATTTTTAATACCAAAATCAGTAAAAAAAGCCTGCAAAGTGGTTTGGGATACTAAAAAAAACAATACCGGGACCGGATTAATTAATTGTTAGATTAGTGATTTTACATTTATTTAACGAAAGAACACTTACCTTTGCACCGCAATAGATAAGACACACTTAGAGGAAAATACAAAGGTTTTGCTAAAATAGGCAAAATTTCATTCCGAACAACTTTTTAAACAAATTTTTTCAAACATAAAATTAAATATTATGGCTTCGAACGGCAACAATATCGTAGACAACATCCTTGATACACAGAAAAAGGTGTTGGACAATGTAGTGGAATCAACTAAGAAATTCACTACCGGAAACCCGATTCTCAATGAAACAATTGAGAAAGGAACTGACTGGTATAAAAACTGGATGGACAGCCAGAAGACATTATTTACCAAGGCGGCAGGATTCGCAACCGGAGCTACCGAAAATACAGACCATAAAGCAGAAACTGCCAGCGAAAACGGTAATGCCAATAAGGGCGCTGAATTCCTGGAACAGTGGATGAGCACTCAGGCCAACTGGGCTAAACAAATATGGGAAATGAGCCAGGAAGCCGCAAAGAAATTCGGCGCTAACGCAACCAATCCTTTTGCAAACATGACCGGCAATACTTCTAATCCTTTTGCTTTCTGGACCAACCAGGGAACTAATCCTTTCACCAGCTGGACCAACACCAACAGCAATCCTTTTGCTGAGTGGCAGAATGCTTTCAGCAGCTCCAACAACAACCCGATGGCTGCATGGATGAACCAGATGAACACTAACAACTGGATGAACCAGATGCAGAACATGAACCCGATGAACAACGACCAGTTTAAGAAAGCTTCTGAAAACGTTACCAACCTTTTCAATCAGTATTACAGCACACTGAACAGCAATTTTGCTGAGTGGCAAAAGAGTTTTGAAAATGGTACCGTTCAGGATGCTTATAAGAATATGATCAATACCGGCGAAGGCTTTACCAAATTTGCAGAAATGTGGATGCCGATGATCAAATCCATGCAGGAAAAAACTTTCAACATGGACGAGTATAAGAAAATGATGAACCCCGAAACTTACAAGGAGTTTATGGATAAGTTCTTCGGTTTTATGCCGGAAAGCAGCCGTGAGTTTGTAAATAAGCTGACTGCATCATACAATGATACCATGAAGCAGGCAGGCGATGCAGGCATGAAGAGCTACAACCAGATGCGCGAAATGATGCAGAAGAATATGGGCAATAACGGCTCACAGATCTTCGGCAACATACAGAGCACTTATGGCAACTGGCAGAAACAAATGAACGAAGCTTTTGCTCCATTTACCAAAATGATGACCCCCAACCAGCAGACAAAAGCTATGCAGGACTGGAACAACATCACCGACCGTATTATTGCGTATAACCTGAAGAATGCAGAACTGCAGTATATGGTTTATACCCAGGGAGCCAAGGTTATGGACAAACTGGCAGAAAACATGGCTAAGAAAATGCAGGAAGGCAAAGAAGTTTCCAGCATAGTTGATATGTACCAGGAGTGGATGAACATAAGCGACAAAGTTTATGTTGCTCTGTTCGAAAGCACTGAATACAGCGAACTGATGGCTGAAGTTGGCGCTATGCAGATGAAGCTGAAAAAGGATATAGAACTGCAGACTGAAAAGATGCTGAAAGATATTCCTGTAGCTACCCGCAGCGAACTGGACGAAGTATACAAAACCATCTACGACCTGAAGAAACAAGTTCGTCAGCTGGAAAAAATGCTCGACCTTGATGTAGAAGAAACAGAAGAAACACATGAAGCTACTGAAGCTAAAAAAACAGCTAAGAAGTCAGCGGCTAAGAAATAATTCCATAGTACAATACATAAAAAAAGGAAGGCGAAAGCTTTCCTTTTTTTATGTTCCAAACTATGCTCCAAAAATTACTTTCTTCGGGTTATTGCTGCTGAATGAATTGAACAATCAACTTGTTAACTTCATCAGCTTTTTCCCAGTGCACAAAGTGGCCACTGTCGGACAGCATTTCCAGGCGGGCATCGGGCATTTTTTTTACGGCATCTGTGGCCAGTCTTTCGGTAGTAGTAAAGTGTATCAGCTTATTGGGTATCAGAGCATCATGCCTGCCGAAAATCACCAGCACGGGCAGCTTAATCTTACCGAGCTGATCATACACACTATCATAGAGCAGGCTTTTAATTGAGGCATCTACCATTTTGCGGTAAGCATTCAGTTTGTAGGTTTTCATTATCCCGGCCAATTCGCGGATGATACTTTCTCCCTGCGACTGCTGATGATAGAAACTGTGCTCTATAGCCTGACGCAAACCATTTTCATCGCTTGAGAAATAGCTGAACAGATGCAGCGCATTGCTGGAAAGCAATCGGTCCATAGGTGTAAATTCTTCAAAACCTGCAGGGGCGCACAAAACCATCCTTTCGGCGCAACCGGGATGCTTAATAATAAGTGTCATGGCCACCTGCCCCCCCATTGAATGGCCCACCAGGGTAAGGTTTTTCAACCCCAGCGCCTGTATGAATTCATAAACACTTTTGGCATAAAACTTAATGCCGTAAGGGTGCTCCTCCTTTCCCGACAGCCCGTTGCCGGGCAGATCTATAGCTATGCAGCGGTAAAATTGCTTCAGGTAATCAATATTCTTTTTCCACACCATGGCGTAATTGGCCAGGCCATGAATAAAAAGGAGTGTGCGCTCGCCCTTGCCTTCATCTACGTAGGCAACCTGATTATTACCCGGAAGGTCAATAAATTTTGTTTTGTAAGAATAAGTCATACTCCTGTCCCCTAAAGGGGAACCATAAATTTAGGTGAAATTATAACCTTCAGCCTTAGTAAATAATTGAGCAATATTATGCCCATTTCTTAAATAAAAATTACTGGCTTTAAGCGTATAAACATACTGCATAAAGCCAGTAACAAATAAATTTATCAAATTACTTTTAATAACCTCTACTTATCAACTCATCAACCTATACTAGCACCTGTCTTCCACCCACTTTGCAACTGCGGGGGCCAGTTCTTTCTGCGATTTGCCACCTACAAACACACCTATGTGTCCACCCGGGAAAGCATATTCTTTCTTATCGGTCGAGCCTATCAGGTTCATTACATTCTTGGTGCTGTCGTTGGGTATAATGTTATCTTCGGTGGCATATACATTAAGAAAAGGAACGGTCATTTTCTTCAGGTCCACTTTGCGGCCACCGAGGGTGAATTTGCCCTGAATAAGCAGATTGTCCCTGAAGAGGTCCTTGATATACTTACGGTACATTTCACCGGGTATAGCAGGCAGATCGCTCTTCCATTTTTCCATCCTCAGGAAGTTCATCATCTTGGCTTCATCATCCAGCGAGTCTATGAGGCCCATATACTTGCTCACATTCATGCTGGGTTTCAGCATACCAAAAGCGCCATCAATCAATTCGCCGGGTATTGTGCCCAGTGTATCTACCATCTGGTCTACATCTATATACTTAGGCCACTTATACAACATGCACTTGGTGTTCGAGAAATCGTAAGGAGCCACATAGGTGGTCAGTGACTTCAGTTTTTCGGGATACAGGGAAGCGTAGATCATAGAGAAAGTGCCACCCTGGCAAATGCCCATTTTATGTATCTTCTGTACTTTATGGCGCTTGCGCAGAAAGTCGATGGCATCGTTCATATAGCCATCTATATAATCTTCCATGGTCAGGTAGCGGTCGCTGCGATCATGGTAGCCCCAGTCCATTATATATATATCCAGACCCTCGTCAATGAGTTTTTTCATCAGGCTGCGGTCGGGCTGGAGGTCGAGCACGTCCTGGCGGTTGAGCATAGCAAATGATACCAGCACTGGCGTAGCACATTTGGCAGGCGTATCGCGCAGGTAGTGGAACATCTTTATTTTATCGGAGCTCCATACCAGTTCTTTAGGTGTCATGCCCACTTCTACCGGACCTATGTCCTGCAATACTTTATAACCCCTTGCTATCTTTTCGCTGGTGGTTACCATTTCTTCCGCTATACTTGAAGAGTCGAAATTCATTTCAGTAAAATTTGGCGCGAAGGTACGGTTATTAGTCTGAACCAGTATAATGAATATGAAATGATTTTGATGATTAAATGTTAATTATGTGCCACCTGCACAGCTGGTTTATACGATAATTTATTAGCCAGGAACAGCTCCAAATATATTTTACCTATAAAATCCCAGAATTGCTTCATGGAGTTTCTGGGAGTTCCATCCTGCCAGTTATGCCGGGAATATTTATAGGTAAAGGTACCGGCAAAAGTATTTGGGCAAAGCTGGGATATGGTTTTGTGATGATTATCGGACAGCTTGTGCATAATGCGCAAGGCTTTCCAAAGGGCGGTATAGCTTACCTGCTCGCCATCGCTGAAGAAGCATTTGCCATCTTCAAACAGTGCGAATTTGATATTCCCGTTCAATTTATCGATAATGTGCTGATATTTTGCCTGATCTTCCATGATTGCCATTTGCCAAATAGCAAGCTAATTGTGTGCCAAAACTACAACTAACTGATAATGAAATATTTACAACTAATAAATAAAATATAAAATTACCTTTTGTGGAATATTTTCCAAAATAAGGAATAATTGATTTATTGGAACCAATCAAATACATAGTATTTTTAAAATCAATGGATGTGTAGCAATTATATATCACTCTGGAAAATATTTTTGCACATATTCCAATTGACTTTCAATTATTTAATTCCAGAAAATTGGCTATAACTGAATGCCATCAAATTACTCTATTGAAGAGAATGACAGCCACCAGGGCGTGGGCAGTCTACAGCCAACATCATTTTCTTTCATTTGCAAACCAAGCCCAACCGGGTTCGTTTTTGGATTTAGGTGTGCCACACTTTTAGAAAGGCAGCAAACCCTTGGCTGAAACTTCTTCAGTGGAGTCAATTGGATATGGAGTTTTATTGCAATTCCGGTCGCACTGGGCAATAACCGGAATAACAAGATTATAGAGCCCTGTGTTACCTAATGAAAAATGATCTGATCTTATTCCGGATTACAGCTCTGCATTAATAAAAAAGCAGAATACCTCTCCCGGGCCATGAACACCTACTACGAGGGTTTTCTCGATATCGGCGGTGCGGCTTGGACCGGTTGCCAGATTGATCATGGAGGGGAGGTCGGCACCATATTTTTTGCGGAGTGCAGTAAAACTGTCTTCAATATCGGGCACTACCTGATTGACATAGGCAAACACGATATGAACCGGGAAATATACCGGAGCCATACGGCCCAGGTGCTGGGCGGCAGAAAGCATAACAGAGCCGGTGCGGGCTATGAGCATTTCGCAGCCGGTAATGCAGGCGTCGGCTGCTTCGTGGCTGGCATCGGCGGCCGTTACTATATCTAATTTGTTGTTGATAAACAGGCGGAGCATCCTTTCATCGGCACAAAGCAATTGTTCCCATCCGCGGTTCTCGAAGAGGATCACTATATTGTTGAGGAACTCCTGCTCATTGTCGCAGAAAATGAATTTGCCACCGAGCTTAATAAATTCGCCGGCAAAAATTTCTTCCTGCGGCTGATCGGGGTAGGCATAAACTGATTGGGTTTCCTTCTCGGCATCGGGGTAAGGCATGGGCAATGCATCTGCACCCAGGCTGGTTCGGATCCTGCGGAGGATATTTTCTCTTGCTTTAGATGTTTTGAAAATAGGCATTTTTTTAGTCTTTAGTCTAAAGTATTTAGTCTGAAGTTTAGACCAGATAGTGTTCAACCGATTATTTCAAGGGCAAAATACAACATTATTAGTTATTCTTTCCTGAACCAAGAGCGCATTTCTAATTCGGATCCTATCTAACATTCAACCCGTCACGGGTTGGCCGGACCATTTATAAAAATACCCCGGGTTTTGCCCGGGGCTATTAATATTTAAGCCTTTCAGGCTTTTTTATTGCAATACTATTGTTGAAAATAATTTTGCCCAATACTTATTTTATTTTTCGAAGGTCATTCTTTAAGTCTAAAGACTTTCGACTTAAGACTTAAGACTTATGGCTATGACTTAAATATTCGGGTTTAAGGCGCTGTCTGGCACCAGAACTGCTTCTTCGATTGCTATGGGGTCTTCGTACTGGCGCTTGCCGAGCAGGCGCTCCATATCATCTTTAAAAAGTACTTCCTTCTTGAGCAACTCTTCAGCAATCAGTTTTACCGAGTCAGTTTTGTCTTTAAGTAATTGTTTTACCCTCTGGTAAGAACTATCTACCAGTTTCCGAACCTCATCATCTATCATCTTGCCGGTTTCTTCGGAGTATGGTTTGGAGAAACTGCTTTCATTCTGAGGATCGTAGAAAGATATATTACCAATAGCACTGTTCATACCATACATAGATACCATGGCATAAGCGAGGCGGGTAACGTGCTGCAGATCGCTTAGGGCCCCGGTGGAAATTTTACCGAAAATAAGCTCTTCGACTGCCCGGCCACCGAGAGACATACACATATCATCTACCAGGTGATCGGTGGTGCGGATGTAAACTTCCTTAGGCAGATACTGTGCATAACCCAATGCGGCAACACCACGCGGAACGATGGTTACCTTTACCAGCGGATGCGCATGCTCGAGATACCAGCCAGATACCGCATGACCGGCTTCGTGATATGCTATGATGCGTTTTTCTTCGGGCAGAATGATTTTATTTTTCTTTTCGAGACCGCCTATTACGCGGTCGATGGCATCGTTGAAGTCGCTCATATCTACCTCAGCCTTTCCTTTACGGGCGGCTATGAGGGCTGCTTCGTTGCAGATATTTGCAATATCAGCGCCGGCAAAACCGGGAGTCTGAAGGGCGAGTTTTTTGATATCGAGGTCTGTAGATTTTTTGATGGGTTTCAGATGCACATCAAAAATCTTTTCACGGCCTTTCACATCTGGAATATCGATGGATATCTGGCGGTCGAAGCGACCCGGACGCAGTAAAGCGGTATCGAGTACATCGGGGCGATTGGTAGCAGCCAGTACAATAATACCGCTTTCGCCACTGAAACCATCCATTTCTACGAGCAGCTGATTAAGCGTGTTTTCGCGCTCATCATTGCTCATCACCACATTTTTTCCACGGGCGCGGCCTATGGCGTCTATCTCATCTATGAACACAATACAGGGCGATTTTTCGCGGGCCTGCTTGAAAACATCGCGCACACGGCTGGCACCTACTCCTACAAACAGTTCCACAAAATCGGAACCGGACATGGAGAAGAACGGCACCTGAGCCTCGCCGGCCATAGCCTTGGCCAGCAATGTTTTACCCGTGCCGGGAGGGCCTACCAGCAATGCGCCCTTGGGTATTTTACCTCCCAGTGCAGTATACTTTTTGGGATTTTTGAGGAAGTCGACAATTTCCATTACTTCCACTTTAGCCTCATCAAGGCCAGCCACATCGTTGAATGTGATATTGATACGGGTGCCTTTTTCGAAAAGCTGTGCTTTTGATTTGCCGATATTGAAAATACCACCTGCGCCACCACCGGCACCACCTGCGCCCATCTTGCGGAAAACCAGGAAGTACATGGCGACAATAAAGATAACCGGCAACAATATAGTATTGAGCAGCAGGTGGATATAATCGCCCTGCGTACCATATTCCGGAGTTATCTTTACAACATCCTTATTTGTTTTCTCGATTTCGGCATAAGCCTCGGCAAGGTCGCGGTTGAACTGACCCACAGTACCTATCTCAAATGAATAGGCCGGTGTATTCTCAGCCGAAGAACCGGACGGAGCTTTGCCTGCAGGCTGGCCAGCAGCGCCAGGCTTGAGATAAACCTCAACATGGTCTTTATTGATCACCTTGAGCCTTGCGACCTCACCCTTAGCCAGATTATCCTTCAGATTCTGAATCGTGTGATCGACAGTGCCGGAACTGAAACCGGGGGCAAAGTAATTGGCGCCCAGAATAACAAGCAGTATGATACCATATATCCAATAAAAATTGAACTTGGGACCTTTACGAGGGGTATTCGGGTTTTCATTTACCGGCGGCAAACCGGTTTTTTGTGAATTCTCTTCCATTTTTTATTTTGATCTTAATCCTTTTAAAAACAATTAATATTCGGTTCGGGGAGCGTCTTCCCAAAGGCTTTCCAGGTTGTAAAAGATGCGCTGTTCTTTCTGAAAGATATGAACCACAATATTTACATAATCTACAAGTGTCCAGGTATCGCCCCTTTCAATATGATAAGGCGACTCATCACATTCCATTTCCACCATCGCCTCGATGTTCTGGGTAATGGCATTGATCTGAATATTTGAACCTGCTTCGCACAGAATAAAATAATCAGCGACAGCTTCATCGATTTTTTTAAGATCAAGCGAAACGATATTATCCCCCTTTTTATCCTGTATTGCGTTTAAGATAGTTTTAAACAGCTTGCTATTTTTTGTGAGACGGGTTGGCGCCTTCTTACGTTCCTGAATTGCAGTTATTATTTTATCCAAATTATTTATGGCTTATTTTTGTGGGCAATCGTGATAATTTACCAAAATTATAAATCTTTTCTCACTTAACCATATGGCTATACCAGAATATCTTTTAAATGAGCTTGACAGTATAGATAGTACCAATAATTATGCCATGAAACTGCTGGATGCTAATAAGGCACATAATGGCATGACAATAACAGCCCGGAATCAATGGGCAGGAAAGGGCCAGAGGGGTAAAACCTGGCTGGATGCCGAGGGCCAAAGCCTGCTGATGAGCATAATAACGGGGCCAGGCAGGCCTATACAGGACCAATTTATCTTCAGTGCGACGATTGCTGTAGCAGTAGCCAAATTTTTGCAAAATTTTAATAATGGCTGGCAGGTTAATATTAAATGGCCCAATGACATTATAATCAATGACAAAAAGGCAGGGGGTATATTAATAGAAAATGTGTTACGTGGAAATAAATGGGCAAATAGTGTTATAGGGCTTGGACTGAACATAAACCAGGCAGCTTTGCCGGATGATTTGCCCTATGCAATTTCCTTAACGATCGCATCGGGGAAAGAATTTGCAATCAATGAATTAAGAGACGGGATATGGGAAGGAATAATGAAGGCGATTAGTGAGCAAGCTGAGTCTGCAAAAGTGATGGATGCTTATAATGAACTGCTTTATAAAAAAGGTATGATGCAGAAATTGGGTGATAACACCAAAGTTTACCAGGCGAGAATTGTGAGGGTGAATGAAGATGGTACTTTGTCAGTGCAGCTTGAAGATGGGATTATTGTGAATTACCAGCATGGTCAGGTGGAATGGGTATGGTGAAGGTGAAAATGAAATTGTTCTCCTTTTTGAAAAATCAAGAAAGTGAATTCCTAAAATAGAAAACGTTGCGTATTTTTACTTTTCTCAAGCAAAATTCCCATCAATGATTAATGAATTGCCACATGCAACAGAAACCGGAGCCCTGCATATAATGCACCTGAAACGATACTGGTCCAAATCGATTGCCAAAAGAGCCGGCAAACTGCCCCAGGAGGCGTTGAATGAGGAGTGGCCGGTGGATGTGAATCTGCTGAGCACACTGGGATTGGGGCTGGAGCAAACCATACGATATATTTACAATACCAATCCTTCTTTCAGTGAGTTTGAAGAATGGATATTGGATGTGAACCAGGGTGTGGTATCTGAATCGCTGATTAAAGAATTCAATGACCGGATATCAGGAAAAACAGAGACACCGGATGACTTGATTGAGCAGGTACTTTCTCCAGAGGATATTGATTTCTGGAATGAAAATGGGTATGTGATATTGAAGGCTGCCGTGAGCAGAGAAGACTGCGATAAGACAGTGGCCCTGATTTGTGCATACCTGGGAGTGGAAAGAAACAATGCGGGCACGTGGTACGGTAACCACAAAGACAGGCAGGGTATAATGGTGCAGTTGTTTCAGCATGAGCAATTGCAAAAGAACAGGACTACGCCGCTGATAAGGAAAGCATACGAACAATTGTGGGGCAGAAAAGACATACTGGTAAATACCGACAGGGTTGGGTTTAATCCGCCGGAAACTGAAACTTATAAATTTCCGGGGCCTAAGCTGCACTGGGATGTGAGCCTGAAGCAACCGATACCCTTTGGTACACAGGGAATATTATACCTTGCCGATATTGCTGCCAATCAGGGTGCATTTACGGTTGTGCCGGGTTTCCACAATAAGGTGGGCGCATGGATGGAACGCCTGCCACCGGGAGCCAACCCACGCAGCCAGGACCTGTATGCCTTGGGACATCAACCTATAGCCGGCAATGCCGGCGATTTCATTATTTTTCACCATGCCCTGCTGCATGGCGCCAGCCCCAATACTTCGGAATTGCCGAGGTTTGTGCAGTATGTGAATTACCAGCCTATTGATCCGGAGATAAAGGAGGAGTGGATATAGGAGTAAATGAGAAAATGTTTTTTATAAGTATTCAGAGCATCTTGATGTGTAATCTATACCAAAATTAAAATTTAATCAAACAATAAATTCTGGTTTTAGCTGGTATGGTATACTTCGTAAATGATTACAACTTCTCTATAAATTCGGAAAACTATTTTATACGGAAAATGTTTGAGAATGAAGGCGCGAAAATCATCCCGCATGATATTGTAATGAAAAGGAAATGTCCTTAATTTTGTAAAATAACCTTCTATTTCATCTAATAATTGCTCACCTAATGCTGGTAATTGTTGATCATATCACCGATAGTCATCATCGAGCACCAGGTAAACAGGATCTTTTAAAATTAACCGGAACATTTAAGTGGCTTTTTTATTCCTGATCCTGGCTTTCACTTCATCCCAGGTATAGGATTTACTTTCTCCGCTAACATGATTCATATGTTCGGAGTTAATAACACTAAGTTGGGCATCCGTTAATACGTTTGTCTCCTTATCAAATAAGGTATCTTTCCATAATAAATAAAGCCCCTTGATCTTACTATCATCTGCTGATTCAACATGGTACATTAATTATTTTCTCATTGCCGGGGCTGTAATACTGTTTTTTGCTGAAAAAATTTACGATATAATAATCAAAAATAATTAACTTACCATTCTCAACTATCGAAATATTAAAGCGTAGATAATATGGCAGACATCTCGTCTATAATTCCCTACTACTCCCTACATTCGCAGCCCGAAGAATAGATTATGACAGAATTTTTACCCGGCGTAGCTGCCAAACTGAATTTAAGGCCACAGGATGTTAGTGCTGTATTGCTATTGCTTGGCGAGGGAGCCACCATACCTTTTATTGCCCGTTACCGGAAGGATAAGACAGGAGCACTGGATGAGGTGCAGATACAGCAGATACAGGATGAAGCCGCTTTTCAGAAAGAGTTCAGTGAGCGCAAGGCTTTTATAGAAAAGACTATTTCAGAGCAAGGCAAAATGACTGAGGCTTTGCAGGCAAAAATAAATGGAGCAACTACTATTGCGGCACTGGAAGATATCTACCTGCCCTACAAACCCAAGCGCAGGACTAAGGCCCAGGTGGCCCGTGAAAACGGATTGGAGCCTTTATCAGTGATTATGCTGGAGCAGAGAAATATTAATATTACTAAACAAGCTGAACGGTTTATTAATGAAAATGTAAAAACTACAGATGAGGCGCTGGCAGGAGCGCGGGATATTATTGCTGAACTGATCAATGAACATGCTGAAATGCGCGCCCGTATGCGCCGGCTGTTTGAGAGCAAAGCTACCGTGCAGAGCAAGGTTGTGGCCGATAAAGAGCAGGATGCTATTAAGTATAAAGACTACTTTGATTTTGGAGAGCCCATCAGTAAAATACCATCGCACAGGCTGCTGGCAATAATGCGCGGCTTTATGGAAGGGGTATTGAGGATGGAGATAGCACCGGTGGAGGAAGATGCACTGGCGCTGATAGAAGATCAGTTTGTAAAGGCGGATAATGAAGCAGGTGCGCAGGTGAGGAAGGCTGTGAAGGATAGCTGGCGCAGACTGCTGCAGCCGGGGATGGAAAGTGAATTCAGGGCATCGCTGAAAACAAAGGCTGATGAGGAAGCTATTAATGTGTTCTCCGAAAATCTGAGGCAACTGCTGTTAAGTTCGCCGCTGGGCAGCAAGCGGATACTGGCTATTGATCCTGGCTACCGGACCGGGTGTAAAGTAGTATGCCTGGATGAAAAAGGCACGCTGCTGAAAACAAGCCTTATTTATATTCATGAGCCCGGACGACTGATTGATGCGGAGCATAAGATCCGGTCATTGATAAAGGAATATAGTACACAATCATTTGCCATTGGTGATGGGACAGCAGGGCGCGAAACGGAACATTTTATAAAAAAGCTGAACCTGGGGTTGCCTATATTTCTGGTTAACGAAGACGGGGCATCTATCTACTCAGCATCGGAGATAGCAAGGGAAGAATTCCCCAATGAAGATATCACTATACGCGGGGCAGTGAGTATAGGAAGGCGGCTGATGGACCCGCTGGCAGAGCTGGTGAAGATAGACCCCAAGAGCATTGGTGTGGGACAATACCAGCATGATGTAAACCAGGTGCGGCTGAAAGACAGGCTTGATCAGACAGTGGTGAGCTGTGTAAATACCGTTGGGGTTAACCTGAATACAGCAAGCAAGCATTTGCTGAGTTATGTGAGCGGCATAGGCCCGTCGGTAGCTGAGAATATTGTGAACTACCGGAGTGAGCTGGGCAGATTTACCAGCCGGAAACAACTGATGAAAGTGCCCCGGCTTGGCGCTAAAGCTTATGAACAGTGTGCGGGATTCCTGCGGATAAAAGACGGGGAAGACCCGCTTGATGCCAGCGCTGTTCACCCGGAAGCGTACCAACTTGTAGCGAATATGGCTGCTGATATAGGCGCTGAAATAAAATCGCTGATAGGCAATGAAGAACTGATAAAAAAACTGGAGCCAAAAAAGTATATTACAAAGGATACTGGAGAACATACGTTGCGGGATATTATCAATGAACTGAAAAAACCGGGCCTCGACCCCCGGAGTGAAGTGCAGCAATTTGAATTTGCAGCAATTTACAGTATAGAGGATGTAAAGGTGGGCATGATAGTGCCGGGATCGGTAACGAATATTACCAGGTTCGGGGCGTTTGTGGATATAGGCGTAAAGCAGGATGGCTTGGTGCATGTATCTGAGATGGCGCATAAATACATTACCGACCCTAATGAAGTTTTAAAGCTCAACCAGAAAGTAAATGTGCTGGTAACAGAAGTAGATATAGCCCGGAAGCGCATTGCCCTATCTATAAAACAGGCCACTGAAGCGCCTGCACGGAAAGACAAGCCAGCGCCTCCTCAACCGCGTAAAGAATTCAGTAAGCCTAAACCAAAAGAACCTGAACCCTTAAATATGAATGATGCGCTGAGCATGCTGAAGAATAAATTCGGGAAGTAGCGCATTCAGGCATGGAACACTTTGGTAGTGATTCGCACCTTTGATTTAATTTATTCGTATTTTGCCACCAAACCTTCCAGGTTATTATGTTGCGAAACTTTTTATTTATTGGAGCAGGTGGTGCATTGGGCAGTATGGCCCGTTATGGCGTCAGTTACCTTGCAAGTAAATTTATTGAGCAACCGCTTAGGTTTTACAGCACATTTACTATAAATGTGCTGGGATCTTTTATTATCGGGCTATTGTTTGGGCTGGTGAGCCGGCACCAGATTTCTCCGCTCAACTACCTGATTTTTGCTACAGGTTTCTGTGGCGGCTTTACTACATTTTCCACTTTCGCACTCGAGAATATCGACCTTATGAGCAGGGGGCAATCTTTTCAGGCATTATTATATACCGGGTTGAGTATTGTGGTTGGCCTGGCGCTTTGCAGGGTGGGGATATGGCTGGCGGGTTGATACAGGTATTTTATTCTTTTGATTAATCCTCAGTTGTTTGGTAATTTTGCAGTGCCAATGCTAAATTATAATTACCATGCTCGATATTAAAGTTCCCTCAGTTGGTGAGTCTATCACCGAAGTTACACTTGTAAAATGGGTTAAGAAAGAAGGGGATTATGTGAACCGTGATGAAGTGCTGTGTGAACTGGAATCGGAGAAAGCCACTTTTGAACTCAATGCCGAGCAGGCAGGGGTGCTGCATATTGTAGCCCTGGATGGCGCTACCTTAAAGATAGGTGATATAGCCTGCAGCATTGATGAATCGGCGGCCAAACCAGAAGAAGCATCGAAGCCTGCAAGTGAAGAAGCCCCTGCAAAAACAGACAAATCTGCAACCACCGCTCCGAAACCAGATATGCCGGTAAAGGAAACAAAACCTGAACCGGTAGCTACTCCAGAAGCACTGCCCGCTGATGTTAAGGCAACGCCTGTGGCACAGGCTATAATGAGCGACAAGCAGGTGAAACCAACTGAGGTGAAAGGATCGGGGGCTCAGGGTAAGATATTGAAAAATGATGTGCTTGAGGCATTAACACATCCGGGCCGTAAAGGTGGCGATGCCGCTTTTGGCCGTGAAGTGAAGCAGGAGAAAATGAGCAATCTGCGCAAAACAGTGGCACGCCGACTCGTTGAAGCCAAGAACAGCACTGCCATGCTCACCACATTCAACGAAGTTGATATGAGCCGTATTATGGAGATACGGAAGCAATATAAAGATACCTTTAAAGACGCTCATGGTGTGAACCTGGGCTTTATGTCTTTCTTCACAAAGGCCTGCTGCATAGCATTGCAGGAATGGCCGGCGGTGAATGCCTATATTGATGGAGAGTCATTGATATACCATGAGTATTGCGATATCTCCATTGCAGTATCAGGCCCTAAGGGGCTTGTAGTGCCTGTTATACGCAATGCTGAAAGCCTGGGTATGGCCGATCTGGAAAAGAAGGTGCTGGAGCTGGCCACTAAGGCCCGCGAAAATAAGCTGAGCCCAGATGAAATGGCCGGTGGTACATTTACCATTACCAATGGCGGTGTTTTCGGATCATTGATGTCTACACCGATTATCAATATACCGCAGAGCGCTATACTGGGTATGCACAAGATACAAGACAGGCCGGTAGCCGTAAATGGCAAAGTAGAAATACGCCCAATGATGTACCTGGCAGTAAGCTATGACCACCGGATTATAGACGGACGTGAGTCGGTTGGCTTCCTGGTAAGGGTTAAGGAACTGCTGGAGAGCCCGGAGTTGCTGTTAATTGGGAGAGATCCGGTAAAGGCATTGCTGGAGGTGTAGATACCTGAATTTTAGCTTACCATAAGAATTTAATTCCACCTTTTAGGCCTGCGGGAATGTAAAATATGGTAACCTGTTCTTACTAAAAGTACTAATACTACTGCTGCTGCTACATACGTCAAAATGCTCATAAATGATCTGTTCTTTGGCTCTTCTGATAATGGTGCAAAGGTAGGGCAAACCCAGTGTTAACAACAGTTTAATCCTGTTGCTGCCTTGTTAATGACATCTCTAAAGACTAATATTATCTTTGGCCCGGGCAGCTGCAGATATCTGAAGTTGATTACCTCAAATCAATGAGTGGGTGTTTGCTTTTTTGTGCTGTTTCTCTTTGCTTTACTTTTGCGATAATAATGGTGGCCTGTGCGGAATAAAAGAAACACAACTACCACCAGAACTGCTAACAATGACCACATTCCCATAACTGATTATTTTTTACGCTTACCATTATATTATTAAAGGTACATCTTAAAATACGCTATAATCATCATGGGCTCCGATAAAATCAAAGATTGGCAACTGTTTAGCATATCACCACATATAATGAAGCAATAATTATATATGAGTAGTGATCCACCAGGTATTACCGAAAGGATCTACTACTCCCCCACTCCTCCCATAGGGCATATCTGCAACTGGTGAAATAGCTTTTGCCCCTGCATTTAGGGCTTTGGCATAAATGGCATCGGTATCGGCTACATAAATAAAGAAACCGCCTGTTCGTGGTTCATAATCTCCTGTGGCATCAGCCACCATAATCACACAATCCCCTACTGTTAGTTCTGCATGCATGATGATTTGTTCATCACGCATGTGGCGCATTTTTTCTTCGGCACCGAATACCTGCTGCGTGAAGGTTATGAATTCAGCAGCTCCTTTTATTATCAGGTAGGGCATCACCTGCTGGTAACCAGTTGGAATGTTAGCCATTGACATTATATTTGTAGTTATAAATTTTCGGTAACAGTATATTCAGTTAAAAAACTACAAATAAAGTTATCTATTTAAATGTTAATGGCAAAGTAAAGTAAACAGACACGGGTACGCCATCTTGTTTTCCGGGTATCCATGCCGGCATATTTCTTACTACCCGCATAGCCTCTTCATTGCAGGCATCATCCAACCCCTTCACAACAGAGACTTCTGCGATGGATCCTGATTCCAATACAACAAATTTCACTATCACACGCCCTTCAATTCCATGTAATTTTGAAACCTGAGGATATTTAACATTATTTCTTATGTATTTATTGAGGTCATATTTAGTCGTTGGCATTTGCTCACAGTAATTGTAAATTTTTCCTTTAAAAGGAGCTTCCGCACCATTCTCTTTATAGTAATGCCCTGATAGAAGTTTGCCATCGGCATATTCCTCTTTCCGTTCAATCTGTTCGCTGTTGAGATATCGCTCTATCCAAATACCATCCTTAATTCCAAGTTTGTAGCTATTCTGACTGTGAATTATTTTGTTGTTACCTCTATCGTAATAAAGCCATAAACCATCTTTTTTGTTGTCAACAAAATTCCCTTCCATAACCTTTATTTTGTTCTCAGGATTGAGGAAAATATAGTGCACATTTTTTTTGCCACTGGTGTTGAGTTCAAAAGATGTGATGTCTGATGTAACAAAAGTATCAAGTTGTGAAAATACAACCACTGGTAGCAGTAAGCTTAAACTTAAAAGTAAAAATTTCATTGATATAATTTTCGGGAATTTTATAACTGAAATCTAAATTGGCTATGAAAGTAATAAACATTAATACAAATTGCAAGATACTCAAACAAATAGCCCGGACTGATCCGGGCTATTTGTTATTTACTACAATTTTTCTGGATGATCGGCAATTAAATCAGCTTCGCCTTCAGCCCCTCATTCAGCGCATCCAGGAATTCTTCGGTATTCAGGTAATCGCCTTTGCCTACACTGTTGCCATGTATGCATACTGCAAGGTCTTTGGTCATTTTACCGCTCTCCACAGTTTCTACACAAACTTGCTCCAGTGCATGACTGAAATTAATCAGCTCCTGATTGTTGTCCAGTTTGCCACGGAAGGCGAGGCCACGGGTCCAGGCAAAAATAGATGCGATCGGGTTGGTAGATGTTGCCCTTCCCTTCTGGTATTCGCGGTAGTGGCGGGTTACGGTGCCATGGGCGGCCTCGGCTTCCATAGTATTGCCATCGGGGGTGATGAGTACTGAAGTCATCAGGCCCAGTGAACCAAATCCCTGTGCTACCGTATCGCTTTGCACATCGCCATCATAATTCTTACAAGCCCATACAAAATTGCCGTTCCACTTGAGTGCACTGGCCACCATGTCATCGATCAGGCGATGCTCATAAGTAATGCTGCACTTATCAAATTCAGCCTTGAATTCGTCATTGAATATCTGCTCAAAAATATCCTTGAAGCGGCCATCATATTTTTTCAGGATGGTATTCTTGGTACTTAAGTACAGCGGCCATTTTTTCTGCAATGCCATATTGAAGCAGGCACGTGCAAAACCCATGATACTCTCATCGGTATTATACATAGCCAGCGCTACGCCATCCCCTTTAAAGTTGTATACTTCATGTTCAATAACCTTGCCGTCTTCGCCTTCAAATTTTATAGTCAGTTTGCCCTTGCCTTTGGTTACAAAATCGGTAGCGCGGTACTGGTCGCCGAATGCATGACGGCCTATACATATTGGAGCAGTCCAGTTAGGCACCAGCCGTGGTATATTGCTCATTACTATGGGCTCGCGGAATACTGTTCCATCCAGTATATTACGGATAGTGCCGTTAGGACTCTTCCACATCTGCTTCAGGCCAAACTCTGTTACCCTTGCTTCATCGGGCGTAATAGTAGCGCACTTAATACCTACACCATATTGCTTTATGGCATTGGCAGAGTCAATAGTAACCTGATCGTTGGTAGCATCGCGATGCTCAATGCCCAGGTCATAGTATTTTATATCAATATCCAGGTATGGAAGTATCAGTTTTTCTTTGATATACTTCCAAATGATGCGTGTCATTTCATCGCCATCTAGCTCCACAACGGGATTTGCTACTTTAATTTTTGCCATAGTATATATTTATCTGAAATAATTTTTTAGCCTTAGGTGTGTCACACTTTGAAAGTGTGGCACACCTTTAGAAATAACCGCGCAAATGTAAAACCTTTATTGAAGAAATTTTCATGAGAATAATCAGGTATTCAAATAGCCCTCTTGTTGCCACAACACCAACAAACTAACGATGTGCGCATCTTTCCGTACTTTTACACCAGGCTAACGACTTTCGACTTTCGACTTACGACTATGCAAAAAACATACAAACACCTTTTTTTCGACCTTGACCACACATTATGGGATTTTGATAAAAACTCTGAGGCCTCATTAAGGACATTGTATAAGGAATATGAGCTCGAAAAATATGGTATTACCGATTTCGATGCATTATTCAAGAGTTATGTAATACACAATGATAAACTATGGGAACGCTACCGCAATGGCTTCATAAAACGCGATGAACTACGCTGGAAACGGATGTGGCTGATGTTGCTGGACTTTAAAGTGGCCGATACCGCACTTGCCCATGAAATCAGTACGGCATACCTGGAAATATTGCCAACCCAGACCCTGCTGGTACCCCATGCAAAGGAGATCCTCGATCACTGCAAAGGCCGCTATGAAATGCACCTCATTACCAATGGTTTTGATACCACCCAGCGCCTGAAGCTGCAATACTCAGGCATTGCCCGCTACTTTACCCACCTTATTACCTCTGAGCGCAGCAACAGTATGAAGCCCCACAGGGATATCTTTGAATTCGCGCTGAAACAGGCAGGCGCTACCGCAGATGAAAGTATAATGATAGGCGATGCAATTGATATTGATATTCTTGGCGCCATAAATGCGGGATGGGATACCGTATATTATAACCCGCACCATGTGGCCCATGGCCGAAAGCCAACCTATGAAATAGAACACCTTGAGGAATTGATGAGGATATTTTAATGTCTCAATGGCTGAGTTGTTCAATATTCTTTTGGTTCAAATTCGGCACATATAAGTTTATTTCATTAGCTTTGTTGAACCTAAAACAGGAATTAGGGAGCTATATTTGCTGATATAGAGCTGATAAATGCTGAAGACCTGTCGTATGCAAAAAAGCATATGATAGGAGATGAAGAAATTAAGAGAATGTTTATAAATATCCGGGTTGATACCGGAGCTGATCTGCTTTGTATTAATGAAAGTATTCAGGAGCAATTACAGTTTCCGATAGTTGAAAAAAGAAAAGGGCAACTAGCCAATGGTCACATTATAGAATATGACGTAGTTTCGCATGTAGAACTCCGGTTTAAAAACAGGCGTACTTTTTGCAGCGCAATGGTTTTGCAAGATAATGCAGAACCTTTACTTGGCTGCATCCCATTGGAGGATATGGATGTATTAATAAGCCCTACCCGCCAGGAACTGGTTGTAAATCCTGATCATCCTTATTATGCACAAATGAAAATATAACAGACCGGAATTTATAAAATCTGATTTTATTATTTCCACTATTTAATAGTCTGAATTCATTTTAGAATTGATTCAAAAATCATTCCTACACACAACCTGAAATATTGTCGATCTATGAAAAGATTCGGTTGATTAATAAACAGTACATAACCATACTTCGCCAGGTATACCGGAAGTGTCGTAGGTACTGCATAAATTGTTGGCGCCGGTGCTGGTTTGGTTGCCCAGGTCTTTTGTAAAAACTAACTGATTATTATAGGTACACTGGCAATGGTATTCTTTTTTGCAAGAGGCGAAGGAGATTATACCAATAGTAATTACAAGAAAAGTATAAATAGCCTTTTTCATTTTTTGCCGGTTTTTTTAAGAATATTGAGCGAATTTAGTTTAATTATCTTTGACGACGAAACCATTAATTCATTTTTATTTCAGCAATGCGATCTAAACCAGCACATTGCTTTGAATCCTTGCTTTAATATGCTTACAATAACTAACGCTACTATTACCGATATTCCTCTGATACGGGAAATTACCTACAGGGTATGGCCAACTACCTATATCCCGATTATTGGGAAGGAACAACTGGATTATATGCTTAACCTGTTTTATGCGTCCGAGGAACTGAAAAAACAGATGGAGGTTTCGGGGCATAATTTTATCCTTTGCTACAGCGATGAAACACCTGTGGGTTTTGCTTCTTACTCTGAATTGGAACAGGGCATTTACAAACTGCATAAATTGTATGTATTGACGGAAACGCAGGGTATGGGCGCCGGGCGAATGATGCTGCAACACCTGACAAAAGCCATCAAACAGGCAGGTGGTAATTTGCTGCGGCTCAATGTGAACAGGTATAATACCAATGCTATCGCATTTTACAGCAAATATGGTTTCAGGCATTCAAGTGATGAGGATATAGATATAGGTGGTGGGTACTATATGAATGATTATGTGCTGGAGATCGATACTTAAGTTCAGGATGTGCCGATGAATAAATACCTGACTATTGTTTTTTGAAAACATCATCGAGCATTGCAGCAAGCCGCAGACCGCCTGTAAGGATTTGTTTTTCTATTACCGCCTGGTTTTTGACGGCATACACCTCATCAATTGAGGCGTCTTCAAAATCATAAATCTGTGGCAGAAACGATCTGGATTGTTTTAGGGCTGCCACATTATTGAATTTTTTGCATTCCTCTTTTTCCTTTTCACTGAGATGAGCATAGAGGGCCAGGCAATTATCGAGTTTTATTTTCCGGTCGTAAATAATACCACCATCCCATAATGAATGCAGGTTGGTTTCCTTGCCATTGAAGGTAATCGTAACCATATTACCCCCCCTGTCTTCGGCATAACCCGTATGAAGCGGCTGGGAGAGATCGCCCCATAGGTGAATCAATACCATAATATTTATTCTCTTTTCATCATCTGAGAGTTTGCCGTTTTTAAGATTATTACAGGCTTTGTTCATTTCATTGATGCAATTGGTCTCAGCCGGATTGGGCACATATTCCTGCCCTTTGGGGATATTGATGAAATGCCAGGACGACATGTATTTATACTTAGGATCACTCCTCACGTCATCCATCCATGTAGCGGCTGAATCGACAGTAATTCCGTTGAGATATTTGGTAACCATTTCCTGAGTATGCTGGTTCATATAATGCCAGGCAACTTCGGCAACCATGTGATGGCCTTCTTTGCCCCAGCCATAAGAATTCTGAGTAGAAAAGAGGGTTATCATCAATGTTACAACCAGGATGGAAATTTTGTGCATATAGAATTGAATTTGGTTCAAAAATAATATTATTGTGCTAATATTATGTTTGTCGGGGGTTAAATTTTTGTATAGTTCCTATATCTTGCTTTATCAACAATAATAACTGACTAATCATTTTAAAGCGGAAAACTGAGATTCTTGGTCAATTGCATATATCACATGATACAAAATAGGGTAACATCATTAACAGGATAAGATTCATAATGATATCCAATTCCCCTATCACCCCCAATTCCGAAATTCATCCGTAAATTGCACTTAATGGAGAGTGAGGTAATTAATAAAAGAACGGATGCGGGCAATATTGAGGTGCTGGGGGCACGGGTGCACAACCTGAAGAACTTAGACGTAAGCATACCCAAAAACAAGCTGGTGGTGATAACTGGTATCAGTGGCAGCGGCAAGAGTTCGCTGGCGTTTGATACGATTTTTGCGGAAGGCCAGCGGCGGTATATGGAGAGCTTTGCGGCGTATGCTCGGCAGTTTATGGGCGACCTGGACCGGCCAGATGTGGACAAGATAACAGGCCTGAGCCCGGTGATAAGCATAGAGCAGAAGACCACCAACCGAAACCCCAGGAGCACTGTGGGTACGGTAACTGAGGTGTATGACTTTATGCGGTTGCTGTTTGCGAGGGTGGCTGAGGCCTACTCTTACAACACCGGGAAAAAGATGGTGAAATTCAGCGAAGAGGAGATAGTGGCGCATATACAACAGAACTTTAAAGGAAGGAAGATACTGCTGCTGGCGCCGGTGGTGCGCGGCAGGAAGGGGCACTACCGGGAGCTGTTTGAACAATTGCGGAAGCAGGGCTATCTGAAGGTGCGCATAGACGGTGAGGTAACTGACCTGAAAGAGCGCATGCAACTGGACCGATACAAAATACATGACATTGAACTGGTGGTGGACCGGCTGGCGGTGAATGCCGAAGGACAAAGCCGCCTGAGCCAGAGTGTACAGAAGAGCCTTCAAATGGGCAAGGACCTGATGTTTATTGCTGATGCCGAAACCAATGCCATAACCCAATACAGCAAAACGCTGATGTGCCTGGAGACTGGTATAAGTTATGAAGAACCATCGCCGAATACATTTTCGTTCAACTCGCCATATGGGGCATGCCCCAAGTGCAAGGGGCTGGGCAGTATATACCAGGTGAATATGGCCGAGGTGCTGCCGGATATGAATAAGAGTATAACGGATGGCGGTATAGCCCCATTGGGCGGCGAACGCGATGCATGGGCCTACCAGATGGCCATAGTACTTGCTAAGAAAAACAAAATACCACTGGATAAGCCTATAAAAGACATACCCGAAAAACAACTGAACCTTTTGCTGTATGGCAATGAGGAGGGTGTGATAACCTACATTAATGATGATGCCGAAACATATCATGAAACGGTGGTGCAGCACAACTATGAGGGCATCATCAATATGGTATTGCGGTGGTTTAATGAAACATCGAGCGAAGGGATAAGGACATGGGCTGAGGCGTTTATGGAACTGAACAAATGCCCGGTATGCAATGGTGCAAGGCTGCGGAAAGAGAGCCTTTACTTTAAGCTGGACGGTTGCAATATCAGTGAACTAAGTGCGCTATCACTTAAGGAAATGATGGAGTGGTTTACAGGTATTGAGCTGCGTCTTAGCTCCAAACAACAAACCATTGCCAAGGATATACTGAAGGAGATAAGGGACAGGCTGCACTTTCTGCTGGATGTGGGTCTGCACTACCTCACTGTGGACCGCCCCACCCGCACCCTGAGCGGAGGCGAGAGCCAACGGATAAGGCTTGCTACGCAAATAGGATCTCAACTGACGGGCATAACATATATACTGGATGAGCCCAGTATAGGACTGCACCAACGCGATAATCAGCGGCTGATAAAGGCGCTGAAAAATCTTAGGGATGGTGGCAATAGCGTGCTGGTGGTGGAGCATGATAAAGACATTATGCTGGCCAGCGACCACCTGATAGATATAGGCCCGGCGGCAGGGATGCATGGTGGCAGGATAGTGAGCGAGGGCTCACCTGCCGATATCCTTAAAATGGATACCATAACCAGCGGCTACCTGAATCATACCCTGAATATTGAGGTGCCCAACGAAAGGAGAAAAGGCAACGGGAAAGAACTGGTACTGGAAGGAGCTACAGGTAATAATCTTAAGAATGTAAGCATTAAGATGCCGCTGGGCACATTTGTTTGTGTGACGGGTGTAAGTGGCAGTGGTAAGAGCACCCTGATCAACGAGACCCTCTACCCTATTCTTGGAAAGCATTGCTACCACAACTTTAAGCAGACTCCTATGCCCTGCAAAAAGGTGGAAGGGCTGGAGCATATTGATAAGGTGATAGAGATTGATCAAAGCCCTATAGGACGAACTCCGAGAAGTAATCCGGCCACCTACTGCGGGTTCTTTAATGAGGTTAGGCAATTGTTCAGCCAGGTGCCGGAGGCCAAGATAAGGGGGTATACTGCAGGGCGGTTCTCCTTTAATGTGAAGAGTGGCAGGTGTGAGGAATGCCAGGGCGGCGGTATGCGGGTGATAGAAATGAACTTTCTGCCCGATGTTTATGTGCAATGCGAAAAGTGCAATGGCAGACGTTACAACAGGGAGACACTGGAGATAAGGTATAAGGGCAAATCAATATCGGATGTGCTGAATATGACGGTGGACGAAGCAGTGGAGTTTTTTGTGAATGTGCCCTACCTGCACCGAAAGATAAAAACGCTGCAGGATGTGGGTCTGGGGTATGTAACCCTGGGGCAGAGCGCGGTGACACTGAGTGGCGGCGAAGCGCAACGCGTGAAGCTGGCAACCGAACTAAGTAAACGGGATACCGGGCAGACCATTTATATACTGGATGAGCCGACCACCGGCCTGCATTTTGAAGACATAAAACACCTGTTGGCCGTATTGAACCGACTTGTGGACCGGGGCAATACCATACTGGTAATAGAGCACAATATGGATGTTATAAAGGTGGCCGACTATGTGATAGATATGGGCCCAGAAGGCGGCGGCGGCGGAGGTAAGGTAGTGGGTGAAGGAACGCCAGAGGATATTGCGAAAATCAAAGGGAGCTTTACCGGGCTGTTTTTGAAGGAAGAACTGGTATTGGGGAGGAATTAATTAATATTGTACGTAATTTTGTACTTAAACAGATTGTTATGACAGTTGTAAATTATTCAGAATTCAGGAAGAATTTAAAAGAAAACCTGGATAAGGCCTGCGATGATAAGGAAGTTGTTGTCATTTCAAGGGCGCATAATAAAAATGTGGTACTGGTATCACTGGATGAATATAACTCCTGGCAGGAAACCAAATATTTGCAAAGTACTGTAAATAACCAGCTACGATTAATAGATGCTATTAAAGATACTGAAAATGGCATTTATGAAACACATGCATTAATTGAAGAATAATGGAATTGGCCTGGAATAAACGTGGGTGGGATGACTATTTGTACTGGCAAATAACAGACAAAATGATTCTGAAACGGATCAATGAACTTATTAAGGATTGCCTGAGGGAGCCTTTTGATGGAATCGGGAAACCAGAACCGCTTAAAGAAAATTTCAGGGGTAGCTGGTCGAGAAGAATAAATGATGAGCACAGGCTTATATATAAAGTGAGCCAGGAAAGAATAACCATTCTGCAATGCCGTTTCCATTATTAAATCTGCTCAATTAATTCAGAAAAATTTCCAGCAACCAAACTCGCAACTATTTTAAAATGAGTATTACTTATAAATGATGCAACTATACCCGGCACATGCCGATGAAGCCCTTGAGTTTAATAAGATCAGCGACCTGCTGCTGCTGAAATGCCGGACGGATGCTGCGCGTGAAAGGGTGGCCAATATCCGGTTTCATACCACACTGGTTCATATGGAGCGGGAACTGCAGCAGACCAGTGAATTTAAAAACATCATAATTGGCAATGACTATTTCCCCAACGACTTTACACGTAACCTTACCAAAGAATTAAAACTCCTTGCCATACCTGGCGGAGTATTGACAGGCGAACAATTATTGGAATTTAATAAGCTTGCCCTCAACATAAAGGATATACTGCAATGGTTTAAAAAGCATAATGAGCTTTTCCCGAAACTGAATGAACTGGCAGGGAAGACTGAATATGAAAAACGGATCACAGAAATCATCACAACTGTTATTGATGAGACTGGCATAGTGCGGGATACAGCATCGAAAGAACTGATGTCGATACGGAGCGAACTGGGTAAGGCACGCTATGAATCGAGAAGGACATTTGAGGTTGTATTGCGCAAACTAAACAAGGCAGGCTACCTGGCCGATATATCGGAGAGCTTTATGAACGGGCGCAGAACTGCTGCTGTGCTGGCTGAATACAAACGAATAGTAAAGGGTATACTGCATGGCGAAAGCGACACCCAGAAAACTGTATTTATAGAACCTGAAGAAACTATAGAACTGAACATTGAAATATTTTCGCTGGAGCGGGCTGAAGGTCGGGAGATACACAGAATACTGGTGCAGGCTACAAAAGACCTGTCGGCATACGCAAGTGTGCTGGATGGGTATTATAACCTTTGCGGCGTATATGATTACATAAGGGCCAAAGCGTTGCTGGCAGCAGATATGAACGGCAATATGCCCCGGCTGAGCCCCCACCCCATGGTGCAGCTGATTAAGGCGTATCACCCTTTACTATTGCTGCGCAATAAACAAAGCCAGAAGCCCACCATACCCTTAACACTGACCCTTGACCGGCAGAACCGGATACTCATTATAAGCGGGCCTAATGCCGGCGGAAAGACAGTATCAATGAAGACAGTAGGTTTGTTGCAGCTAATGTGCCAGGCAGGTCTGCTGATTCCTGCCGATGAAAGTTCGGAGGTAGGTATATTCAGGCAACTGATGGTGCAGATAGGCGACACACAATCTATCGAACACGAGTTAAGTACCTACAGCGCACACCTGCAGGACATGAAGCATTTTATGGATTTTGCCAACGGCAAGACACTTTTCTTTATTGATGAGCTGGGCAGCGGCAGCGACCCTAATCTGGGCGGGGCTTTTGCCGAAGCAATAGTAGAAGACCTTGCACATAAAAATGCACTGGGCATTATTACCACACACTACCTGAACCTGAAAATAATGGCAGGCAAGGTGCGCGGAATATTTAATGGCGCCATGGCTTTTGACGAAGAAAAACTTGAACCACTCTATAAGCTGAGTATCGGCAAGCCCGGAAGCAGTTATACTTTTGCCATTGCCCAGAGAAGCGGACTTCCACCCCAAGTTATAGAACGTGCCCGCCAGCTGACACAGCGGGAACACTTCAAACTCGACAAAATCCTTCACCAGACGGAACAACAGTCGGTAAGGCTGAGTGATAAAGAAAAGGAACTGGACCGATTGCTGAAGACGAATGAGAAGCTGAAAAAGAATTATGAAGAGCTCTCCGACAAGGAAAAACTGAAGCAGCAACATGCCACCCTGCAGCTGCAGAATAAAATAAAAAAAGAAGAGCTGGACTACCTTAGAGATACAGAACGAAAGTTTAAACAGATTATCCAGGACTGGAAAAAATCAGAGAATAAGCAGGATGTGATCAGTGCAGCCGAAAACGTATTGTTCCGGAAAAAGCAAATACAGAATAATGCTGCAGCTGCAAGAAAGGCCGATAAAAATTATGAGCTTACAGGCGGCAAACCGAAAATAGGCGATCTGGTAAGAAATAAAGAGAACCACCAGGTAGGGACCCTTCTGGAATTAAAAGACAAAAAGGCCACAGTAAAAATGGGTAACCTGCCCTTCAAGGTAAATATAGATGAGTGGGTGGTAGTGCGGAAAAAAGCGGATAAGCTAACCAATTGAACAGTTTTTCATTTATTGCCTACTTCCTGAAGTCGACTATTTGCGGCATTTTACAAGTTACCGGATTTATGTAAAATTCAACATCCGGCCCTGAAATCACCTCTGTGTTTTTAATTTTGTAGCCCAGTATCTCACAGATCAGTTTATATTTTGCCTCCTCAAACTCCTTCCTTTCTGATTCCTGCAAAGTTTTTCGGAGCAGGAATTTCACATACACATGCAAATCGGCATTTGTACTCAGCTGTATCTGGAAATTATCTACATCCTGAAACACTTCAGTAAAATCATTCAGTGAATAGTTGGATTCATACAACATAAATGAACCCTTTTCCCTTGTTTTTATTTCCAGGTACGAAATGTTGTTTATTACCACCAGCCTGCCGACATCGCCAATACTGTAACGGAATACAGGGAAACGCTTCCTGTACAGGTTAGTAATAACTATATTGCCATATCCATCAGCATCCGGATTAATTATTTCAGGCAGGATACCCTCTATATACCGGAATAAAGATGGCTGATTGGTATAGTCGCACCAGGCCCACATGCCTGTTTCGGCTGATCCGAACATCGAATAGATTTGTTCAGTGCCAATATATTCTTTAAAAACCTGAGCATAGGAATCCAGCAGAAATTCTCCACCATACAACATGTTCTTTACAGAAACCTTCAGCCCGTTTTTTTTAAGGTGATCGGCAAAATGAAATAATTTGGAAGGCGTGCAGAATATTATATCCGGATTAAAATTAAGAATAGCCATGTAATCATCTTCATAACTTGCATGAGTACTCATAGCGAGTGTGGTAGCCTTACATTTCTCCAGAATATCATCAATAATAGCGGCTGTCCTGTACATATCCATATAGCCAAGAATGTTCAACGCTATTGTGCGGGGCGTGATAACTTTATTTTCAGTGAGGGCCAGGGCCAGTATCCTTCTTTGCTCCAGGTTCTCCTCAATATCTACCGGGAATACCAGTGGCTTGCGGGTAGAGCCACCGGACCTTACCAGGTAAACCCCGGTTGATTCGTTATGCAAATCGAATTTAGTATTAAGGATATTTACCAGTGTAATTTTATCCAATACCGGAGCATCAGAAAAATCAGGATAATCCCGATAGTATTCCTGAAACAGGGAAGATGCCCTGGCAATCTCGTAATAATTTTTCAGTGTTTCATTTGCCATAGCCGTTATATTATTTGCTACCTTGAAACCATAGTCTGTTTATGATTCTTCTTTAATGTTGAGTTCACCAGACCGTTTGGCATATAGCATTCATAGTTAAATAGTGGCCTAAAATATAATGACCATTACAATAAAAACGGATAACTATTAATGTCAGTATATTATTGCCGGGGAACCAAAAGAGGATAGCTCAATCCCTTACCTTGATGAATATTAACAATTGCATCCGATGACCCTCTGAATGCTCCCGGCCCGAAGGAATGACCATTAAAGCCAAAAAACACACCTACCATATTAATGGCATCATCGATCTTATGTTCGGGGAAGGTGAACGGAATTTGATCAACGTATTGCTGAGCCATATATTCCTGCCAGTTATTTTCTATAATATTTGTCCATTCTTCCTTTGTATAGTTATCACTCAGGTAAATGCCAATTCCCCTGCCGCCGCTATTCTGTTTGAGAATCCACTTTAAAGGCGATTGAATAATTTCTGCTTTTTTTTCAGCAGACCCCAGTGAAAAAGTTGGGATCAGGAAATTACGCAGAAATGCATAATCATCTGCCGGCAATAACCCTGACATGATATCCTGGTCATATAAAACGGCAAGAATACGCTTGTCATGTACGAGTATAAGCGTTCTTACATCATTAAGGTAATTGCAATCCCTGATAATGATGTTTAAGACTTCCGGTGAAAAATAACGAAGTTCTTCCCTGTCCATTTCGAAAATAAATTGCGAAACCGGGAGCCCATTAAGTGTCAGGATCCCATTTTCAGCTTTTAAATCGGAAGGAAGTGCTATCAGGGTTTCTAACCCGTTTTTTCTGAATTCAGAAAACAGGTTGAATATCTCTGTTCCCTTTTCATTTTTATGCACCATTATCAATGGAAGGCTGTTATCGAATTGGCCGGATAATTCATCCAGAATACCATCGATACTGCTGACTGTCTCAAAACGCTGACTGTCAATAGCGCCTGGCTCACTTAAAGCAAGGTAAAGATAATAACTGATCATCCATCCATTGACCGGATAGCGGGCACCAATTTCGCATATCCTGGCTTGTCCGTTAACGTCGAAAACAAAATCAGGGCGGTAGAGACCTACTTTATATGGCTTTTCAGAAGCCACTTTTAAAATGTCATCAAGTTCTTTATCAAACTGGTAAACAGCCCTGATCCTTTCATCATAGAAATAGGCTGAGACTACCTTTATCAGCGCCTCGTTCAGTACATAACTAAGCCGGGCAATTTTTTGCTGGAACTGATGGCTTATACCTACCGGAAACTGAGCTAAATATTCACTTATTCCAAGAGGGTGATTCTCAGAATACCTGTTTACAAGGTCCTTTACCAATGCGCAATTATAACTACATTCCCGGAGGTTGATAATATCTTCTGTCAAGTCTTATCAGTGTTTCAGTCTAGGCTAAATGAATCAGTTGGGCACCAATGGTTTTCATAACCGTGGCTTTTTTTGATAAATATGAAGAAATGATCGGCCCCAGATCATAATCTTCAATTTTCAGATTCATTGCAGTCACAAAATACTTTATAGAACTGACGGCATGAAAGAAATGGTTTTTTTCGGTAGGGCCACAATGAACTGTAATCCAGGCCAGGGTATTTTTAAGATCAGTTTTTGAGAAGTCGTATTCTCTTTCAAGCCAGTTTGTAAACCTTGGCAAAATATATTCCACCTCGCCATGAGTATAGATTTCATGAACAAGAGTTGTGAGCAGACCAATGAGAATATCTTCATCGCGCAGCGAATTATAATCTTTCCAGGCTTTGAAATCCTTAGCTTGAGGCTGGAGGTATTTTCTTGACAACCATTCATCATCCCCACAGATATTGGTTGCCATAGTATAAAAGAGATCAGAATGCAATACTTTTCCTACCACAGCCAGATCCTCATCGGCAATCCTGTTAAGACTTGCTACCGACCTGAACAATGCATGCTCATCGGCTACTGGCATGTTTTTATGGATCAGCATAGTGAGCCGGCTGCTAAGCCCGGATACGGTAACAGCACTGTTATTGGTCTGGCTCCAGCTATGAAAAAACATTTTCATCCGATCTGGATCAGGAGTAATTGAAGTTAATAAAGAAAAGCTTTCTTCAACCTGTGTAAAGTGGTCAGCTTGTTGCGGAAAGTACTTTAAAAGCTGTGTTTTGAGATGAGACTCTTCCATACCTTCCAATACAGGTATGATGACTGATAATACCTTAGCCATAAATATTAATTGTTTAAGTTAAGAAATTTGTTTGGGTTTCTCTAATTTGAAACCAAGTCAAAAGTATAAAAAGAAATCCGATCATCCTAATAATTGATTAGCTAAAAAATGACATTCCCAACACACATAGACACAATACGCATACTTAAGCTTTAGTGATAACAGAAAAACACTAAAATCCATTATAGACAAAGAAATTAGTTCAAATAAAGGTCCCGGATACCTGCAATCCGGCCATGTTTATCAATAGGCATAATCACTCAGATACTCATACCTTTTAGTCAGTTTCCCATTCTCGCAAATAGTAGCCCTTTTCAATAGCTCACTATCCTGCTTCATCAGTTCAGGCAGTATGTATTTCTCCAGATGACTGCCGAAATATTGCGAGGCATCATAGGGCAGTTCGTTAGGCAGGTTATCTATAGCTATTATATCTATTACCTCTTTTGTTTTCTGAAATGGAGCAGTCTGTTCAAGCGTCTGACGGTCTATGCCATAAACAGGGTCAGCAATGGTTGAAGCCGCCACATTCACAGGTACCGAACCATTTATATCACAGGTTACATCGGCAATAATGCTGATGCGCCAGTCGTGCCGCTTAACGTCTTCTTTGTCGAAGAGCCTTGCAATCCCTTCTTCCCAGTAGATACCGTTCATCAATACATCTGCCTGATTGACATAGGCACTAAACAGGCATTTGTACTTTTCTGGGTTAGCATGAAAATCATCGCGGTGAAACAGGTCATTGTCTTTACGTGCATAAAGGTCGGCTCCGGTGAGATGAGTAAATACCGGATATTCATACTCATGAGTGAGAAAATCGGCCGGTTCAACTGATTCGATATCCAGCTTGGTAAGCACCTCCAGAATGCCGGATGATACCTTGCCCGAGCCGGTAACCACTATTTTTACGTTGGGCAGTTTCAGCTGTTCATATGCCTTGAGCAGCTCCTTATAGCTCTTTACCTCATTGGCTGCAGGCAACCAGTATATGCCATTTTTCTTCCCATAAGTAAGCAGACCGTTATGAGCGCCTACAATACCTGCAAAATGCCCGAAGCCCAATATGCGCTGCTCATCGCTGTAGGTAAGGCACTCATAGTCTATAAGCCTGATCTTCTTTTGTATCAGTGCATGCATCAGCGGCTGATTATATGCCTGTTTCTTCTTGGTATGGGAGAAAAAAAAGTAAGTTTTACCGGGTATGAGATAATGGGGAGGAACTTCTTTTATACCAAGCAAAATATCGCATTTATCCATGTGCTCACTCAGTTCTACTCCTTCGGCAAGGTATTCGCCATCAGAATAACAGCGGCTAGGCGAGGGCTCAACAACAATCTTAAGATACGGATGGTCCTCATTTATTTTGGCACATTGGGCAGGCGTAAAAGCAACGCGCTCATCGGGGTTCTTTTTCCTTTCTCTTAACAGGCCTATCCGGAGCATATTTTGTATTTTTGCTGCAAAGATAGGCCTCACCCCGGCCCGCTCCAAGAGAGAGGGTGTTGTAAAATAAATAATAATGACCAACTATTTTGAATTATATCATTTACCGGTTTCCTTTCATCCGGACCAGGTGGAGATAAAGAGCCGGTTTTACGAACTGAGCCGGTTGTACCACCCCGACCGGTTTGCCCAGGCTGGAGGCGCAGATCTGGCTAAAGCGCTGCAAATGTCGGCGATGAACAATGATGCCTATAAAACCTTTAAGAACCCTGATGCCACCATGGCCTATATCCTCAAAATCCATAACCTGCTTGAAGAAGAAGAAAAATATGCCTTACCCCCGGCCTTTCTTATGGAGATGATGGATATTAATGAGGCGGTGAGTGAATATGAAACAGAGCCCGCCAATGAAGATGCCCGCAATATGGCCATCAACAGCCTGAACGAGCAGCTGGAACTTTGGGATGATGCCACCAGGCTGCTCATAAATAAGTTTGAAAAAGGGGATAAATCGAACGAATTACTGCTACAGATAAAGGATCAGTACTTTAGAAAAAAATACTTATTGCGGATTAAGGAAAGAATTGATAAATTTGCAGCCCTTTAGAGAAGTTGAAAGTCTATAGTAGCAAGTCTAAAGTTTGAAACAAGGTAAGAAGGTACAATATCTTTAGACCAAATACTAACTAATTCAGACTAAAGAAAAAGCCCCGATGGCGGAATTGGTAGACGCGCCAGACTCAAAATCTGGTATTCGCAAGGATGTGCAGGTTCGATTCCTGTTCGGGGCACTTTGAAAATCCACTCATTAACGGGTGGATTTTTTTATAGCCAGACGCTAATTCATTTGAATTATTCGCAAGGTAGTGCAGATTCGATTCCTATTCGGGGCACAAAAATTAGAACGGAAAATGGAAAGTGGAGAGCAATGGCCATTCTTCGCTTTTTTTATTTGTCCGATAATATTATTTTTGGTGAATGCCAACTATATTACGCAAAGATGGTTTTCGTTTTTTTTTCTATTCTAATGAAAATGAAGAGCCGGCCCATGTTCATGTAGAAAAAGGAGATGCAGAAGGTAAAATCTGGTTAGTGCCAAAAATAGAGATTGCTTATTTGAATGGTTTCTCCAGCAGTGAGGTTAAGCAAATAGCCGTTATAGTTTTTGAGTTTTCTGAACAATTTAAAACGAAATGGAATGGATACTTTAAAAAATAATTTTGATAGCCTGGAACAACTTATTTATTCCGGAGGCATAAAAATAAAGGCGGTAGATATACATATAGACATGGATATTTTGCTAATCATCTTAAGTACTGGTTTTGTTTTAAAAGAAAAACTATCTAAGTACTTTCAACTAAATCATGTAACCAATAAGCAACTGCTCAATTTCCAATTGATCGGCAACGGAGCTGGTATTCACTGGCCCGACCTTGATGAGGACCTTAGCCTTAAGGGCTTTTTACGCGACAATATTAAGAGCCTGGTGATGGGAGACAAGGTTGCCTAGATATAGTTCTACAAGAGTTGTTTACATTACATACATAGTGTTTTTAATTCACTTCTGAACCAGGTATTCGCAAGGATGTGCAGGTTCGATTCCTGTTCGGGGCACTTTGAAAATCCACTCATTAACGGGTGGATTTTTTTATAGCCAAACGCTAATTCATTTGAATTATTCGCAAGGTAGTGCAGATTCGATTCCTGCTCGGGGCACAAAGCTGAGAGTGCAGAGCGGTAAGTGCGCTGGCCATTCTCCTCTTTCATTTTTGCCAACTTCCTGTTCTGTTTCTTTCGCTTTAAAAATTTAGCTTCGTCAATATGAATTCCGTTGGAGACGGGGTTTTATCAATACTTCCAGATGCCCTTTGGAACATCTGTAATAACAGGCGAGCGCTATTACGAGCTCTATTCAGCCACACTTACCATTCTTACATCACAACGGTAATCAGAAAGGGTCTTTACAATATAGACCCCCGTGGCATAGTTTTCCGTATTTATGGTAAAATGAGTTGCGTTGACATTTGTAAATACATCTGCAATCCTACCGGAAAGATCGTATACTACACAGTTTTTTATCGGTGCCACGCTGCTGACAGATACCTGCCGGCATGCTGGCTGGTATACTACCGTAATACCGCCTGGCTTCCCATTTACAGGCTGCACAGCTGTAGGGTTTGGCGTAAACCTGTATACAGTACCGCTCTCTGGAAAGCCGTTAAGTGAGGTGCCTACCTCATAGGTGCCATGTCCCGCTACAGGCGCGGCGGGATCACCGGCCAGCACTATAGAATTGGTAGTGCCTGTTACCACATCAAAGAGCCCAGGGCTTATGCCCGCTCCGCCACCTGCTGTATAATTGCCGGGCCCGTAATGCAGCTCTATTATGTTGCCGCTTTCATATAGCCACACCTGGTAGTTTATATAGCTTGTCGTTGTGGTGTCGTATGCAAAAAACATATTGCTGAACTGCACTTTAAGAAGCTGGTTTGATATCGCGCCGCTAAGCTCATAAGCTATTTCTGCCACAGTGCCGTTTGATGGGCAGCCCATACCCGATGCATAATACACATCGCCTGTAAAATAAGAATTTATAGAAACAGATCCCTCGCTGTGCACTTCAAAGTTGCTGTGATCGCAAGTTGTATTAAACATATCTACCCCTATTGCCTGGCTTACAATGTAGGTGAATGAAGGCCCCCATGGCCCTGTAATAATATGTTTTGTTGCCGCAGGCAGTTGAACATAAGTGGCAGTATCTTTTGAAAACGCATATGGAAGCTGGGCCTGTGCATGAACACAAATTGCCAGCGTGGCGGCTACTGCCGCAAAATATTTTGACATCATTTTTAGTTTTTATAACAAGATATAGCATTCTACCAAACGCAAAAAGTTTTTACACTTGTAATTCTCAATTACAACCGTAAGGGAGGACTAGCTGAATAGCAGCTTAGAGTTCAGGTATATTAATGCATAGCTATGCAGGCAGGAGCGATTTATTAGTGCGACAATACCCTGATAATCTCTGTCATATCAGCATTTACAGGCATGGTATTTTTTACCACGCTGCTGAATGGTGTAAAAACAATTTCATTATTTATTATGCCGGCCATCATCTGTGTTTTTCCTTCTATCAGGGCCCTGATTGCAGCGTGGCCCAACCTGCTTGCCAGCACCCTGTCGGCAAATGTGGGCGAACCTCCGCGTTGTATATGGCCCAGAATACACGACCTTACATCGAGCAGTGGAAAACGCTCTGTAATAGCTGCCTGGAGTTCTTTAGCGCCACCGAAGTCATCACCCTCTGCCACTACTATAAGATGCACTGTTTTCTTTCTGAGCTCATCACTATCTATTCTCGACAGAACCTCTTCAATATCGGTAACCTCTTCCGGTATCAGTATATCTTCGGCGCCACCGGCAATACCGCTGTTCAGGGCAATGTATCCGGCATCCCTGCCCATTACTTCTATTATAAACAAGCGGTCATGTGCTTCAGCCGTATCCCTTATTTTATCTATTGCCTCCATAGCAGTATTCACGGCTGTATCAAACCCGATTGTAAAATCAGTGCCGGAGAGGTCTTTATCAATGGTACCCGGTATACCTATTGCAGGAACGGAGTATTTACCGAAAAACTCATCCGCCCCCCTGAAAGTACCATCACCACCTATCAATACCAATGCCTCAATGTTATGCCTGCATATTTCATCGTAAGCTTTTTTCATTCCGGAGGCGGTCATAAATTCCCTGCTCCTGGCAGTTTTGAGGATAGTTCCGCCCCGCTGAATGATATTCGACACATCCGTAGTCTGCATCTTGAAAATGTCGCCGTTTATCATACCCTGGTAACCATGACGTATACCATAAACATCCAGTTTATGGTAAAGAGCAGTACGAACAACAGCCCTGATGGCAGCATTCATGCCGGGAGCATCGCCTCCTGATGTCATAATGCCTACATTTGTGATCTTAGCCATAATTTTATAAGACAAAGGTATACATATGTTTGCTTTAAATCCCGGAAAACAAGTTAAGTTAACTGAAATATAGCAGCTTCCCGATTGTGCTGTTATTGTATAGCTATAGCCGGTAAATCAGTACTTTCGCAGATCAGTTCAAGTTCATTAATGAAAAGCACCTTCATCTGTTTATTATTAGTCCTCCCCTCATTTGTTTTCGGACAGACTGCCTGGCCTTCGCCTGAGATAGGACAGATGTACCGTAATGCTCATAAGGATATTGCCAGAGGAAATTACAAAGATGCGATTACCATATGCAGGCAGGCTATATTGCTGGCTCCGCATCTGCCGGTATTTACCAATCAGCTGGCTGTTGCTTATTATTTATCCGGCGACTACAATGAAGCAGAAACGACCTTAAATAAACTGGATCGGCAAGAATGCGATACCCAATGTTTCAGGCTGCTGGCAGCAAGCCAGGCAGCATTGAAGAAAATAAAGCAGTCTGAAAAAACAATGCAAAGCGGAATAGACCTCTTCCCGGGGTCGGGTTCATTATACCATGAAAAAGGGATTATCTGCACCCTGGCAGGGAAAGAGGAGGAGGCCATTAATGCCTGGCAGGATGGTATGGAACACGATCCCGGCTTTGCTCCTGATTATTATGATGCAGCTACAGCCTGCATTAGTTCCGGAAATGTATTACGGGGGCTCATTTATGGTGAAATTTTCCTGGCAATGAAACACGACACCGTTGCTGATACTGCACTAAAGAATAAATTGTATGCCGGTTATCAGGCATTTTTTGAAAAAATAGCGGATAATGGAAAGCCTGACAAGAAACAACAAAAAACAACCTTTGAAGATGCAGTGCTGAAAACTTACACGATGCTGACACCAGTAGTAAGCGATGGTATAACTACTGAAAACCTGGCAATGGTTCGAACAAGATTCCTGATGGACTGGTTTGCTGGCTACAGCGAAAAATATCCTTTCCCGTTATTCAGCTATCTGGATGAGA
Organism: uncultured Bacteroidota bacterium; assembly: GCA_903835005.1. GTDB lineage: Bacteria > Bacteroidota > Bacteroidia > Chitinophagales > Chitinophagaceae > Nemorincola. The sequence continues at coordinate 67,031 of CAILLK010000154.1, read as the reverse complement.
TGATTGCTACCGGGCATTTTGACGTGTATAACCAATGGCTTTTCGGAGCGGCTGAGAACAGCCAGCAATATGATGCCTGGAACAGGTTTCATGAGGGCGATATGGCCCGGTTTGAGGAATGGAAAGCTGCAAACCCTTTTATTCCAGCCGGTTTTTCTTTCGGAGCCGGCAGATTAAAGGAAAAACAATAAAAGTTAAAATAAGGCTGAGTAGTATAATAAGGGGGTAAATAAGTTATTTTTGCCACTTACATCTTTATATTCTCATTTAATTTTATGAGTATCTCATTATCAGTATTGAGTTCAAAATATTTCAAGTTAAGCCTGCTTTTCCTGTGTCTGACATGCGGATTTAAAGTAACAGCACAGGAAAGCCTGGACAAAATAATAGCAATAATAGGGCGTAACCGCATCATACTCCAGAGTGACCTGGAGCTGGAGTTTGCGATGGCCCACGAGCGCGACCCCAGCCTCAGCGACACAGTAAAATGCATGATGCTGCAGCAGATGATTTTAAGAAAACTGCTGCTGGAGCAAGCCGAGCGCGATTCCGTGGTGATAGATGATGCGGATGTGGAAGGGCAACTGGATAACCGGTTACGTTATTACATAGGGCTTTATGGCTCTAAAGAAAAGCTGGAATCTATTTCAGGGAAAACAATATACCAGATAAAAGAAGAGAACAGGGATGCAATAAGGGAGCAGATGCTGGCCGAGAAACTACAGGGCACTATACTTGAGAATGTAAAGATCACACCGGCAGAAGTAGATGCTTTTTATAAAAAAATTCCGCTGGACAGTTTGCCTTATTTTCCGGCAACTGTAGAAGTAGGACAGATTGTGATTGACCCTCCTGTCAGTAAAGAAATGGAATCGTATGCCTATACCAAGCTTTCGGATATACGGAAAGATATAGTAGAAGGAAAATATACTTTTGAAGGAGCTGCAGGCCTTTACAGCCAGGACCCCGGCAGCAGAGACAATGGCGGACGGTATGACGGGGTAACCCGCAACGGCCCGTGGGCTGCTGAATTTGTGAGTGCTACTTTCAAGTTGCAGAACGGGGAAATATCGCCAATTATAAAAACCAAATTCGGCTACCATATCATTCAAATGATTTCACGGAGGGGTGATGAAGCCGACATTAGGCATATATTGATCAAACCGGAAATTACCACTGTTGACCTGAATCTGGGACTTCATAAACTTGACAGCATCAGGAATATACTTGTTTCTGGCAAGATAACCTTCCAGGAAGCTGTAGGTAAATTTTCGACTGATGACGCGGCGAAGAGAACCGGCGGTATGATTGGCGATCCGCAGACAGGAAGTACGGAACTGGATATGACCAAACTGGATGCCGGAATGGTGCTGATGCTCGATACCCTGAAGCCGGGCGATTATTCGGCGCCCCATATCTATCTGAATGAAGCCCACGACCGCTCGTGCCGCATAGTATATCTTAGGTCCAGAACATCGCCTCACAAAGCCAACCTGACCGATGACTATGCCAGAATACAGGAAGTAGCAGTAGCTCAGAAAAAACAGCAGAAGATGAATACCTGGGTGAAGGCAAAATTGCCATCATACTATCTGAAGATTGATCCGGAGTACCAGACCTGCCCTGTAATCAAGGAGTGGAAGAGCGAAACGGAAACAGAAAAGTAATCTCCCAACTGCTTATTCCTTCCGGCTTAAGGTAAGGAATGCATTTCCGATGTGATCAATTAAATCACTGGCCATTAGCGCCTCCTGCGACAATTGCGCAGCGGCAATATCTCCTGCCAGCCCGTGCATATAAACCCCCATCATTGCTGCCTCGGCAGGTTTGTAGCCCTGGGCCAGAAACCCGGTTATAATGCCAGTAAGAACATCTCCCGATCCCCCTTTGGCCATGCCTGCATTCCCCGTCCTGTTGTACCAGCACTCCCCTTCCGATGTTACTACTGCGGTATGGTGGCCTTTGAGCACTATATTAATGTTGTAGCGCATGGCCTGTATGCGGGCATGATCGAGCTGAATCATACTATTGGCATTTTCTCCGAATAACCTGCTGAACTCTCTCGGGTGCGGGGTAATAACACTTCCTTTAGGCAGCTTTACAAGCAACTCAGGATGACGGGCAATGAGGTTGAGTGCATCAGCATCAAGTACTACTGGTTCCTTATACTGATCTAAAAATGCGGCCAATGCATGGCCTGTGCTGTCGGCAGTGCCCATACCCGGGCCTATTCCTATGGTAATATATTGCTCAAACCCTTCTATTTTCTCAATATAATCTGTGCCGCTGGTTACACACATCACTTCGGGCACGGCAGTTTGCAGTATAGCATAGCCACAACCCGGCACGAGCGCTGTTACCAGTCCGGCGCCCGCACGCAGCGCGGCTTTTGCGCATAAAGTTATTGCACCCATTTTGCCATAGCTGCCACCGGTAAGCAATACTTTACCATAATCTCCTTTATGAGTAAAAGGGTTGCGGGGGCGATAAAGGGTTGCAATGTCGGTCTGATCTATGGTTTTGTAAAGGGTACCTGTGGCGTTAATAAAAGTTTTATCAAGGCCAATATCCATAATGTGGATATTTCCTGCAAAAACACCTGATTCGGGGTGCAGAAAAGTGCGCTTGTAAAACTGAAAACTCAACGTATCAGAGACTTTCAGCACCGGAGCATCATGGTCATTGATCACATCCGACGGCAGGCCGCTGGGGATATCTACAGCTATTTTGCGGTTGGGCAGCAGATTAACGTGTTTAATAAATTCTGCCAGCCAGCCTTCTACCGGCCGGTTGAGACCGGTACCTAATAAGGCATCAATAATAATGATGTGCCTGGGAATATCGGTAATAAAGGTATCGGGTGCAACTGTACTCACCAGTTCAGGATCTATTGCATCCAGCCGCCGGAAATTTTCACTGCAATCGGGCGATAAAATATTACTGAATTGCAACAGGAATGCCTTTACACCATATCCTTTCTGGTGCAGCATACGGGCTATTGCCAAACCATCGCCGCCATTATTGCCGGTGCCGCACAGCACCACAAATAAGGCATCCTTAGGGAGGTTTTCCCTTATCCATGCCATGCACCTGCCGGCGGCCCGCTCCATGAGATCGAAGGAGCTGATAGCGCCTGCTTTAATGGTATAGGCATCACAGGCCCTTATCTGTGCGGCGGTGAATATTTTCATACACTAACTCATTGATATTGATGAAAGATTTAAATGCACTTGCCTGCTCACAGGTGCAAAGGTAAGATTTAAAATTAGGGGTAATATCAGATATCCTTTGTGGCAGAAAAATGAGATTGTGAATAAAATATAAAATCTCCATCCCAAACCATAAATGCATGTTTATTTATATTTATTTGCAACGTCAACGAGAAAATAAATATGTTATAAAATTAGGAATTTCCAATTATACATTTTACCTTTGAGCCAAATTTAATCAAAAATAACAACTTATCATACTATGAACCAACCCTGCAATCTTTTTTTACGCTCAGTACCTATTTACACAAACATTCTCGTTGATTTAGACGAATTTTTTTTACATAACAAGTATGTAAATATGTTTTTGGGGTATAGCTGATGAATATAGGGAGTTTTATTTTACAAGTGCAACCAAACATTCTCGCTGATTTAGGCAAAATTTTTTTTGCATTACAAATTCGCTAATAACACCAGAGGATGTTTTGGTAATAAGAATATACTCTCAATATCGGAATGATATTTTTTCTTTTCAATTCATTAAGAAGAAAAAAATTTTGGGCATTTTCATTTTTCCCGAAGTCTCCTGAGTTTACCGGAGTAGTAATTTACATTATTTATAATGGATTAATCAATAATTATCCCAAACTCGGCAAATTTTCAAAATAAAAACTTAAACAATTATAAATCAACAATTTGCGCTTATGTAATCCGCACAAAAAGAAAATTTTGGCCCCCAAAGAGGAAGCATACCATCTTACCCTAACAAAAACAGAACTCAGCAACTATTTTCCCGATGATATGCAGCATTGCCAGTCTTTCTAACTGGCTTTATTTCTTTCAACAATTATCCGCAATGGTAGCTGGGCCGGTAGAATATTGAAAATAGTAGTTAAATAATAGAGCTGTATGTTAGTATTTTCATTAAAAATATTAATTCCATTTCATTATTTATCCACAATGGCCTTAAAAGTTAAAAAGAGTGAATAATTTATTTTTTTTATTCAAAAAATTAAATTTAACTTTAGTATAGCAATTTTGAGAAATAAACCCGTGTATTATTCAAGTAAAACACAGTTCAATCATCATTTCTTAACCATCAAAAAAGTTTTTATGAAAAAGTTCACTATTCCACTTTTAACATTAGCATTGCTGATCATAACTGGCAATGTATTGGTACATGCACAAAGAGTGACCGTAACCATAGCAGGCAACGGCACTCCAGGTTTCACAGGAGATGGCGGATGGGGTAAAACGGCCCAGATATCAGCTCCCTACGATGTTTGTCACGATGCTGCAAATAATGTTTACTTCACTGATATGGCAAATGGGAGAGTGCGGAAAATATCGGTTCAGAATGGCAAAATTACTACTATAGCGGGTGGTGGCACTTCAACTGCAGATGGCATACCGGCTGTAAATGCGCTTATATCGCCCAAGAATATGTGCATAGATGCTGCGGGAAATATTTACATAGTATCGAACAGCACCAACCAGATAAAAAGAATAGATGCTGCAACCAATATTATTACAACAGTTGCGGGTACAGGCACCGCCGGTTACTCGGGCGATGGCGGCTCTGCACTCAGCGCCCAGTTCAACGGGATGCTGGGTATATGCATAAGCCCTGCAGGCAATATTTATGTGAGCGACAGTGGCAACAACTGCATCAGGAAAATAGCTGCCGGCACCGGAATAGTAACAACAATAGCGGGTACCGGAACACCGGGCTATACCGGAGACGGCGGAGCAGCAGTGGCTGCAACACTGCACTCACCTACCGCAATTAATGTAACGGCAGCGGAAGATGTATATGTTATGGACCAGAGCGGATGGACCGTTTTTAATGCACACTTAAGAAAAATAACAGCTGCTACCGGCCTCATCTCTACTGTGGCAGGAGCCCCTTCCGGCGGATCTATTTTCGGCACATCACTGCTGACAACATTTCTGGCAGATGTAACCGGATTGTGTATAGACGATTCAGGCAATTTCTTCTGCAATGAAGTAAGCTGCTCATGCCGCGAACTGGATATGTCGATGGATATGACTTATCCCGTAGCAGGAAATTTCGGTATTGAAGGTTATGCGGAAAACGTAAACTCGAATCTGGCTTATATGAACACCCCTTACGGCCTGAGTATGGACGCAGCTCGTAACCTGTATGCGGCTGATAATTTCAATAACCGTATCCGGAAGATCATTCAGCTGACCAATGCGCCAACTTTCTCTTATGGAAGAGGCGCCTACCTGTACACTTGCCCCGGATCGACCGTATCCTTTGATTCGATGCTTACCGTAACAGACATAGATGCGGGACAAACGGAGACCTATACGATTATTTCGGCACCGGCACATGGTACTATTACAGGCTTTCCTGCAACCGTAACTTCGGTAGGGGATGCGGGCATTTCCCGGCCTTCAACAGGGGCTTCCTATACTTCATCGGCTACCTATTCCGGATCTGATGAGTTTAAGGTGCAGGTTTCGGATGGTGCACTGATGGATACATTTACCATTTATGTAGATGATGGTGTAGCATCTATAGCCGGGACAACTACAGTTTGTGCGGAAGCGGGTATAACACTTACCAATGAGTTCGCAGGTGGCGCATGGTCGCTGAGCAACGCCAACGCATCAGTGTCGGGCACAGGAGTAGTAACTGGTAATATCGCGGGTACAGATGTACTGTACTATACTGTAGTTACAGCTTGCGGAGAGCAGACCACACAAACTACAATAACCATAAACCCTGCGCCAGCTGCAGGTGCCATTAGCGGTGTTGCCAGCATATGCAGCGGCGCCACTACCGTATTCACCAATCCTACTGCAGTGGGCACCGGGAGCTGGAGCGTAAGCAACAGCCATTCATCCATAACATCAGCGGGAGTACTGACCGGCTTATCGGTGGGTGTAGACAGTGTGCTTTTCACAGCAACCAATTCCTGCGGCAGCGCAGCCGCCAGCAAGCTGATCAATGTGACTCATTGCAGCAATGCAGGAGTTGCATCGGTATCCTTCCCTACACCTGAGATGTACCCTAACCCGGCATCAGCTGAGCTGAATGTTCAGTGGGATGAACTGTATAACGGCAATGCAACGGTAAGCATAGCCGATGTAACCGGCCGTGTGGTACTTACAGCAGCACTAAATAACAGCAACAGCGGCACGGCAACTGTAAATGTAGCCAGCCTGAAAGATGGCGTTTACCTGGTTACCTTCAGCAATGCAACTACCCATTTTACTGACAAAATGGTTATCAGCAAATAAAACATCCTGTATTTTTATAAAACGCCTTCCTGCATTTGGGAGGCGTTTTTTTATGTATGAACTGATGAAAAGTTATATCTTCATGCATGACCACCATGCATTGAAATTGCGAAGGTGAAATCAAATAGTCCGGGCAATGTTAATGAACAGAAAAATGGTAAACCCTCCTAATAACCGCTCATCATTGTTAATAACCGTTCGTCACAATAAGCTTTGAAGCCAGGATAAAACGGCTGAAATTTGACTTAAAATCTAAACAATTATGAAAAAGATCATCATCACATTCACTTTACTGCTCTGCGCAGTTTGCCTGATGGCACAAAACATTTCCGGAACCTGGTATGGAACCCTGGAGTTTCACAGCAAGAAACTGCGTATTGTCTTCCACATCTCCAAAACAGGAGAGATTTATACAACCACTATGGACAGCCCCGATCAGCTGGCATCCGGAATTGCTACCGACAAGACTACGGTTGACGGCAACCAGGTAACCATAACCATAGCCAAAATGGGTATGACCTATACCGGCACACTGGTACCCGACAGCAGTATTATAAACGGAGTATTCAGTCAGGGCCCGGCAAACGTAGCTCTGAAGCTTTCAACAACAGAAAACAAAGAAGCGAAGGCAGCAGGCCCGGCCCGGCCACAGGATCCTACCTCGTTTCCGTATCGCCAGGAGGAAGTATCATTTACTAATCCAAAGGCAGGCAACACACTTGCCGGCACACTTACTTTGCCTTCGGACGGCAATGCAAAAAGGATAGTGGTATTCATCACCGGATCGGGCCCACAGAACCGCAACGAAGAGGTAGCACAATTCAACCACCGCCCGTTCCTGGTATGGAGCGACTGGCTTACCCGTAATGGCATTGCCGTATTGCGGTTTGATGACCGCGGGGTGGGCGCCTCTACAGGTGTGTTTACAACAGCTACTTCAGCCGATTTTGCCGATGATGTGGAAGCAGCTGTCAGCTATATCCAATCGCGCAGCGACCTGAAAAACCTGAGCATAGGCCTGATGGGGCACAGTGAGGGCGGTATGATAGCGCCAATGGTGGCAAGCAGTAACAAGGCGGTAAAATTTATAATACTGCTGGCCGGCCCCGGAATACCTAATTCGGAGTTAATGATTCAGCAAACAGCCGACCAGATGCGGCTGAGCGGCGCATCCGACAGCGAGATTGCTACTGCTGCCAGGCTCAATAAAAAGCTTTATGCAACAATGGGTGAATATAAAAACCTGCCTGAAGAAGAGCTGAAAACCAAACTGCAGAAAATGATGCGTAATGAACTGAATAAATTACCGGCACAGGATCGCGGAGAAGACAGCAGTGACGCAAAGCTGCAGGAAGGGGTAATGAAGGTTTGCTCGCCATGGTACAGATACTTTATTACATTTGACCCGGCAGATTACCTGACCCGCACCCAATGCCCTGTGCTGGCTCTGAACGGAACCCTGGATATGCAGGTAAGCTGCGTACCTAATCTGAAAGGAATTAAGGACTGTCTGCAAAAAGCCGGCAACCGTAATGTGCAGATAGCACCATTGGAAGGGTTGAATCATTTGTTCCAGAAAGCAACCACCGGATCTGTTGAAGAATATGGTAAGATTACCGAAACAGTAAACCCGCTTGCTCTGAAAACCGTAACTGACTGGATAAACAAATTATAATGAACAGCAAGCGCAGATGGTTTTGGCCGGTACAGATAGTTGCCTGGTTAGTGATAGGGCTTGTTAATTTTCTGCCCCAGCATTTTGTAGCCGGAAAGGCACAGTTCATTCAGTATTTTAATTTCGTGGCCATTACCACAGGTGGCTTTATCGTAACCTCAGCCTACCGGATGTATCTGAAAAGGCGTAATTACCGGTTCACACTAAAACCGTTACCGGTATTGGGATCACTGATAATTTCAAGCCTGATCATGTCGGTTGGTTGGATGGTATTGCTGGTGCTGGCATCATTGCCGATAGCGGGCAAATATCATTTAAATCTGTTCTTAATTACCCTACAAATCATACCCCTGGGCTCATTGATATTGATATGGAACCTGGTGTACCTGGGCTATTACCTGATGAGGCAATACCACAGAACCGAAGTGGAGAAATGGAAGCTGGAAGCAGAGATACAAAAAGCAAGCCTTGGCAAATTGAAGTCACAGATCAACCCGCACTTCCTGTTCAACGCGCTGAATAATATCAGGGCACTGATACTGGAAAACCCTGAGAAGGCGAGGCAGATGCTTACGTTGTTTTCGGAGAATTTCAGGTATGCCCTGCAGCATTCAGAAGACAGTGAGACAACGGTGGCAAGGGAAATAGCCATCGTAACCCAATACCTGCAGCTGGTGGGGATACAGTATGAAGAACGTATGCAGTATACGGTGCAAGCAGATGAAACTATACTGAATGAGAAAATACCCCCCATGATACTGCAACTGCTGGTAGAAAATGCAGTGAAGCATGGAATAGCACTGAGCCCGTCGGGAGGCATTATTTATATAGATATTCGGCCCGTTGGGAAGCAACTGGTACTAAGAGTGAAAAACACAGGCACGCTTCAGGAAAAGAACCAGCTGGAAGACAGTATAGGCATAGGGCTGAACAATGTTGTGAAGCGGCTGAAGCTGCTTTATAACGACAGAGCGCAGCTAAAGATTACGGAAGAGGCTCCATTTGTAACAGTCACCATAAGTATTGAACAACTATGATAAAAGCAGTTATAGTAGAAGACTCGCGGCTGGCCCGGCTGGAACTGAAAACCATGCTTAAAGGCTTTTCGCAGATAGAGATAGCCGGAGAGGCTGAATCGGCCACAGAGGCGCTGGCCCTGATTGCATCGGAACAGCCCGATTTGCTTTTCCTGGATATACAGTTGCCGGGCAAAAACGGATTCGAGATACTGCAGGAACTGGACCAGGTACCGGCAGTAATTTTCACTACCGCTTTCGACCAGTATGCGTTACAGTCGTTTGAGTATAACACAATAGATTATTTGCTGAAACCCATAGTGCCGGAGCGGCTGGAACGGGCGATAATGAAAGCAGAAGAACAACTGCTGCAGCAAAAAAAAACGGAAGCCAGCGCTGCAAAACTGACAGCTGCAAGCAGCATATTTGTGAAAGACGGTAATAAGTGCTGGTTTGTAACGGTAGGTACAATCAGGTTGTTTGAATCGAAGGGAAATTATACCCAGATATTCTTTGAAAAGAACAGCCCGCTGATACTCAAATCCATTCAGCATGTGGAGAATACCCTGGATGTGCAGCAGTTTATCCGGGTGAACCGGCAGCAGATCATAAATGTAAAATTTATCAGCGGTGTAGCCGAAACTTTCGGCGGCCGACTGAAACTCACACTCATTACCGGCGAGCAGGTGGAAGTATCGCGAAGGCAAGTGAACAGGATAAGGGAAATATTCAGTCTATAGGCTTCCTATCTCCTTCACCATCCCAGCTACAATAGCTGCCATTTTGGGCGCAGCGGCATTGGCGGCTTCGAGGACTTCTTCATGGGTTATGGTTATGGGTTCGTCGCTGATGCCTATGTCGGTGATGACACTTATGGCGAATACCCGGATGCCTGCATGGCGGGCAACTATAACTTCGGGCACAGTGCTCATGCCTACTGCATCGCCACCTATGGTGTGCAGCCAGCGGTATTCAGCGGGAGTTTCGAATGTGGGGCCCTGTAGGCCGATATAAATGCCGGACCGGACAGTGATACCTTTTGTGCCAGCTATGCGTCGGGCCATTTCCAGGAGATCATGATCATATGCCTGGCCCATATCTGGGAAGCGGGTGCCCAGGCGCTCATCGTTGGGGCCGCGCAGCGGGTGCTCGGGAAACAGGTTGATGTGGTCCCTGATGAGCATAAGATCGCCGATGGTGAATCCGGGGTTTGTGCCCCCCGATGCATTGGACACCATCAGGGTATGTACACCAAGGGCCTTCATTACCCGAACCGGGAAAGTGACCTCCTCCATACTATAACCTTCGTAATAATGAAACCTGCCCGACATAAGCATAACGTCCACACCCTCAATTTTACCAAATACCAGTGCCCCGCCATGTCCCTTTACAGTGCTTACCGGGAAGCCGGGGATTTCGGTATAGAGGATTTCAGTTTCTGTTTCGATCAGATCCACAAGTCCACCAAGGCCACTGCCGAGGATGATGCCGATATGGGGCTGAGATTTTATTTTAGTGCGGATGAAACCGGCGGTTGTTTGTATTTTATCGAAAATTGACATCGGAGTATTTGTTAGTTTATATTAATAAACGGACTCACGCAAAGGCGCAGGGGCGCAAAGCTATTATTTTCCTGATTGCAAAGATATATCACGCAAAAGATCTGGTTGCGGGCTATCCGGATTAAAGATCATATGGCATATTAGTGAATTAAAGTTTAAATGAAATAAGGTTAGCTCCAAGGGAGCAATGAGTACCCATTTTCCTGTTTCTGCTAATCGGTTGCTGCTACAGGAGCATCAAGTGACACATGAAAATAAACGCAACTGGAATTAAGTTATTCTGCAACATCTTTAGGGCTTATTTGTCAGATATTTCATTCCAAAAGCTACCTTTGCACCTTTATATCTTCTATGCTTCCTGAATTTGAGAATACGCAGATTGCTTTTGAATACCGCAGCGATAAAGAACTGAAACATGCCCGTTTTTTGTTTTCGTCAATGAGTTCGCCGGCGCTGACCAAGGTGGGTATGAAACTGACCAGTATGGCAATATCGCTGCGATTGCCGGTAAAGGGGATAATCAAGCATACGTTGTTTGATCATTTCTGCGGAGGGGAGACCATGGAAGAGGCTGCTGGTACGGCGGCAATGCTGGGCAAATATGGCATAGGTACCATACTTGATTATGGCGTGGAGGGAAAAGAAAGTGAGGAAGATTTTGATAAGGCGGTGCCCGAATTTATCAGGGCTATTGAGTATGCTGCTTCGAGTAAAAACATACCTTTTATCAGTATGAAGATAACGGGGTTTGCCTATTTTGCACTACTGGAGAAGGTGCATAGCAGGCAGCCACTAACTAATGATGAAGATACAGCCTGGAAGCGGGTTTACGGACGAATAGATACCATTTGCAAGGCAGCATCGGCAAACAATATCATGGTGCTTGTGGACGCAGAAGAAAGCTGGATACAATTGCCGGTGGATGAGCTGACCAATGCCATGATGGAACGGTATAACAAAACCAAAGTGATTGTGTATAATACCTTCCAGATGTACCGGCACGACCGGTTGGTGTACCTGCAGGAATCATACAATGCGGCTAAAGCAAAAGGTTATTTGCTGGGCGCTAAGCTGGTAAGGGGCGCCTATATGGAAAAGGAGCGTGCACGGGCCGCAGTTATGAATTACCCATCGCCTATACAGCCCAATAAGCAGGCTACTGATAAAGATTATGATGAGGCTACACTTTTCTGCCTGCAGCGCCTGGATGGGCTGGCATTGTTTGTGGGAACGCATAACGAGGCCAGTTGCCTGAAGGTTGCCAAATACATGCTCGATAATAAGATACCGGCTAATACAGACCGTGTTTATTTTTCCCAATTGTATGGTATGAGCGATAATATTTCCTTCAACCTGGCTCATGAACATTATCATGTAGCGAAATACCTGCCCTACGGGCCAGTGAAGGATGTACTGCCCTATCTGATGCGTCGGGCACAGGAGAATACATCAGTGGCAGGGCAAACGGGGAGGGAGTTATCTTTGATTAATAAGGAGATGAAGAGAAGGAGAGTGGGATAGGAATGGCACTTTCCAGCATTATGGAAATTTTCTTGTTTTTATCAAAATTTCACTTAAATGCGTGATTGTGTTGGATTACTGTTTTCAGATCATGCTTTAAAAGCGATGATAACCCGGCGTATCCAAAGTGTTGAAATCGAAGAAGTAGTCAAATTCATAGAGATCATAAAATCTTACCAATCCGATAAACCATATCCAAGCTATTTATTGCTTAAGTTTGTAAATAGAAGGCCGTTGCACATCGTTATAGCACAAAATCCTGTTAGTAATTAGTGTATACTTATAACGTGTTATGAACCTGATCCGGAAGTTTGGGAACCAGATTTCAGAAATAAAAACGAATTATTATGATCTGTGTAATTTGTAAAACCGGAGTATGCAAACCTGGCAAAACCCATTTCAGTGCTTTTGTAAAGGATGCATTTATGGTGGTGAAGAATGTGGATGCAATGATTTGTGATAATTGCGGAGAAGCATATTATGATGCCCCAACTTCCGACCAAATTCAGGCACAGGTAGAATTGGCTTATAATAATACTGCCGAAGTTGAAGTGATGAAGGTGTGATAAATATGAAATTTCGGATGTGTGGATAGTATTTGCATAATATGAAAAATATTTTGCGCTTCAAAAACCAACTTCATTTAATTTTTTTTTGCAGGCGGCCACTAATTCCTTAATATTAATCCATAGCAGATTTAGAAATTAATTGCGCGAATAACTTATTTCCTTTGTAGCCAAAATTTGTAGCTCATGAAGGTAGGATTGAAATTGTTATAAACGATGATTGTGAATATGAAAAATTTGAAGAAGCAGCAAATTTGCTTAAAACAAGTTTCAATTTAACCTTTACTCTGAAATAAAATGATCTTGATAACACTTACTGAGATTTTACATATAAAGGCTGCAACTTGATGGTACATTTCAATTTTTGCTTAGGAATATCTCTCTTTCCAAGAGAACCTGGAGAATCAACATCAGAAGATAATGAATCCGCCAAAGAAATTGGCACTTTACTATTTGATAAGCTGCTTCCTGATTGATATTGCTTAAAAAAGCAATGAGAATGAGAATATTTGATTTCTTTTTGAGTTTTTTTAACCTTCTGCTGAAATTCTCAGTTGGTATTATTTAGTAGTTCATTCAGAAACTGATCTAATGATTTGGGTTTATTTATACCTTTTTCTGTTAAATCAACTTTTTTTAGAGAAGAATTGATGCCTTTGAAAATAATGTAGGCCCTCAGTTTACAGATAACTCTTTGTATAGTCGATACATGATTAGAATTATTGTTGCGTCTATTTGAAGTAACAATATTCTGGTTAGCCGGGGATGATATTAAGATTTTATTTCGCCCATTTCCATCAGCTGATCCCATATGCCCACCAGTATAAAAAGAGATTTCATTTGTTTAAAGCTATTATTATTGGTTAAAATTGTAATGTAAAAGCCACTTTAGAATACAAAATTATTAAAAACAGTTTTATACAAAGACATTTAAATCCTTCAAAATCATTTTTGGGGAATAAGATCGTTTTAGTTAACTTAGATTTCAATTCACCCTATTTCCCACCGGAGCAGCAAAATTACTTTTATAGTTTGCACCTTTCCCATCCTCCGGACGGCTTATTATTGATCAAAGCAAGATTAAGCAAATAAAAATATCACTAAGATACTAACATTTACAGCCAACTATACGCCTATAGTATCAGGAGTAGTGTTGGATTGAGATGAAAAGCTAATAAAATACCATATAGCATAAACTATACAGCGCATTGTCAAGGATATTAAATGTGAGCACGCTAATTCCGGTATCAGAAAAAAGTTCGGTTACGCAAACTGACCTGGAAATTCTGATCAGTGAATGTGTTGCAAACTCCAGGAGCGCCCAGAAAAAATTGTATGACAGGTATTCGCCTGATGTTTATGGTATTATAAGGCGGTTTGTGTATCAGAATGACCAGGTGGCCAAGGAGATACTGAATGATTCATTTTTCAAGATTTTCCGCGACCTGGGGCAATATTCATTTCAGGGGGCGTTTGAAGGATGGATCAGAAGAATAGTGGTTAATACGATTAATGACCATTTCAGAAGGAACGGAAAAGAAGATAATTACCATAAAGAAGTGCATGAAGAAGATGCTTATATAAACAGTGAACCGGTTGAAAATTTGTCGCACAAGGAATTACTTAAAGTAATAGAAACCCTGCCGGCGGCACAAAAAGAAATTTTTAACCTGTTTGTTTTTGAGAATTATTCGCATAAAGAGATTGCCAATTTATTGAATATAAAACAAAACAACTGCCGGTGGCACCTTAATGATGCCCGGCGGCGACTAAAAGAAAAACTAAGTTTCTTTAATAAGTAAAAAGGAAGTGATGATTAATTACCGGAAACATATTGATGACTTTTTCAGAGAAAAGTTAGGCAATTACAGAGAGGCTCCGCCTCCCGAAGCATGGGGGGAACTGGAGCAACGGCTGGATGGGCTTACCCCCGCACTACCCAGCCAGTACTACAGGTTTATACCGCATATTGCCATCATCTCCCTGCTGGTGGTGATGGGCATATCGGCTGGCAAAAAACTGGCCGGAAATACCAGCAATGTAATGCCGCTGATATCCAGCACAACCGGTCAACCAGTAGCATTGCGGAATACAGCCACTGAAAATGGCCTGAAACCTGAAGGACAAACCGAAACGCCTGCCGGCAGCTCTGACCAAGGTAGTGCAACACAACAAAATACCATACGCAAGGAAGAAGCCGGTGGCATTCCTGCCAATAATACGAACAGCAGCCAGGTGCTGCCAGTATCGGCCGGCAGTAGCAGAAATAATACCGGCAGCAGGAAACATAATAAACATTACCTGGCCTCCAGGATGATGGGCCGAACGTCCCCTTTCAAGCAAGAAGAAAGAAGCAACTGGACAGGAACCAAGCCAAAGGAAGAAACAGTATACAATACCCCTGGTAATAATGATCAACCAGCAGAAGCAACTAATAACAATTCAGCAGCCAGCCCCGGTTTAACCCTATCAGGTAAACCGAGCCAGGAAGAAATCTTACCTGGCACGTTTAAAAAAGAAGAAAGTAAAAAAGTAAACAACCAGAACGGAGAAGAACCGGCAGAAAGGACAAAAAGATCAAAGATAGGATTCAGCAGGTTTGAAGCAGGTGTAAAAGGAGGTTATGAGCAAGGATTCACAGAAGGCTCATCAAAGAAATATGTTGTATCTCCTTACCTGCAGTACAACATATCATCAAAGGTTGCAATTATGACGCAGCCTGCCGTAAAGTATGCAAATGTGAGTAGCAGGAGCTTGGGCACTAATGCATATTATGATAATGCTAAAACCAACTTAAGCAGTACACCAATTTCTGATACGGTTGGCTATTTTGGGGGATTGCCACAAGTCAAAGACTCTACTAAATTCACTTATACAGCAAACTATAAATCAATTGTCAAATCTTACAAATATGGAGGCTCCTATTTCGAATTTGAAATGCCAGTAATGATGAAATATGCGCTTACTAATAAACTTTCGGTATTTGGCGGTCTGAACATCATATTTAGTAAGGTTAATTTATATTCTGAAAATACAAATAACAGCCAGGTTAACAACTCTAACTCGGTAACAGTATCAGGTGTACAGGATAACCCACCCGCAGGATTTGAGACCAGCATTAAAGGAAGCCCGATCACGGAATATAAAGGTTCGCCATATCCAATTCAGACAACTGAGCGGTTTAGTGCAGGCTATCTCATGGGCTTAACCTATAATTATAACAAAAGATGGTTGGCAGATGCGCTGATTCAGCAAGCACCATTGAATACTTCTGGAAATAATACACAGGCATTATCTACTACTTATTTCCGCTTTTCTATCGGTTATAAGCTGACAAAATGAGCCATCAATTTATGTAATCTAAAAAAACCATCAACCTAATTTATAACAAACCCTTCCCAATACGTGGAAGGGTTATTGCTATTAACAATAAAATACTATACGATTTGATAATTATAAAATGTATTATTTTTATTATCGGAACAGTAATTTAAAATTAAAAAAGTCAGAAAAATGGCCTAAAATAGTGCAATGAAATATACCCTATACTTCCTGTTCAGTATATTTTTGGCTTTTGGCAGCATCATCAATGCTTATGCTCAGATTATCAGTACCTATGCTGGCATCAATGATACAGGGTATACAGGCAGTGGCGGTCCAGCTACATCGGCTGCCTTACACTGGCCATGCAGTATATGCATAAATGAATCTGGAAATATATACTTCACAGATGAAGAAAATAACTGTGTCAGAAAAATAAGTTCTACAGGAATTATATCGACAATCGCAGGTATCGGTGGTGTTACCACAGCTGGATTCGGAGGAGACGGCGGACCAGCAATAGCTGCCCATTTTTCATCAGATTGGGGACTTGCATTTGATGCTTCCGGAAATCTATATATCACTGATCAGGGGAACAATGACATCAGAAAAGTAAATACATCTGGAATTATTTCTTCATTGATAAACACCAGGGCAAATATAAGTGATGGAAACGGAGGGCCAGTAACTGCAGCTCATCTGATGAGTCCGTTGGGAATAACAACTGATGCGGCAGGCAATATTTATATATGTGATTTAAACGCACATAACATAAGAAAGATTAATGCTTCTGGCATAATTAGTCAATTAGCAGGTATAACTGGCACTCCAGGTTATTCGGGTGATGGCGGACCGGCGACCAATGCACTGATAAACAAGCCTTTCGGCATTGCAATTGATCCATCGGGTAACCTATTCTTCTGTGACGGTGGTTCAAATTGTGTCAGGGAAATTACTCCCGCAGGTATTATTACAACAATTGCAGGGACTGGAATTGCCGGTTTTTCAGGTGATGGCGGACCAGCCTCTAATTGTAAATTAAATGACCCCACAGGCGTTTATATAGACCGATCAGGAAATATATTAATAACTGATTGCCTGAATAACAGGATCAGAAGAATCAACAAGAATGGAATTATCAATACTATTACTGGTACCGGACCCGGGGCTTACTTTGGAGATGGTGGCTTGTGCATAAATGCTGAGCTATTTAATCCTACCAATGTTGTTACAGACTCTTCGAACAACATATATATAACCGACACCTATAACAACCGTATCCGCAAAATTACAATGGTACTGTTTTTTGCCAACCATTCGGTGCATCTCAATTACTGCCAGAATACCCCGCTGGTTCTGCTGGATTCAGCCTTGGGGGCGAGCGACCAGGCTATAGGGCTGATGGATACCTGGAGTATAGTGCCCGGGTTTACCCCGCATCATGGTACCGCTTATGTAGCAGATTCGGTACCTGCCAGCGGAACAAATATACGACCAGCCGCGTCCGGAGCTTACTACGCACCCGATTTCGGATTTGTGGGTACGGATACCATCAGGGTAATTGTTACCAACGGCATAGCAACTGATACCGAAACTATTTATATAACCATGGACCCATTTATCAATAATGCAGGTAAAATAACCGGGGATTCAATGGTTTGTGCCGGGTCATCTATTCTGCTTTCGGATACTGCTGCGGGGGGCAAATGGACTGTTACCAATCTGAAAGCAGTAGTGATCAGTGGTGTGGTAACCGGTGAAATGGCAGGCACAGATACCGTAATTTATACCGTTGCCAACACCTGCGGGCATGCCAGCGTCACTAAGGAAGTCACTGTGAATCCGTTGCCATTTACCGGTGCAATTTCCGGCGGGCCAAACGTGTGCATGGGTTCTTCAGTTGTATTTACTGACACGGTATCAGGGGGCAATTGGAGCCTGGCAAACACCACAGACGCATCCATAGCTCCGGCACTTACAGACTGCACTGTAAATGGTTTACGACCCGGGAAAGATACGCTTTACTATACCGTGACTGACAGTTTCTGCACAGCCCGTGCCAGCCTTGATATCACCATTATTGCCCTGCCTGCTTCGTCCATAACAGGCGGGTTTGCATCTATATGTATCGGGGCATCTGATACACTGGCAGGCTTGCCTGGCGGGGGTGCATGGTCATTAAGCAATACTACCAGCGCTTCATTCGACAGTGTAGCAGGCGGAGGTGTTTTAACCGGATTAAAAGCAGGGGCTGATACGCTTAAATACCAGGTAACCAATTATTGCGGAACAGCAATAGCTGTTCTGCCTTTTGAAACAGATATGCTGCCTGCAAGGCCAACCATTCTTAGGGCGGAAGGGACACTTATAGCACCACCCGGTTATGCAAGCTATCAGTGGTACCTGAATGGTTTGCCTTTAGCCGGGGCAATTGCCGATACACTTGTTGCAAACAATGTAGGCGCGTATTCGGTATGGGTATCTACTATTTTCGGATGTGCTTCGATATCCGATTCGATTGAATTTCCGGGGTGCGGGCCGGCAGGGATTCAGGTTTTCCCAAACCCTTCATCATCTGTAGTTCATGTAACCTGGTGCCGGGAAGTTACATTACGCCTCATTTGCATGGATGGGCGGGTAGCGCTAACCCTGCATAATGCCAATGAGATTGACCTGGGCGGACTGGCAAACGAAGATTATATACTGGCTATATATGATGAAACAGGTAAAAAAGTAGCGGTGAAATTAATAACAAAACTGGGTGAATAAATTAGCGCTGACAGAATCAGGAAACAGGTAATTTAAACAATTGATAATCAATTATTTATTTA
This sequence comes from uncultured Bacteroidota bacterium, assembly GCA_903835005.1. Lineage (GTDB taxonomy): Bacteria > Bacteroidota > Bacteroidia > Chitinophagales > Chitinophagaceae > Nemorincola. The sequence continues at coordinate 48,060 of CAILLK010000154.1, read as the reverse complement.
AAAAAATAAAACAAATCAGGATTTTCAGATTTAGAAAGGCTGACGGAACGAATATAAATATTTATAATCAACCAGTAAAAAAGAGTACAAAACACCATTAAACAAATAAATATGCTTAGCTTTACTAACATTCTGGCCAAATTATACGCCTTATATATAGAGCAGGTAAAATTTTATAAAACATTATATAAATTTTACATCAGTTTACGTTTTAATTTGAGTATGAAAACTATTAAATTTTTAGTAACCACCCTACTGCTGATGATCTTGTGTACTGCATCATTTGCACAGGTATTGCCAATTACCGGTGTTATGACTGTTTGTGTAGGGGTTTCGACCACTATGGGAGATGCGACACCGGGTGGAACATGGAGCAGCAGTGACACTACAGTGGCAACGGTGGATACGCTTGGGTCGGTAACCGGGGTGAATGCCGGAACAGCAACGATTACTTATTCCTCAGGCAGCTATGTAACTGCAGTAATTACAGTTAATCCGCTGCCAATGGCTATATCCGGCCCCGGCATATTATGTGCAGGATCGACTATGACCATGACAGATCCGTCAGCCGGAGGATCCTGGAGCAGCAGCAATACAGCCATAGCAACGGTAAGTGCAGGCGTGGTAACCGGGGTAGCAGCAGGAAGCACTACAATATCTTATTCATTGAGCTACGGATGCTCGGTTGCCCAATCCATTACCGTTAATCCATTGCCAGCCCCGATAACAGGAGGAACATACATTTGTTCAGGTGCATCATCACTATTGACCGAGGTAACTCCGGGAGGAACCTGGTCATCGGGTACTGCAAGCCTTTCAGTGGGGTCGGCAACAGGTATTGTTACCGCAATTTCCATTGGCAGCGGCATGATCTCCTATACACTCACAACCGGATGTTATAATACCTTCCCGGTTAGTGTGCTTTCCGCTCCGGGCATTACCACAGGGCCTCCTGCCATTTGTACAGGTGCCTCCGGAATTTATTCGAACGCTGTAGCAGGCGGTATATGGAGTTGCAGCCCGGCAGGTGTTGCAACAATTGGCGCAACGTCCGGAACCCTTTCAGGATTTACCGCAGGAACAGCAACCGTAACCTATACTTTGGGTACCGGTTGTTCGGTTAATAAAACTGTAACAGTTAATCCTTTGCCGGCACCCGTTTCAGGCGCAACCGGATTATGCCCCGGAGGCAGTATTACCTTAAGTGACGCAACACCCGGAGGCACCTGGAGCAGCAATAATACTGCAGTGGCAGCAGCAGGTGCTGCGACAGGTATTATTACCGGCGTGGCACCCGGGACTGCACTGATACAATATACCAGCACTGCCGGCTGCACATCGGGCAAAACCGTAACAGTAAATCCCGGCATCAGCGCAATAACTGGTGCTTCTGCCGTTTGTACGGGCAGTACAATAGCACTATCTGATCCGAATGGTGGAGGAACATGGAGCAGCAGCGATCCGCTGATAGCTGCAATTGGTTCATCATCTGGTATAGTAAGCGGTGGTATTACCACCGGAATTGCAACAATTTATTATTCGCTGGGCGTCGGATGTACGGCAACTGCTACAGTTACAGTAAACAGCTCACCTGCTGCCTATGCGCTAACAGGTGGTGGTGCCTATTGTGCCGGATCGGCGGGCGCCAATATCGGTTTATCCGGAACAGAAGCAGGCAATGAATACCAATTATATCATTCAGGTGCCCCAACAGGAACGCCGGTACCAGGCTCCGGATCAGCTATCAGTTTCGGTCCGCAGACTTCATTAGGAGCCTATACCGTAACCGCCAGCAATATGGCAGGCTGCACAAAAAACATGACCGGTACGGCCACAGTTACTATGAATACTTTGCCCGGAACTTATACAGTTAGCGGCGGCGGTACCTTTTGCGGTGGTTCAGCAGGGTCAATGATTGCATTGTCTGGTTCGGAAACAGGAATAAGTTATCAGTTGTATAATGGCAGTTTGATGACGGGTACTGCATTTTCGGGTACAGGCAGCACGATCAATTTTGGTTACCACAATCTAGCAGGCACCTATGGTATTATTGCCACGAGCTTTGCTACCGGCTGCACTGCAATAATGAGCGGCAGTGCTGTAATTACGATTAACCCCCAGCCAGCACCATTCGCGGTTACCGGAGGTGGCGGGTACTGCAGTGGTGGCACAGGAGTGCATGTGGGCCTGGCCGGTTCAGAATCGGGCAAAGAGTATGTGCTCTATTGTAATGGCGCACCAACAATGTTTCATCTTTACGGAACAGGCGCTGCCCTCGATTTTGGACTTCAGATAACAACCGGAATCTACACTATTACAGCAGCGGACGCAGTAACAGGCTGCACCGGCAATATGACCGGCAGTGTAAGCATTTCCATAAATCCGCTACCCGAAGTATGGACCGTAACCGCCTCCTCAACAGGGTATTGCTCAGGTGGAAGCGGCGTGCATATTAACCTGAGTTTATCAGGTGCAGGGATTGCATACCAGCTCTATCGCGGCACAACAGCTGTGGGTGCACCCCTAAGCGGTTCCGGATACGCACTTGATTTTGGTCTGCAAACTATACCTGGCAGCTATACTGTTTCGGCGGCAAATACAGTAACCGGGTGTATATCGGAAATGGCAGGAATAGCCAATGTGAATGTATATCCCCTTCCGGCAGTTTTTCATGTTACCGGCGGCGGTTCTTATTGCGGTGGTAGTACAGGAGTGCATATCGGTACCGATGGCTCATCGGCAGGCATTATTTACCAGCTCTATAACGGTGGTTCAGCCGCAGGCCCGGGTGTGATGGGCACCGGAACTGCCCTTGATTTTGGCCTGCTGACTGCCGCAGGTATTTATACAGTAAATGCATCAAATCCCGGAACAGCCTGCTCTTCTGATATGGCGTTATCAGCTACTATTTCCGTAACGCCACCGGTTGTTCCATCAGTGAGCATGAGCATTGCACCCGGCGATACGGTATGCGCAGGAACACCTGTGAATTATGCTGCCACTGCCATAAACGGGGGATCACTGCCAGCTTATCAGTGGTTAGTAAATGGTACGGTAACCGGGGGGGCAGCAAGTACTTTCTCCTATACCCCCGCAGATGGCGATATAGTTAGTGTGCACATGACCAGCAGCGCTGCATGTGCTGTGCCGGCAAGCACTTCCGCATCAACTGCAATGCATGTTATGACTACACCCGCGGTTACCGGACTATCTGCGCTATGTGTGGGCAGCAGCACAATTTTATCCGATACACTTGCTGGCGGAATCTGGAACAGTTCTGATCCGGCCGTAGCAATAATATCTACTGTAGGCGGGTTTACCGGCGTGGTAACAGCAATATCGGCTGGTACCGTAAATATGACCTATACCACAGATATGGGCTGTTATTCCTTTATCACCGTTACAGTTGATGCAGTACTGGTAGCAACAGCTACAGCCTCGGGCGCAGCGTGTGGGGGTGATTATACACTTACAGCTGCCGGCGGCAGCTTAATATCGTGGTTGCCCACCTCAGGCCTTGGCTGCGATACCTGTGCCATAACAACTGCAAACCCCGCTGCTACTACTATTTATACAGTAACTGTTTCTGGCCCCGGTGGATGCTCAGATACCGCATCGGTAACCGTAAACGGTAACAGGATATCGGGATATATATCTTATACCGGTGCGGCAACAGATACCTTTAAAGTGTGGCTGATACAATTTAATTCAACCGACAGCAGCATACTGGCGCTTGATTCTGTTTATACCTGCAGGAACGGTGATATTCCTTATTATGAATTTGATGGAAAGGCGGCAGGTAATTATATGGTTAAAGCCAAACTGGAAGGCCAGGTAACCGGAACCAGCGGATATATACCAACCTATAGCCTGTCTACACCTTACTGGTACAATGCTGCCAGTGTGGCGCACGTAGCAGGTACCGATACCCTGCACATCAATATGGTATATGGCACGGTGCCACCGGGACCTGGATTTATCAGCGGGCTGATATCGAACGGGGCCGGAAGGGGAACCTCAGCTACTGCCCCTTCAAAAGGAATGCTGGTATACCTGGTAGATGCAGTTTCGAACTTTGTACTGACCAGCACCTATACCGATAACAGCGGGAAGTATTCATTCAGTAATATATCCCTTGGTAATTACCTTATTTATCCGGAGGATTTTTCTTTCACAACCATACCTTCATCAGTGATTATGCTCAACAGTACTGCCGACAGTGCAAACGGTGTGAACTTCAGGCAATATAATGACTCAAGGGTTATTACACCGATTACGCCAGAAGGGGTTAAAAATGTGGCTGCCATTACCGCTAATTCTGTTATTCTTTACCCCAACCCTGCCAGCGGTACAGAAAATATTGTATGGGGCCCGGATGCCAATGGAACAGCAACAATAGTACTTGCGGATATGACCGGCAGAGTTGTATATACCTCATCAGAGGATGTAGCGGCAATAAGACAGTCCAATCCTAAACAATCAAAATCACAGATAGACCTCAGCGGTATTAATCCTGGTATTTATGTGCTGACCATAAAATCGGAAAATATCAATTACTGCGGGAAGCTGATGATTAAATAAACAGGGTTTATCATCTGGATCAACAACATTTTTTAATAGGTAAACAAAACATAGTATCTTTATCTTCAAATATCTATAAATATGAAACACCTTAACCTTACGATTCTGGCATTACTTATATGCCTGTCTTCTTTTGCACAAGTCGGCGCCATAAGCGGGCCAATCCATATCTGCATCGGTAGTACCGGAACAGAAGCAGATACCACAGCCGGTGGCACATGGACTAGCAGTAATCCTGCAATAGCGCCGGTTGTGGCCGGCACCGGTATTGTTACTGGAGTAACTGTAGGTGCTGTAACCATTACCTATACAGTCGGATCGGCATATTCCATTCAAAATGTAACCATAGATGCTCTGCCACCGGGAATTACTGGCCCGACAAACATTTGTGTTAGCAGTCCGGTAACTGAAACTATAGGTACAACAGGTGGAACCTGGAGCTCCAGTAATCCGCTGATTGCAACTATAAATTCAGGCACAGGAGTAGTAACAGGTATTTCGCCGGGAGTTGTAAACCTTACCTATACCTTACCAAGCACATGCATGACAGCAATAACAATTACTGTTAATCCGCTGCCTGCACCAATTACAGGCCCGTCAACGGTGTGTCCAGGCGCTACCTGCACCGAGGCCGCATCTCCCGGAGGAGGTACATGGAGCATTTCAGCTCCTGCAGTAGGCTCTGTAGACCCGGTAACCGGAATAGTTACCGGAATTTCTGTGGGTACTACCATTCTATCTTATACATTAGGTACAGGATGTACGGCAACAAAACCAATGACGGTAACCGTTGCACCTGCACCTATAACAGGGGCATCAACTGTATGCGCCGGCGGCAGTGCAACCCTGAGTGATGCCAGTATAGGTGGCACCTTTATTTCCAGCGCTTCCTCAATTGCGACTGTCAATACCACCACAGGTGTGGTTACCGGCGTATCGGCCGGTGTTGCAACTATAACTTATACTATTGGTACCGGCTGTTTTGTGACTAAATCTATAACGGTAACTGCAAGCCCTGCACTTTTTGCAGTAACCGGCGGTGGTACTTTTTGCACCGGCGGCTCAGGTGTGTATGTGGGGCTTTCCGGTTCCACCTCCGGCGTCAGTTATCAATTACTTCTTGGTGGAGTACCAATAGGCGCACCCATTACGGGAACCGGCAGTCCGTTTAATTTCGGACTGATGACCACTCCGGGAACATATACAGCAACTGCAACTGGAGGTACAGGATGCACGGCTACCATGGTAAGCAGTGCAACAGTTTCAACGAATCCCTTACCCACAGTGTTTTCAGTTACAGGCGGCGGCAGTTATTGTGCAGGCGGTACGGGTGTTGTGGTAGGATTATCGGGCTCTCAGACCGGTGTTAATTATCAATTATACAATGGTCTTGTACCTATAGGCGCTCCTGTACCGGGTACCGGCATAGCTCTTAGTTTTGGACTGCAAACAATGGCGGGGACCTATACAGTAATTGCCAACAGCCCAGTAACAGGTTGTTCCAATACTATGAGTGGTAGTGCCTCAGTTTCTATTACCAGCTTAACTTTATTTACAGTAAGCGGAGGTGGCTCCTATTGCAGCGGAGGTACGGGGGTAGATGTAACTCTGATCGGATCTTCAACAGGCGTGAATTACACTTTATACCTGGGTGGTGCTACAATTGCTACATTAGCTGGTACCGGCGGCATTTTGGATTTTGGTTACCTTACCTCAACAGGAAGTTATACAGTTATCGGTACTAATGTAACTACTTTATGTGCAGCTACGATGGGGGGCTCTGCCACCATTTCTATTAATCCGTTACCGGTAACTTATTCTGTTACCGGAGGTGGTTCTTACTGCCCAGGTGGTACAGGAGTAAATGTTGGGCTTTCTAACTCTTCACCAAGCGCTATCTATCAATTATACAATGGTGCTGTTATAGTTGGTGCTCCTCTAGCTGGCACAGGCGGTGCTATAAACTTCGGGTTGCAAACCACACCCGGCACCTATACTGTAATTGCTACAAATACAGCAACTGCCTGCTCTGCTACTATGTCCGGCAGCGCTGTTGTTTCGATCAGTACATCACCAACAGCCTTTACAGTCACCGGCGGCGGCGCATATTGTTCAGGGGGCACAGGTGTAAATGTCGGTCTTTCCGGTTCTGTAACCGGAACATCCTATCAGTTGTATTACGGCGGTTCTCCGGTAGGGTCGGCAGTTAGCGGTACCGGCTCGTCATTCAATTTTGGCTTAATGACCACTCCGGGCGTATATACCGTTTCTGCAACCAGTGGCACCGGTTGTACCGGCACCATGACCGGCAGCGTATCTGTTTCAGTTAGCCCCTTACCATCAGTTTTCACTGTTGTTGGCGGAGGTGCTTATTGTGCCGGCGGTGCAGGTTCAAACATCTCGCTTGCAGGTTCTCAGACCGGGGTAAGTTATCAATTATTAATGTCGGGCATCCCTGTAGGTTCTCCGGTAGCCGGAACAGGCTCCGGAATTAGTTTTGGCTTGCAGACTGCGGCAGGCACTTATACAGTTGTGGCTACAGATGTCACTACCAGTTGTACCAATAGTATGTCGGGCACTGCAGTAGTATCTGTTAATCCGGTACCGGCTACTTATACAGTTACCGGTGGCGGAAGTTATTGTACCGGAGGCTCAGGAGTAAATGTCTCTCTTTCCGGTTCTCAAACCGGAGTAAATTATCAATTATACAGGGGTGGCATTCCGGTCGGGTCCATAATAAGCGGCACCGGTTCTGCACTTAGTTTTGGACTGCAGACTGTTTCGGGTGTTTATACCGTTACCGCCACCAATGCTTCAACCGGTTGTTTGAGTACCATGTCAGGCAGTGCCACAGTGGTAATTGCCGCTTTGCCCGCAGTTTATACTATAGCAGGAGGAGGCACTTATTGCAGCGGAGGAGCAGGAGTCGCTATTACGCTTAGCGGTTCGGTTATAGGTATCAGTTACCAGTTGTACCTGGGCGGTGTTGCTGTGGGAACTCCACTTGCAGGCACCGGAGGCACTTTAAGTTTTGGCTTGTTTACCGGTTCAGGCAGCTATACTATTGTGGGCACAGATGGCTCTACAACCTGTACCAGTTCTATGGCAGGCAGTGTTGTAATCGCTGTCAACCCTTTGCCTACCGCCTATAGCATTACCGGCGGCGGCACCTACTGTACAGGCGGCAGTGGCGTGACTATCGGCCTTTCAGGGTCACAGTCCGGAACAAACTACCAGCTTTATATAGGTTCTGTAGCAGTAGGGACACCTGTACCAGGAACTGGTTCAACCATCAGTTTTGGTTTGCACTCAGCTGCAGGCACTTATACAGTTGTAGCCACAAATACCACAACTTCCTGCACCAATGTTATGACTGGGTCTGTTACCGTAACTGTATCATCTCTTCCAAATGTATATACAGTGACCGGCGGCGGCAGCTATTGCAGCGGCGGCACAGGTGTAGCAGTAGGATTGAGTAATTCTGATGCAGGTGTAAGTTATCAGTTGTATATGGGTACCGGGGCAGTTGGCGCACCAGTTGCGGGTACCGGCGGCAGTATCAGCTTCGGGTTACAGACTGCAGCAGGAACATATACAGTTGTTGCTACCAATACGTCTACAACCTGCTCAAATAATATGAGCAGCAGCGCCATTGTAATAATTAACCCTACAACAGGACCACCAACGGTATCCATTACTGCCAGCCCGGGTTTAAGTGTTTGTGCCGGAACTACAGTAACCATTTCTGCCACCCCTGTAGTAGGCGGGCCTACACCCGGATATGCATGGTCTGTGAACGGGATAGCCATTTCCGGCGCTACAAGCTCCAGCTATAGTTATGTGCCGCTTGCCGGTGATATTGTAGGTGTTACTATGACCAGCAGCTCTGCATGTGTAGTGCCTGCTACAGCTACAGCTAGTTTAGCAATGACCGTTACATCGCCTGTTACCCCAACAATAGTTATCAGTGCCAGCCCCGGAACCACAGTTTGTGCAGGAACATCCACTACATTTACTACGAGTGAAACCGGCGGCGGATCTACTCCGTCCTACTCATGGACAGTGAATGGAACGACTGTCGCGGGCGCCACCAGCAGCACTTTCAGCTATGTGCCACTTACCGGTGATGTGGTTGCGGTGCTTATGACCAGCAGCTCAACCTGTATACTGTCGCCAACTGTCACCACTTCTGTAACAATGGCAATTGATGTACCGGCTATTACAGCAGCAGTAACATCGACCGGATGCGGTCCAACCATGACACTTACAGCAGGCGGGGGTACCGGATATACATGGTCGCCATCAACCGGACTGTCCTGCACTACCTGTTCATCTGCATCATTGATACCTGCTGCTACTACTCAATATACCGTTACCGGAACTGATGGCCTGGGATGCACAGGCACCGATACAGTAACTGTAGATGGCAACAGGATTTCAGGGTATATCACTTATTCCGGTTCATCTACCGATACCTTTACTGTTTGGCTGATTCAGTTCAACCCGATTGACAGCAGTATACTGGCTACCGATTCCACTACCAATTGCATGGTTACCGGAACACCTTATTACCAGTTTATGGATGAGCCATCCGGTAATTACCTGGTAAAAGCCAAGCTGAACAGCTCGGTTCCGGGTACAAGCGGATACATACCTACTTACAGCCTTTCTACACCGTATTGGTATCTGGCAGCAACTGTAGCGCACAGCGGCGCTTATGATACCATGCATATCAATATGCTTTATGGCACTGTGCCTCCGGGCCCTGGCTTTATTGCGGGCTATGTGGTATCGGGCGCAGGCAGGAATACATCATCAGATGCTCCTGCAAAGGGTATGATCATTTACCTTACCGATACAACAGGCAATCTGCTCTCCTACACCTATACCGACTCAACTGGCAATTATTCATTCAGTAACCTGACAGATGGCAGCTATATGATCTATCCGGCAAACTATAAGTATTATACTACACCTTCGTCGGTTATCAGGCTGGCTCCCGGCTCGGATTCTGTAACTGCTGTAGATTTCAAACAGCACATTACCAGTGGCACCATCACACCGTATGATAATACGAAAACACCTGTGGTTTTGGCCCAGGCAAAAGGTATTACTGTATATCCAAATCCTGCAGCGGGAGTCCTGAATATCAGGACTGATAAGGCATCAGCTGGTAATGCGGATATTATACTTACCGACGTTACCGGCAGGGATGTGCTGAGGACTACAACAGAGCTGAATGTAACAACGGGAAATACCCTTAACCTTAACGGAATAAAGGATGGCATTTACCTGATAACCATCAAATCAGATAAGGTATTTTATAGTAGCAAGCTGGTTATTGAGCAATAAAAACCGCACAAAATAAGTATGCAATATGTTAATAAAAACTCCCGGAACAACCCGGGAGTTTTTATTTTTTCACTCCAGTCATAATAGAATATTTGCAGCTTGCTGTGTCAATATAAACGCACATAAAGCAGCCATTTGCAAAAGGTTTTTAAGGCCTCTAAATCCGGTTTACTTTTGATTTATTAAAGTCTCAGAATTGAATAAATGGTGAATCAGAATCCCATGCCAAAACCAAATTCAGCCAACTCTGCTACTGACAAATGAGTCTTGAGAAATCCGCACAGAAAGAATTCTTTTACCGGCCCGTGTTCTTTTTTAACAAGGTAAAGATTACCACCCAGCTTTTCATAGATCTTTCCTTGTGTAAGAAAGGCCTGGTGTATATAAGCGCCCACCTGCAACACAACTCCTACCCTGCCCAGAAGAAACTCATTGCCGGCAAAAAGAGCGCTTTTGTAGGAATGCTCCGCTTCAGTGCCGGGGGTAACAAAATTGATATTATTCCGCAGGTAGGCATAAATGTTGGTGTGGTAGGAATAGTCAATACCACCAAAGAATTTGTTCTTACTGATCCATCGTTTGCTAACGTATGCAGAAGCCAGGTAGATGGGATATTCCGGTCCTGAAGGCGCATTGGCCCCATCGAATGCAAGTGTGCCGCGGAATTCAAACAGCCACCTGTTCTTTAATGGTTTCAGGTTACGGATTATGTGCTTTGGCACTGACGAAACCGGGAAATATTTTATCCCGAAATGCTCACCTACCAGATTTATACCCAGGTTTGGCTGGTGGAAAGAGGCATCGGAAATATGGGAGAAATTGATACCGGCTTGCACATCCCAATGCTTATTGACATGATACCGGAGGTCCATAAGGAAAGAGCCATAGTCATTTACCTTGCTGCCTATAGCATTATTCATAGTATCGAAAGGGTGCAACCGGGAATAGTCCCTGCTCACATAGGCAATACCATCGCCTATTCTCATGGTCCATTCCAGGTATTTGCCGGTAATGAGCGGAATAACCAGATTGGGATAAAGGCTGATACAGCGGCCATAAATGGAGTCAATACCATAGTTGGTATAGGTTACTCCCAGGCCAACAATGGGGAACCTTCTGCGCTGCTGCCATTCTTTACGGCCAAACGTTTTCCATTGGAAATTGAAGTCCATACCTGTTGTCAGGTCTGGTACCGGCAAATGAAATTTGGGGGTATGCTTAACTACTTTCCCCGTAAAGGCATTTACTTCCATACCAAAACCTTCCCAATCCTTAATATCCTGCGCCTGGCAGGCATAAAACGGGAAAAGAAGCAACGCAATAAAAGCGGGCGGATACAGATAACGGCTCATAATCGGGATGAGCAAATATAATCCCTTTTCCATCTACTGATGCACCGGGATTGAAGGATGAATAAAAAATACAACCAGCCGGGCACAGGATCAGTAAATCAAACTAAATTTACTACCTGATCAATTACCTGATGAAGCACATTACATCTCTTATTGCCTGTTTTATTATTTGCATTACGCTGCTGCAATACAGGGTTGTTAATTCAGACATGAATACCGGGCAGCCTCCCCTTAAGGTTACTGTATGGGATGCATTCGGGTATTATGTTTATCTCCCTGCCCTGTTTATTTATCATGACAGCAAACAACTGAGATGGCTGGATACCATAGATAAGAAATATGCTGTAACAGGCGGAGATGGCATACAGGCACAAAAACTGGATAATGGCAACTATGTGTTTAAATACCTGGGAGGAGTCGCAATTCTGGAAATACCTTTATTTGTAACAGCTCATATTATAGCAAAAGCAACGCATTATCCGGCAGACGGTTTTTCCCCGCCCTACCAGTATACACTGGGTTTCGGGATTATTCTTTACTGCTTCCTGGCCGTTTTATTATTACGAAAAATCCTGCTGAACTATTTCAGTGAGCTAACCACCACCATTACCTTACTGGTTGTTTGCCTGGCAACCAATTTCATTCAATATGCGGCGGTAGATAACGGCCAAAGCCATGCCTATATTTTTCCGCTGTATGTGCTGGTTATGTACACTACCATGCGCTGGCACCGCAAACCCGGTACAATATGGGCTTTACTCACAGGTTATATCATTGGTCTGGCTACCATCTGCCGGCCTACAGAAGCTATTATGCTGTTTATACCCCTAATGTGGGATACCCAAAATAAAACTTCGAACAAGGCTAAATGGGAACTGGTAAAACAAAATAAACCCCAGATAATGCTTGCGGCTCTTGGAGGTATTGCGGGTATACTGCCTCAGCTCCTGTACTGGAAAGCTGTTACCGGGTCATTTATTTATGACGTAGGCAGTAAGTGGGAATTTCTGAATCCTCATTTCCGGGTGCTGTTTGGTTGGGAGAAGGGCTGGTTTATTTATACGCCGGTCACTATACTCTTTATCGGAGGTATGTTTTTTTTGAAGCAATTTCCATTCCGCAAATCAGTACTGTGGTTCTGCCTGCTTAATATTTATATCATCATTGCCTGGCACGACTGGCGTTACGGAGGCAGTTACTCCGCCCGGGCGCTGATGCAGAGTTATGCCATATTTGCATTGCCGTTTGCTGCTATTACAGAACGTATAAGCAAAGAAAAATGGCAGATTGGTTTTTATGTGCTGTGCGCCTTTTTTTTATTGGTCAACCTGTTCCAGACCTGGCAGTATGATCAAACAATTCTTCATTACAATGACATGAACAGGCTGTATTATGAAAGTATTTACCTGAATCCAAGCCCCGGCCCTATAGAGATGAGCCTGCTGGATAATGATGAAGTACTGAAAAGCGAAAATAAATATAAAGTCTCCGTTGTAACCAGTTCTGCAAATGCAGACACACTGCATTTTACTGCAAATAGCGCTGATACATTCACATCAGTGAAGCTGACCGCAGCAGCAACCGACGTACACGATTCCTGGCTAAAGATAATGTGCATCATACGGGCTCCGGGTTGCCTGTGGCAGACCTATATGAATGTAACGCTGCAGGCAGGGAATCAGTCGAAAGCCGCCAAAGTGAGATTATTCAATGCCATAAGCCATGATACTATCCCTAATGTATATGCCTGCTATCTGCATATCCCTGCCGGATACAAGGAATCACAATTGAAATTGTTTCTAACTTCTCCCTTTACGTTTAACGGTGTAGTAGAAAAGGTATTTGTGGAGCGGCTGGATAAATAGTTCATCTTTCAATGCATCCTGTCTCCCCTTGGAGCAAGCAGAGTGAGCACATGCTCTTCAATTTTCAGCCACTCGGCCCAGGTGGCCCGTACCTTATCTTCAGGGTAATACTGCTCTGCAAGATCAATAAACAACCGGTAGTGCCCTGCTTCAGAAACCATGAACTTATAATAAAACTGGCGAAGGCCCTCTTCGGGCAACTTTTCTGAAAGCAGCCTGAACCGCTCGCAGCTTCGGGCCTCTATCATGGCGCCTATCATCAGCTTATGCAGCAGCTTATCTTCTCCGGGTATGTTTTTGGGTTCATGCTCCAGCAGCAGGTTCACATAGTTATTCTTCCTTTGCCTGCCCAGCGAGTATCCTCTTTTTTTCAATTCGGCCCACACCATTCTGAAATGCCCCCATTCTTCGGTTACTATCGGCGATAACGCATTGACCAGTTCTTCTTTTTCGGGGTAGCGCTGAATGAGCGAAATGCATTGTGTGGCTGCTTTCTGTTCACAAAAAGCATGGTCGGTAAGTATTTCTTCCAGCGAAATCGCTGCCAGATCAGCCCAGCCTGGTTCGGTGGGCATTTTCAATCCCAATATACTGTTATCGGTTGTACTCATAATAGCCAGGAAATAAAAAGGGCCCCTGAATGGAGCCCTCCAAAATTAATTCATTTACTATCATTCTAAAACAATCCGCTTCACCGTTTTCCGACCCTGTGCATCCTGAAGCAATATATAATAAATGCCCCTTGCCCACAACGAAACCTCAATTTCTTTCTGGCCGCTTATGGCTCCCTCCCATACCTGCTGCCCGAGTGTATTGAATATTTTAGCTTCCATCAGGGTGGTAGCAGATACCTCTAGCAAATTGCCTGCCGGTACAGGGTATACCTTCACTTCATTATCTATTGCTGTAATCTGTTTCACACCCGATGTAACCGGTAATGAGGAATTATAATTAACCGTAAAATTTGAGCCATTTACATTGAAAAATACATTTCCATGGCCTTTTACTTTAAAGCGGCAGGTAGATGAACTTGCAGCCGGGTTAGGCACCGTAATGGCAGCACTGCCGGAGTTGGGGAATGTGCCTACATGATACGGCCAGGTATTGCCACCATCTACTGACATATAGATATCCACACTGGTAGCATTGATGGGGGCTACATTTGAGGTCACTACATTCCAGGTTACCGTTTGGCTGCTGCCGCCGGAAAAGGTAACAGCTGAACCCTGACTGGTAACCGCAAAACCTGCGCCGGTATTAATGGCATTCAGAGTGATCTTATCATCGGGGATAGTGATGGAACCCATATTGTGGTATATATCACGGAATGTGCAGATGAAATTCAATGTGCGCGCCACATCGGGTACTTTTTCACCTTCAGCGCCCTCGGTACCAGCATTGCTCAGCGTACCTGCGAGCACCATGCTCATTTTGGGGAATACCCGTAAACTGGTGGGAGTAGGATCGAAGGACCGGAACAATGGCCCTATGGCATGAGTAGCTGCAAATTCTTCTCCGCCATCACCAATTGCCAGTGCATTATCCCACTCTTCCCAGCAGTATAAGGTTGCAGAATCGGCAACTGAATCAGTGAGCACAGGGGCATTCAATTCGAAAGGAGTAAGGTAAGGAATAGAATAGGTGGCAGCAAAAGCATTGTACCCTATAAGTTTATTGCCTGTAGTAATTTTTACAGCACAAATATCCCCACCGTTTATTCCAGGTGTAGTAATATACTGCTGAATCATCTCCAGGCTTATTGCGTGAAAATAAGGATCGCTGTGGTATTGCAGATCATCGGGGGAACAAATACCGGCATAAGCCATAATAGTAGAACCACTGCCTGGCTCATAGGATATTTCCTTGGTATTATTACCGGCGCAGCTCCCGTCCTGGCCATTTGCAAAAGGGTGATCGCCACCATATTCATGCCCCATTTCATGCGCAACATAATCAATATCAAAACCATCTCCCGTAGGAGTAGGCTGGCCGGTAGTACTGCTGGCTTTTGCGCCTGTAGCACATATTACGCCAACATCAGAAAGCCCCCCGGAACCTGTGGTAAATACATGGCCAATGTCATAATTGGCATCACCTATCAGCAGGTCGCATTGAGTCTGGTTATCTGAAAGCAGATTGCCTGCATTGCTGTTATCGGCATAATAAGGATCGTTGGCAGGATTAGTAAATATGAGTGTATCCTCATGAGTAACAAAAACCATGTTTATCGAAAATTCCCGCTCGTATACACCATTTATCCTGTTCATCGAGGTTGTCATTTTACTTAAGGTCTGAGCTACAGTAGGTGACGGCAGGCCGGTTGCTGCCTGTGCATAATAGGCATCGCAGGCCAGTGCCAGCCGGTAAGTGCGCAACTGGCTGCCGTTTACTGTTTTCGGTGCGGTTTTGTATGACTCTTTATTCAGAACGGTAACAGGTTCGCCGCCAGCAGGCGCATTCGCAGATACCGTATGCACCAGGCATTTGGTTCTGTCGCTGAATGCGCGGGTTTCATCTCTTTTATAATGCACCATGTAAAAACCATCATGATAATTGTCATAAGGATCAATGAAAGAAGTATTATCGCCGTTGAAAATCATGGCATGAAAACCATATATGGTAAAATCCAGCTTTACAGTAACAGAATGATTGGTAACAGATTCACCGGTAAAGGTGCGGATATCCGGATACTTTGCAGCCAGTTCATCGGGCATCATAGGCGTTTGCCATACGTTAAAATCCCGCGTAGAGCCATCGGGTAGTGGCAAAGTAATAGTGATACCTTCAGACGGATTGGTGGATAAAGAAAACAGCTGGAGTTTCAGTGTGGCTTCATCCACTGTATATACCTGGAAACTCAGCGGATGCATGATCTGCAGGTTTTTGGGAGCGGCTTCAGCATCTGCCCGTTGCCATAAATTAGCTGCAGGGGAAAACACAGGGCACAATAGTGCCAGGCCGAAACAAAAAATTTTTACGTGTAGTTTCATAACTCAATTTATTTATATACAGTATTAATATACAAAATTAATCACTCTTAAGTGTTAAAGAGGATTTGCAATTTAGATAATTCCTATCAAAAAATACCAGCAATTATTATGCCAATAAAATAATTGGCTGGTAAACTCTGACTCGTGTTTTATTATTGGGTTTAATTGTTTGGCAATTACTTATATATCAGACGCAATAGCGGATTAATGCGCTGCAATTTTTTTGCCGCCTGAATCCCCCGGCTGTTTTAAGCAGATATTATTCCACCACTATTTTCTTAACAGTTACCTGGTTATTATCATCAATCAGCTTTAAGAGGTAAACTCCCCTTGCCCAATAGTTTACCGGCAAATCCAAATCACCAAATATCCTTCCACGGCTGACCACCCTGCCCAGCACATCACAAATCATATATTGCAATATACCATGGTCGCCACAGTAAACATGCAAAGTACTATGAACAGGCGATGGGTAAACCTGAATATTGCTGCCGGGGCTGGAATTGGGATAAACGGTGAAATCATTTTTATTCACATTGAAAAATACATTTCCGGTGCCCTTCACTTTGAGCCGGGCATGGTGAATAATTGTATCGGGGTCGGGCAATATTACTGTGGCTGAGCCATTGTTTGGAAAAGTACCCAGTTTGTAAGGCCAGGTATACCCACCATCGGCTGACTGAAATATATCTACACTGTCGGCATTGATGGGGCTGGTATTGCTGCCTGCTACATTCCAGTTTACCTTAATGTCCTGATTGCCTAAATATTCGCCGTCGGCATTGTTCTGACTGCTGACTGTAAATCCATTTCCGGTATTGATCACATCCAGGTGTATCGAATCATCCGGTATCAGGAAGCTGCCATTACCAAGATATACATCCCTTACCGACAATTTAAAAGTAAGATATCGGGCCACATCAGGCGCTTTTTCACCCTGGTTGCCTTCAATTCCGGCATTGCTCAGGCTGTCGGCAAGTACCATGGATATTTTAGGAAAAACCCTTACCGGCGATGCTACCGGATTATAACTCCGGAATATTGGCCCGGAATAATGGGTATTAACCAAAGTTTTACCCGTATCACCCAGGTTCCATTGTTCCCAGCAGTAGGTTACTGAAGCATTTGCCACCGAGTCGGTAGCGGCAGGTGCAGTCAGCTCAAACGGAGTGAGGTAAGGAATGGAATAAGTGGCAGTGAAAGCAGGCAGGCTCACCGGTTTGTTATTGGTTGGGGTGGTTACAGCGCAGGTATTACCATAGCCGGCCATTGTATAACTCTGAATTTCGGCCAGGCTTTGTGCATGAAAATAAGGATCACTGTGCGGTTGCAGGTCATCAGGGCTGCATACGCCTGCATAGGCCATTATAGTCGAGCCGCTGCCCGGTTCATAGGCCGAACCCGGTACAATTGTATACCAGCTGCAACTGCCATTGAGTGCGTCATTAAACGGATGCTCAGCGCCATATTCATGCCCCATTTCGTGCGCCGCATAATCTATATCAAAACCATCGCCCCAGGGCTGTGGCTGCCCGGTAACACTCTGGGCTTTTAAGCCCGGCGAACACACCACCCCAATCTGAGAATAGCCGCCGGCCCCCGTTGTAAATACATGTCCTATATCATAATTGGTATTCCCAATCCTTTCATCACACAAACCCTGGTTGGCGGCAATGCAACTGACGGCATCGTTATTGATTGACGCAAAAATATCAGTGCCATTTATTCCTCCGGATGGCGCATTGAATATCAGGGTATCTTCATTTGCAACCAGATTCATGGTAATGGAAAATTCCCGCTCATATACCCCGTCCACCCTGTTCAAAGAAGTAATCATTTTGCTCAGTACCTGGCTTATGGATGGATTACTAAGCCCGGTTACAGCGCTTGCATATTGATTATCGCAGGCAAGTGCCAGCCGGTAAGCACGCAACTCATAACCATTGCTGACTCTCATTGCTACTTTAGGGGTAACGTCCATAGACCTGTTCTGCCTTAATGAAACGTCAGCAGTTACACCACAATGCCCCATACTCCCAGGGCTGCGGACTTCATCTTTTTTAAAATGAACTGTATAATACCCAGGCTGATTATTTTCAACCGGATCAATTAATGATATATTGATACCATCAAAGATAATTGCATGAAAGCCATAAAGGGTATAATCCAGCTTGGCCGTGATATTAGGGTTATCAACTGCTTCGGCAGTATAGGTGCTGATTCCGGGGTATTTTGCTGCCAGTTGCGCCGGTATCATTGCAGAGCGCCATACCCTGAAATACCTGGTAGAACCATCGGCAAGCGGTAATTCAAAAATCCCACCCCTGGCGGGCTCAGAGAGCAATGCTGATAACTGAGTTTTTATTTCATATTCATTCAGTGTATAGATCAGGGCATTGTGCGGCACACAAGGGCGAAGGGTAAGCGCTACCCTTGCTTCATCGGCCCTTTGCCACCTGCTGCCTGCCTGAACAAGGGTGGGTGCAAAAAACACGGTAAACAAAACCAGAAAGGCAACTAACTGTTTCATTTTTATAGCTTTATAAGGTATGATCAACAGAAACCGGATTAGTTTAAAATAATAACTGAATGCAACAATGTAAGTTACTTAATTTTCATAAATAAATTAAAAAAGGGTGCAAAAATTCACATTAAATGCGGACCGGATTTACCGCCCTTCCAGAAATTAAGCCAGGTACTGAATAGCACAACCTGTTAAACCTGCTTCGGTAATATCTGTCTAATAAAAAAAATATTATTATTAATAAACTGATCCGACCGGATTCAACCAATTATCCTAATTTTGAATTATAAAACCACAAAGAACAGTAGCAATGAAAAAGATTTTATTTTTAATGACTTGCATTTTATGGCTGTCCCCGCTTTCATTATTCTCTCAGAACGCTCACAATCCGAATAAGTGTGGCATGGAAATAATGAAGGCGGCTCTGATTGCCGGAAACCCGGTTTGGGCGCAACGCATTGAAGACCAGCGCAATTCATTACAGGGCATAGCTGATGCCTATCAAAGCCGGAAAGAAGCAGAGCGGCTGGCAGGGAAAACAACATCGGTACCCACCATCCCGATTATTTTTCACGTTCTGGTTACCTACAGCCAATATATTCAGTTAGGAGGAACCGCAGGTATCGCCCAGCGCGTTGATTCCCAGATAGCAGTTCTGAACCGTGATTATAATGCTCAGAATGCCGACTCAGTAATGATACCAACTGGCTGGAAACACTTATATGCTAATGTTGGCATACAATTTGGCCTGGCGCACACCAATCCATATGGTACCGGCACTCCGGGATATGAAATCAGCATTATACCCGATGCTCCCGGTGGCTTTTCAAGCGCATCAAACAGTTACAGTAATGCAAAACACAGCAGTACCGGCGGCTTTGACGCCTGGGATGTTACCAAATACATCAATGTATGGTGTATTAATCCTGTTGATGTTTCCGGACTGCTCGGTCTTACAGTGGCCCGGTCATTTACTGCCAGCGGTGGCTATCCTACAAACGAAATAGGTATATGTATCAATTATGCCACCCTTGGTAAGAGGGCATCGGCTTCTGATTATTATATTCCGGGAGCTACTACAGGAGATTATTACGATCAGGGGAGAACGCTTACCCATGAGCTGGGCCACCTTTTTGAGATCTGGCATACCTGGGGAGATGATGGCGGACTATGCCCATGGGATGGTGGCAAGGATGATGGGATACAGGATACACCACCGGAAAGCGGCGCTAAATTTGACAATACTCCTTATACCATTAGCGGCGGCACCTATTATGATACCTGCAGGTATGACGGCACTATAGACACACAGCTTACACTATTGGGAGTTCCGTGTCTTGATTACATGAACTATACCGATGATATAGGTATGCATATGTTCACTAAAGGACAGGCTCTTATTATGGATGCCATGGTAGCTTCAGGTGGTGAAAGCTACTCCCTGACCCAGAACCCCGGGCTGCTGCTTTATTCATCCCGGACCAGCGTGCCTCAGGTGGATTTAGATAAGAGTCTGAATATATCGCCCAATCCATCTAATGGACTGGTAAACATCAGTTTCGACAGCAATGAAGGCGTATTGAACAGCATAAGTATTGTTAATATACTGGGTCAGGAAGTGATGAATAAAGATACCCGGAACAGCGCCTCAGATTATTATTCTATAGACTTATCGGGAATGAGTAAGGGTATTTACCTGGTTAAGTGTAACTTTGTATCCGGAAGCATTACACGGAAAATACTGTTACAATGACATTGAAACCATTCAACCTTTCTGAAGTACTTAAGAATTCTGATTTAGATAAAGACCTGCTGGCAATAGCTCAAAAAGTGCAAAGCAATGAACGCCTTACCGATGAGGAAGGCGTTTTGCTTTTCGCAAAAGGCGAGCTGGGATTTGTGGGGGCACTGGCCAATCTGGTGGCAGAGCGGCTGCATGGTGGCAAAGTATATTTCAACCGTAATTTTCATATTGAGCCTACCAATGTATGTGTCTTTACCTGCAATTTCTGTTCCTACTCGCGCCTCTATAAGCACCGGGATGATGGCTGGGAACTGGGCATGGAACAGATGCTGGACATAGTGCGCAAATATGACGGGCAACCTGTAACAGAGGTGCATATTGTAGGTGGCGTTCACCCTAAAATGAATCTGGAGTTTTTCTGCGAACTGCTGAGCAAGATACGCGCCCTCCGGCCCGACCTCCATATAAAAGGTTTTACTGCAGTGGAGCTGGACTATATGATACGTAAGGCTAAGCTGAGCATTGAAGACGGCATGAAAAAACTCAGGGATGCAGGCCTGCAATCTTTACCAGGCGGCGGCGCAGAGATATTTCATCCGGATGTACGGAATGAAATATGCGCAGATAAAGTAGATGCCGATGGCTGGCTGCACATACACGAAACAGCCCATAATCTTGGCATGCACACCAATGCCACTATGCTCTATGGCCATATTGAAAACTATGCCCACCGCATAGATCATATGAGCAGGCTGCGCGCCCTGCAGGATAAAACAGGCGGATTCAACTGCTTCATACCACTAAAATTCCGGAATGGCGATAATGATATGTCGCATATTGCAGAATCAACCATAATTGAAGATCTGCGCCTGTATGCCATATCGCGGATATTCATGGATAACTTCAGGAACCTGAAAGCCTACTGGCCTATGCTGGGAAGACAGACCGCGCAATTGACGCTCTCCTTCGGCGTAAATGACCTGGATGGCACTATAGATGACACCACAAAAATTTACTCAATGGCAGGGGCAGAAGAACAAACACCTTCGCTCACCACAGAACAGCTTTGCGATATGATTCTGTCTGTAGGCAGGATACCGGTGGAAAGAGACACGCTTTATAATGAAATTAAGGTGTATACAGAGCCTGTAAGTGTTTAAATGATAAATTTAAAACTAATATTACCTGCATACGGTAATAATTCTTTACTTTGGTATCAAATTTAGGTTTATGAATTCCTTTTACAATTACCTCAGGCAATTTTGCCTTGTGGCCTTTTTACTTATCACTTCCGGATTGTCTTTGCAGACTTCTGCACAAATAACCGGAATTAACAATATTTGTGTCGGCGCCCCTACTACTTATACCGATGCCACACCAGGCGGCACCTGGAGTATGACTAATCCTTACAGAGCAAATATTGACTATTATAGTGGTGTTGTAACTGCATACAGCCCTGGACTGGATACAATCATTTATAACGTCTCAGGAGTTATTACTATTAAACCCATTCTGATACATCCATTACCAGATCCAATAGTTGGCCCTTATACTGTTTGCGGCGGCTTTACTGCTCCTTTTACAGATGCAACTTCGGGAGGCACGTGGAGCAGCAGTAATCCGTCTGTAGCCTCTGTAGGTGCCGGTAGCGGTATTGTTTCAGGAATTTCAGCCGGTTCCGCAACTATATCATATACACTGACATCAACCGGATGTTATATCAGAGAATATATATCAGTTTCTCCCTTACCCAATCCGCTTATTGGTTGTAACAACGTGGGTGTAGGTGACAGTATTTCTTTTTTTGGTATCGGCCCATACTCATCAATAGGAACCGACACTTCCTATGCTGTTTTTGATCCGGTAAGTGCAAAAATCATAGGGGTTGCTTCCGGAACAACACCGGTTGCGCTGATAGATTATTTTACCGGCTGCCCAACAGATACACTTTACATTACTGTTACTGCCATACCCGGAATATTACCCGTTTCCGGAAACAATGTTTTGTGTGCAGGAAATACAACATTACTGGGTGATTCAGTTTCGGGAGGTACCTGGAGCAGCAGCACACCATCAATAGCATCTGTATCTTCCACCGGTCTGGTTACAGCAGTATCAGGTGGCGTGGCCATAATTTCCTATTCGGTTGGCGGATATACCTGTAATGAGACTTTTGCGGTAAATTCATTGCCAACGCCTGTAACAGGCCCTACTAATGTTTGTACAGGTGATACTATTATTCTTAACTCAACTACCGCAACATACAGGTACGGTACTTCCATAGATTACTCAGTCTGGGTTGATTACAGCCCGTACATTACATACAGTACAGGGCCTTATGAAGCTGGTTTATTTTCCACCATTGACAGCAGTACCGCATTTGTGACTGAAAATCTTTTGCCAGGCACAGGATATATTATGGGTATCTCGGCAGGCATGGTTGTTATTACTTTTACCGATCAGTACACTAACTGCCAGGTAACATTACCCATTACAGTAAATGCCAACCCATCTCCCATTACCGGCTTAAGTTATTTTCATTGCCCCGGTGGTGGCACAACCCTTTATTCAGACGCTACTTCCGGTGGTTCCTGGACAACCAGTAATCCTTCTGTAGCAACAATCGGCGCTTCTACCGGCATGCTTTCAGCTACTTCATCAGGTACAGTCAATGTAACTTACACAATGCCCGATGGCTGCCTTTCCACAACTTCAGTAACAGATGTGCTGCCGCTAACTGCTGTTTCGGGAGCTAATGCTATTTGCCCGGGTGCCAGTGATACTTTAAGCTGGTTCCCCACCTGCACCTGGACCAGCAGTAACCCGTCCATAGCCACTATAGGTGCTGCAACAGGTTATCTGACCGGGGTTTCCTCAGGCGTTGCCATCATAAATGCTACTATGGGGGCCGGTTGCAATGTTGCCCGGTTGGTTACTATAAATGCTACTCCCGGACCAATCAGTGGTTCTTCGGTAGTATGCGTAGGAGATGTTATTGATTTATCGTCCCTGGTTGCAGGTACATGGAATTCACTATCTCCTGCCATTGCCACTGCCGATCCTTTATCGGGTATTGTCAGCGGTGTTTCATCGGGAGTTGCCAGCATCGTTTTAACTAATGCCTTAGGTTGCACCTCAACAAAAACAGTAACTGTTGACCTTTCACCGGCTACCGGTCCGCTTACCGGCCCGGGTATGGTTTGCCAGGGATCAGTTATTGCCTTATCCGATTCTGTAACCGGTGGCCTGTACAGCAGCAGTTTGCCGGGAATAACCACAGTTAGCGGCACCGGTGTTGTAACCGGTATTGCGGCTGGTGTTGCTACAATCTCTTACTCCGTATCTACCCTTTGCGCTACTGCAATTGCCCTGCAATCGGTTACTGTTAATCCTTTGCCGGTTTCCGGCAGTTTATCTGGCCCTTCAACTGTTTGTCAGGGTGCATCGATAACAATAGCTGCAGCAGATACCGGAGGGGTGTGGACTGAAGCAAACACACATTTAACCGGATCTGCAGGAGTCTTAACCGGGGCGTCTGCCGGTACGGATACAGTATTCTATTCTGTGACCAATATCTGCGGAACGGCAGCAACCTCAAAAATAATAACAATAAATCCGCTTCCTGCTGTTGCCCCGATTACCGGTGCTTCGTCAGTTTGTATTGCATCAAGTATTACTTTATCAGATGCAGCTCCCGGTGGCACTTGGTCAAGTACCAGCTATGTCAGCGTTTCGGGAGGTACTACAACCGGCATTTCCGCCGGAACAGCTATCATCAGCTATACCTCTCTTACACCCTGCGGCAGTTTGTCGGCCACCAAAACTATTACCATCAATCCCCTGCCCTATGCTGGCGTTATTGCAGGCAGCGCCAATGTATGTATTGGTTCGTCTGTTATAATTACGGATACAACTTCTGGTGGAATATGGAGCAGCAGCAACAGCAATGCTACGGTTGCCGGCGGCACTGTGTCAGGTATTGCTACAGGCCTGGATACTATCGGCTATTCAGTATCCAACATTTGCGGCACTGCAAAAACAATACAAATAATTTCAGTAAATCCACTACCCTCTGTTTATAGTATTACCGGAAGCGGAAATTATTGCGCAGGCAGCACCGGTGCAGATATCAACATGGCAAACAGCCAGATATGGACGAACTACCTGTTGTACAAGGATAGTATATCTACGGGCGTTACAGTGGCCGGTACAGGCGGGCCTGTTGATTTCGGGATGTTCACTGCAGGAAAATACACCATTAGGGCTGTCAGCACCCTATCGGGTTGCGAAAGTGGCATGACCGGTTTCGATACTATTTCTATTGCCCCCACCGTTGTGCCAACAGTAACTATTACCTCAAATCCGGGAACTCATATCGGAGTTGGTACTTATGATACACTGACTGCAAACGTTACCGGTGGAGGCTCATCTCCTACCTATCAGTGGAACCTCAATGGCAGCGATATTTATGGCGCTACATCTTCCGTTTATTACAGCAACACATTCTATAACGGCGATTCAATATCCTGCTTTGTAACCAGCAATGCTGAGTGCGGCACTTCAAATACAGGGCATGTATTTATCTCTACTTATGCTTCAGGTGTAAAAAATATAGGTACAACCAATGACATTACGTTATTCCCCAATCCTAACAAGGGTACCTTTACTTTCAACTATTCATCTGGTACAACAGAAGAGATTCAGATTGTCATCAACAATATTACCGGCGAAAAAGTGATGGAGTTAACCACTACATCCAATAAACAGATCAATATTAAACTGGATACACCTCCGGGCATATATTTCTTAACAGCCATTTCTGCCAATGGCAGGTATGTAATGAAGATAACCGTGGAGTAGGATTACATTTAAGAATGCCAGAATAGCCTAAAAAATAAATTATTATTGCCTTTCGTATTTTACGAGGATGCAATTCGGGTTAGCGAGTTGGTAAATTTTGGTACTCTTTTATTTCATTATATTTGCATTTCGGATTATGCCCTTATTCAGGAATGAGTAACACTATACGATTCGACTGGGCAATTAAGAGATTGCTGCGCAATAAGGCCAATTTTGACATATTGGAAGGTTTTCTGAGTGAATTGCTTGGCGAAGATATCATTATCGGCAGCCTCCTTGAAAGCGAAAGCAATAAACAGAACGCCGACAATAAGATGAACAGGGTTGGCCTGCTCGTAAAAAATACCAAGGGAGAATTGGTTATCATTGAAGTTCAAAGCAATTATTCTCATGATTATCTGATGCGCATATTATATGGCGTTTCAAAACTCATAGTCGATAATATGGGTCAGGGAATGGAATACAGGAGTATAAAAAAATAATATCTGTAAATATCGTTTATTTTGATCTTGGTCATGGCGCTGACTATATTTATCATGGCACAACAAGGTATATAGGTATTTATAAGAACGATGTTCTTGGCCTCTCAACCCAGGAACAAATAATTTTCAATACAGAGCATATTGAGCAGATCTACACTGAGTTTTACATCATCAAAGTGAACAATTTCGACAATGTTGCAAAAAACACACTTGATGAATGGATTAATTTTTTAAAAAATGAAGAAGTAAAAAAGGGAACAAAAGCCAAGGGTCTGCAGGCTGCAAAGGATAGTTTGGAGATACTCAAATTAAGTAAAGAAGATATGCTGGAATATGAAAGAGATGAGGCAGTATGGAGGGATTATGCAAGCGGAATGAGCACTAATTTTCTGGCTGGCAAATTGGAGGGCATCAGAGAAATGGCAATTAATGCCATGCATATGGGAATGCAGATAACTGAAATTGTAAAATTAACAGGTCTGCCGGAAGAAGACATAAAATCAATTAGATTCTAATAGAGCGCTACCTTCTAATACTCAATCTTACTTATGCAAAAAAGCCAGAACCGTTGTGCCGGTTATTCAGGTTTTAAGTCTGTTGTTTAGCTGGAACCCTTTCTGGAAATTTGTTGCATAAATCTTTCTGCTTCTTTCTATCGTTTATACCATAAACAATATGCCGTTCCGCTTTTCCATTATTCCGATATTTCTGATGTTGCCTGTTCTATCTATGGCCCAGGCTATTGATAATACGCTTTCGTATAAAAACATCAATACCGGCAGTTATATGCGCATCAACTATGAAAATGATTTTTTCTCCAGTACTGATATATATTATACCCAGGGCCTGCACCTCGAAGTAGTGGCTCCGTTCGCAAAAAGATTTCCATTGAGTAAATTGTTGCTGCATCCCCATTTCAGCAATATACGTTTTGGCATAGGGGCAGAACATGATGGCTATACACCGCGCAACTTCAGTAAACCGCAAATTCTTTACGGCGACAGGCCTTTTGCAGCCTGCCTGTTCCTGAAAACATTTCTTATTGCCACAGATACCGAAAAGAAACAGCGGTTTTCTTCTTCGGTTTCTACAGGAGTAATAGGCCAGGCAGCCGGTGGCATGGAGATGCAAACAGGTATTCACCGCTGGCTGCACGATATTACTCCGCATGGCTGGCCAAACCAGATTCATAATGATGCCATCCTCAACTACCAGGCAGACTATGAAAAGCAATTGGTTAGCATAAATCACTTTTTTTCGCTTGATGCTGATTGCATGGCACGGGCAGGCACCCTGTCTGATAAAGCAGGTGCGGGACTTACTTTGATGATGGGCTACTTCGATTCCCCCTTTTCACCTGTCGTAGCAGGAAAAAACAGCTTCAGGATCTATGCCTATGAGCATCCCGAAGTGGGTGTGGTAGGATATGACGCTACCCTACAGGGCGGTATGTTCAATCACACAAGCCCCTATACCCTGCCCTCCTCAGCTATCAACCGGGTTACTTTCCAGAACCGTTTTGGTTTTGTAGTTATTTATAAGCGCATCTGTCTCGAATATTTTCAGTCGCTGCTCAGCTCTGAGTTTAAGGGCGAAGATTTCCATGTATGGGGCGGCATCCAGATCGCTTTCGGGGTTTAGTATAAAAACTCAGGGTGTTGATGTAGAATATTTTTAGAGGCAGGTTACTTTCTATCATAAAATCTTGTATTTACCGTTAGAAGGCATACCACCAAAAAGAAATTTTATATTTACCCCTGAATTATTATGCTCAAGAGATTATACCTGACCGGGTTTGCCGCTTATTTTATCATGTTTATTCTTTCCCTGGTTTTTTACAAGGAAAGGACCATGCTGAATGACATGGCCTACGGTCTTTTTTATATGCTTAAAGATGGTTCATTTGCTATCCTTCATTTCCGTTTCGGTGTGATTTTCACTCAGTTCTTCGCAGTTCTGCTTTGCAAAGCGGGTGCACCACTCCCAGTCATACTTATCAGCTATTCCGCCGGTTTCGTCATTTTCAATTTTGCAATTTACCTTATTTGCGGTTTATTGAAACAATACCGCTTTGCACTTGTTCTACTGCTGTTTCATACGCTTTTTGTTACACATACTTTTTATTACGAAGGCTCAGAATTACTCCAGGGAATTTCATTTATGATCCTCATGCTCGCATATATTGCAAAGGTGCAGGCACAAGAAAAAAAGCATATGCCCTGGTTTACTTTAGGACTGTTTACGGCTACGCTCCCGTTCTTTCATCTGCTTCTGGTTTTCCCAATGGGTTATATACTGGCATTTTTGTGGCTGAGGGATAATAAAACAATAATTGGGAAAAAAGAGATTTACATTATTTCAATCTTTTACCTGGCCTCCGTCATCCTTAAAAGTATCTTCTTCCGTTCGGTTTACGAAACGCATTCGATGGGTGGCCTCAGGAATTTCATAACGCAATTCCCCGACTACTTTACATTATATTCAAACAGGTTTTTTATCAAAAACTGCTCTACCGAATATTACTGGATACCAGTTACCACAATCTTAATTGTTGCACTATATTGGCATACTAAAGAATGGAAACAATTGTTGCTGTTTTTATTTACTCTTACAGGGTACTTGTTCCTGATCAATATTTCATACCCTAATGCGGTTACTACCGAATACTACCGTGAAAATCTGTACCTGCCAGTTGGTATTTTTCTTGCCATGCCATTTGTTTTCGATGTATTACCTTTTTTGGAAAAGAAAAAAATGGCACTTTCAATCCTCATCCTGATTGTTGTAACCAGCGGAATAAGAATATACTGCTGCCATACCGGGTACACTAACCACCTTGACTGGAACCGGAGGTTTTTAAATATTTATGCTGATCAAAAGATCATTATTTCCACTAAAAAGGCACATGCAGAAAATATACCGATGATATGGGGTACTCCTTATGAATTCTGGATTATGTCGACACTTGAACAAAATAAATCCGCATCTATCATAATTGACGATCATCCTGAATACCGCGAATGGGCACGAAGAGTAAAGAAATCATTAGTTGTTAACTGGAATATGTTTTCGTATGATCAGCTTAATCCACAATACTTTCATTATTCAGATACTACAACTGGATACACAGTAATATCCGATAAATGATCATTAATTATTATTTAATTTTTGCCACTATAGCCATATATTTATTAGGGTAATTGTGATTCCTGTTTGGTCTAAAAAACTATTGCTTGAATTTCTAAATTGTCATCCTGTTTAAAGATTTTTTTTCCTTTTTTATAAAAAAATTTGATTTTTATAGTATGAAAAGTGTTTCATTGATCATTTTGTGTCTGATTCAGTTTGCTTATATATACGGCCAGAATAAAGCTGATATCGATACTTATACAAAAGCAATAGAATCAGATCCTGAAAACGCCGTTGCTTATTATAGCAGGGGCGTTCTGAAAAGTAACAAGGCGCAATACAAAAGCGCTATCGAAGATTATAAAAAGGCGTTGCAAATCAAGCCCGATTATTTCGAAGCTTTATTTGCAGCCGGGCTCGATTATGCCGATCTCAGGAAGGAACAGGAAGCCATAAATTATTTCACCAAAGGTATTAAAATTAATCCAGCCTCAGCCAATACCTGGTATAACAGGGGCGTAAACAGGTCTTTGCTTAAAGATTATAAGAACGCCATAAGCGATCTGGATAAAGCCATAGAATTAAACAGCAAATTCACCGAAGCATATGAGCAGAGAGGGGTTGCAAAAAACAGCCTGAAAGATTTTGCGGGAGCGCTGAAAGACTTCAATAAGGCACTGCTGCTAAAACCGGTCTACCCTGATGCTTATGTAGCCAGGGCAGCCACATATACCAATATGCTCGATCACAAAAACGCAATTGCCGACTATTCCAGCGCGATAAAGTTAAACCCGCATAACGCACAGACATGGCTCAAAAGGGGTCTTTCTAAAAGCTATATTAAAGATTATACCGGATCTATAAGTGATCTTAACGAAGCTATTAAAATAAATCCTGCCCTGATGGATGCATATATTAACCGGGGCCTGGCAAAAATTGCCACCAATCAGAATGGCTGCGCTGACCTTAAAAAAGCGGCTGATTCCGGTAATCCCGATGCACTGCGTTTTATGAATCAATATTGTAAATAATTCTCCATAGATCTTAATGAAATAAGATCCATGGAGAATTAAAACCTGATTATCAAATCATCAGTTTTCCTCAACCACAATACTGTTGATGACTACTGCTTCAATTGGCCTGTCTGAATGGCCGGTTGGTGTTACACCAATCGCCTTTACTACATCTATTCCTCCGGTTACCTGGCCAAATACAGTATGTTTATCATTGAGGAAGTGATTGTCGCTCAGATTGATAAAGAACTGGCTTCCGTTGGTATTCCTGCCGGCATTAGCCATAGAGATCGTTCCGGCAGCATTGCTGTTGGCGGCTGTGATCTCATCATTGAATTTATAACCCGGGCCACCGGTGCCCCAGTAGGCCATTTTTGCATCTTCCTTCGTCAGCGGGTCTCCGCCCTGAATCATAAAATTGGGAATAACCCGGTGAAATTTCACTCCGTCATAAAATCCGGATTTGGCGAGTTTTATAAAATTTTCCACAGTGGCGGGTGTGCGGTCGTTGAAAAAATCTATTGTAATATCCCCTTTATTAGTTTTTAACGTGGCTTTCATTACGTTTATTATTATTTTTAATTAAGAATTATAGTCAATCTCCCGGTTTTTTCAAGGTCTTGCAAAACTATGTTTTAGTCATTAATATTTTGAATTGCACCAAAATATTTATTGCAACAATATTACTAGCGTAAATACCCGGTTTTATTAAAAATCATAATCCGGGTTCCGGCATTCTACCTGCCACTATTTTATTGAGCGCCCCTTGGTGTATTTACATTCCTGTATTGGTGCACCGTGGTTTTAATGAAATTATAGAAGGTATAATCGTTCATATTCCTGATCTGATCGTATGTTGGTCTGTATCGTCTCATATAGTAGTGCAGGCTATCGCCTTTAAGCCCGGTAAATTTTGTTACCAGCGACTCGGTGAAGGTTCTGTCTACATATTTCTCTTTCTCATAGGCATCATATTCATCCTGGAAACGCCATATTTCCCTGTTCTTACTACTCAAGGCCGAAAATGGTGATGCAATCATATCGATACCGGATAGTTTCGGGAAATCAAGCTCATGTGCATATATGTCATGATACCGGATGCTGTCGCTTTTAAAATCATAACGGGTACTCCTGGCCACATCCATATCTTTAATTTCCTGCAGGCCCTTCGAAATAAGTATCATAAAGTAGGAAGGTATGAACCCGTTAGGTATCCTTACCCTGACCAGTTTAAATCCCGCTTTCCTGAATTCAAGCAATTGCCCGCTGGTAGCCGCAATACTGAATGCACCTTTTTCATCGGTAGTAATGCGCTCTGAAGTATATATATTTTCTATACTTACACCTGTCACAATATTTTTGTCGTCCATATCACGCACTTCACCCTTTATCGTTTGTCCGGTAACGAAGCTGCATCTGCAAACAAATAAAAGAATACACAAAAAACGTATGGAAGGCATAATCGTGCTAAAATTACCTATAAAGTCCGTTTTGCTTTGGATATTTTTGTTAAAAAAAATGGTATGTCTTAAATACGGCCTGATTTAACATGATAATTTGGCTGGCAGTTTGAATTCAATCTGTATTTTGAATAACCACGGGGTGATTGTAACAACTTTTTTTTTATTGGTTTTATCATTTAAGCCTTTTTATTCCTGCAATAAATGCAATAATGCAGTAACCCAATACTATCGGGAACTGGATTCATTTAGATTACTGTTTAAGTCTCTGGTATTTAAATCTGAAAAATAAATTCTGATTAAATTTGAAGCATGGCGCTAAACGCATCATTTAATCCCGAAAGAACTTATTTTTACACTTACTTAATTGGTCAATCATTACTAAATGAAATTTTATGAAAGCAGCGCTTTATCAGTATAAAGGATCCGGACTTACAAGGCACTCCGATAGCGATAACATTAATGAAAACGAAGCTCAGTTATTACTTTGTTTCGGTGCTAAAAACCTGCTTCAGGATGCCACTGTATTTGATATAGCCCGGCAAAAATTTCCCGGCGCTGCCATTGCTATGTGTTCCACATCAGGCGAAATCTATAACACTGAAGTTTCAGATAATACGGTTTCAATGGCTGCTATTCAATTTGCCAATACCAGAATAGAAACCGGTTCTGTGAAAATTGAAGATTTTGCCAACAGCTATGATGCTGGCGCGGGCCTGATCGGTAAATTCAACCCAGATGGCCTCACTTATCTGCTCGTTTTATCAGATGGAGGTAAGGTCAACGGCAGCGAGCTGGTAAGGGGTCTGAATAATGCAGCCGGTAATTCCCTGCTCATTACAGGAGGCCTGGCCGGCGACGGAAGTAATTTTCATTCTACCCTGGTAGGTTTAAACAACGCCCCGGTATCCGGGCTGATAGTGGGTATCGGGTTTTATGGAGCCAATATCCACATTAACCACGGATCTCAGGGCGGATGGGAAATGTTTGGCCTCGAGAAAACAGTTACCCGTTCTTTAAGCAACGTACTCTATGAAATAGACAACAAGAATGCGCTTGAATTATACAAAAAATATCTTGGCAATGAAGCAGAATCCTTACCCGGTTCTGCCCTTCTCTTCCCGCTGGCAGTGGTATTGCCCGATACCGGCGAACAGGTAGTACGTACCATCTTATCTATAAATGAGGCAGAAGGCAGTATGACCTTTGCCGGCGACATACCGCAGGGCGCCCAGGTACGGTTTATGAAGGCCAATTTCGATAAAATTACCAGTGCTGCTTCTGCCGCGGCCCTGCAGTCGCTGGAAGGCGATTCATTACAACCCAGGATAGCGCTGCTCATAAGCTGTGTAGGCCGCAAACTGATCCTGCAGTCGAGAACAGACGAAGAAGTGGAAGCTGTTGATGAAATTTTCAAACACAAAACATTACTGACAGGGTTTTACTCCTATGGCGAGATTTCTCCTTTGGTAAAAGGAAATCATTGCCAGCTCCATAACCAGACCCTTACTATAACCTCTTTTTATGAAACTGAATAAGTTATTAGAAAAACAACTCAGAAAGTATTTTCCCGGCGAACTGTATGAGCAGGATGCCGTGCAGCAATTTATCAACTCAGTTAATGACTCTTATAATGCTTACGAAAAAGACATTGAATTATCAGAGCATGCGTTCAAAATTACCGAAGAAGAATACAGGGAACTGAATAATAAGCTGAAAGAAGAAATAGACCTGAAAGGTACTCTTATCAATAAACTTAAGGAAGCCGTATCTGAGATAGGTGAAACAACCCTGATGGAAAGCGATGATGAGCATGAAATTCTGAATATTGCCAGCTACCTTAAAAAGCAGATCATCAGGCAGCGCGAAGCAGATAAAAAAATACAGGATCAGAAACAATTTTACGAAAATATACTGAACCGGATACCTGCCGATATTGCTGTATTCGACGACCAGCACAGATACCTGTTTGTTAATCCGCTGGCAATTGGTAATGTTCAGCTCAGGGAATGGATAATTGGTAAAAATGATTTTGAATATTGCACCTTTAAAAACAGGCCTGCATCAGTTGCCGATGTGAGAAGGCAACGATTTCAGGATGCTGTTTCCTCAAGACAGCAGGTAGAATGGGAAGAAAATAGTACTGGGCCGGACGGCAGAGCTATTATTAATCTGCGGAAAATGTTTCCGGTTTTCAATGAAGAAGGCAAACTGGAAATAGTTATAGGTTATGGTATAGATATTACCGAACGTAAAAGAATAGAAGAGCAGATAAGGCTCAGTGAGGCCCGATACAAAGGCATATTCGACAACAGCCTTGCATTGATATGCACCCACGATCTTAACGGTATATTGCTGGAGATCAACAAAGCTTCTGTGGATACATTTGAATACAGCAGGGAGGAGTTGCTGGGGTATTCATTGCAGAGGCTCATACCCCTTGAAAAACAGGCTGAATTCTTAACAGGCTATCTGAATGTAATAAAAGAGCAGGGAAAAGCAGAGGGTATAATGGTGGCGCTGAATAAACAGGGTAAGAAAATTTACCTGCTCTACCACAACTACCTTGTTTCAAATGATTCTGAACAGCCTTATGTAATAGGTTTTTCGCAGGATATTACCGCCCGCTTTGATGCCGAAAAAGCATTGAAAAAGAGTGAAGAAAAATACCGGGGCATCATAGCCAATATGAACCTGGGATTGATGGAAACAGATAAATACCAGCGCATCATTTATGCCAATCACAGCTTCTGCGAAATGAGCGGTTATGATGCACACGAATTAACCGGGGGTAATGCTGCTGAACTCTTCTGGAAAGATGACCTTACGGTGAGCAATCAGGACGTAATGAAGAGACGGGAAGAAGGTAAATCAGACGCTTATGAATTAAAAACCAGTAATAAAAAAGGGGAAGTTAAATGGTGGCTCATTAGCGGCGCGCCGTCTTTTGATGATAAGGGCAAATTTTTCGGATCCATAGGTATCTACCTCGATATCACCATGCAGAAAACGCTGGAGCATGAACTAAGAAAAGCAAAATCGGATGCAGAATTATCGGCCCAGGCCAAGGAAATTTTCCTCGCCAATATAAGCCATGAGATACGGACGCCCATGAACGCGATTCTGGGTATCGGAAGTCTGCTCAATAAAACCCACCTGGGTACCCAGCAGAAATTTTATCTGAACATTATAAACAATGCTGCCAATAATCTGCTGGTAATTATCAACGACCTGCTCGATTTTTCTAAGATAGAAGCCGGAAAACTGGCACTGGAACATATCGGGTTCGATCTTGATGCCTCCATCAGGAATGCCATGCAGATACTCAACCACAAAGCCGAAGAAAAAGGACTGTTGCTGAGTTGTGCTTCGGCCAAAGGCATCGCTCCTGTGCTTATCGGTGATCCATACCGGTTAAACCAGGTATTAATGAACTTCATGAGCAATTCGCTCAAATTTACAGACCGGGGTAAGGTAGAAGTAACCTGTAAACTTTTATCAGAAGATACAGAAAGCCAGTTGATAACCTTTAATATTACGGATACTGGCATTGGCATGAGCAAGGAGTTTATGAGCAACCTCTTCGATAAATTTTCGCAGGAGGATGAAAGCATAACCAGAAAATTCGGAGGAACAGGCCTGGGAATGAGTATCAGCAAACAGCTGATTCATCTTATGGGTGGGTCCATTAATGTGGAAAGCACAAAAAATGAAGGCACTACTATTTCCTTCACGATCCGTTTTCCAAAAGGCACCAGTGAGGATTTGCCGGAAAAGCAATTTAATACAATTGATGCAATGGTGCTGAAGGGCAAGCGACTGTTGCTTGTTGAAGATAATGACATGAACAGGCTGCTGGCTACTACCATTCTTAAGCAGTATGGTGCTGAAATTGATGAGGCTGATAATGGCAGCGTGGCAATTGATATGATAAAGCGTAACCTTTACGACCTGGTACTCATGGATGTGCAGATGCCCGTAAAGGATGGCATTGAGGCCACACGATACATCCGCAGTAATATAGACAGCGGTATTCCTATCATAGCCCTTACTGCCAATGCCTACAGGAAGGAAGAAGAACGATGCCTCAATGCCGGCATGAATGATTTTATTTCAAAACCGTTTGAAGAAAATAAAATTGTGCAGGTAGTAGCTCAATGGCTTGGACGGGAAACAAAACGCCTTATACCGCCTTCTTCCGCAAACGGAGAATCCGGAGCCGCCGGCAAAAAATTATACGACCTTGAAAAAATCACCGCTATCAGCAGGGGAAACGAAGCATTTGTAGATAAAATGGTGAATACCTTTATTGAAAATATTCCCAAAATGGTTGAAGAAATGAGAGTGGCTTATGAGAACAACGACTGGAAAACGATTGCAAAACTCACACCTCAGATAAAACCATCCTTACTGAGTATGAATATCAGTTCGGTGGAAGACGATATAAAATTTCTGGAAGAGACTAAATCCAGGAATCCCGATAAAGATGGTATTTTAAATCACCTGGACCACATCAGTGAAATTACCAATGAGGTAATACGGCAACTGCAATCCCGTCATTAAAACCTTCACTTTCCGGGGCTTCTTTTACTGTAATGCTTTTTTTGAAATCAATGCATCCATCCGGCGCATAAGGATGTATTGATAATTTTTCTCTTACTACAAAATTAATTTCATTACATTTGAATAGTTGAAAATTAAAGTCATGAAGAGCATAACGTTTTTAATTATTTTTGGTGTCTTACTTGGTTCCTGTACGTTGCCGGTTTATGGCCAGAAGACTGCATCCGCCAGCCTGGCGGCTGTTATTGAAAAAGGCAATACGGTTGAATTTACACTTACTTCAGCCAGGCCTTTTGTTTTTGGCAACAACAGGTATGTGCTGCATATTGGCGACAAGGTTTTCTTCCGCAACAGGCAATCTTATGATGAAACAACTCTTGTGGGCTCCCTGACTTTTATGGTAGACAAAAGCGACTTTGATGCGCTGCAAAATGGTAAAGGCATTTACCTGACCTACGGATATGCTGAGGAAACAGAGCAGTCTCTTGAGGAATTTACTAAAAATAACTTCCCAGGCTCCTGGTCACTAGGCAAATTCAGTAAAGACATTTTGAGTAAATAATTTCAATTCAACCTAATTTCTGATTTATGAAAATAATTCTTCCTGGATTTTTTCTGGTAATGCTCTTTACTTTTCTTTCAGTGTTTCCTGCTACTGCGCAGGTGCCCGATCCGGGATTATCGGGTACTCATACGGTTATCAAGGCAGAATATAACCTGGGCGATACATCCTATTTGCCACCAGCCGCTGCTATGTTCCCGAAAAAAATGGAAGAGATAGGCTCAGTACACTATCCTTCCGATTTAAGCTCCGGCCCTTTCCCGGTAATATTATTTCTGCATGGCCGTCATTCTACCTGTTACAATCTCACCACTTTTTCAGATAACAGCAACTGGCCATGCCCTGCCGGTCAGGCACCTATCACCAGTTATGAAGGCTATGACTACCTGGCTAATACTTTGGCCAGCCATGGTTATATTGTTATTTCTATTTCTGCAAATGCTATTAATGCCATAGATGGTAGCCTTTCAGATTACGGAATGAATGCACGGGGAGTGTTGGTTCAGCACCATCTGGACTTATGGAAAGGTTGGAGTACTACCGATACATCTGGGCCATTTCATAGCCTGTTTGTGGGCAAACTGAACATGCAGAATATAGGCACCATGGGCCATTCGCGGGGTGGTGAGGGTGTTGTGTTTAATGCAGAATATAATGCCTCGCTAGGGTCGCCTTATGGCATTAAAGCTATTTTCACTTTAGCACCAGTTGATTTTCTCAGGCATGTGCTGTATGGCATTCCGCTGTGTGACCTTTCGCCCTACTGCGATGGCGATGTGAATGACCTGCAGGGTGTCCATTTTTACGATGATGCCCGTTACTCAGATACTGCAGATGCTGCTCCAAAACATCATATACTGATGATGGGGGCAGATCATGATTTATTCAACACAGTCTGGACGCCAGGCTCTTATATTGCTGGTGGTTTTGATGACTGGTTATACAGCTATTCCAATACTGCCCCCTGGTGTGGCGCAGGTGCTTCTGGTACCGGCCGTTTTGACACCACAGTGCAAAAGGCTGCACTCAATGCCTATCTTCCGGCTTTTTTCCGGGTTTATATCGGTCACGAAAACCAGTTTGTTCCCATTTTGTTTACCGATAGTATCGCCCCGCCGGCTTCTTCTATGCTCGATACCGGACAGGTGTATGTTTCTTTTCATGCAAGTAAATACAACCGCCTCGACCTGAACCGCACCGACAGCCTCGACAAAATGACAACTAATACTATTGCAGGCATCGTAACCGAAAGCGGACTGGTTTCTTCACAGGTTTGCGGTAACTACCTGATGGAACCGGATTGTGGTATAACTACTTATAAGGCAATGAAGCCGCATAATGGTGGTGCAGGAACCCTGGGTGTTTCGATGATGGGCATGCAATGGAACGATAGCGTGCAATACTACATGAATACTATTCCTGCTGCTTACCAAAACATCTCGGTATACACTGATATTAATTTCCGGGTATCAGTCAATTTCAAACAGCAAACTACAGGTCCCAATTTAAACTTCACCGTGGAGCTTATTGATTCCGTGGGCGATTCTTCAAGGCAGGTTGTTGCCAATTATACAAATGCCTTATTTCATCAGCCGGGTACGCAAACCGGCGACTTGCCGAAGCTGATGCTCAATACAGTTAAAATTCCGCTGAGTAAATTTACTGGCATCAACCTGGCCAAAGTGCGTAAGGTTAAGTTCCTGTTCAATAAATCAGATACGGGTTCCATTTTGGTGAGCGATATTGCGTTCACGAATCCAGTCTGTGGCACATTCACCCCTGCTTATAAAGACAGTATTGTGCACAACACGTACAAGGTGATCTTTACCAATACATCTATAGCAGGCAATGGCGACTCACTTCGGTATCTCTGGAATTTCGGACAGCCCGGCTCAGGAGTTAACGATACATCTACCCTCACAAATCCCATCCACACCTACTCGGCTGCAGGCACTTACACAGCCTGTCTGTATGTAACCTCCTACCAGAAGAACGATTTTATTTGTGTGGACTCTGCCTGCAAAACAATTGTGATACCCACACGCACCGGTGTCCAGTCTTTGCAGCTACCCCAGATCAGTATCTATCCTAACCCTGCAAAAAACTATTTGATGATCAATGGCGCTGAGCCAACTGATGTATTGACTGTTTTCAATCTTTACGGACAGGTGGTCATCAAAACCACAATCACTGGGCAGACTATACCATTGCCCGAAATCCTGCCATCAGGTGTGTATTCTGCAGTGATCACTACAGGTTTTGGCAAGGTGGTGAAAAAGCTGGTGATTGAGCGGTAGGAATTGCAAGTTTATACGTCTTGCTCAATTTACAGCTATATGCGTTACCGGGTGCACTTCCCAGCAGCTGGCTCTTTCAACTTTAGCGCCATCAGGGCTGTCGGCATACGATACTGGTTTATGTACCAGGTCGCAAAACAGCCAGCCTTCCACGGTTATAGTATGTTTCATAAGTATTTTCTTCAGTTCAGCGGTAGTAGCCCCGTTAAAAACGTGTTTCCGCATCCTGGGTGTAACCTCCACTACCACCCGGAATTTTTTATCAGTTGCTGCTGAGCTGACAACCAGTTCAATATGGGTGTCTTTATCTTGCTTAGCCTTGCAATTGCACGATTCAGGCCCTCCCTGTTTCACATTAATGCAATACCCGGTTATCTTCACAGCAGTTTTTTTCGGGAAGTTTTTCGCTGCCTTTTTGGTAGCAAGAACGCTGAGGTTATAACTGTTGTCGAACGATACAGGCATATCCGACCTGTTTTTGTAAGGATTAATCTCATATTCCACCGATCCCGGTCTCGCGGTACCTTCAAGGCCGCAATCTATGTTGTTATCCAGTGTAATATGCTCCTGGCCGTAACCGGCAAAAGTTATCAATGAAAGCAAGGCAATCAATAATTTGATCATGGTTATATAATTATGTTTGTAAGTTCGGTTTTTTCAATCAGGATTTGTGAAATTAACACCTCCGATTTTCATTTATTCCTTAACTTTATACAAACTTAATTATGGAAGCGCAGACACTTAATTCTTTGATTCCCGGCGGTGGGTTCCTGATCCAACCTTCAACTCCTGAAAACACATTTACTCCCGAAGATTTTAATGAGGAGCAGCACATGATCATTGAAATGTGCAATGAATTCCTCGAAAAGGAAGTCCTCCCCCACCTGGTTGATATTGATCTCCAGAAAGACAACATTATGCCTGGCCTGGTAGAGAAAGCCGGTGCGCTCGGCCTGCTTGGCGCGGCTTTCCCTGAATCTCTGGGAGGCCTGGGCAAAGATTTTGTAACAGCTACACTAATTAATGAATGCCTGGGTGGCGGCCACTCTTTTGCTGTGGCTATGGCTGCCCACAATGGTATAGGCTCGCTGCCCATACTTTACTTTGGAACCGAAGAACAGAAACAAAAGTATATACCCAAGCTGGCCAGTGGCGAAATGAAGGGCGCATATGCCCTTACCGAACCCGGCAGCGGATCGGATGCGCTCGGGGCTAAAACCACAGCCACGCTAAGCACCGATGGCACTACCTATGCGCTCAACGGTCAGAAGATATGGATCACCAATGCAGGCTTTGCCGATGTCTTTACTGTATTTGCAAAGATAGGGGGCACCCAGTTCAGCGCATTTATTGTTGACCGGGGCACACCCGGCCTCACCTTCGGTGAAGAAGAACATAAAATGGGCATTAAAGGTTCAAGTACCCGCCAGTTATTTTTTGAGAACTGTGTGATACCTAAAGATAACCTGCTGGGTGAGATAGGCAAAGGGCATATCATAGCCTTCAATATCCTCAATATCGGCAGGCTCAAATTGTGTGCCGCCACTGTAGGCGGTGGTAAGCTGGCACTGAAGACTACCATAAAATATGCCAAAACGCGGGAACAGTTTAAGGTACCTATCGCCAGTTTTGGCGCTATACAATACAAGCTGGCCGAAACAGCTATAAGGCTGTTTGCCGCTGAATCTGCCCTGTTCCGCACTGCCGACTGGATAGACCGCAAGGAGCATGAACTACTGGATGCCGGCAAACACGATGCCCTGCTGGGCGCTGCCGAGGAATATGCCATTGAGTGTGCCATGCTCAAGGTACTGGGCAGTGAGGCGCTCAACTATGCAGTAGATGAGGGCGTGCAGGTGCATGGCGGCAATGGCTACAGCGATGAGTACAACATCAGCCGTGCCTACCGCGACAGCCGCATCAACCGCATATTTGAAGGCACCAACGAAATAAACCGCCTGCTGACCATGGATATGTACCTGAAACGGGCAATGAAAAACCGCATCAACATTATGGGCCCTGCATTTGCGGTGCAGAAGGAACTGATGAGCATACCCGATTTCAGCACAGATGATACGCCATTTGCCGCAGAGCAGAAAGTAGTCGACAACTTTAAGAAAGCCATACTGATGTGTGCCGGTGGCGCAGCCCAGAAGCTGATGATGCAACTGGAAAGCGAGCAGGAAATACTCATGAACCTTGCCGATATGGTGATAGACACTTTTCAGGCGGAGAGCGTGTTGCTGAGGGCCATGAAAATGAAGCAGGCAGGCAACGACAAGGCAATCATAGCACTAGATATTGCCCGCACCTTTATCTACAATGCCGCAGACCGCATTAACCATGCAGGCAAAAACGCCATCAACTCATTTGCCGAAGGCGATGAGCAGCGCATGATGCTGATGGGCCTCAAGCGCTTCACCAAAGCCGATAACTACAACACCAAAGATGCCCGGAGAAGAATAGCTGCCAGGTTGATTGATGCAGAGGCTTATTGTTTTTAATGAGATTGGTTTAAGGAAACAGGCATGATATGAAATGTACACAGCTTAATGATTATAGACATTAAGTGAATAAAGGCATTTGAAAAGTATTATTGTTTG
The DNA here is from genome assembly GCA_903835005.1 of uncultured Bacteroidota bacterium. Lineage (GTDB taxonomy): Bacteria > Bacteroidota > Bacteroidia > Chitinophagales > Chitinophagaceae > Nemorincola. Next base: position 6,683 of record CAILLK010000154.1, on the reverse strand, counting down.
ATATGCTGTCCGGTAAACGTCACATAATTAAGTCAGGTAGAAATTTATGTTGGCATATAAACCATATTGATTCAACTCAAATAATTTGTAAGTTTGTTCTGTGGAGCGCACAGCAATATATAATATGATCCGGTCAACGGTACAGGGCTGCTTGCCTGGTGCACGCGTTTTGCTGTTTGGTTCGCGTGCAAGAGGCGACAATGGCCCGCTCAGTGATTACGATCTGATGATAATTACTCCCCAGACCTTTACACCAAAAGAAAAGATTTACTGGAGCGGCCAATTGGATCGCGCAATTGTAAAATCCGTTAATATACCTGTTGACTTGTTGCTAAATAGCGAAGAGGAAATACAGCAAAAACAGGAATTGCCGGGGCATATTATACGTACCATAATCAAAGAGGGGGTGGCATTATGACAACTGATCAAATAGCATATATAAATGCGTGGTTGCTCAAAGCGGAGCATGATATGATCAGTGCCGAACGGTTATTAGAGATAGAACCCATGATTTTAGACAATGCATGTTTCCATTGTCAACAAGCCAGTTAAAAATATCTAAAAGCTTTAATATGTTATCATGGTAAGGAAATTCAATTGACCCATAATATTATCTTCTTGCTTTCGGAATGCTCAAAAATTGATGAGATATTTGCTAAAGTTGACCCTATGAATATTAATGCGTATGCAGTGACAGGACGATATCCTGATAACAGCCTGATGCCTGAACCAGATGAGGCAAAAGACTATTACCAGTTGGCGCTTCATATCAAATCCTTGGTTCTGGAAAGGATTGTATATTCCTGATTTTTTTGATGTTAGCTGCTGACTTTGGTTTCCTATTTTGAAGTGGTTGGCGGTTGGCACCTAGAATATGAGTTACTGCATTGTAATAGCTTACTAATTTCCTGACTTCGGTACTGTTGATTTTGATTCTAAATCACTCCCCTATCAGCCGCATCAGCTGCTGTATCTCCTCTGCCTTCTGGTCTTCTTTCCGGTACCGGTAGCACAGCGATAGCTCCTCCATCATTTTATACATGATGCGCTTATTGAGCAATGGTGCGAAGTAGGTTTCGCGCTCAGTAGCATTAATTTTGCTTAGGTAGGAGTCCACATCCTTCTGGGTATATACCACACCATTAAGTGGATCTAAATAAAACTGGATCTGCTGAATGGCCTCTTCTTCCGGACTGAAAATATTGTGTATTACATCAATAAAAGCGAAAATGAACTGCCGGGGCACATCTACTGCAAAAATGGGTATATCCAGCATTTCGCACAGCGCCAGGTAAAGAATGCCAATGGTATAGCTGTTCCCCTGCTTGCTTTCCAGCACCTGGTTGATGAAAAAATACTTGGGCTCCCGCTCAGTAAGCTCGTGGCCCTGGAGCTTAAAGAAATTATAGAGTATACTGTTGAATACATTTACCTGCTCCATTGGCGAGAGGTAGTTATTAAGCTCCAGCCATATGTTGCGGCGCAGCTGATCGAACTGGGTAAGTATTGCAGGTACATTCAGGTCGGGAAACTGGAACCGGGCCAGCAGTATCGCCCCTCTCAGTAATTCCGGATTAGCTGCATTGCTCCAGGTCACAAAGTCTTCCTGAAGGTCTTCAAAATGAACGCGGTGAATCAGCAGTTCTATGCGTTCCTGCACATCCTCATCTTCAGTTACTTCCCATAGTTGTTCCAGGTTAGGAATGATCTCCTTACCGTAGTTCAGCAACTTACTGGCTACAGTATCATATACCTCGCTGTCCGGGTCATCAATAAGTCTTAGCAGTGCCGATATTTCTTTATCCGATCGCATAGTTTGAGTCTACCCGGTTATTAATTAGTCAGTTAAAACAGATCAAAATTGATTCCGGTATCTAAGTTACGAAAAACAGAAAAAGCCTCAAAAAACAATATCCCCAGAGTGGGGATATTGTTAAGTAAGTATATTACTAATGGTTTATGCTCTTTTCTTTTTGGCTACCTTCTTGGGCGGGTTGGCTTTTTGCTCCTCTATTATTGCTTTTACATCTGCAATAGTCAATGCTGCTGGTTGCTCCGCCTGCTCTTTAGGTATTTTATAGTTCTTCAGGCCCTGCTTTATATATGGTCCGTATGGCCCTTTCAGTATCCTTATTTTCTCTTTTTCAAATACCTTGATTTCACTTTCCAGTTTCGATTTCCGTTTGTCTTCTATCAGTGGTATCACTTCACCTACTTCCACAGTATACGGATCCATTTCTTTTTTCAGGGAGTAAAACTGGCCTGCATGCTGTGCATAAGGGCCAAAGCGGCCTATATTTACCACAATATCTGCATCTTCAAACTGGCCCAGGTTTCGGGGCAGCCTGAAGAGTTCCAAAGCTTCTTCCAGCGTTATGGTTTCAATACTCTGGTTGGTGCGCAGCTTGGCAAAGCGCGGCTTTTCCTCCGCTTCTGCAGCTCCGATCTGCACCATAGGCCCGAACCTTCCAAGGCGGGCCACAACAGGCTTGCCGCTCTGCGGGTCAAGGCCCAGTTCGCGCTCACCCTTGGCCCGGCCGGCATTCTCTATAGTATGTTCTACACTCTCATGAAATGGCAGGTAGAAGTCATCTATCATTTTATTCCACAACTGGTGCCCTTCTGCTATCTCATCAAACTGTGCCTCTATCTTGGCGGTAAAGTCATAGTCCATTACTTTCTCAAAGTGCTCCCTCAGAAAATCATTAACCACCATACCCAGGTCGGTAGGGAAGAGTTTATTTTTTTCGGCGCCGGTATTCTCGCTGCTTACAGCGGCTGTTACCTTGTCATGCTGCAGGGTCACCACCTGGAAATCTCTTTTCACGCCTTCCTTATCCCTTTTCTCTACATAGCCCCTTGCCTGTATGGTGCTTATGGTAGGTGCATAGGTAGATGGGCGGCCTATGCCCAGCTCTTCCAGTTTCTTCACCAGCGATGCTTCCGTATATCTTGGCGCAGGCCTGCTGAAGCGTTCAGTGGCTACCATACGCTGAAAATCCAGTTTCTGCCCGGCAGCTAACGGCGGCAGCATCCCTTCATTTTCATCTTCACTATCCTCTTCATCATTCCCCTCGCTGTATACCTTAAGAAATCCGTCAAAACGCATTACCTCACCAGTAGCTGTAAGCTGGTCGGGCTGGGTCGATACGTTTATTTTAGCTATTGTGCGCTCCAGTTGTGCGTCTGCCATCTGGCAGGCCATCGTGCGCTTCCATATCAGTTCATAAAGCCTGCTCGAGTCAGCGTCTCCGGCCGATGTGGCCATCATATCGGTTGGCCTTATGGCTTCATGCGCTTCCTGTGCCGATTCATTTTTTGTTTTGTATACACGCTGCTGATGGTATTTTTCGCCATACTGGGCTATAATGGCTACCCTGGCGCCATCAATTGCCGTTTCCGACAGATTAACGGAATCCGTTCTCATATACGTGATATGCCCGTTCTCATACAGCTTCTGTGCCAGCAGCATGGTTTTTGATACCGAGTAGCCCAGTTTTCGGCTGGCTTCCTGCTGCAGGGTAGATGTAGTGAATGGCGCTGACGGCGATTTTTTGGCGGGCTTTATCTGTACATCATTTACAGTATAGCTGGCGCCTATGCACCTGGTCAGGTAATTTTCTGCGCCCTTTGCATCACTTAACCTGTCTGGCCCTTCTGCTTTAAAGGTTACTTTCTTTTTGTTGAGGTCATCAGCGCTGAAAAAGGCTTCTACTTTAAAACTGCTGTTTACCTTAAACCGGGTAATCTCCCTTTCCCGCTCTACTATCAGCCGCACAGATACCGATTGCACACGGCCCGCCGACAAATTATTGCGCATACTCATTTTGCGCCACAAAACAGGAGATAATTCAAAACCAACTATGCGGTCCAGTATGCGCCTGGCCTGTTGTGCATTCACCAGGTCCATATTTACAAACCTGGGGTTCTTTACCGCTTTATCAATTGCCGGCTTCGTTATTTCATGAAAAACTATTCTCTTGGTTTTATAGGGGTCCAGGTCCAGTACTTCACACAAATGCCACGATATGGCTTCACCCTCACGGTCCTCATCCGTTGCCAGCCATACATCATCCGATTTTTTTGCCAGCGCCCTGAGTTCCTTTACTACCTTCTGCTTATCCTCCGATATAATGTACTTGGGTTTATACCCGTTCTTCAGGTCTATACCCATATCTTCTTTCTCCAGGTCACGGATATGGCCATAACAGGATTTCACTTCAAAATCGCTACCTAAAATTTTTTCTATGGTCTTCGCCTTCGCAGGCGACTCCACTATCAGTAAATGTTTAGCCATTATTAATTGCTGCTTTTTTTGCCTTAAAACATGGCAAGAGTGTGCAATAATAGAATATTGTTTCCAAATAGAAAAAAAGGGGAGCAAATCTCCCCTTAATTATAGAAATATTATCATATTATTAATGAGCAATTATTATGCTTCCGCTACCATGTGCTCCATTTTGGGTGATACTATAATTATACACGCCTTCAGGCAGGTCATCTGTTCTGAAGGTAACATTTGTTTCTGCTCCGCCTGTTGCATGAATTGTTTTTGATTTCACTGCTCGTCCGGCAATGTTCGATAAGGTTACCGTTATTGTTTCATCGGTAATGGTCACAACCGGGATATTAATAATCGTATTGGCCGGATCGGGATATGCCGCGTGCAATGCAATAGATTGTGTCACATTATTTATACCTGTACTAGCTAATGGAACATTACCGGAATACATGCGTACAAATGGCACATACTGGCTGAAAACGGTATCAAACGGGCTGTAATGCAGGGTGTGGCTGCCATCATTGTTCGATGTATCTGTTATCGCGAAACCTCCTGTCATTCCGGGTATAGGATTGATCAAAGAAGCGAATACAAGAATATTGGTAGTTACATGGTCCAGCTGTAGCATTGCTGCATAGGTCGTGCCGGGCTGTAATATAAATGGAGCTACGCCACCGCTGGCTGCAGTATCAATCCTGAAATCGCACCATTTTATTGCCGTGAAGGATGACGTATCTGCGGCTGTTATCGGCTTCGCAACCGACGTACCCCTATAGGTCCACGTAGTCTCCCCCTTGTGTATGGAATATAACTGCACGCTTACTTTACCAAGTGGCCCGGTAGGCGTTGTAATTGGTGAAAAGGCTACTCCGAAACCCGAAATGGTATCACCAACCGAAGATGATGGCACATCAAACCGCGTTCCCATCATTGATGAAGATGCCGGTGATCCCGGAAATGTACCCGCTACCATATTCACAAAATAATTGGTTGCTACCACAGTATCATTCTGCATCCAGGTAGTATCTGTTACATTAAATCTTACCGTATCCGGGTTATTAGTTGAGTCAGCATCACTGGTTAGTGCCGTATTAAGGGCACATGTATAGCTCCCCGTACTTGTCGGTTTGAATTTTGGCAGGAACATGGGTGTATCATTGGTGTTTTCGGGCAAAGTTGGAAATAAACCTGTCTGCGAATAAACACTCGAAATACCATTATATATATGGGCAGCTACCGGCACATTCGTTTCATTGCTGTATCCGTAATTGCTCAGAAGAGTACCAGGTACAAAACTATCCACAAATACCAGTGGCGTATTGAATATCGATCCGTTATAGGCTGTCGGGTCAGGGGCAAGCATAAATGATCCCGATATGCCTGCATCATGTGGCTCCAGTTCCGTAAGGCTCATATCATCTATCATCCACGATAGGTCGTAATACGATTCGCCATAATACACATACCGGATGTATACCGCCGGATGCCCTGCCGCAGTTGCTGTGATATTCAAATGAATCAGCGCAACATTGGCTGTTGTCGAGCCCCACATCACAGCATCATTACTACTTATCGGGTATACTGTATAGGTAGCAAAGGTAGGATCGGTGCTTACCCATACCTCTGTCGTATCCTGAACATGCCCGTAATATTCTTCAAAATTTAGCCGCACTGTAGTATGTCCGGTGCAATTATAAGCCGGCGATTGCAGCCATGCCGATGGTGCGCAGCTGCAATCATTATTAATGGAGTCGGCGTCAAATATCATCCAGCCATCTGCTGCGGTTGTTGAGTACATAAGCCCCATTGTATTCACGGAGGTGGATGCCCAATCCGACCAATGCCAGGCTCCGGTACCATTGATAATTCCCGATGTCCAGCCTGCAGGCAGGGTAGTATCTGTGCCCGTACCAAAAGTTTCTGTTGCAATGGTAAAGGAGGTGGTTTTCGCGCCGGAGCGATGGCTCGCTGGTTTTCCGGGGACATCTGTAGAATAAACCTGGTGGGAGTTTATCCTGTTCTGGTGCAGCACCCTGTCAGTATTAATCTGCGCATTTGCGGCCGCAGTTCCCATAACTGCCAAGGCCATTATGATAGTTCTTTTCATATCTGTTTTTAAAGGTTTAATATTTAATGATCATTAATGCTCCATTTTTCTATTTTAGCTGGTTTCCACCAGTTCATTTATATGCAACCGGATTTATATTAGTTGCCTGATTATCAATCTGAACTTCGCATTATACCATACAGACATTAGAAATCAGTAATTCAGCGGCAAAATAATAAGCTTGCCAAGCATAGCAGTTAAGCCGCTTTAAAAAATAATTTTCCGGCTAATTTTTGCTTGACAACTATTGGAAAGAATAAATTGGGAAGGTTGTTTTGCATTAGGTAAATAATT
>CAILLK010000153.1 GCA_903835005.1 uncultured Bacteroidota bacterium | reverse complement strand
TACCCCTTCCTGTGATGGTTCTATCTCTCAACCCCACCGCCGCATTTGCCGGAAAGGGTATTTTCCCCGTGGCTGTTCTGTACTGTAACATAAGGTACTTTATAGAGGCTCCCTCAAGAACAATTCCTTCGGTTTATTGTATTGAAGCGGGAAAAAGGTTCTACCCATTGAGCAGACAGACATAGCGTAAGCATTGGGCTTAGTAGGCAAACATCAGCTACAAACTCCGCTTACGTACTGAACAGGCAGTTCGGAGCAACTGTTGGGCTGCATCAATTTGAAATGGGTTTTGCGCAAAATTCTAAAGTAGCTTTAGAAATGAAAAATGCCGCCTGAATGGGCGGCATTAGTTTGTTATATTTGTGGTGCCTAATCAAAAACATAACAAGATGGAAAATCAATTTATAATAAGTCGTAGAAATGATCTTGAATTTAATGCAGCATTAATGAAATGCTTAGGTGTTCATAGTATTACGAAACCTGGGGAATTGTTAGATAGAATTGACGATAAGGAGAACCCTTATATAACATATTACCTATCCTCCGAAACAAGTAATAAACTTTCAGAGCCTGATATTGAACTTCTGAAATCTTTTGGATACAAAAGTAATCCATAAACCTACCATTGTGAGGTGCGCTCATTTCTGATCTCCGTTCATTGAACGCATCCCAATCAGTAGTGTCCATTAGCAATTTGCCGTTAGCATCTGATTCTCGTATTGTTAAACGCATACGAGGTATTTTAATGTCTGTTACTACCCCGATACACTGCTTTTGCTGATTGCTCATTTTAGTCAATTTTGAGCAATGATTACAGAACCTTCATGGCAACTAACGGGCTTTATCCCTACCCCTCATCACCGCAAAGGTTCTATAACGATATTATGTTAAGTAGCCTATGCCGCTTTTGATTTTTTATTTAAACGGCTAACGTAACATAATATTTCATTATAGAACAGAAATTGAACAACTTTCAGCTTCAAACCGTTCTTAGTTTAAAAATTAGTTAGTATTTAGGTAGAAGTTAAAATCTTCCACCTAAATACTAACATGAGATGGATCACTAAATTATTCAGGGGCAAGCAAAGGGATTGTGTTCAATCAAAAGCCTTATTATCTCCACAAGAACTAGAAGACCTGTACCAATCCCTAAAATCAAAGTCAATGTATTCAGCCGAGACCCATTCGCTAACCCCGCCGGTCAACTTCTAGCCTCCAGCGGGTGGTCTGGTTCAAAGATTCTGCTTCACCGATAATTCATTACCGACTTAAAATAACTATAAAATCGCTTCCTTTCATTTGGCAAAATTAAAGTAGCAGCCACGCAATATTGCGTGGTTTTATTTTTTACATTTATCCCGCCAAATGAAATAGTTTTATGGAAATTCAAGATTGTATTAAGTATGGAGTTACGGTGTCATATTACGACTACACTGAGGGGACTATAAAAGTAAATACTGAAGATAGGAAGAAATCACTTCCAGTAGTATTTCTAAGCTGCCCACAATGCAGGGCAGTCTTACACATACTCCCAAACGTTATGAAACGTTTAGGGAATATAGAAGATCAAATGTTAGGAGGCTAATCACGAAACCCTGCATCACTTACTTTTTGACATATTGGTATCAATCCGAACAGATACCAGGTAGTAATCCTCTGCACTTTTTTAAAGTCACTCCCAGTCTCTGTGACTATAACCTTAGATATAATTCTCATCGTACAGACACTCCCCTTCTTGTCATTTGGCAGTACAAATATAACATAATTTTCGTTACAGGCTAACGCCTCAGAAGCGGAACGCTATCTTTTTTAATCCCACCAGCTACCGCTATCCCTGATTTAACTGCCGGACGATGGCGGCTCTCCTACCCTGATTTAACTGAATAAACCTCTGGAAATTGATAAGTTGAGGGGCTCTATAAAGGTAGCATTATGTTAAGTACGGTAGGTGGGAAAAATACCCCTTCGTATAATTATATGGTATCTATAGTTTCCAGTGTAAATACCTTCCTGTTCTACAGAATATGATTTATCTTTTCCGGAACAACTTATACCTTAGGTTCATCAGCAATTATACTAACCTGCTTTAGCCAATGGAACTTTATCCTGAAAAAAGAGCTGTCCTTTCGCGCCGGGCCAGTAAGCTATTGGAATGGCTGCAGCGTGATGAATATGCTGTGTATAAAAACGAGGAATCAATAACACGATTGGTTAAGCAAGGATCTGATCATTTGGGCTTTGCAGCGCAGCATCCCCTACAATGACTGGTACCCTTTTGAACTCCGGCTTAAGGAGGCCCGATACTTGCTCACCGATATTTATGAAACATAGGGCCAGGTAATCATTAATTTCAGGCAATCCATCGGCTGCATCATTTCTACTCTGCAAGATTACCTGGCAATTGTACAGTAATTAATAAGTATAAAGGGTGCAGAATTCAATTTATGTACTTAACATAATGTTGAAAGTGAGCAGGAAAATTATAGCGTTTTGTCAAAATATCCCTTAGAAGTTATAAGCTAAGCCTAAACGGTTCCGCTCTGATTTTAAAACAAACCGCCTGCCCCATCCATATTCGGCTCTGAAACTATAGCCAAACACCTCTAAGCCAATACCAAAAATAATAGCTCCCGTAAGGGCTATAAAATCGGCAGGTTGCTGATTATAGGTAATAATATTTCTGTTATCATAGAGCATTACACCTCCGGCAAGCGCCAGTACCCCACCCCCCAGCATCATATATTCACCCACATGCCAGCCATTGCCATGTTTTTTATGGTGGCTGTTGCAGGTATTTTTATTTAAACTGAGTCTGTTTGCAGGCTGGCTGGCCAGGTCAATAAAGGAATATTCGGCTGGCTGTGCAAATGCATAATATACAGACAAGCAGACTATTGTAATGGTTAAGTAAAGTATACGTTTCATAATCTGAAAATTTTTGTTATTGGCAAAATGGGTATTTCCCGAATTTATAAAACAGTTTGATAATCAGAATATAAAGCAAATCATGTGCCGGAAATCAACAACTAGCAAAAATATAGGGTAGCAGGTATATTATTATTACATCTTTATCTGTTATCATTCCGGGACCGGCTTTGCAGCAAGCCAATTATAACATCAGTTTGGGGTAAAATAAATTGATTTTCCAATTAATGGAGCGATTAACTATTGGCCCCTCAAAATAGGCGATGCCTTGCGCCTCCGCTGAAGGAATGGCGGCATGCGGTCAGCATCGGTGTACTATCTGAAACGATTGCTATAAACATACAATCCCTTCGGGATTACCATCGAACAATTTTAATAGGCTTAAAAAACAAACCGTGTCGTAGAACGCCCGTTATTATATAATCAGGCTTCCCGCCTGATAAAACCGGAAAAATGGAAATTTCATGGATAGATTCGTATTTTTAAAAAATATTTTCACAATTACTAACATTTTTACCAAAGCTCTCGTCTATACGAGTAACTGTAAGTTTATAAAGTTCAAAACTACAATAGTTTAAGGCATTTTGGCAGAAGCAATCAACATACATGCACCGTTTCGGGTAACTGAAAGAAGCACCAGTGCAGTGCATAGTGAGCTCAGTATGCTTATTAAAGATTGTATAGCCCAAAGCCGGAGCGCCCAGAAAAAACTGTATGATATTTATGCACCGGCAGCCTATGGCGTAATAAAAAGGTATTTATATAAAGATGAAACCCTGGCACAGGAAATACTGAATGACAGTTTTTATAAGGTATTGACAAAACTGGATCAATATACTTTCCAGGGGGCATTTGAAGGATGGATAAGGCGGATAGTTATTAATACAATAACTGATCACCTGAGGAAGAACATAAAAGAAGATCAGCCGCACAAGGAAGTGCAACCCGAAGATGCCTATGTGCAGAGTGATTCGCTGGAAAAAATCACGCATAAAGAATTAATGGGTGTGATACAGACGATACCCGATACGCAACGAACGGTTTTTAACCTTTTTGTTTTTGAAAATTATTCGCATAAAGAAATAGGTGATATACTGGGTATCAACGAAAATAACAGCAGATGGCATCTGAACGACGCCAGAAAAAGACTTAAAGAAAAACTGAATTTAATCCTGAAGTAATCAAAAAACGATGGGACAACATAGCAAACATATTGATAACCTTTTCAAAGACGAGCTAGGCGCCTATGCCGAAACTCCGCCTCCTATGGCCTGGGATGCGCTTGAGAAAAGACTGGACAAGCTTCCTCCGCGGGGGGCGGCGATTAATCCCGGTAAGGCCCTGTACCTGGTTATGGTGACCTCTTTGCTGCTGCTCAGCGTATCTGTGGCAAAGAAGCTGTATGTGGATCATAAGGCCTACCTGTCATCAGATGTTTCTGCAATTAATGTGCCTGTGAAAGGCAATAACCCCGCTGCCGGCAGGCCAGTTAGTGAAGCAGCGGGCACACAAATAGCTGATAAAAGTATTTCAGGATCATTGAATAACAACCCCGATAAAAACCAAATTAAAAACAATATAGCCGACCAGACCATACCCGGCAACAGCAATAGCGGACATAAAAAAGCACTGCAGGTATATAAAAAAATGACCGGTATAAAAGGCCTGAAAAAAGATACCTATACAACCGCAACCAAAAGTAATACACAGGCAAGCGGCAGCGGAAATGAAAAAGAACTTGCAGATAACCAGGAAATACATGAGTATAACAGCAGCAGATCAACAGGTGATGCTGACCAATCCTCAGCCGACAATAAAACAAAAGACAATATAAACGATAAACAAAAACCGGGCCCAGCCCCTGATAAACCAAAGACCGATAACGCAACCGCGAAACTCACTGAAAAACCCAAGCCATCAAAACCCCGCTTTATACGATTTGAGGCGGGTATTAAGGCGGGGTATGAAACCGGTTTTAATACAACGACTGCCAATAAACTTGTTGTATCGCCATATGTGCAATATAATATAACCCCTAAGTTTTCAATTATGATTCAGCCTGCTATAAAAAAGGGAACACTACAAACCAGCAGTATTGGAAAAGCTCAAAATTATTATAAAGAAAATAACGATAGTTCAATAAGTTCGCCTGTTAAAGAACCATATATTGTTCATGTTCCTGGTGTAGGTGATTTTAATAAATGGGATTTTACCTATCACCAATCTTATGATTCCATAGTGAAAAGTTATTCATTTGGTGGTGGTTACACAGAATATGAGTTACCTGTACTTATTAAATACAATATAGCGCATGGGATTTCTGTATATGGGGGAGTAAACCTGGTATATAATAATTATCTTAAGGTAAAGGAAAATACATACTCAAGCACTCAACAGAAAAATGATACCAGTCAGTATGTTCTTCAGGCAATAGAAATAACCACACCGCCATCACCGCAATTGAACGTAAATCAAGTGCTAAAATATACAGGCAATGAAATTTCTAACTACAAATACCCTTTCCCGCCGGTACCAGCCAGCAGTTTCCGGGCAGGGTATATGGTGGGTTTCAGTTATGAGTACCAGAAAAGATGGCTCTTTGATGGCCTTATGCAGCAAACACAAGCCCCAACAAATATGCAGGGTGGCTACAATATAAACAGCGCACTTTCAAGTACCTATTTCCGTTTTACCCTAGGCTATAAATTGATTAAATAAACTATAGACCACAATCTATAACTCCCTACCGTTTTTCCAAATAAACAGCAAAGCCTCAGGATTCCTCCTAAGGCTTTGCTGTTTTATATAAAAATTGTCTGAAGTAAACCGTTAACTAAATATGATAAACTATTGATTTTCAATTATTAATAATCATTTATAGATTGCTTGCTCAACGACTGTAATTTGGCGCTTCCTTGGTTATCACCACATCGTGCGGATGGCTCTCGGCCATGCTTGCAGGGGTGATGCGGACGAACTGCGAATTGTTCTGCAAGGCAGGTATATCCTTCGCGCCGCAATAACCCATACCAGCCCTTAAGCCACCTACAAACTGCTGAACCACCTCGCTGAGCAGCCCTTTGTAAGGCACCCGGCCTACAATGCCTTCGGGCACCAGCTTCTTGATATCGGCCTCCATGTCCTGGAAGTACCGGTCCTTGCTTCCTTCCTGCATCGCTTCTACCGAACCCATTCCGCGGTATGACTTGAATTTGCGGCCTTCATATATAATGGTCTCTCCCGGGCTTTCTTCTGTGCCGGCAAATATTGAGCCAGCCATAATGCACGATGCACCTGCTGCAATGGCCTTAACCATATCGCCGGTATAGCGAATGCCGCCATCGGCAATAACAGGAATTCCTGTGCCTTTCAGCGCCTGGGATGCTTCGATAATTGCTGTAAGCTGAGGCGCGCCGGCACCTGTTACCACCCTTGTGGTGCATATAGAGCCTGGGCCTACGCCTACTTTTACGGAGTCGGCGCCAGCTTCGGCCAGGGCTTTTGCACCGGCTGCTGTGGCCACGTTGCCAGCTATGAGCTGAACAGTTTTAAAGGCTTTCTTTACTTTCTTCACCGCATCAATTACCCCTTTTGAGTGGCCATGTGCGCTGTCGAGGGTTATTACATCTACACCAGCAGTTTTTAGCGCTTCCACACGATCCAGAATATCGGCTGTAATGCCGATAGCCGCACCTACTACCAGGTGGCCCATATTGTCTTTGCAGGAATTGGGATGACTTTTGATCTGTATGGTATCGCGGAAAGTGATCAGTCCTATCAGTTTACCTTTCTTATCTACTATAGGCAGTTTTTCAATCTTATATTGTTCCAGTATCCGTTCCGCCTTCAGCATATCGGTGCCTGCGGGGGCAGTTACCAGGCGGTCCTTGGTCATAACCTCACTTACCTTTTTCTTCAGGTTTTTTTCAAACCGAAGATCGCGGTTGGTGAGCATACCTACCAGCAGTGAGTTGTCATCTACAATAGGTATACCACCTATCTTATTGTCCTTCATTATTTTGAGGGCATCGCCTACTGTAGCATCGGGCTTAAGGGTTATCGGGTCCAGTATAAGTCCGTTTTCTGACCGCTTTACTTTGCGCACCTGCTCGGCCTGGCGCTCAATACTCATATTCTTGTGCAGAATACCTATACCTCCCTCGCGCGACAGGGCGATAGCCAGCGGTGTTTCGGTAACCGTATCCATGGCAGCCGACACCATAGGAATGTTGATCCGTATATCTTTTGTGAGTTGGGTAATAATACTTACTTCGCGAGGCAGGACTTCGGAGTAAGCCGGCATAAGGAGCACATCATCAAATGTAAGACCTTCACCGTAAAACTTGGATTTTATTGCCATGTGCAAAGTTATGTAGTAATGTGCAAATGTGCAAATGTGGTTAATGCGTAATTGTGCTTATAGTGCAATTGGTAAAACCAATAACAACTACTCTATGATCGGCGCAAGTTTAGAATCACAATTGTTCCGGCATATCCGGGTTCTGGATAAATTCTGATTCTTTATTATGATGGTGCCTGGCCATCCGGTTTTTGTACCATTTATGGATACGCTCACCACCGTAAATAGAGAGAAACAATACAGCTAAGGGTGTGAGCAGTATCAGCCAGTCTGGAATCGGGCTGCCGGGAAGCATCAGGAAGAGTGTCATAAGCTGGAATTTGAATAGCTAAGTTACTGAATATTTTTTATATAATACTCATAATATTTCACCATCAAATTTATGTAACTTAATCAATTTGCAATGTTAATCGAGGTTAAATGTTGTTAATTGTCCAGCTTAATCTCCAGTACTTTAGGCCAGTTTTTGCCTGTAATGAAAACCCGGTTGCCTGATTTATCCCAGGCTATGCCATTCATTACTTCAGGTGAGCCGGGCCTTCGGGAAAGGCCTGGAATACCAATGCGTGCTCTTATACCACTTAAATCTGCCCTGCCCACTACCCTGCCTGTGGCAGTATCTATTTTCACAATTTTCTCTGTTTCCCATATATTGGCATAAATGAAGCCATTGATCAGCTCAGGTTCATTGAGCTCATTTACCGGGCCATGTTCATCTGTGACAGTAAGCTTTTTAATTTCTTTAAAAGTTGCAGGGTCTATATAATGAAAAACATTGGAGCCATCATCAAATATCAGGCTGGTACCGTTGTTGAACATGCCCCACCCCTCTGCAGCATCAAAGTGAAAGGTGCCTGTTTGCTTCAATGTTGTCGCATCATAAACAAATCCCCTTCCTTCCCGGTAGGTGAGCTGGTAAATTTTTCCGTTCAGGAGCGTACACCCTTCGCCGAAATACCTGCCTTCCATTTTGGTTTGCAGTACCACTTTACCGGTTTTGAGTTCGGTTTTACGGATATCAGACTGGCCATACTGGCCGGTACTTTCGTAGAGGAAGCCATCGGCATATTCCAGTCCTTCGGTAAATGCACCGGGATCGTGCGGGTATTCGTGCACCAGATCCCAAGATATAGTGGAAGGTATGACAACGGCATCCTTATTCTCGGCTGTTGCGGTTTCTGCAGGTTTATTATCATTTTTGCATGCGGCAGCCAGCATCAGCAATACAAAAACGGAATAATTATTTAGTTTTTTCAGTAGTTTCATACCTTTTAAATCCTATTGGGTTGTGATGGGGAATATTCTGAGCGCCATTTTCCTGAACCTCTTTCTGAGCAGCAATACCTGTGAAACTGGAATAGTAAGCCAGTTCCATGCCTCTTGCCAGCAATTCATCAATATCATCCATCAATAATTCAGCTGCATTGCTGATAATTGCAAGTGTTGTTATTTGCGGCGGATTTTTATTGAGCTCACTGAAATGTGGCATCAATAACACAATGACCTCGCCGGTTACCATAGGCGTGAAGGTGATCTGAAAACCATGTTCAGTAAATTCTTTTTTTTCGCCTTTCTCATTGCTGAAAGCCACCATCATAGGCATATCGCCCGACCGGAAGACAAGAGACTGCAAGCCAGAGCAGGTGCCATTCATTTCTTCATCAAAAGCATGAAGGCTGTCTACAAAGTACCCTTGTTTGTAAGTGGTACCTGCATTTAATGATTCGGCAACCAATTTGAGGTGGTTTTTTAATTCCTCATGTTTGTTAATCCATTGCGCTTTACGGTTTTGCACCTGTTCGAGGCCCGTGGCGTATTGATTAGCAATATTAATAATATCGTTCAGCATTGTAGTGGTTGGTTTGATATTAAAAAGCAGGTATGGATTGTGGTAACTGTTCAGCAAAATTAGTCTATTCGGGAGGTACGGGCAAATCAGCTGTGGAATAATAATTGATTTTATTAACACATAATTAGCAGCTGAAATTAAAGCATAAAAGTACCTTCGCCCCAAAATCAAGAAAACAAATATGAAGGCGTTTTATTTATTGTTAATTTTATTCTTTTCAACACTACAATCATCTTTCGGGCAAATAACTTCATTTACCGGTAAAATTGTAGATGAACAAAATGAGCCGGTTGCGGGCAGTCATATCCGGATTTTCAAGCATGGTACAGGTGCGGATCTTATAGCAGATAATGAAGGTTTGTTTACTATTTCACATATAGCCGCAGGCGAATATTATGCTGATATTAATGCCAACGGAAGGATTGTAAGGAATAAAAGAATATATATTCAGCCAGAAGGCAGGGTTAAAGTTTATTATAACTTCAAACTCTATGCTCAGGGGGTTACAGTAAGCATTATGGCTCAAAGCAGGCCCCAGGCAGCTTATTTATCATACCCATAGTTGATAATTATTGCATTAATGGCCTTAAGCCATTACCATATTCCACAACACGTATTTGACCCGCTTCCGGGTCGGAATATACAAATGATTACCCGTGGTTTCACCACCTGCTATAAACATTGGAGTCTTTCAGACTTCCTTAAACATTTAATGAGATTGGAATTCATGGATAGATAATTCCAACCTCTTTGCTATCTTTATTGAAACTTTCTGTTATGAAACATCGTGGTTTCTTTATGTTGCTGATTATTGCCTTGCTTTCAGGAATTACTGCAATGGCCCAGTTGACAATGTTTGAAGGTAAGATATTGGGCGAAGACGGCCTGCCGCTGAAGGGAGCAATCATTCAACTGAAATGGAAGGGTGATATGATTGAGACACGGAGCGATAACGACGGGCTGTTTTACACCACACTAATACCTACAGGTATGTATAAAATAGGCGTGGAAGCCGATGGCAAATATTATAAGCTGAGGGGGCTGAAGGTATTGCCTTCTGATGCCAAAAAGTATTATTATGTACATATTCATGGGGGAAGGTTGTTTGTGGATGTGGAAGGCATGGACCCGTTTCTGAAATCAAAAATGAGTCAATTATTGGATGAGGATCCTAAATATGATGTACTTGTGGGAGATGATAAAAAACTGGTAAGAGTAAAAATTGATACAGCTACCGGTAAAGGCTCAGTAATCTATTATAGCCCGAACTTTCTGCCTCCGCAAAAATAAAAAGTCACTTCATTACCCCGATATTATTCCGGAAAATCTTTACTGCTATTGCCAGCAGAATGACACCGAAAAACTTTCGCACTACTGCTATGCCTGAAGGGCCAAGCATCCGCTCCAGGAAATTGACTGACCTTAAAGTGATATAGATGATAATGAGGTTTATGAGTATGGCTATCAGTATATTATACTCTTCGTAGGCGGCCTTAAGCGACATGACTGTGGTGAGTGTGCCCGACCCAGCTATAAGCGGGAAGGCCACAGGTACCAAGGTGCTGGTGCGGGCGGCATCCTGATCGGGTTTGAAGAATTCGAGGCCCAGGATCATCTCCAGGCCCAGGATAAAGATAACTATGGAACCAGCGATGGCAAACGATTTGATATCGAGGCCCATAAACTCGAGCATCTGCTCGCCTATAAAGAAAAACAGCAGCATTAATCCGCCTGATACAAGCGTGGCCTGCCAGGCATTGATATCGCCTACCTTCTTTTTGATGGAAATGATTACCGGCAGGCTGCCAAGAACATCAATAACCGCAAACAGGGTGAAGGTAACTGTGACTATTTGCGAGATGTCTGTTTTGTTGAGATGGAATAGCTGCATGGCATAAAAATATTGAGGTAAAGATAATAATAGTTTTATTCGATTGATTGTGTTTCCTTCGGGACAGAAGGGTATGCCATTGGGGTAATTCTGTATTTTTGAAAGGCGGCGTTGGAGCAAGCATGTGGGTACTGCCTATGCAATGTCCCACAATTATATATTTCAGAACAAATACAATGATAAGCCCCGAAGGATAGTGATTTTCAACTCAGCAAAGGGTCATAGCTAATTTTTGTTGCGTATTATTTTATTAGTTATTGTTTACTGGTATTTGAATTGCTTCTTGTTTGTTACCTAAAACTCCGGATTTTGGTTCCCGATTGCTTCTGGTTAGCTTCTGGTTTTGGTCGGACTATAAATTGCCTAATTTTTAACCAGTTTCACTGTAATGAAATTACCATTTCGGGTTGTTACTTTTATAAAATATAATCCAACAGGCTCTTGCGATAAATTTATTTCCTGGCTGGTTGAAAGACAAACGGTTTGACCGAGTAAATTTGTTACTTCAACTGACTTGGTTACTTCGCCATTCTCCAGATCGATATTGAAATAACCTGATGTGGGATTTGGAAAAACAGTAATTTCCTGATTCATTTTTATTTCAGCTACCCCTGAAGTTGAATTCAGACTACAGATATATGGATATGGATTTTGCTCTATCGGATTGCCCGGAGTTAAAACCACACCTGTAAATGCAGAACTGGAATCGGGATAAAAAACACAACGAAAAACCTGTGTTGAAGCACTTGTTGTTCCCTGGGAAACCGGGCCGGTGGAATCAACTGGATTAATGTATTCCCATACTGTATTTTTCATTGAGTCAATTTCGAAAAAATCACCTGTAGTAGCTGCGTCTACCAACGTATTGCCATTGGAAAGTCGCTGGGCGCTTCCCATACTTTTGGCATAAAAATCGGCAGGAACAACATTCATATACGTCCAGTCTAAAGCAGACGGGCCAAAGGGCTGCCCGGTAAAGATGGTATAATTACCCAATGAATCTACAGGCGGGTTAATAATATCAACAGATGATGCGTTTCCTCCGGGCCTGCCATTGCCATTATTGAAAATCATTATTTTTCCGGCATCTTTATAACCCTGTGGGATCCATGTCGGGTTGTGTTGCAGAAATAATTTCTGATCAGTGGCAGCGCCCCGATTATATGCCTGAGGATTGCCCCATCTGTACAAAAAATCTCCCCCTTTGCCATGAATACCTCCGGAATGGGATGCAGCTGCAGCAGTAGTAGTGCTGTGATCTACAATATAAATTTCGCTTAAATTGTGTGCACTAATCATGACCTGGTCTAAACCAGGATTATAAATAACCGCATTCTGATGTATCCAATCGGGAGATGTGCTTGCGGTAAAATTCAGATTCAGTAATTCGGGATGATCCGCAACTACGCCATAGTTGCTTTTAGTGCTGTCGAAATCCTGAATTAAATGATCCCATAAATTCCATTGCCAGACGATATTGTCTGAACTGGTGCCGACCGGCTGTAATTCCATTATTTCGGCACTCCACAAACTTGATCCAAGCAGAGCGGGATTTCTTCCGGCTGCAATTGCCTGGCTATCGGAAATAACCACCCATACCGAAACCAATATATTTCCATTGGGCAGCGGGTATATATCATGGTTTTGAGTTTCTGTTGCAGTGTGCAATGTATATGACCATGACACACTGCCATCCCAATTTATTTTTTGAATTTTACCTCCTGCAGCACCATTGAGATTAAAAACAGTGCTCATCAGCGCTTCCGTTCTCAGAATACTGCCATCAGAAAGTAAGTAAGCTGATAAGCCAGGTGCATTTCCGCTGGCCCATTTGTGAATTTCTCTCCCGCACTTATCAATGAGATAAGTAGTATCTGAGTGAATAGGCGCAAAGAGCACATATCCGTCATCGAGGCTGCCACTCAAATGGCTGATTAATCCAACTGTGGGTGTTTGTGCATTTATATTAATTATGGAAAACAAAATGTTGCAGGAAATGCAACTCAGGAAAAAACAAATTTTATTCATACAATAGTTTTTAAATTTATTAGTTATTTATAAAAATGTACTATTATAAGAATAAAAGGTCTAAAGGTAGTTTAATTATAAAATAAATTTATTTTATGTACCTAAAATTAAATACAGATAATAATAATGAAGAAGAAAAGATGGGATACCATGCGGTATTATTCCTGCACAATTAAGGGTATACTCTAACTTTAGACGCCGGATATGAATGAAACCTTTGGCAGCTTCCAAAGTAATTCAAAGATTGGTACTAAGTGGATGTAATTCGGCAAAACAACAGGTTCTTTAGCCAATTTTTTGTTGCGTATTATTTTATCAATTATTGTGACCAGATATTCGAATTGCTTCCTATTTGGTTCACAGCACGAGATTCCCACACCTCGAGTTACATCCGGCATTCGTCTCATTCAATTGGTACCCTTTGATAAAAAGCGGGGGAGTTTGCAAATTTCCTGATGGAAGCGGGTTAACATCCCGCTTAATCCCCATTCGCACATTCACAAGCCTACACGGCAAGGGAAATTTGCACTATCGCTTAATTCATCTTGGCTGGCTGGTTTCAGCTATTATGGGAATAGCAGGCAAGAACAATTGATAGCCTAACTTGAAGTGCGCCCTATCGATTCCTCCTCAGGGCAGGCTCTGCTACTGAAACCAAATAGCTAAAATAAAGCCGTAACAACACACTTTTTAATCCTTTACCAATTTAACTATGCTATACCCTACCCTTTTGCAATAAACTCCCTACTTTTACACCTCAAAATCAAACCATGGCATTAATCAATTATCAACATACAGCTGCAGAACGGTTTATGAGGTATGTTCAGGTGGATACACAGAGTGATCCGACTTCGGCATCTCAACCATCCACAGAGAAACAGAAAGACCTGAGCAGGATACTGGTGGAGGAACTGAAAAAACTGGGTATTGCTGATGCTAAACTGGATGCGCATGGCTATATATATGCTACCCTGCCGGCTACTACTAACAAAGATGTGCCTGTACTGTGCTATTGCTCGCATGTGGATACTGCACCCGACTGCAGCGGCAAGGATGTAAAGCCAATAATGCACCCGAAATGGGATGGCAAGGATATAGTGCTGCCAGATGATAACAGTGTGGTAATCAGCGTCAATAACCATACCTACCTGAAGGAGAGAATTGGTGATGATATCATTACCGCATCGGGGCATACACTGCTGGGGGCTGATGACAAAGCCGGTGTGGCCATAATAATGGACCTGGCTTGCTACCTGATGCAGCACCCGGAGATAAAGCATGGCAAAATACGTATACTATTTACCCCTGATGAAGAGGTGGGCCGGGGTGTGGCTGCAATAGATATGAAGAAGCTGGGCGCCAATTATGGCTATACGCTGGATGGCGGTGAGCGCGGGCACCTGGAGGGCGAGACATTCTCGGCCGATGCAGTGATCATTACCTTTACAGGTGTGAGTGCGCATCCTGGTTATGCCAAGGGTAAAATGGTAAATGCCATAAAAGTGGCATCTTCATTTGTGGACAGCCTGCCCAGGTATGAGTGGTGCCCTGAGACGACGGACGGTATGCAGGGTTTTGTGCACCCTACCTCTATTGAGGGCGGACTGGAGCAAGCTACTGTGCAATTTATTGTGCGCGATTTTGTAACCGCTGAACTGGAAAAACATGAAGACCGTCTAAGAGAACTGATGTATGCTACTGCTGAGGCTTTTCCGGGTGTGACTACCACATTTGTTGTGAAGGAGCAGTACCGCAACATGAAGGAAATACTGGATCTGCACCCACAGGTGATGGACTATGCACAGGAAGCGTATGAGCGTGCGGGCATGATTGCGGAGCGCAAGAGCATAAGGGGTGGGACTGATGGATCGCGGTTATCGTTTATGGGCCTGCCCTGCCCTAACCTGTTTACCGGGGAAATGGGTATACACTCGAAGCAGGAATATGTGAGCGTGCAGGATATGGAAAAGGCAGTGGAGATGCTGGTGCATCTGAGTAGGATTTGGGAGGAGAAGGCGTAATAAAGAAGTTTTACGCAAAGGCGCGGAGGCGCAATTTTTATTTCTGAAAGCCAATTTGCAGTAAAAATTAAGGACGCAAACCTTCAATATCAGACAAACGCATTGATGAGAAGACTGAATTAATTATTTAAATTTCAGACTTAATACTAACTAGTAAAGACTTAACAAAAATGAATCCGAATTTAAAGGCTGTGTTGCTGACTGTGCTGACACTATCTGTTTTTACATTGGTGATTATTGAACTTACGGGTATCAGCAGCAATTCTCTGAATGCACTGTGGCACAGCAGGCAGGCGGCCAAACCGTTTGTGCCAACAGTGGATCCGCGCACTCAGAAGGTAAATGCCATGCTTAAGACAACTATGAGTTTTTATGAAACCAAGCATGACTTCGGGAAAATACCGGCAGACAGCGTGGTGAAGTATGTATATAAGTTTAAGAATACCGGAACTAATCCGCTGATGATAGCCAAGACAGATGTATCGTGCGGCTGCACAGTGCCCAGTTACAGCCAGGACCCTATTGCTCCGGGGGCGGATGGAGAGATAACGGTATCTTTTAACCCCAAGGGGAAATCTGGTACACAGCATAAGAATATAATGGTACACTCAAATGCAGTGCCGGAGGCGGTATCGATAGGTTTTGATGCGGAGATAAAGTAGATTCCTCACGCAAAGGTGCTGTTTTACCACAAAGGACACTAAGACAAAACACAATGGATAAGATGTGAAAACAGATGAAAGGAAAGGGCACAAAGCCTGGCAATCTTAAAATAGGTAAGAATAAATATGGATAATAGTATGCCATTGATCACAAAATTCCGGAATTATCTGTCGCTGATCAGGTTCAGTCATACTGTGTTTGCGCTGCCTTTTGCATTAATCGGGTTTGCGATCGCTGTGGTGCATGACCACCATCCGTTTGAATGGCTGGTGCTTGTGAAAATGTTGCTGTGTATGGTTTTTGCACGAAGCGCTGCCATGGCTTTCAACCGTTACCTCGACAGATCATTTGATGCCAGGAACCCGCGAACTGCCAAGAGAGAGATACCAGCGGGTATTATTTCGCCAAAACAGGCCCTGATGTTTACCATTAGCAGTTCGGTATTGTTTGTAGTTACTACCTGGTTTATCAATGCTGCCTGTTTCTGGTTATCGTTTGTAGCATTATTTGTGATCCTTTTTTATAGTTATACAAAGCGGTTTACTGCGTTGTGCCATATTGTGCTGGGTGTGGGGTTATCGCTGTCGCCTATCGGGGCTTTTCTGGCGGTTACGGGTTATTTTGCCTGGCTGCCGGTATTGTTTTCGTTATCAGTACTGACATGGGTATCTGGATTTGATATAATTTATGCTTTGCAGGATGAGGAGTTTGACCGTGGGCAGCAGCTGCATTCCATACCAGCCGCACTTGGGGTTAAAAATGCATTACTGGTGTCTACCCTGCTGCATGTGGGCTCAGGTACATTTGTGATTATGGCGGGAGTTGAAGGCCAATTTTCGTGGATATACTGGGTAGGCACACTGATCTATATTTCGTTGCTGGTGTACCAGCATATGCTTGTAAAACCAAATGATCTGAGCAAGGTGAATATGGCTTTTGGTAATACCAATGGTATAGCCAGTGTGGTATTTGCGATTTTTACAATCTTAGCAATACTCCTTTAGAATTATGAAAATTGAACTCAACCCGGTAGCATTTGTCCATAATTCACGCAAGGATGTTATTGATGACGGCTGGGGTACAATAATATCTGAAATTACACTGATGGAACCTATTCCCACTGAAGCATTAGATGGGATTGAAGCTTTTTCGCACCTGGAAATTGTATTCTTTTTTGATCAGGCAGATGAGCATAACATAGTTTATTCGGGCAGGCCGAGAGGTAATCCTGATTATCCGGTTATGGGTATTTTCGGTCAGCGCAAAAAGGACCGGCCCAACAGGATTGGTTTATGTACGGTGGAATTATTGGCACATAACGGTAGGACAATAACAGTAAAAGGCCTGGATGCAATTAATGGCACGCCAATAGTGGATATTAAGCCTGTTTTCAGGGAATTTCAGCCTAATGGAGCTATCAGGCAGCCGGAATGGGTTGGAGATCTGATGAAGAATTACTGGTGAGACAAGGGGAGCAATAAGAATGATTTATTTACTATTAATATTCATTCTCAAAATCCCAATGCCAAATTCCCAATTCCTTATTACACAACCTAATGCCACTTTTTGTATCTTTGTCATTCTCCAATCTCCGGGAACCAGAAATGCAATTAGCACAAAGATTGAACACTGTTACAGAGCCGCAGACGATAAAGATGGCCAAATTGAGCCGTGAATTGAAGGCAAAAGGTATAAATATTATTGATCTGAGCCTTGGCGAGCCTGACTTTAAGACTCCGGAACATATCATCAACGCTGCCATAAAGGCAATGAATGATGGATATACCAAGTACGCTCCTGTAGTTGGTTATCCGGAATTGCTGGAAGCTATCTGCACCAAGCTGAAGCGGGATAATAACCTTGATTATGCCACCAACCAGATAATGGTGTCGACCGGCGCCAAGCAATCGTTATTCAATGCGATAATGACTATTGTAGATCCGGGAGATGAGGTGATCATACCTACGCCGTTCTGGGTAACTTACTCAACGCAGGTGCAACTGGCAGGCGGTGTGATCAAATATCTGGAGTGTACTATTGATCATGACTTTAAGCTTACGCCGGCTCAACTGGAAGAAGCGATTACGCCAAAAACAAAGCTATTTATATACTCTTCGCCCTGCAACCCGACCGGTAGCTTTTACAGCAGGGAGGAACTGGCCGGACTGGCTGAGGTTTTTAAACGCCATCCGCAGGTCTTTATAATCAGCGATGAAATTTATGAGTATATCAATTATACCGGCCAACACGAAAGTATAGCACAATTTGAGGAACTCAAAGACAGGGTTATTCTTATAAACGGTATGGCCAAAGGCTTTGCCATGACCGGCTGGCGGCTGGGATATATGGCAGCGCCAAGAGAAATAATACAAGGATGTGAACGACTGCAGGGGCAGGTCACTTCGGCAGCCAATTCAATTACCCAGCGAGCGGCTATTACCGCATTGCTGAGCGATCTGGCACCTACTTATAAAATGGTAGAGGCTTTCAGGCAGCGGCGAGATTATGTGATTGCTGCCCTGAAAAAGATGCCTGGCATAAAGATAAACATGCCTGAAGGCGCATTTTATGCATTTCCGGATATCAGTTCGTTTTATGGAAAACAGTATGGTGATTCTGTTATAGCCAATGCAGATGATATGAGCATGTTCCTGCTCAATGAAGCACATGTTGCAACCGTTTGCGGCAGCGCTTTTGGTGATAATCATTGTATCCGTATCTCCTTTGCCACATCAATGACCAACCTTATGGAAGCAATGGAAAGGATTGCAGCGGCATTAAAAACGCTTCATGAAGGCCGATAATAAATTATGGTCAGGACTGATAGTTGATTTACAACCTGCATAGCCAATCATGAGTGATTATTTATTGAAATAACAAAGGCAATTACTTGTGATGCTTTATACTGTAGCTATAAAATAGGTTATGATATACCCAACCCTAACTTCAACCATTAATTTTTATTAAGTTTGATGAATGAGTGGATATGTCAACTGGAAATCATAAAAAAAATACAATCAACCAAACTGAACAGCTAATTAATACCAACCGTCGGATCCCTCAATGGGCGCTTCCGGCAGTTTTAGTTTTTACACTAATAATCTACAGCCATGCACTGCAGAATGGGCTGATCAGCTGCGATGATAATGATTATATAATAAATAATTTATTTATAAGAGATTTCAGCTGGGCTGGTGTTAAAGCGATATTCAGTTCATTTTACGATTGTAATTACCACCCGCTTACTATGCTCACTTTTTTAATTGAGTATAAGATGGCCGGCCTGAATCCATTGCCCTACCATGCTTTCAGTATCCTTGTACATGTATTAAATACCTGGCTTGTATTTAAACTGGTGCAAAGGCTAAGTGGTAAAGAAGTTACTGCATTGGTAGTAGCTATTCTGTTTGCTGTTCACCCGATGCATGTGGAATCAGTGGTTTGGGCATCTGAAACAAAGGATATGTTGTTTGGGTTATTTTATTTATCCTCCCTTCTTGTATACACCAGATATATCTCCTCCGGTTTTAAAACGGGATTTTACTATTTTTCGGCCTTACTTTTTCTGTTAGCGCTTTTATCGAAATCGGCTGCGGTTACATTACCTGTTATCCTGATAGCGGTTGACTTGTATAAAAACAGAAAGGTTAGTCTTAAATTAATTCTTGAAAAAATTCCCTTCTTCCTGTTATCCTTATTATTTGGTATACTGAATCTGATAGCGCAGCAAGGAGCAATGGGAGACATGAGCTCCATCTACAATGCAGGCAACAGGCTATTTCTTTTTACCGGATCACTGGCATTCTACCTGGTAAAACTGGTGGCTCCATTTCAGCTGAGCCTTTATCACTTTTTCCCGGGTACAGAACACGGATGGCTTCCCTGGCCGTTTTATGCAAGCGTGCCCTTCCTGCTCTTGATTTTATGGCTTATAACCAGGAAAAATGCTTACAGAAGAGAAATAACTTTCGGCGTTTCCTTTTTCCTGATTACTATTTCTATCATGCTCCAGCTGATACCAGTTGGGTCAGCGTTTGTTTCAGAACGATATACCTATATTCCGTACATTGGCTTGTTTTATATACCTGGGCAATGGATAGCCGATTCCGGAATAATTAAATACCGGAATATAGTAACCGGTGTGTTTGCTTTCATTTTAGTTATTTTTACAATACAGACATGGCAACGGATTGGGATATGGAAGGATGATAATACCCTTTTTGGAGACATCATAAAAAAAGATACGCCTCATGCCAATAGTATGTCACTTGCATTATTTGAAGAGGGAAAAAAGAAAAAGGAAAAAGGGGATATGCAAGGCGCCTTGCAAGATTTTTCGGGTTCAATATTGTTTTGCCCGAAATATGAAAATGCATGGTTCAACAGAGCACTTATTTACTATAGTCTTGGTGACTTCAGACCGGCTATTGCTGATTATACAAAGGTTGCAGCACTTGATCCTAATATGGCCATGATATATAACTACAGAGGATGGGCATATTTCCAGGCAGGTATTAATGACTCAGCCATAGCGGATTACAGCAAAGCGATCCAGCTCGACTCTATGAATGCTGAGGCATACAATAACAGGGGCTGGGCAGCTTATGTAAAGGGAAATAAGCAATCGGCCATGAACGATTATAATAAAGCATTACTGATCAACCCGAAGTTTTCGGGGGCATTTAATAACAGAGGGTGGGCCTATTATGAATCGGGTGATACGCAGTCTGCCATCCGTGATTATGATAAAGCAATAAGTTTTGATCGCCAGAACTCTCTGGCTTACAGTAACCTTGCGGCTATAAAAGTAAATGCAGGTGACCTGGCAGGGGCTACGGCAGATTATGACTCACTGATAAAACTAAACCCGAATGACAACAGTTTATATAACACCCTGGGCTATGTGCGTTTAAAACAAAAAGACACATCCGGGGCATGTGCTGAATGGAAAAAAGCAGCGGAACTGGGCAATGCAACTGCGGCCCGGATGGTAAATCAATTTTGCCATTGACCGCCTGAAAAACCGGTGATGCGTTATCCACATTTACTCCACATCTGCTTTAATCATTTCTTACATTACCCGTTTAACCAACTACATTTGTAAGATCAATGGCAAAGGAAAAGGTCGCGGAAACCCCGCTCATGAAGCAGCATAAGGATATTAAAACCAGGTATCCTGATGCTGTATTATTGTTCCGGGTAGGCGATTTTTATGAAACCTTTGGTGAAGATGCACATATAGCCAGCCGGGTACTGGGAATAACACTAACCAAACGATCGAACGGATCGGCGTCATCGGTTGACCTGGCCGGATTTCCGTATCATTCCCTGGATACTTATTTGCACAAACTGGTTAAGGCCGGCTACCGTGTAGCCATCTGCGACCAGCTGGAAGATCCGAAGCTGACAAAGGGAATTGTAAAGAGGGGGGTTACAGAACTGGTGACACCCGGCGTAGCCACCAGCGATAAGCTGCTTGAAAACAGAACCAATAATTTTCTGGCCGCGCTGCACCTGGGCGAACAAACCTGTGGCATAGCCTTCCTGGACATTACTACCGGCGAATTTTATACCGCTGAGGGGAATATGGAGTATATGGATAAGCTGATGCAAAGCTTTCAGCCATCTGAGGTAATCTTGTCGAAGTCGCAGGTAAAACGTTTCAAAGAACAATTTGATACCAAAGTATATACTTTCCAACTGGATGAGTGGGTATTCAGGGAGCAGTATTGTTATGATTTGCTGCTGCAGCATTTCCAGACGCAATCTCTGAAAGGTTATGGCATAGAAGACCTTAAATCGGCCATTACAGCCTGCGGTGTTGCGCTGCATTACCTGAAAGATACTGAACATGCTAACTTGCAGCATATCAATTCGTTGCAGCGGGTTATAGCTACTGATTTTTTGTGGATGGACCGGTTTACGATCCGCAACCTGGAGCTTGTGCACAGCAGTTATGAGCAGGGCACCAATCTGCTGCAGGCGATAGACCATACCCACACACCTATGGGGGCAAGGCTGATGAAACGCTGGATGATTTTTCCGCTTTTCGACCTCAACCGGATAGAACAACGGCTGGACCTGGTGAGCCATTTTATACTGGCCCAGGACCTGAACCATGCCCTTGGCCATCTGGTAAAACAGATTGGCGATGTGGAAAGGCTGATTGGCAAAATTCCACTTAAAAAAATTAATCCGCGCGAGGTGCTGCAACTGGCCCGCAGCATGAAGTTCATGGCGGATATTAAGGATTTATGTGCGGGTAGCGAAGATGATGCCCTGCGCAGGATAGTGGAACCATTGCAGCCACTTAAGGAATTGCGGGAACGCATTATCAACTCTGTGGTAGACGAGCCACCTGCTATAGTGGGCAAGGGAAGTATGATGCGCGAGGGGCTGAATGAAGAGCTGGATCACCTGCGATTGATATCGAGAAGCGGAAAAGATTATTTGCTGAAAATACAGCAGGAGGAAAGCCAGCGCACCGGTATATCTTCACTTAAAGTATCTTACAACAATGTATTCGGGTACTACCTGGAAGTTACACATGCCCATAAAGATAAAGTACCAGCAGACTGGATACGGAAGCAAACGCTGACCAATGCTGAAAGGTATATTACGCCTGAGCTAAAGGAATATGAAGAAAAGATACTTGGAGCTGAGGATAAGATACTGACTATTGAGCTGGAATTATATCAGCAGCTGCTGGTGAGTATTGAACCCTATATCTCCCCTATCCAGAACAATGCACATATTATTGCCCAACTGGATTGCCTGCTCTGCTTTGCCAATAATGCCCACCGTTATAACTACCACCGCCCTACCCTGGTAAATGAACCGATACTGGAAATAAAGGAGGGCCGACACCCTGTAATAGAGCAACAACTGCCACCCGGCGAAAGCTATATCGCCAATGACATAAACCTGGATAAGAAAGAACAGCAGGTTATTATACTTACCGGGCCTAATATGAGTGGAAAGTCGGCGCTGCTGCGGCAGACAGCCATAATTACGCTAATGGCACATATGGGCAGTTTTGTGCCTGCCGACAGTGCCACCATAGGACTGACGGATAAGATTTTCACCCGGGTAGGCGCATCGGACAATCTGAGTGGGGGCGAGAGTACTTTTATGGTGGAGATGAATGAAACCGCAAGCATTATTAACAATATCAGTGAGCGTAGCCTGATACTGCTGGATGAGATAGGACGAGGCACCAGCACTTATGATGGCATATCGCTGGCATGGAGCATAGTGGAGCACCTGCACAACAGCCCGGCTAAGCCCAAGACGCTGTTTGCCACTCACTACCACGAGCTTAATGAACTGGAGCACCAATTGCCCCGGGTTCGTAACTACCACATTACTCACAAAGAAACCGGCAATAAAGTGATCTTTCTGCGCAAACTGGCCCCTGGTGGCAGCCGCCACAGCTTTGGTATACAGGTGGCACGCATGGCAGGAATGCCGGCTAAACTCCTTGACCGTGCCAATGAAATACTGGCCCAACTTGAAGAGAAGCATGCCAGCACCGGAGATACGCTGCAAAAAGTAAAAAACATAAAGCCTGCACCTAATTACCAGCTTAATATATTTGATGGTGTGACCGATGATATGCGCCGGATACAGCAGTTGCTGGATGATACCGATATTAATACGCTTACACCCGTTGAGGCATTGCTGAAACTGAATGAAATGAAAGGGATAGTGAAGCAGTACAGGAAGTGATGTTATTATTTTCATTAACTTTACGTATCTAAAGCAATACAATTATGGGTGCCATATTTGCAGATATAGAGTTGATTAATGCCGAAGATATTACTTTGGCCAGGAGGCATTATATTGGTGAGGAGGAAATAAAAAGAATGCCAGTAAATATAAGGGTTGATACGGGTACTGACCTATTGTGTATCAATGAAAGTATCCAGGAGCAGCTTCAATTCCCTATTGTTGAAAAAAGGAAAGCTCAACTTGCAAATGGCCATATTGTGGAATATGATGTTGCATCCTGCGTAGAACTCAGATTTAAAAACCGCCGAACCATTTGCAGCGCAATGATTCTTCCAGGTTCGGCAGAGCCTCTCTTGGGTTGCATTCCTTTGGAAGATATGGATGTTTTGATTCATCCGCTTAGGGAAGAATTGATTGTGAATCCCGACCATCCTTATTATGCCCAAATGAAAGTGTAACTATTTCGGGTCTTTATAACTCATAAAGGTCTTACCAAAATAATCTGATATTGAATAAGACTTGCGCCTCACTTTTCTATCTTCGCAGTTATTATTCCATATCCATGCGTTTTTGCCTGATTGCTATATTAATTTTATTCACTCTCCGTGTATCTGCACAGCCTACCTGGCTGCTGCATCAAAAGTTTGCGGAAAAGTATTATTATATTGATTCTATATGCCGGATTTCCAATGAATTTAAAGGACCGGAATTTTACAAGAGCATATCTGCCCTTCAAAAATGGGCATCCGATAACAGTGATCCGGAACTTGCTATTAATTTTGAAATAGTAGCCTTAAAAAGCAAAATGGATGACAAGGATACCCTAAATGGCAATATTGAAAGAGACTTAATAAACCTGGTAAGGAGGGCTCAAGAATTAAATTTCAATTATACACTAGCCGAAATACTAAAGACCTTAGGGGTTTATCATTGGAGCAGGGGTAAAAACCCTAACATGGCAATGGAAGATTACCTTACATCTTATAAATTATTTAAGGACTATACTACGGAAGAATTTCCTCCCAAGAGGGAATATATCTATATTTTGGGAACGGCCTATTATATTTTTGAAGATTATGAGAACGCCATTCATTTCCTGAAAGTGGCACTGGAGACCAAACCTGAAAAGAGATTAAACCAATTGAATGCCATATATACCTCGCTGGGTTTGTCTTACAGGTATAAAAAAAACTACGACAGTTCTAATTGGTTTTTCAGGAAGGTATATGATGATACCGACAAGGCATGGAAAGCAATAACTGCAGGCAATATTGGCATCAACTACTTTTATGAGAAAAAATATACTGAAGCTATTCCATTACTGGAGCAGGATATTAGCACAAGCATCAGATTGAATAATAATATAAGGAGCGCTGCCAATTCCATGTATATACTATCTCAGATATATCTTTCGCAGAACGAGGTTGAGAAAGCCGGGAATTTAGTAATTCAGGCGCTGCAACTTTGTGAATCTAAGCCCTTCTGGCCTGATTATGTACTTGCGGAACATTTGTTTACCCAATTGCATAAAGTATATACCTTAGAAAGCGAACTACGCCTGGCTAACCTGTATGCCGATTCGGCCATGGTGGCGAAAGACAGTGTGCAGTCGAGATATAATGCACTCAGCCTTTCTAAAGCACAGGAAAAGACTGATTTTATTCAGCATAAACTGGAGACAGAAAAACTGCAGAATCAAAAGGACAGACATGAACTTATCAGAAATGGCTTGCTGGCCCTTGCTGTGTTGCTTGTAATTATTTGCATACTTTATATAAACCGCCAACGGCTGAAACAGAAAAAACTGGAGGCTGAGAAGAAGGTTGCTGAAGCAGATCTGGAAAATGCGGCTGTGAAACTGGAAAGTTTCAGGCACAGCGCACAAGAGAAAAATCAGCTGATAGAACATTTTACGCTGGAACTAGAGAAACTGAAACAGACCGAAGCAGAACAATCGGACAATGAATTGCGGTCGCAACTGGAGCGCGCAACCATACTTACTGATGAACAGTGGGAAGATTTCCGCAACCTGTTCGAGCAGGTGCATAAAGGCTTTTTTGGCGGATTGAAGAAGAAATACCCTGATCTGACACAGGCGGAAATAAGGTTTCTGGCCCTTACAAAAATGAAGCTTACTTCAAAAGAAATGGCCTCAATGCTGGGCACTTCAGTAAATGCCATTCGCATGAACCGGCACCGGCTGCGCAAAAAGCTGGACCTGGATAAAGATGATATGATGGAAGAGCTTGTGGATGACATATGATTTGATTGTGACCTTGCTAACTAGCTTTGCCATAGAAAGCGGTAGATTAATATTAAAAAAATCGTGTGAACGATGTAATTTTTTCAAAGAAAGGTGTAATGCATAAAGCAGTTTAAGTGATCCCCTTTATGATGAAAAAACAGTACTAATTACTAAATAAAATGGTATAAAAAAATACATTTTGATTGCATTGCAAAGTATGAGATTATTCGGAACTACAGGTTCAATCATGGGCATCATCTTCAAGATATAGCGACAATGCTTCATCCAACTGCTTCAGTGCATCTTCCCGGGTTTCACCGAAGCGTGAAATATCTACATTAAGGCATTGAGCTACATAATACCTATCCTCTTTCCACACTACGCTTTCTAATGTACTCTTTTTCATAAAAAACGTTTTATAGCTCAAAGATAACAAGATTTATATATTGCTCGTTTTTTGTTTTCCTTGATTCGTTTTTTCAATTAGAGTTACTTAAGGTAAAGGCCGGGAAATACTTTTTTTTAATGTTCATATTTATTACTAATAACCATCACGAATTTATCACATAATTTTCATAAATATGTAATAGCAATTACAACACCACTTTCCCATCAAATATTTAAGATATCCATTCCCATCTTACTCCAATTAATTTATATTATTATTATTTATTTTATTGCGTATCTATTTCATTTACAAATATGAAATGGTTTTGTTACGCCCCGAAATGCAACTGTTACGGGTGAGAAATAGAAGTGTGACGCCAAAAATTTGGATACCCCTTGGCAGCCATACTACTTTTGGGCCATGAGCAAGCAATCAAAATTTTCGACCAGATTTTTAAGCGGATATGATCTGCTGATACTTTCTGCCATTGTATGCGGTATCGCATTAGCTATTTCATTATGGATTTGGTACGGGTATAAAGAAATTCAGATTGAAAATCAAATTTCTCAAATTAAGTAAGGAGTCTCATGTAGAGGCACAGAGGCTCAATTAAGGAGAAAGATAAGTAACAGTACAAAATCAATGAGGCAAAATAATCATTCAGTAATAATTAATTCATCAATCAAATAAAAACAAACATATGAAAAACACAAACCACAATTACATTCTTACCGGTTCAACCGGCATCCTGGGCTCTCACATCCTTTACGAACTGATGATGGATATTCATAACAACAACTATGAGGGCAGGATTGTTTTGCTGCTGCGCAGCAGCAAAACGGCTACTTATTCGCAGCGTTTCGCCGAGTTGTTTGGAAAAAATGTAATACCTGATTATCTGAAAAATATTGATACGGCACGAATCAGGCACAACAATATCACGCTTATAGATTTTGATCTAAAATATATAGATGAGTATGAGATAACAAGGCACCTGGGAGGTGAGCTGTTTCACCTTATTCATTGTGCTGCTTCGGTGAACCTGGGCACCAATGCTTATGCATTTGAGGAAATCAAACACAATAACTACCTCGGCACGCTGAACCTCATACACAGCCTCCATGCGCACCTGAATAAAGTGAGCTATGTAAGCACCGCTTTTTCGCTGAGCAGCAAAACCGGGCAGATCCTGGAAAACAACACCATCCGCCGTGAGGATGATTACCGCAACTACTATGAAAAATACAAGGTGCAGACCGAACAGGAAGTGGCCGAAATATGTGCAGCTTACGACCTGCCGCACCAGATATTCAGGCCCAGCATTATATGTGGCCGACTTGTGGACTATCCGCACCATGTGATACCGAAGTTCCTGGTATTTTATCTCTTTGGCGCATTTTTTTTCAGGGCCAAGCAGGCTTATGGCGATCAGCACATAAGAATAGTAATGAACCTGACATCGGGCCTGAACCTGATACCTGTGGACTATGCTGCCAAGGCAATAGTAAGGGCCTGCAAAACTGATATTAAGGAACTGAATATAGTAAGCGAAAGAAGTGTGCCGAATATTTATACTGTGCCTGAAATGCTGCGGCTGGTAGGCTGGAAGAATTATGAATTTATGGATACCCTGCCTGAAACCCAAACTGCAGTGGAGAAACTTTATTACCGGACAGTGGGTGCGCAACTCAACAACTACCTGAATACGCCTGAAACTGAGGAAACGCGGTTCAACATCAGCGTGCTGAATGAACTGATGCATGATATAGGCGAGCCGGATGTGGATACGCACTTTAGTGAACTATGCAACTATGCAGTGGAAAGGGGGTTTAATAACCTGCTGGCCTAAGGGTTTTCACGCAAAGGCGCAAAGTAAACGACTGATAGAAATCGATAATTTTAAGAACGCAATGCTATCAATTATTTAATAATAAATTTATTCAAAGCATAAATAATTCAAAATATAACTCATGAACCAGACAATTAATACCAGCAATGTAATGGAAAAATATATTGCCCTTCTGAGGGAAGCGGTTCCTGGATTTAGCCGGGATGATATGGATACCCCGCTCAGGGAATCGGGGATACACAGCCTGGATACGGTGATTATCAGGGATAGCCTGGAGCGGCATTTTGGTTTTGAAATTGCTGATGACGACTGGTACAGGTTTGGCACTATTAGTGAGTCCATAGCGTTTATGGCAGCAAGGAGCTTGGATGAGCAACTGGTCTACTGCCTTGAGAAAGCAGATGTGCTTTACCGAAATCACGGAATAAGCCTGCCCCAGATGGCAAATTCAGGACTGTCGGAAAACTGGCTGCTGAAGGAAATGGGGGATATACACTGGGAATTACTGAGCAGGGGCCTGGAGCAGAAATCATCAGAGTTTAATGATGCGCAAGGCAACCGGTTGTATGCTGCGTTTATAAGGGTTAATTATTCGGTTAGTCCGCTGGACCAGTTTATTGAAAATGATATGCTGCATTTAAAGGGAGAGATAAAACGTTTTGGCGATTTCTCCTACCTGAGCGCCATAAAGGGTAAGAGTGGCGACAAGCAACTGAAAGCCAATATGATGACCAGCTTCTCGGCCAGGAAAACTGGTGATAATAAGCAGATAGCCAAATGCGCCTCAATGAACCAAAGGGTCAATCATATAGAAATGCTGAAGAATACGCCGGACTTCTATAACCAGCACAGAATGCTGAAAAAGAATATGCTTACTGAAGTGGAATCGAACGGGTATAAATTCCAGATATGTGATGATTTGCTGGCAACTATAGTGCATACGGTAAACCCGCATTATGAAATAAATGGTGTAGGGCTGCTTTACTTTGCCGCATACCCTATCATTGCCGATGAATGCACTACTGCATTTATGAAAAAGAACCTCGGCATTAAGAATTATGATGCCAGCTACCATACCACCCACCGCGATATCTTTTATTTTGCCAACTGCAACAGTGATGAGGCAATAAGGGTGGAACTTAATACGCTGGAGCATCTGGAAGGTGACCGGGTAAAATATGCTACATCCTTATACCGGGAAAGTGATAATAAGCTAATGGCGCGGGTATTTACCATGAAGCAAAAATCTTAGTATAAACATTGCCATTACAGGTTATTGGTATAAAAGGAATTTTATGGCATGGTTATTGTTTTTTGCTGATACATGGCCGGAAGCAGGAAGCACAACGTATTGCGGATCATACACACTGCGGTATGGACAATAATAGCAGTTGCCGGTGGTTATTTGGTATGGTTATCTTATCATTACAAACCTGCTTTATTGCACCGACTGCCAGAAATGGTGGCTAATGGTAGTGACAGTGTTTATCATCATTCATTTGCCGATATACGTATCAATATTTTTAAGCGGCCTATCACCATCACTGATCTTAAGCTATGGCCTGAACTTGAATTAGCATCGATTGCCTTAAACGGTAAATTGTTTCGCTAATGTGCAAATAAACTGAAGGCAAGATTATTTCCCCGAAGAAGTAAAAATCATAAAACGAAATTTAAATAGTTATTTATTATTAAGTTTTAAACGCAGCAAAACAACCTGATAATGCTGGAAATTTGTTATATTTTTACCTTCAAAAATCGGGCAATTGAAAATAAATTTTGCTTTACTCATTCTATGTTTGGTTACTTTTTCCTCCTGCAAGAAGAAGGCTAATCCTCCTTATACAACCATGACTGCTAACATATGCGGCGACAGCACCTGGACAATAACTGGCATTACTACCAGCAACCAAAATGGCACCATTCAGATAATGGGCAACAGGACTGCTACAAGAGAGAGTATAGTGCTGCTTATAAATAACTATGAACCAGGTAACCTAACCTTCGCGATACGCAATACCGGTATAGGCATTAACCCAAACTATTCTACAGCCTATTACTCAACCAGCAGACTGACTGAACTTTCAATAAGCGGTGCGATATCCATGACCGGAATGACAGCAACTACTATTTCCGGCAACTTTGACTTCACTGATAATGTGCATGGGCATATTACCGGTACCTTTACTGCACCACAACCCTGATATTTTTCTTCCCCCCAACTTTTCAACTTGATCCTCGAACCCCTCTCCTCCATTGTTGTCAAAATGAAAAAAAGACACCCGAAAAGGATGTCTTTTTGTAGCATGTACGGGAGTCGAACCCGTCATTCCTCCGTGAAAGGGAGGCGTCTTAACCGATTGACCAACACGCCGTAATGGTCATTTGGGGTAATTTTGAAACCAAAACTTCAGATATCTTTCGTTTTGGGAGTGCAAATGTAGGGAATGTTTTGTTACCCTCAAAATTTTATTGCGTCCCGGAGCTATTTATTTTTTGAAGGCCTGCATTTATACTGTAAGCCTTCCGGAAACAGCTTAATGTTTCGGCCTTACATTGCCATCAGGCTACAGCCGCGCAGGGCACTGTGATCCATGCGGCCCAGAACTTCGAATGTGCCATCAGGTGCAATAGTACCAATATCATCAGTTGCAATGAATGAGCAGGAATGGATATTGGCCAGGTCTATAATATTGATACAGCCGGTTCCTGATTCATTCACATCGAGCGGGTCATTGATATCGCGAACGAGTACTTTCATGGTATTTGTACTACCGAATATCCCTTCAGCTCTTGCATAAGCCTGAGATAGCAGCTCGGTCATGCCATATTCTGAATGGATATGCTCCAGATCAAATTGCTGTTTCAGTATATTATGTACCTCGCTCCTGGTAAGTTCTTCACGCCGGCCCTTCATGCCTCCGGTTTCCATTACTATTGTGTGCTTTAGTTTCATTGGATAAGCTGCTGCAAAATCGAGCAGGGCAAAGGTTACACCCAGCAATAAAGTCTTCTGACCTTTCTGCTTGAGTCTGCCTAATGTATGGTTCAATTGCTCCCATTCATTGATATAAAACCCATTATCAGGGTGGCCGCTTTGCTCCATTAATGTTTTTGCCATATGCACCAGCGAGGCATTTTTGCGTTCAAGATAAGAAGGCAGAAGTGCCAGGATTGCATATTGATCAGGAGCACCGTAAAACTGGTTAAATCCGTTCAGCAGGCTTTTTTCATAAATACGGGCATCATGAATGTAGTGACGGGATGGAGTCTCGCCTGTGGTGCCGCTGCTCTTAAAAATAAGGTCGGCATTATCTTTATCTGACATGTTCAGATTATCATCCCCAGGTGCAGTAATAATTTTGTGGGTCTTGAAAAAAGATACCGGAAGAAAAGGAACCTGGCATATATGCAACACTTTAGCCGGATTAATTTTTAAAGCCATACAGTACTGCTGGTAAAACACATTGAACTTATACTGATACTGAAAAACCTGAAGTGCCAAAGATGCAAAATCTTTGCCAGAAGTATTTAATAGAATTTCAGGATTTATTAACGATGGTTTGTGATACAATTTTTGGTAACTTTGATATTATGAAAATGATACGCTATACTTTAGTGCTTTTATCAGCATTGTTTTT
The DNA here is from genome assembly GCA_903835005.1 of uncultured Bacteroidota bacterium. GTDB lineage: Bacteria > Bacteroidota > Bacteroidia > Chitinophagales > Chitinophagaceae > Nemorincola. Next base: position 39,306 of record CAILLK010000153.1, on the reverse strand, counting down.
TCTGACCACGTGCCAGAAAAATACGCTGTCAAAGATACCAAGTATTTTTTTTCTGGGCGTATCGCCTGATACGCTGTATCCAAAAATCAATGACAGTTGTTTTATTGTTTTTAGTTTGACAGACGGCGACGGAGATATTGGCAACAGTTCTACATCGCAGGTATGGTACCGAGATCGCAGAGCAGATACCGGAGCCTTCATCAGTTCAGTTTTTCCGGCCATAAACCCTGCTGTAGAAGACCCTAAAAAAGGATTGACAGGGACTTGTACTTTTTATCCTACTCCAGGTCCGATACCCAGGCCAGACAGCATTCATACCACTATAGCAGATACAGTAACCTATGAAGTATATATTACCGACAGAGCGGGACATGTAAGTAACCATATAATTACCAGTCCCATCATTCTGCTACCCTGATTCAGCTTTCATTTAAGGGTTAATTTGCATATGCATGTTTTTTATTAACCAGAGGTTTATAGGTCTGAATTTCCTGAAATTTTTTGCTGACTTAGCGGCGAATAAATAAAATAAAAGCAATACATTAGTCGCAAACAATTTTATATGAAACCTGTATACTTATTTAAGACAATTATTATTGCCGGTTTTCTGCTCATGGCAGGAAAGGCGCATTGCCAGATGGTTGGCTCAGACATTTTTCTGAAAGGAAAATATGTTGAAGTGGGTATCGCTGATAATGGCTGGTATGGATCTGATTCTTCCGCACCCGTTGGTTATCATCCTCATTGTTCGGGATGCAGTATACCCAATGGCATTGGTTTTGTTGCCGACCCTGCTATGGATGGCTGGGCCACAGGCACACCGCCCTACATGGGTGATTATTTCAAGCCCGGCAGTCCGTTTGAAGGTTGGGAAATACAGGTGAAAGGAGGCAAACGGGCAATGGCATTTAATCCTACCGCATCATTTGCAGGAGGTATGAGTGGTACAGGGTCAACAATAAGTTATACAACTTCCGGCACTACAGTTTCTGGTACCTGGGTTGGTAATTACGATAGCCTGCAGGTGACACAAATAACTACGCTTGACACCACACAGCTTTATTTCACCATTAATATTACCCTTACTAATTTTTCAACTACCCCGGTTGACTCAGTATATTATTTCCGGACACTTGACCCCGATAATGATGAAACCTGGAGTAGTAACTATTCGACAAATAATAAGATCGAACATCAATCTACTGATACGACGGTAGTATCGGCAACCGGAACAGTATATCCCGGCATGTCTTTCCTGGCTTTGGGTACAACCGATACCAATTCTACAGCGCTGGTTTATCAATCCTGGCCTAACCCTCCAACAAGGGATATCAGTACTATGTATAATCAAACTTATTCTGATCCATATACCTTGTATGCTCAGGGATCTTTTCATGACTCAGTGGATATAGCCATCGGGTTGATTACATTTATTCCGCACCTGTCAACTGTAGACAGTTCGGCTGATAGCACCTGGCGAACAACATCAACCTATTATACCAAACATCCGCTCAACAAAGCTTCCTTCACTTATTTTTATGCATTTAGCCCGGCAGCAATGGATTCGGCTATATCCAAACTGCATATGCTGAGCCCGATTACTCTCGGCATCAGCAATATAAATAATATTGAGGCAGTGAACGTATTTCCTAACCCTTCAAGAGACATAGTAAATATTACCGGACTAACATCTTCAGATAAAGTAAGTCTCTATGATATGCTGGGCAGATCGGCAGATATGAACTGGATAGTTACTCATGATGGTATGAACACTTTCAGATATGGTAATGTGCCATCGGGCGCTTATATCCTTATTGTAACTGATGCTCAGGGAAATATCAAATCAAGGACACCGGTAAGGAAAATGTAATTTATATAGTTTTATTTCCCGGAAAAAGGCCATTTATAAGCCTTTTTCCGGGATTTTTATTTTTCATTTATTGTGTTTTGTCCTTCCTGCCCTACCCTATTTGTAAAATCCGGAAGTTGCTAACAAAATTGCAGAGTATATTTATATTATATATTCTGATTTGCATTTAAATATAAAATAATGTTGCTGGTTATCAATATAAATTGATTTCTCTCTGAAATAGAGTTTCATTTTATCAAAATCAATTTTATCTTTAAGACCCAATTTATTTTTTTATGAGGAAAAAAGTATTTTCATTCGTCACCTCATACCCTTTTCTCCTGATTGGTTTAGTAGCCTGTTTTGCCGTGCAATCATCTTATGGACAGGCATTCTTTACTGGTTCACCGGTTACCTATATTTATGACTGGTGCAAAGCCTTGCCTGTGCAGGATATGTTTCTGCCAGTACTTGCTATACCCAAAGAAAATTTTATTCCGGGGCCGGTTCAAATCGGGGCCGGGCAATTAACAGACCTGGTAAAAATTGCCGTTATCTCAACTGATTCTGCGACACTGATAAACACTGATACCGATTCAAGTGAAACAAGAGATGCAGTTGCCGGCAATCAAAGCCTTATGGGCGCAGCAGCCCTTGTTGTAGAAAACCCAACTACAGTTGTTGCAGGGAAAGCATCAAGTGATTTATCAGGAGCGCTTTTTGATGAAGAGACTGATCTGCTGATCACCAAATATGCTGAAATGATCAGTGTGGCGCCTGACGAGGTGAACAATTTCAGGCTCTATAAATTTATTGATAACTGGTATGGAGTAAGGTATAAATGGGGAGGTAATGACAATACAGGTATAGATTGTTCCGGTTTTTCTCAGAAACTATACGGGTCCATTTATGGACTTACTCTATTGCGCACAGCCAGGCAGCAACACAGAAACTGCGAAATAATAAAAGAATATGGCGAAGCCAGTGAAGGAGACCTTGTATTTTTCAGGGTACACCACCTGGGCATATCGCATGTAGGCATTTACCTTGCCAATGGTTACTTTGTTCATGCATCCCGCTCCCGTGGTGTAACCATCAGCAACCTTGATGACAAATACTGGCGCAGGCGCTATGCCGGTTGCGGGCGTGTGGAACGGGAAGATTTATCGGGCACTGAATCGGGGTTTCTGCAATAATTCACAATCCTGCTACTAAATTTTTTTGATTCCTTTTGTAATTAATTCATTGCTGTGCCGGCATCCATAAATTTGACAGCTGTTTACTCCTGAATCGGTTATACCTATTCATTCAAAGTAAAATCAGTTTTCCTTATATCGCTATTGTTAAAAAATTAATCAAACGTTTGTTTAATTTTAAACAGTTGTTTAGTTTTGTGCTGTCATTCGAAGCTTTTACCGGAAGATAGCGGCATGATAATGAGTTATGGAAAAGATAGTAACAGAATATACTGATAAACAAATAGCTATAATAGACGCTGCTCAGAAACTATTTGCTGAGTCTGGTTTTGATGGCACATCAGTAAGGGATATTGCCCACGAAGCGGGCATAAATGTGGCTATGATTTCTTATTATTTCGGCTCCAAGGAAAAACTAATGGAGGCCGTTTTCGAACAAAAAGCAACCCACACCCGCATTAAAGTTGAGAATCTGATTCTGAATGAGCAACTGACTCATCTTGAAAAAGTAAACATCCTTATTGATGATTATGTAGATAAGTTTATAGCGCAGCAGGAGTTTCACCGGATAATGATCAGGGAACAGCTTTTGGAAAAAAACAATGCAGTTGCCACTCTTATTTATGACCTGAAAAAACGCAACCAGGCTTCTATCAAAAGACTGATTCATGAAGGGCAGAAAGCCGGGGCATTTAAAAAGAATATTGATATAGTGCTGATGATGACCACACTGGTGGGCACAGTGAGCCAGATGATTACGGCTCAGCGGTTCTATAAGGAAATGAATCACCTTGAAGGAATGCCTGAACCTGAATTTCAGAAGTATGTGAAAAAGAAGCTGAGTGCACATTTGAAAAACCTCTTTAAAGTAATTTTGACATATGAAGCATAATATATACAAGTCGGTTATGGCAATAACTGTACTTATGGCAATGACACAATCATCCTTTGCCCAGAAAACCATGAAGCTTACGCTGGACGAAGCTGTGAAACTGGCCTTGCAAAACAGCAAGCAGATGAAACTCAGCAATGCCAGGGTTGATGAAGCTATAGCCAACTACCACGATATGTGGAACAACCACCTGCCGGATGTAAAAGTTTCAGGCGCTTATCTGCGCATCAATAACCCTACTGTAGATCTTAAGGTAAAACTGGGTGGCAGCAGCAGTGATACAGCGAAGTCATCGAGCAGCGCAATTAAGGTAAACCAGGCTGCTTATGGTATGGCTAATGCATCACTTCCTTTGTTTTCGGGCTTAAGAATAAAATATGGCGTTGAATCGGCCAAATATCTGGAAGAAGCATCTAAACTGGATGCTGATAACGATAAGGAAGGAGTGATGTTTAATGCGATTGATGCTTATGTAAATCTGTTCAAAGCTGCAAAGGCTGTAAGCATTGTAGAAGACAATCTCAAACAACAGCAGCAAAGGGTTACAGACTTTAGCAACCTGGAAAAGAACGGATTGCTGGCCCGGAATGATTTATTAAAGGCACAACTGCAGCAGGCTAACATAGAGTTGTCATTGCTGGAAGCAAAGAACAACCTCAGAATTAACAATGTTAATATGAACCTGCTATTGGGTCTTCCGGAAGATACAGAACTGATACCAGACAATGCAGGGATGGCGATACCCGATAATGTGGGCTCTGTGATAAGTTATGAACAGGCAGCTTTGCAGAACAGGAAAGACATTGCATCGCTCACCTGGAAGGAGAAAGCGGCAAATTCATCCATAAAATCGATTAAGGGTGAATATTATCCCGGCATAGCACTTACAGGAGGATATGTAGCAGCTGATATCCCTAATTTATTGACAGTAACCAATGCCTTAAATGTGGGTATCGGTCTGCAATATAATTTGGGCGCTATTTGGAAAACAGGGGCTAAAGTAGCTCAGGCACAGGCCAGGCTGCACGAAGTAACTGCCATGCAGGATATGCTTACAGACCAGGTGCGGCTGCAGATCAACCAGGCTTATGAAAACTACCTCCTGAGCATGAAAAAAATAGAGGTCTATGCCCGGGCAGTAGGCCAGTCGGCTGAAAATTACAGGATTACTAAAAACAAGTATGACAATAGTCTTGTAACGACCACAGATCTCCTAGAAGCTGATGTAGCGCAACTACAGGCTCAACTGAATTTTACCTTATCTCAGGCTGAATCGTTTGTTGCCTATAAGAAACTGCAACTTGCGGCTGGTTCGCTCAATGAAACACCTAAAAAATAATACAGCTACACTAAATAATTCATACTGATTCCTGCCTTAGGGCAATAAACGTAAAATTCAACTTAATTATAAAACGAAACAAATGTCACAGCAAAACGAAGTAAAAGCATCCCAACCAGCAGGCACACCAGACGCAGCAGCCCCAAAAAAGAAAAGCAACGGGTTTGTGATAGCCTTGATTCTATTGGTAGTTGTTGGGGGCTCATTCGGTACCATGAAATATATCCATGGACTTCACCATGAGGAAACCGACGATGCACAGATAGAAGCAAACATCAGCCCAGTAATACCCCGCATAGCCGGCTATGTAACCGATGTAAGGGTAAAAGATAATCAGAAAGTAAAAAAAGGCGATACACTTGTAATGCTTGATAACCGTAATGAAGTAATTATGGTTGAGCAGGCCCAGGCTGCACTTATTGCTGCACAAAGCAACCTTAATGTAGCTGAAGCAACTACTGCCGCATCAAAAACTAACATTGCCACTTACCAGGCCAATGTATCTACAGTTGATGCGCAGATAGAAGCAGCTAAAATAACCCTGACAAGAGCAACTCAGGATTATGACCGCTATGTGAACTTGATTAAAGATCATACAATAACCCAGCAGCAGTTTGAACAGGCTGAGGCGGCAAAACAAAGCGCTGAAAAGCAACTGGCAGTACTTCAGAACCAGAAGAATGCAGCCAACCGGCAGACATCCGCAGCATCATCGCAAACCAATGCTACCGGCCAGCAGATAAGCGTTGCCAATGCTACTATACAGCAACGCAAAGCAGATCTGGAAAACGCACAGCTCAACCTTTCATATACGGTTGTCATTGCTCCTGAAGATGGACTTGTTTCTAAAGTAAATGTGCAGGTGGGACAATATTTGCAAGCAGGGCAGTCATTATTCAGTATAGTACTGGATACCAATCCATGGGTAATAGCCAATTTCAAAGAAACCCAGCTGGCCAAAATGCGCCCCGGCCAGAAAGTAACTGTGCATGTGGATGCCTATCCGGGCCAGGATTTTGAAGCCAGGCTGACTTCATTCTCCCCCGCTACCGGCGCCAGGTTTGCACTGTTGCCTCCTGATAATGCTTCTGGCAACTTTGTGAAAGTGGTTCAGCGCCTGCCGGTTAAGATTGAATTTACTGGCAATGAGCCCCAGATCAAAGACCTGCGGCCCGGTATGAATGTGGATGTAGATGTACATATTGACTAATAACCCAAAATCCTTCCCGATGAAAAATCGGGACCTTGTTCAGGGGTTACCCATTCAGTGCTCAATAGAATAAACAGAATGCTTTTATTTTTAAAAAGGTCTGTTCTCTCAGGCAGTTACCAAAGAAACAAACTTTAGACTAACGACTTCAGACTTTAGACTAAAAAAACCATGCAAGAATCATTAGTAGAATATGGACCACGGCGGGTGATCATTACGATCACCGCTATCTTCTGCGCATTGCTGGAGATAGTTGACTCAACCATTGTGAATGTGGCGCTCAATGATATGAAGGGAAACCTGGGTGCAACCCTGAATGAGATAGGCTGGGTAATTACAGCCTATGCAATAGGCAATGTAATCATTGTGCCAATGACCAGCTGGCTTGCAGCCCAGTTTGGCCGGCGTAATTATTTTGCAGCTTCTATAATTATCTTTACGGTATTCTCCTTCCTGTGCGGTAACGCACATGGAATATGGCAACTGGTATTTTTCCGGTTTGTGCAGGGCCTGGGCGGAGGAGCATTATTGGTTACTTCTCAAACTATAATAACAGAGAGCTACCCACCCGAAAAACGCGGAATGGCGCAGGCCATCTATGGATTGGGAGTGATTATTGGTCCAACTCTTGGTCCACCTCTGGGAGGATATATAGTTGAACACTTTTCCTGGCCCTACATCTTCTATATCAACATCCCGATAGGCACTATCGCAACTTTGTTAACCCTTCAATTTGTACGCAGTCCGAAATATGCTGAAAAGAAACTGGCAAGCGAAGTAGACTGGGCTGGAATTGCATTACTTGCAATTGCAGTAGGCTCACTTCAATATGTACTGGAACGGGGACAGGAAGATGACTGGTTTGCCAGTAAAGTTATTACTTCCCTGGCCATAACTTCAGTTTTGGGCTTATTCTTTTTTATCTGGCGGGAAATGACCGCTAAAAACCCGATAGTAGAATTAAGAGTATTGAAAAACGGTAACCTCAGAGTAGGAACCATACTTTCATTTATTCTTGGTTTTGGCTTGTATGGGTCTACTTTTATCATCCCGCTTTATACTCAGAGCAGCCTGGGCTGGACTGCAGAACAGGCTGGTGCACTGATGATACCAGCTGCATTAACCACTGCATTTATGATGCCCCTGATAGGCAGGATGATACAGAAAGGTGCCAAACAACAGGTTCTGGTAGCTATTGGTATGCTCATATTTTTTATTTACAGTTTCTGGGGTTACAAAATACTGACACCTGATACCGGTAAAGATGCCTTCTTCTGGATGCTGATATTCCGTGGTCTTGGAATGGGGCTGCTGTTTATACCAATCACTACCCTGTCGTTATCAACCCTTAAAGGTCAGCAGATAGGCCAGGGAGCATCTTTTACGGGTATGATGCGGCAACTGGGTGGTTCATTTGGTATAGCGCTGATTACTACATTTATGGCAAGGCAGAATATTGTTCACCGGAATGCTTTGACCAGCCATATAATGGTAGATGACCCACTGGTGCAGCAGCGAATTGCAGGAATGCAGCACAATTACATGGCTCATGGCATTGCTCCCGATATAGCTTTGAAAAGCGCTTACCAGACGCTAGACTTTATGATTACCAAGCAGGCTGCAGTATTATCTTATATGGATGTATTCCTGTACCTGGGCCTGATGTTCCTGATTTGTGTTCCATTTGTATTAATGGTAAAAGCAAAAAAACAGGAGCAGAAAATTGACCTTTCAGAAGCGATGCATTAATGATGTAATTAGTAGTTATAGATAATGAAGAGCAGGCGCAAGTACCGTATGGTTTTGAAGAATTGAATTTGCTATAATTTATTATCATAATGTTACTAGATTGAAATGTCCCATAAACTATTATTATGGGACATTTTTTCTTACCTCTTTCACTATTTTTTTTGCCAGTTTGTTGTGGATTTCTGAATCTTTGGGCTTTTGTGATTTAAACTTTTATTTTTTTTCCGCTTTCCTTTCCCGATTCATAAATTAACTATTACGGGTATTTTAATTGGAATATAGTACCTAACTTTATTTACCATGGCTGGATTAATAATTCTGATATTCGCACTGGCGTTGGGCGCTTACCTTTATAACGACAATAAAAGACGCACCCGCAAAAATCCGACACCTTCTGGAATGCACCAATTATTGCAAGAAAATGTAACCTTTTACCAAAATCTCTCAATCAACGATAAACTGGCATTTGAATCCCGTATAATTGATTTCCTGGAGCATACTTCAATTCGGGGCGTTGATGTAGAGATAGATGACCTGGACCGGGTACTGGTTGCAGCTGGAGCAATTATCCTGATTTTTTCTTTCCCCGATTGGAAGTATAATAATATCTCTGAAGTACTGCTCTATAAAGGCACCTTCAGCAAAGATTTCGAAACAGAAGGTGGCGACAGGAATGTACTCGGCATGGTAGGCGATGGGGCACTGCATCACGAAATGCTCCTCTCTAAGCCCTCTTTACGCTCATCATTCAAGAACCCTATTGACGGGCACAATACCGCCATACACGAATTCGCACACCTCATTGACAAGGCCGATGGTGCCACCGATGGTATACCTGAATACCTGCTTACCCGGCCAGAGGTGTTGCCCTGGGTAAGTGAGATTCATACGGCCATTCAGCAAATACGCAGCAGCAACCATTCGGATATTGATAGTTATGGAGCTACAAATGAAGCTGAGTTTTTTGCTGTTATTTCAGAGTATTTTTTCGAAAAACCGGATAAACTAAAAGAGCATCATCCTGAACTGTACGCAATGCTGGTGAAAATGTTTCATCCCGAATCGAGCCGGTAAAACGCTTTATGTTGTTTTAAATTCAGGAAAATTTTGTAACGTTGACCTTATGAAAACTATTATAAAATACCTCCAACTACCATTTACTTTTTCAACCGATAAACTACAAGCCGAACTCAATGGGTTGAATGAACAATGGGTCCGGCATTATAATTCGAATGATTATGAAGGTGAATGGAGTGCATTGCCCCTCAGGTCTGTGAATGCCAGCCTTACCAACCTTTTTGCGGAGAACAGGGATGGTTCATCTTTTTTGGATACCATATTGATGGACCAATGCCCCTACATGAAAAGCATAATCAGGCAATTTCCTTGCGAACATAAAGCTACCCGCCTGTTGAATCTTAAGCCTGGTGCAGTAATTAAAGAACACAGGGACAGGGAACTGGGCTACGAAGCAGGAGAAGCAAGGATACATGTACCCATAATAACCAATCCACAGGTAGAGTTTTACATCGACAATGAACGATTGGATATGAAAGCCGGTGAATGCTGGTACATGAATTTCGATTTGCCGCACCGAATCAATAATTTCGGGTCAACCGATCGGGTGCACCTGGTAATGGATATCGTGGTTAATGATGCCATCCGGAATATGTTTGAAAATGTAGATGCGGGCAATAAAAAAACGATAGCGGTTAAGGAGAAAATAAATAAGGAGGATAAAGAGAAGATCATTGAGCATTTACTGGCTATGAATACACCGGTTTCGGTTAAAATGGCCAGGGAGATGCAGGATTCGTTTTAAGTTTTACCAGAATTTTTTAACAATAACCCTATTTGCAAATTAAATCTTGGTTATTTTTGGAGCAATTATTAAAATATTCCAGCAAAGCAAGACTATATAATAATGCCGGCACAACCTGTAAAACTAAAAACAGCTATTAACTTCCTCAGTTGTTTCCTCTTTCTGTCTGCCACAAACCTATCTGCACAATCATTAAAAGGCGATAAGGAGATCGTAGTAAGCTATGGTTTTCTTTCGGGCACAGAATATATTCTACCTGTTACCGGCCATGGAGTATATAACGATGGTGCTTATACGCAAACTGCCCATTCAGGTAATTATTTTGCCACTTACCGCTGGTATGTAAGCGATAATTTGTCACTCGGTATAACAGGAGGTTATCAGACCATGGCCTATAATTATACCAATACAGGTACCCAATTTAATTTTCCCAGCTATACCACAAAAGCATCAGTTATTACTACTGCCTTTGAAATAAAAAAGCAATATTTCCACCAAAGCGATGATCAGTCTGAAAACGAATCAGGGAAGTATTTCCAGTTCTATGGATTTGGAGGTTTGGGCCTCAGGTATTTCAACGAGGTTCAGACACCAAAAACATCTAGCAACTCAACTGAACCAATATTTATGAACGCACAATTCTCCCCTTTATGTTTCCGGGTAGGTAATGGTTTCGGTGTTTTTGCAGAATTCGGTTTCGGATATAAAGGTCTGGCCAACTTTGGCTGTTCCTATAAAATCAGGCCTTCTTACCGCAAATTCAACCAAAAGAATTAGGATTACTGACCAGCCTGCTCTCTTCTGGCAGCCCGCTTTTCTTCCAGTTCATCTTCCCTTGCCTGGTCTTTGTCATAAGCCCTGATAATCATCTTTACCAATCTGTGCCGCACCACATCCGCTTCATCCAGTGTAATATGCGCTATGCCTTCAATACCCTGTAATATACGCGTTGCCTTAAATAACCCTGACTTCTGATTCTTAGGCAAGTCGATCTGTGTAAGGTCGCCGGTAATAATGGCCTTAGCCGATGAACCAATACGGGTAAGGAACATTTTCAACTGCAGTTCGGTTGAGTTTTGCGCTTCATCCAGAATTATAAATGCATTATCAAGTGTGCGGCCACGCATATAGGCAAGTGGTGCAATTTCTATAATACGGTTGGCCATATAGTAGTTCAGCTTATCGCTGGGAATCATATCATCAAGTGCATCATAAAGCGGACGCAGGTAGGGGTCAATCTTCTCCTTAAGGTCACCGGGCAAAAATCCAAGGCTCTCCCCTGCTTCCACTGCCGGACGTGTAAGAATAATTTTCCTTACCGCTTTATTCTTCAGCGCCCGCACAGCCAGCGCAACAGCGGTATATGTTTTACCCGTACCTGCAGGGCCTATTGCAAAAATGATATCATTCTTCTCGGAAGCCTGCGCCATCAGTTTCTGGTTTTGAGTCTTGGCCCTTATTACTCTGCCGTTAGGCCCGAATACCAGGATGTCATTATTAGCAGGGTCTTCATTACCGGTATCTCCCTGCTCATCATCTCCCAGAATTTTAGAGAAGTAGTTTTCCGACAGATGGCCGTTTCGTTCCAGATATTGAATCACCTGCCCGATTTTCACCTGGGCGGCGCTCACTTCGTCTGGCTGGCCCGATATTTTAATCTGTGTACCCCTCGATAATAATTTGAGCAGCGGGAATTTACGTTTCAGTATCTCAAATTTGCTGTTGTTGACTCCGAAAAATTCAATCGGGTTTACGGTTTCTAGATTAATGATAGCTTCTGTCATTGTGGGGTAGTTTAAGTGGTTAATTTAAAGGTACAAAGAACGTGCCAAAGTCTATATTAAAGCTTAGTTAAGTAAAAGCGGATCCTATTTACTCCTAGCCTCATGCCGGTAAATTAAAGAGCTTCATTAAAATCTGATACCAATTCTGAACGCTATAGTATTTAGATCCGGTAATCATTTGCTTTAAACTCCTCCAGTCTTGCAGCAACTGCAGCATCTGACAGTGCAATAATTCTTGCAGCCAGGGCAGCTGCATTCCGCGCGCCTGCCTTACCTACTGCGAGTGTGCCAACCGGCAATCCTGCAGGCATCTGAACGATGCTGTATAAGGCATCAATGCCACCTGGCAGGCCGCCATCGAGCGGCACACCCAATACAGGCAATGATGTATAAGCCGAACAAACACCAGGCAGTGCTGCAGCCATACCTGCCGCAGCAATAATTACACCAAAACCATTGGTTTTAGCATTTACCATCAGGTCGCGCACCTTATCCGGATTACGGTGTGCAGAGGCTACCACCATTTCATGTTCAATACGGAACCAGGTAAGCCATTTGGCACCTTCATTCATCACAGCTTCATCGGTCTGTGAACCCATTATTATCATTACTTTCATGCAGATTGAATGTTTGGAGTGAAATTAATTAGATTCAACCAATGCTAAGAAATGAATGTCACGAAACTTATACACCGGTTCTGGATAACTTTTTATTTAAAAAGTATATCTTGTTGAATCGGTAATACTGCTTTAACATGAAAACTTGAGCCCCTGAATTTAATAGTGAATCAGTAGGTTTTATTAGGACTTATCACCCTTTTCTTAAATATCCAGATATGGCTTGCAGCGTTATTAATCTTTTGTGATAGTAATAACAGGGAATCTCCTGCATTGTTGTAATGAAAGTTGCCGGAAAGAAAATAATATCCTCCGCCTCTTAAAATGCTTCTTCGGTTCTGATACGATGAAATGGTAACCTATTGTTTAGGTTCATCCACCGAATAGCGTTTATATCCGTCCCAGTTTCCTGTACTGTCACTTATTTCGCTATACTCATCCCACGTTCCGAAATAAATTTTAAGCAGATGCGACGGCAGAAGACTGTCATTTATTTTTTCTGAAACTAAAGTATATTCATCGGGATGCCCGTGAAACCAGTCACCGGTTAAAATAGTTTGTGTACTTCTGCCGTAATCAGCCCTCACCTTCCTTACCACAGGGATTGAAATCAAAATAAGCCCGAAAATTACTTCAGGTAAAATATTTCTGTACTTAATTTTCGGGCCAAGTACAATGCTTATAATTTGTCTTAATCCTGGCCATTCAAAAAGGAAACAAACGAGGTTTAGCAACAATAGAACAATCGAAATTAACTGGGTATCACTCCATAGATGCATTGCAAAATTGATCAGGCAAACACCCAATGTCATTGGAAATAATAATATTGCTCCGGTGAAAGCAGTTCGCCTGAATAATAAAAGGCAGGCAGGCACACATTCAAACAGACCAAGCAACACCTGCAACCACATTGAATAACCAAGAAATGCCCAGGTTAACTGGATACCCGTGAGATACTCGAGTGATTGATGGTAGGAAGAAGTGGGACCAGCAATATTGCTAAACTGCATCCCGATCACTTTCATAATTCCGAAACTCATCATAAAAGAACTAAGTGTATACCTTACAATGGCATAATACAGAGCCTTTCTTTTGAGAAATAAAATAATATTTTTCATCCTTTATGAATCATATTCAGTAAAAAAACATTCTGGCATGGTATATGAATGCAAGAAATGCTGGCTTACACTAAAATAAGATGAAAATTAGCAGGACTTATTATTTTGCGGTATTAAACTTTTTATCTGTAGCAGTTTTCCTACGGATCATTTTTATATGATGATCGTATCCGTAATTGAGTAAGGTTTTCTCCATACCAAATACATCATCACCATATACAAATACAGTTTTATGTTCCAGTTTTTTGAAGACATGATTCACAACAGTATCCCGGTCTCTTTCAAACTGCAGATCCAGCGGCTCAATGTGGCCCGAAAGTTTTGAATTCTCAATATTGAACCACCCAATGAATTTATTTTTGTCGGTAGAAAAGAAGGTTAGGAATGATTTATCTTCCAGCAATGGATCTTCGACATAAGTAAACTTGGTGAGGAAATTATTGAAGAAATCAATAATGGTTTTGTACTCTTCTGCTTCTTTAATTATGCCTTTTTCTACAGTAATATAGTTTTTTACAAACTGGTCATAATCTCTGCGGTTATAATTGCTGTTGTTGTATTCAATCAGGGTGAATTTCTTTTCAGTCAGTTCTTTGGTGATATCCGTATATTTCACAATCGGCACCTCCCCTTTAGCATCCTCCTCACTTCTCATATTAAAAACCGGCCCTATCGGGTTATTGCACTGGCGGGTCCACCAGGTAGCTTTCATGCCATCCTTTGTATCGCATAAGGCCAGAGTTGCATTGATAATCTGGCTGTAACTCAGGTGATTTTTCTCATATTTATCATCTACCCGGTTAATATCTACCGATGGCACTCTTACACCTCTTATTTGCAGATAACCCCACGTATCGCCTGAATATTCCTTTATTTTCGGGGCTTTGGCTTCAACATCTTTTGCATTCTTTTTTATGAACCCAAACAAATCATAACCATTATTGTCTGATACAACGCCCTGAACATAAGGATATACATTATGACACTCCTGTGCATAAGATTTACCTGTCAGCAAGCTAACTAATCCGAATGCAGCTACTATAATTTTTTTGATCATGCCCTGTGAATTACTGAATAAAAAGCCAAAGTAAGAAATAACTATGGAAAAAAGAAAGGGAAGCTTCCACTCTATCATTTTCAGGTGGAGATTTAATAGGCAAAACATGGAAGAAATATAATTTTATGGCATTTTTAGAATATATTTACAATAAATAGAAAACCGATAATGATCCCTATAGGTAAATAAACTAGACCAAGAAACTTTAGAAAATCCTTCCTTTGATTTTTTCTGATTAAGACTAATGTCAATAAGACTAAAGTGTAAATAAAAACCAACATAATTGTAACTCCTGCCATTCCAGCCCCCGGAACACAAATATCGGGTTTACTCGAATTAAACAATGAAATACATATTACATACCATGAGTAATATGCCAATAATATAATACTAGAAGTGGGGTGTCTTACAAATATGTTGGTCTTGTTACTGATTATCTGGGAAATTAATTGTAAACCTGATCTAATCGCTAAATACAGTGACATTATCTTTTATGTAGTGATATTATTGCATATATCGCTACCATCTGAGCAATTTTCCTATCCGCTCAGCCACATTATCAGCATTCAACCGGATAGAATATATTTAAATTACTCAAAAAATTAAGGTTATATAATCTACAAATCAAACGGATTTAGTAATTTCAATTGTGTTATTGGTTTGAAATCCTTGGTATTTGCAGAGATAAGGGTATAATCATTTACAATTGCGGTAGCAGCAATTATTGCATCTGGAAGTTTTATTTTATTTGATTTTCTAAGGTTAATAGTTTCGATTTCAATCTCGGAAGTAATTTGATAAATCAGGGACCTGGTTACAAAATTTTTCGTAGTTTCCTCACCTATCAGGCTTTCAAAACGGTATCCGAGTAATTCTAATTTCGAAATAATGGAAAGATGCTGGCCATATTCACAAATTGTGTTTAATTTCACAAAAGCACTATTACTCAAGACAACTTTGCCAAGAAAATAAATTACTGAGTTGGTGTCGAAAAGATATTTCACTCCCATTCGTTTCTAGAAGATTCAATAAATTCTAGCATTCTGAGCGCTTCATTTTCTGGCATAGACCCCATTAAGCTTTTATAAGTTGCAACATTTTTCTTCGGTTCATTTAAAGATAATATTATAACTTCTATCTTTTCATTCACTAAGTTATCTGGAAGTGTAATTTCCAGATGGTTTGTGGGATTAGTCATAATATGTCTGATCGCTTCCATAAATAATGGTTCTTTTACAAAGATACTAAATATTTTATTTTCCAATCACCAACTCAATAACTCCCCTATCCTTACCGCAACTTTATCTGCATTAGGCAGCATTGCCGCCTCTAGTCCCACATTCATAGGCACACAAGGCAGGTCAAGCGCACCGATTGTTTGCACGGGTGCATCCAGGTATTGGAAACAGTTCTGCGCTATACGCCCTGCTACTGCTTCACAGAAAGAATTGCGTAATTGCTCCTCAGTAAGTACAATGCATTTACCATGCCGCTTCACGGTTTTATAAATGAGCGCTTCATCAAGCGGGTAAATGGTGCGGATATCTATTATCTCTACATTTCCGGGAAATTGTTTTGCAGCATTCCTGGCCCAATACACGCCCATGCCATAGGTAATGATGCAAATTGATTCCCCATTATTCACGGCTTCTTCATCAGCTTCCAGCACTATATTCCCTTTTCCGAAAGGCAGCACATAGTCCCGGTCCGGCTCTATGGTTTTGGCTTCCTCTGTTCCCGGCACCTTGCTCCAGTACAGTCCTTTATGCTCCAGCATCACCACGGGGTTGCCATCCAGAAAGGCAGCCTTTATCAGGCCCTTTATGTCTGCTGCATTACTCGGGTAAGCTATCTTAATTCCCTTTATGGTTGCCAGTGTGCTTTCCACGCTTCCGCTATGATACGGCCCGCCGCCGCCATATGCGCCAATAGGCACCCGCAGTATCATAGATACCGGAAATTTTCCGCAACTCAGGTAGCACGATTTGCTGATTTCAGTAACCAGCTGGTTAATGCCCGGATAAATGTAATCGGCAAACTGCACCTCCACTATAGGCTTCAGCCCCACAGCATTCATACCGGCGCAGGAGCCCACAATATAGGCTTCCTGTATAGCCATATTGAATACCCGGTTATCGCCAAATTTATCAGCCAGAGTAGCCGCTTCCCGGAATACCCCTCCCAGCCGCTTACCCACATCCTGTCCGTAAAACAAGGCTTCCGGGTAATCCTGCAATAGCTCTTCTACTGCATGTAGTGCAGCATCTACCATCACCACCTTATCCCTACCTTCAGGGCATCTGTTTCCTTTTTCAATGGCAACAGGGGTTGGCACATAAATAAAATCAGCAACACCTGCCGGGTCTGGCTCAGGAGCAGCAACCGCCTGGTCAAATTCAGCCTGCGCATATATCCTTTCTTCTTCTTCTATTTTATCGAGTATTGCTGCATTAATCCCTTTTTGCTGCAGCAGCAACTTTCTCAGTTTCGGGCCAGGGTCATTGGCTGCGTGTTTTGCCAGGTCTTCTGGTGTGCGGTACCACTCCTTTCTTACGCCCGATGTATGATGTCCCAGCAATGGCACTTTGGCGTGTACCAGTATGGGCTTGCGGTGTTCTCTTACCCAGTTAAGGGTATATTCCATGGTCTTGTAGGCATCGGTAAAATTACTCCCGTCTACCTGTACCCGCTCCATACCTTTGAAACCAGCGGCATACTCATAGGCATCCATCGTCCTGGCCTCATCACTGCTCACCGATATGCCCCAGTCATTATCCTGAACCAGGTATATAATTGGTAATTGTTTCAAAACAGCAAACTGAAACGCTTCGCTCACCTCCCCTTCCGTAACGCTGCCATCGCCCAGGGAGCAAATGGTAACCGGTGGAATTTTATAATCCGATAATTTTTCTTTTTCGCGGTACTGAATACCCTGAGCCACGCCTGTAGTAGGAATAACCTGCATACCGGTAGCGCTGCTCTGGTGTATAATGGTAGGAAATCCTTCCCTGCGCATATTGGGATGGTTGTAGTAGGCCCTGCCACCCGTAAACGGGTCGCCTCCCTTAGCCAGCAGCTGCAACATCATTTCATATGGCCGGTAGCCCATGCCCAGCATCATGCTTTCATCGCGGTAGTAAGGGCTTACAAAATCGCATGGCTGCAGCAAAAAACCTGTAGCCAGCTGAATGGCCTCATGCCCGCGCGATGTGCTGTGCACATACTTACATATCTGCCTGTTGGCCTCATAGATTTCCGCCATTGCCCTGGCAGTCATCATCAGCCTGTATGCCTTTAATAATATATCTTTGGATAGCATTGGGCGCAAAAGTAAGGGGAAAGATGTAAAAGCAGAACTTATTTACTTCAGTTTCATTTGCGCGAAATACGGATGGTCTGGATGTACAATTAATTCATTCCTGGTGGGATGGATTAAAACATCCATATCTTCTAATGGTATGGCTCCTAATAATGGTTCTGTATCGCCTGGCAAAACCACTGCATTGCACATTGTACGCCTGTTTTTAAACCTTAATTCAACCTGGGACACAATATCGTATTCTTCGATTTTGCCATTAGCTAATTGCATTATTCTCTTTTCTACGATAGGTAATTGCAATTGTTCCTGAATATTCTCATTAATAGCGAGCATAATGGAGCCGGTATCTACTAATATATTTACATGCATTCGTTTTATTTCTTCTTCTCCGATAATATAACGGCGGGCAGACTCAAGGTCGTATCCATTTATTAACTCAACATCAGCATAAACCAAACCCATATTTTCTAGTTTAGGCATTAAAGATAGATAGAAAATTGATCATAATAAGCATAAATATCAGACCAATTTTTGCAATGAAACCCTATAATATTTCCTGATCTTCCCAGCAAGATAAATAATAATAAATGCATCAATTACTGCTAAAAACTTCAAATTAAACCACCAGGTATCATAATTAGCCAACCGGAGATGCTGCATTGAAAATTCCAGGGTCATAAAATACATAAAGCTGAACAGTATATAAACCAGGTACTCCCGTGTATAAAATGCATAGGCCGTAATGAAAATAAATGCCGGATGGCAATACCGCTCATGAATCTCGGTGTTGAAAAAGTAAAATAACAGATAAACCATTGCCCCTGTGGTCCAGACCAGTTCCCGGGAGATTTTAATTTTAGTTGTCTCTCTTATGTTTTTAAATACAAGGATGATCATTGGCAGCAACGCAAAAAAAGAAGCGGCAAAAAATAAGAGCAGGCCGATTTGTTTGTAGGTCAGCCCTGCAATCCATATTTTAGAATCATCAGCATACAATAAATTTCCTTTTACCAGCCAATGCCAGATATTGGGCGCCTTTACCGAAATAGAATGATACTTATTGAATGATCCGGAAATAACATGCAATATCTTGCCAATACTATATTGCCCCCAGGTAAATGGTAAAAACAGCAACCCCTGAAGTGCCCCAGCTGCAATTACCGGCACTGCTAAATCTTTTATTTTCCGGGAAGCAAGATAATTATTGATAAACAACAGCCCCCACACCGGCACAATAACTATCGATTGTATCTTAAAATTAAATGCCAGCACCATAAACAAGGCCCCCAAAAAATTTGAGCCGTTCCATACAAAATACATGGCTAAAAAAACCAGTGCAGAGAGCGTTCCATCCATCTGCCCCCAGATAATAGTATCATAAGTATAGCTTAGGTTGAGGATACAGATAGCAAGCAAAGCATAATAGGCCAGGTTTTTATCTATCCACTTAAAAACATACCAGATACCCAGAAAATCAAAACCCAATGTAATGCACCTAAGATATGGAATATGGTCAGTTATTGCCTGATCTGACCCGATAACCTTCACATAAAACCACAGAAAATACTGGTAAACGGGCATATAATCGGTGGTGGACCCATAGGCATTCCGTAAGCCATTGGCCTTTATATAATGCGCCCATGCCTCCCAGCAGTCCCGGTTATCAAATACAAGTCCCGGCAGATATGGCAACATAGCCGTTATAAACAGGAACAATAAAGCGGGTATTACAAAATTGAGTTTGCGCTCTGTCATAAATTAAAACCTTGGTAAAGATAGAGAATGAAATAGTTTTACACCGTTTTTATGCCTGTATATCTGCTCGATGATGAATTATGGTTCCCCCCGGTGCAGGAAGCAATGCCCGATGGCCTGCTTGCTGCTGGTGGCGACCTTAGTGCTGAACGGCTGCTGCTGGCATATAGCAGTGGTATCTTTCCCTGGTTCAATGAAGAAGACCCTCCCCTATGGTGGTCGCCCAATCCCCGCTTTGTACTCTTCCCCGAAGAACTGAAAGTGAGCAAAAGTATGCAACAGGTGATCCGCAAAAATGAATTTGAATTCAGGGTAAATACCAACTTTCAGGAAGTTATTACCAGTTGCAGCCAGATATACCGCGAAGGCCAGCCCGGCACCTGGATCACCTCCGAAATAATTGATGCCTATACCCAACTGAACGAATTAGGCCATGCCTTCAGCGCCGAAGCATGGCAATCCGGAAGCCTTGTTGGTGGCCTGTATGGCGTTTTGCTGGGTAAGATTTTCTTTGGCGAAAGCATGTTCAGCAAAGTGAGTAATGCAAGTAAGTTTGCCTTTATAAAATGGGTGGAACTGCTTAAAGAAAACGGGGGTGTGTTGATAGACTGCCAGGTGCATACTGCCCACCTGGAAAGTTTAGGAGCAAGGATGATAGAGAGGGATCGGTTTTTAGAAATAGTGAAAGAAGGGAGTCAGAGGCAGATCATTTTTTAATGCTTGATTTTACTGATTGTTATAACTTCTATGTATTTTTGCCTTAAAAACCTTATGCCTGAAATTTGCCGCTTTTATGGGATAATAATAAGGATGTTTTTCCGTGATCATTTACCACCTCATTTTCATGTGGAGTATGCTGAGTTTAAAGGAAAAATAAACATAATTGATGGGGAATTAATAGAAGGATCATTACCCAAAAAGGCATTAAGGCTGGTACAGGCATGGACAGAATTACACAGAGATGAGCTATTGATAAACTACCAGCAATCATTAACTGAGGGTGGTATTATTTCAAGAATAGAACCTTTAAAATAAAAGCCGGTTATGCACTTTATTAATTCAATTATTTCCATTCAGCCATACACTATTACTGTGATCTTTGATAATAAAGAACGTCGTTTAATTAATTTCGAACCACTATTATTGGATTTCCCGGTATTAAAAAAGCCGGAAGTCTTTATTGCTGCTACACTTGACGATTACCCAACTATAAAATGGGAAGGGCTTGCAAAAATGAAAGAACTGGATGGAACAATTATACCTGCCCCTCTTGATTTCAGTCCGGATATGTTGTATCTGATGAGCATCGGAATTAATTGATTTTCTTTGGCGAAAGCATGTTCAGCAAAGTAAGCAATGCCAGTAAGTTTGCCTTTATAAAATGGGTGAAATTGCTTAAAGAAAATGGAATTGTATTAATAGATTGTCAGGTGCATACTGCCCACCTGGAAAGTTTAGGAGCAAGGATGATAGAGAGGGATCGGTTTTTAGAGAACGTGCAGGAAGGTTCTTTAAACGAGTAGATCATCAGTAATTCACGATAATTAAATAAAAAAAACTCTATTTTTTTGCTTATAGCTTTAAGAATTTTCCTGAAAATAGATTACCATTAGAAAAATCAATTACCTGATAAAAATAGATACCTGGTTTTGTTATTTTATAACCTACAGATATTTCACCAATATTATTAAGCGTAAAAACAGCAATGATTTCTCCAGTAAAATTAACTATTTCAAAAGAACCCTTGGAGATGGTATATGGGAATATAATCTTGCTTAATTCATTTATAGGGTTTGGAATTAATTCAGGATTTATTTGTTGTGCCGAAATGTTTTTTATTCCTGCCCCAAAGGTCAGATTACAACTGATATAATTATCAAAATAATCACCTACATTTTGGCTCAGAGGTGGCGTCGTACCTTTATTATTAAAACAAGTAAGGGTAGTATGTGCTTCAAAAAAAGCAGGTTGTGTCGGATAAAATGGATTATTGAGACAACCTATACCTTCAATTACATCATAATCAGCGGGCATCCCTCCTGCTACACTGGAATCATTAATTGGAACAAAGTGCCAGATTTTATGCCAGACACTGTTTATCTATACAGAATCTATTTGTGAAACAATATGAGGTTTTGCACCTGAATAATAAAAAGTATCACCTAATTGCAAATTATAATCATAGAGTACATTTTCACTCAGATAAACTTTGTTTGAATTGGTATCTTCGCGTATTAAGAAACTACTCGACCCTAATAGTCTATAAAAAGTGTCATTAATGATAATACTGCCAACATAATTATAAGTCCAGGGGTATGAATAATAAGGAACATCAGCGTCGTCCCAATTATAACCATGCCATACATTGGTACTATCACTAAACCTGATTTTTTGCCCAAGCGCTGATAAACTTATATTAAATAGAAGTAAGAGAGTTATTACTATTATCCATTTCATAATGCGAAAGTTATAATAAAGATACACATTTTTTCCACCCAAAAAACCAAATCAACATTAGAATTATTACCAGAATTTACATATTCAATAAAACATTTTTAAACTTCAACATTCTTATCCATAATTCTTTTAGGAAATTGAAAACACGAAAACATTTCCCCATTTCCTTTTTCCCTCCCAAACCCTATCTTTGTAAATAACCTTTATTTTCGCACTTATGCCGCAAACCGCCACCTCATCAAAGTCCGCAAGATTGTCCTTCGAAGAGTTTAAAAAAGAAGTGCTCGACGACTACCGAATGGTTGTGGCCAGCCGCGAGGCCAGCCTCATTGGCCGGCGCGAGGTACTGACCGGCAAAGCTAAATTCGGCATCTTCGGCGATGGCAAGGAACTGGCGCAGGTAGCGGCTGCAAAATGCTTCCAGCCCGGCGACATCCGCTCTGGTTATTACCGCGACCAGACCCTGATGTTTGCTACCGGTATGAGCGATATTCAGAAGTTCTTCGCCCAGCTCTATTCGGATATGAGCATCGAAAAAGAGCCATCCTCTGCAGGCCGCATGATGAACGGCCACTACGGCACCCGCTGGCTCGATGACCATGGCGAATGGAAAGACCTCACCAAAGCCCCACAATCCAGCAGCGATATCTCCCCTACTGCCGGCCAGATGGTGCGGGGTTTGGGACTGGCTTATGCCTCCAAAATGTACCGCAATGTAAAGGAACTGGAAACAGGTTTTGAGAAATTCAGCGATAAAGGAAATGAAGTTATTTTCTGCACCATTGGTGATGCAGCTACATCAGAAGGTCCATTCTGGGAAAGCGTGAATGCTGCCGGCGTGCTCCAGGTGCCGCTTGCAATATTTATCTGGGACGATGGTTACGGAATTTCCGTACCCAAAAAATACCAGACCGTAAAAAGCTCCATGTCAGATGCCCTTGCTGGTATGCAGTGGGATGATAAAAAAGGAGGCATAAATATTTATACTGTAAAAGGTTGGGACTACCCTGCCCTTGTGCAAACCTTTCAGCAAGGCATAGCCAGGGTTCGCGAAAGCCAGATACCTGCTATATTTCATGTGCAGGAAATGACCCAGCCTCAGGGACACTCCACATCCGGATCGCACGAGCGCTACAAAAGCAAGGAGCGGCTGGATTGGGAAAAAGAATGGGACTGCATGGTAAAAATGCGCCAGTTTCTCCTGGACAACAAAATCGCTACCAATGACGAAATAACGGCCATTGAAGACGAAGCCAAAACTGAAGCCCGCGAAGCAAAACAACGAGCGTGGGCCGACTTTCTGGAGCCTATCCGTGAGCAGTTACAGCAGGCTACATCGCTCTGTAACCAGGTAGTATATGAAGCTGGAGACAATGCCACCACAATAGCAGCGCTGGTAAAAGAATTGAACGCCATTAAAGAACCAATACGCAAAGATGTCATGCAGTCTGTGGGTAAGGTGCTCAGCCTCTGTGCAGGCAATGGCGAGGCAGTCCGTGCTTTGCGCAATTTTTACAGCTACATAAAAACCGACAATAAAGAAAAATACTCCTCTCACCTTTATTCTGAGTCGCGCTTCAGTGCTTTGAAGGTAAAAGAAGTGCCTGCCATTTATGATGCAGGATCATCAATGCTTAACGGCTACGAGATTCTAAATAAGTTCTTTGATCTCACATTTGCCAATAATCCCGCAGTCTTCGCCTTTGGTGAAGATGTAGGCAAGATTGGCGATGTGAACCAGGGTTTTGCCGGCCTGCAGGATAAATATGGCGACCTTAGAATAACTGATACCGGCATCCGTGAAGCTACTATAATTGGCCAGGGCATAGGTATGGCTATGCGTGGCTTGAGGCCTATTGCAGAGATCCAGTATCTCGATTATCTGCTCTATGCCCTGCAGCCCCTGAGCGATGATGTGGCAACCCTGCAATACCGCACCCGTGGCGGCCAGAAATGCCCACTCATTGTGCGAACCCGCGGGCACAGGCTCGAAGGTGTATGGCACAGCGGATCACCGATTGGCATGATCATCAATGCCCTGAGGGGTATGTATCTGTGTGTGCCCCGCAACATGACCCAGGCCGCCGGTATGTACAACACCCTGCTGCAGAGCGATGAACCAGGACTGGTAATAGAATGCCTGAATGGTTACCGCCTCAAAGAAAAAACACCTGCTAACCTCGATACCTATACTGTTCCTTTTGGCATACCAGAAGTCATCCGTCAGGGCTCAGATATCACTATTGTTTCTTACGGTTCTACGCTGAGGGTAATTGAAGACGCCATTACCCACTACCTTGAACCTCAGGGCATCAGTTGCGAAGTAATAGATGTGCGCACCCTGCTGCCATTTGATATCAACCATATGATTGTGGAATCGCTTAAGAAAACAAACCGTATCGTGTTTGTTGATGAAGACGTGCCCGGCGGAGCAAGCGCCTACATGTTTCAGCAGGTAATGGAAAAACAAGGTGGTTTCCGATGGCTCGATGTTGCACCCCGCACCATTGCCGCCAATGCCCACCGCCCTGCATACGCCACCGATGGTGATTATTTCTCCAAACCCAATGCTGAGGATATAGCTGCCGTTATTGAAGAAATGATGAGGGAGTAATCGGGGATATTTGATTTTCTTAGAAATATCTTTTGTGATCCTTTTCATAATTACAGAACCCGGTGCACTTAGTGTTTAACTTAGTGTGGTTAACCTTAAATGCAAAGATTTACACTTTGATAAACAGTTTCTGAAAAAAAATATACAATCATATCATTTCATATCTTATCTTTGAATATCAAATACAGACTTTTATGAAACCTCGTTTATTTTCTGTTCTTATTTCTTCAGCATTAGTGCTTATAGTGTTTGCAGCTGCTACATGGCTATCATGCAACAAAGACAGATGCGTAACTATGAGCTGCTATAACGGCGGCGTATGCCATAACGGACTATGTACCTGCTCATCGGGTTATGAAGGTGTAAACTGCTCCACAGAATCGCGGCAAAAATTTCTGGGCAACTGGCAGCAGAATGGCGGTTCGGGTACCTTACAGGGATTACAGTTCGCAGTTAGCCTGACAGGCGGGCTAACTGCCAACAGCATTAACATCATCAATTTTGACAATGAATTTACCCAACCGGTTACCGGATCTGTAATCAGCACTGATAGCCTGATAATTTCAACACAGACTATTCAGGGAAGTGTTTTATCCGGAATAGCCTGCTATACCGGAGGAGGGATTATCCAGGTTAATTATACAGTAACATCTTCTATGGGAGTTGTCAAAACTGTGAGTACCCGGTGGATACAATAAGCAGTTGCTGGTTCTGGTATTTCGATATATCTCTCTAAGTCCATTATCAATGACTTAGGCAATAACCAGGAGGAATAAATAATCAGAAAGTTTTATTGCTTAACAAACTCAACCCTCCGGTTTCTGGCTTTTCCTAATGGTGTATTATTCGATTGCACAGGTTGTAAGGCGCCACAGCCCTTTGTGGTAAGCCTGACAGAATCAATACCCAAATAAACCAATTGCCTTTTCACCTCCTCTGCTCGATCCAGTGATAATTTCAGATTTGCTGTTGAATCCCCTGCATTATCAGTATGACCACTAACTATTAAATTGACCTGAGCATTTACCTTAAGCCAGCTTGATAATTGTTTAAGAAATACAGCACTTTCAGGTTTTATGGTTGTTTGGTTAACATCAAATACGATACTATGCGTTACAAACTTATTGCCCCTCAGCATTTTATCGAAGGCTGATGGATAGTTAAGTTCTTTTTTATTGCCGTAAAATAAGTAGACATATATTTCCGGCTTTTCAAAATCAGTTGAGTCCAGAGCAATCATCCAACAACCAGATCTCATATTTTGTCTTATTTGTTGATCATCCTTTATATCATATTTTGCAACGTCAGCAAAAAATTTTGCCAAAACACAATTCTCAACTGGTCTCACAGCAAACATCCTCTCTGCATAATAATCGTAATCATCATTATTTTTGGTTTTAACCATTACTTTTAAAATAACAGGAGTGTGTTCTGTAACTGTTTTTTCAATATTTGGTAAACATTTGGGTAGTTCATTATTAAACATTTCGTTAGCATTAAAAACAGAAAAAGCGTATATTTTTACCAGTGAGTTTAAATTCAATCCATGTTGATCGTTTGAATTCCAATATTGCATTAATCTCAATACTTCAAGATCAACTACACCGCTCAATACCGCTTTTTTAAGCAGCGGTATGTAATTTATATGATGCTTATGATCATGCATTGCAATTACGCAGGCATACATAGATCCATCAGATAATAAAGGCCAACCATGATGCGAGACATAATCCTGTAAATAAGCAAAGTGAACGCTATCAGTGGTTCGCATTTTTTTATGGTGCATTAAGAAACCAGGAGTATCATTGATGGCAATATTTTCATTCCGGATATCCTGGTCCTCCTCACTCATTTGTTTAAATTTCTGATAAGCTGCCGATTTTGTTGCATTAAAGGTTTTGATGAAGAGGGCTTTATATTTTAATCGGGCGTTTTTTGTCAATAAAAAATTATGAAGTAAAAAAGTATCAATTGTTTGTGGTGTAAGCTTTTCAAACAGTAGCGTATAAGGGTTCACTTTCATCAAAAACAGTGATGCACTCACACTGTCCCCAATTTTAGAACAACTATCTGCCGCATCATAGAATCCGAAAGTGGAATTCCGGTTGGCATTAGTTAGTTCAATCCCCTCAGTATGTGCCATTGAGTCTGCCGAAGTTTTTTGGGCTATTGAGCAGTAGCAGGATAAAATGCAGCAGGCAATTAAAAATAAGCCACGGATGGGCATGAGGGAGTTTTTCAATAAATGTAATAAATGTGTTTTAGACTTTAGGTAGAATATTTTAATGACAATTATATTGCAACTCTACATTTTCCCCTCCCTTTCCCTATTATTCAATATTTTTACCCTCCCAATATACAATTTTTATGCTGAAACTAACCTGCTCTGCCTTGCTTGCACTTATATTGCTGGCTGCATGCAATGGCAATAAAACAACTAAAGTAGTGATAAAACAACCGCAGGTTATAGCGCCAAAAGACGACCATACTCAATCGAATGCCGACAGTGTGGAGATGCAGCATCTCGACCTCAACATCAAAGTAGATATGGATGCGAAGCTGATTAGTGGCAGCGCTACATGGACCATCAATAACCGAGAAAAAGTAAAGGCCTTAAAACTGGATACTTACGATCTGACAATAGACAGCATATTTGTAGATGGCAGTAAAGTTTCCTTTTGGCTAGATTCACCCGTCAAATACCTGGGCAGCGCCCTTCATATACCCATCAGCGATAACAGCAAAACCGTGCTGATTTGGTATAAGACCGGCAAAGATGCCAGCGCCCTGCAATGGCTGGACCCTCAGCAAACCCACGACAAAAAACATCCTTTCCTCTATACTCAGTCCGAAAGTATACATGCCCGCTCGTGGATTCCCTGTGCCGATGGGCCGGGAATT
Source organism: uncultured Bacteroidota bacterium (assembly GCA_903835005.1). Classification (GTDB taxonomy): domain Bacteria; phylum Bacteroidota; class Bacteroidia; order Chitinophagales; family Chitinophagaceae; genus Nemorincola. The sequence goes on along the minus strand of CAILLK010000153.1, from coordinate 11,627 downwards.
CGTTTTACATATGCAGCACAGGTTCAGGTGCCTAAAGGGCTTATGGCATTGATGAGCGCCGAAAACCCGCAGCAACTCAGCGATAGCGGTCAGTATCGCTTCCGGATGGATATACCAATACCAGCCTACCTGATGGCGCTGGCTGTGGGTGATATCGTGTTCCGCAGTATAGATGAACGTACAGGGGTTTATGCCGAGCCGGGCATGATAGCCAAAGCCCGGTATGAGTTTGAAGATGTGGGCAAAATGGTAAAAACCGCCGAAGAACTCTATGGCCCCTACCGATGGGGCAGGTATGATATGATTGTATTGCCTCCCGGCTTCCCTATAGGTGGTATGGAAAACCCGAGGCTCACCTTCTGCACCCCAACCATTATAGCCGGCGACCGCTCGCTGGTGAACCTGATAGCACACGAACTGGCCCACAGTTGGAGCGGCAACCTGGTAACCAATGCCACCTGGAACGACTTCTGGCTCAATGAGGGCTTTACCAACTACTTCGAGCGCCGCATTACCGAGCAGATGATGGGTAAAAGCTATGCCGATATGATATGGGAACTGGGTTACCAGGACATGATGGACGATATAAAAACCTTCGGCCCCACCAGCCGCGATACCTGGCTGAAGGCCGACCTCAAAGGCCGCGACCCTGAAGAAGGGGTTACCAACATACCCTACGAAAAAGGTTCCCACTTTCTGAAACTGATAGAGCTCAACGTGGGCCGTGAAAAGATGGACCAGTTCCTGAACAAATACTTCAATGAACACGCCTTCAAAACCATCACCACCGAGGCCTTCTTGCAATACCTGGACTCGAACCTGATAAAAGACGATACGGCGCTGCGCACTAAGCTGAACATAAATGCTTGGGTATATGGCCCCGGAATACCCGCCAACTGCCCACGCGCAGGACAGGAGCGGTTTGCCAAAGTAGATTCGCAGCGCGATAATTTCCTTCAGGACACCCCACCCACCGAGCTCTTAACCAAGGACTGGACTACCCACGAATGGCTGCATTTTCTCCGCAATATGCCTCCTGCCCTTTCTGCCCGGCAGATGAAGCTACTGGACGAAGAATTCAGCTTAACAAAATCCACTAACAGCGAGATTGCCGACCTGTGGTTTGTAATGGCTGTAAGGGCAAAATATGAACACGCCTACAGCGCCATGGACCAGTTCCTGAGCAGTGTGGGCCGCCAGAAATTCCTCGACCCGCTCTATGCCGAAATGATGAAAACACCCGAAGGAGCTAAAATGGCCGCACGGATCTATGAAAAATACCGGAAGAATTATCATCCGCTGGCGCAAGCGGGATTAGATAAGATAGTTTTGAAGAAAAGTTGATTGGTTCTCAAAAAAAACTTTATTTTCAATTTCAATGAAAACCATAAAACTAATTTGGTTATGGCTTATTACCAGTATTTGTGGCTCCTTGATAAGTGTGTCGTTATTAAAGATATCTTATTCTGGCAAGAGCTATAGTGACTACAATTTTGTTACGCCGGATGCTACGAATATCATGTACATGTTTGTAATATTCACAATCATGTCTGGTTTATTTTCAATTCCGGGCATGTTGATTCTTTCATTTGCAAGAAAATATATTTACAACAAATACAGTCCAACGGCAGCGAAGATTTACCTTTTATTCATTGCAATGCTGATTGTTTCCTGTTCGATGTATTTATTTTCGCTCTCTGATTTTTATAAGGAATTGTGTACTGAATATATTTTCCATCCCGGATCTTCAAAGCTATATAGTCAGTATCCCTATGATGCATACCATTTGAAAGATCTTTTATATTTAATTGCATCTTATGCCATTCCTTTCATTATTGGAATTTTGGTGTTTGATAGAATGAGACAAACTGAAAAATAAATTTCAATGGCAGATTTCAAGAACGATGAGCTAAAATACAAATCCTCATATTCTGATATAATAATATAAGATACGATCGTTTTTGGCGAGAAGCGATAAGTTTTGGAATTATGACTTGGTAACAGCAACTATAGTAAAGAAACCAGCCAGATAAATCCAGGCATAGCTGGGAATATTAATCAGATAAAAATCACCTGATTGCTTTTAACAATTTTTCTAAATCTTTATCAGAGATATTTTCCTGTTCCGATTTATCATAAATAGATAGTAAATAAACTATATTTTTTGAAACGTATACATTTGTAATGACCCTTGCGCCTCCTGATTGACCTCTTCATTAAGAAGATACCGCAAGCCGGATTTTATAACAATCGTTTCCGATAGGTGCGCCCTGAAAAGGTTCCTCTTTCAGCAATTCAATCAATAATGCATACTCACTCTTAAGCGATGGGAATTTTTTGATCAATCGTTTTATTTCCTTTTCAAACCTGCCCGATATTTCAATCTTATAACTCACTGAGTAATTGTTCGGCTGATTTTAGTTTTATTTTTCCTTGTCTTGCAAGATTTACTTCCTCAACAGCCTCTTTAAACTCCTCAAGAAATTGCTGTTTTGCAGCAGAAGCGGTTAATTTTTTAGGTTCTTTTACCTGCACAAAATCAAGGCTTTTTATAAGCTTGATAAAAAATGTGTAATCTTTATCGGGAATAGAAAGGGTGATGTCTTTCATTGCTACATATTTTGTGATACAAAATTATTAAAGATTAGTTTGAAAACGACTTAATATACTATTATAAACAAAAATATAATCTTTAACGGGATTTGCCGGCTATCCTTAATTTTACCTCTTAAACAGAAAGCGCCATGAACCGAATTGATCGTCTTTTTGGGATCACTACCCTGCTGCAAACAAAAAAATATGTAGCTGCCGAAAGAATAGCAGATCAATTCGATATCAGTGTTCGTACCGTGTACCGCGATATAAAAGCGCTTACGGAGCAGGGCATACCCATAAGTTTTGAGCAGAACCGGGGCTACTTTCTTGTGCAAGGCTATTTTCTGCCGCCGGTATCTTTTACCCCTGAAGAGGCCAATGCATTACTCCTGATGGAGAAAATCATAGCCAGGTATGCCGATAAATCCATCCAGGCCCATTATTCCACAGCGCTCAATAAAGTGAAGGCTGTTCTCCGCGGCCCGGAGAAGGATCGTATTGAGCAGCTTAACAATCGCATCCGGATACATGTACCCGATTGCTTACCTGGTAATTTAGACTACCTGGCTACGTTGCAGTCGGCCATTTCTGCAGGGCACATAATTGAGGTGCATTACCGCAATAATGCAGGCATCGAAACCCGGCGGCAACTTGAGCCTATAGGCCTTACCTACTATGCCTCGGCGTGGCACATCATAGCGTGGTGCCACCTCCGTAACGAGTACCGCGACTTTAAGGTGGTGCATATACTGGCACTCTCTGCTTCAGGCATTCCTTTCCGGAAGGAGCAGCACATCTCACTCAATGATTATATTGCCAGTCTTCATATTAAGCCCATCCAGGTAATTTAAAAAATAATTTTGGAGCTTTAAATCAGACTGCCATAGGGCTGTCAGTGGGCGCATCTTTCTTTGTGTTCTAAATCGAAACAGAATGACAACAACAGAAAAGTTCCTCAATCAGTTGGAACAGGAATCGGCCACTACCCTTAAGATGCTCTCGGTAGTACCTGAAGAAAAAATGGAATGGCAGCCCCACCCTAAAAGCATGACCCTCGGCCGGCTGGCAACCCATGTAGCCGAATTACCCGGCTGGATCACTATTGCGCTGGATACAGAAGGTTTGAACCTTGCCAACAATCCGTTTGAGGCGCCGGAAATCCATACCAAAATGGAACTGATGCACTTTTTTGAGCAAAAGCTCAACCAGGGCCGCACCTCGCTGCAAAATACTACCGACGAAGACCTGACTCCTATCTGGATACTAAGCTATGGCGATAAGGTAGTAAGCAACAGGCCCAAAGAGGATGTGATAGTTATGGCTATCAGTCAGATCATCCATCACCGGGCGCAACTGGGCGTTTTCCTGCGCCTGCTCAATGTACCTATACCCGGCAGCTACGGCCCAAGCGCTGATGAAATGGGCATGTAATAGTAAATTTCCTGATGAATATGCTCAAAAGTCCTTGCCGCCTACAGCAGGGACTTTCGTTTTAGGGGTTTTACAGTTTAAGATACTTATGAACTTCCTTTACCAGGCGATTAATTAGTAAAATCTTTTTTCCCAGGCGCCAAAACCAATTAATCGGTTTTTTTCATTAAAATTGTATCATGAAATACTGCATAATTCTCTTGGTAATCCTCTCCTTTTCCTTCCACTCTGTGGCTCAACCGTTAAATTATAAAGTAAACCCCAAAGCCAAACGCCTTGACGACAGCGCTATAAAACTCTTTACTACCTGCGGCGAAAGTGCAGATTGCTATAAAAAGATAAATGTATTGCTCGATGAGGCGGTAAAGATCGATCCGAAATGGTATGAGGGATGGGCTAATTTAATCAGTTATCTCGGTCGCACCGATCAGTATGACAAATGCCTTACTGCCTCTATAAAACTCCTTCAGCTATACCCCGATGCCCCCGAAGCTGTTTTTAATTGTGGTATCATCCAGTATAAAACCAAACATCCGGCCGATGCCCTTATATCTTTTGGGCATTTGCTTAAAATCTACGACAATCTGCTCCTGAAAAAGCCGAAGATCCCGAATTATAATGCAGTCCTTACCCAGAAGGGAATAACTCTTATTCTCATGGATAAGGATTTTGAAGGAAAGAGTATTCTACGCAAGCTCTATACTGATGAAACAGAGCCATATCAGAAAAGCTTTATTGCCTTTTACATTAATAAAACCAAGGCTGAAATTATAGAAGACCGGATTCCGGGAAAATAAATCAGAATATCCCGGCAGCCATTTCTGCACACCGCTCACCATCTATAGCTGCCGACACTATACCTCCTGCATAGCCTGCCCCCTCAGCACAGGGATAAAGCCCTTTTATTTGTATATGTTGCAAAGTTTCCTTGTCGCGGGGTATACGCACCGGTGAACTTGTTCTTGATTCGGTGCCTACAAGTATTGCCTCATTTGTAAAATACCCTTTCATTTTTTTGCCAAAATCAACAACTCCCTTTTTAAGCGCCCTACCCACTTCGGCTGGCAGCACTTCACTTAAATCCAGGCTCCTTACACCCGGAATATAAGAACAGACCGGTAATGAGGATGAGGCAACACCATTCACAAAATCGGCCATACGCTGCGCAGGAGCAACCAGTTTACCACCACCGGCTTCAAAAGACCGCTGTTCCACCATCTGCTGGTAATTCATAGCAGCAAGTGGCCCCGTAAAGCCATAGGCCGCAAAGTCTTTTTCATCAACAGCCACAACAGTACCTGAGTTGGCAAAAGGGTTATTGCGTTTTGATGGCGACCAGCCATTTACAACCAGCTCGCCCGGAGCAGTTGCAGCAGGCGCTATAATGCCACCGGGGCACATGCAAAATGAAAAAACCCCCCGCCCGTTTTCCTGAGCCACCAGCGAATAACTGGCTGGTGGCAACAATGGGTCGCGCACGCTGCAATGGTATTGAGCATGGTCAATTAATTCCTGCGGATGCTCTATACGCACACCCAAAGCAAATGGCTTACACTCAACCGCAATTTTCTTTTTATGCAGCAACTCAAATATATCCCGCGCTGAGTGCCCCGTAGCCAATATAACTGACTTGCAGTGTATTGTCAATCCATTGGCTGTAGTAATGCCTTTAATGGCAGCTCCATCCAGCAGGATGTCCGTAACTTTCGTATCAAACAACACCTCGCCACCGCAGGCAATAATTTGCTCCCGGATAGCAGTAATGATCTGCGGCAGCTTATTGGTGCCTATATGCGGATGGGCATCATACAAAATATCAGCCTCTGCCCCGAAATAATGAAACAGCTGCAATATGCGCAGCACATTGCCTCTTTTTGTCGACCGTGTATATAACTTGCCATCGCTATACGTGCCTGCCCCGCCCTCCCCGAAACAGTAATTGGATTCCGGGTTTACAATACCCTCTTTATTCAATACAGCAAGATCCCGGCGGCGGCTTTTTACATCTTTGCCCCGCTCTATAATTATTGGCTTTACTCCAAGCGCTATCAGCCTTAAAGCAGCAAATAACCCAGCAGGGCCTGCGCCCACAATAACAACCGGATTTGCCCCTGCAACATTTTTCAGTTGCGGTTCAAAAGTAGGCACTGCTATTACCTTTTCATCTATAAAAACCTGAAGTTGCAGAATGATCTTTGCCTGCCTGGACCGGGCATCAATGGATCGTTTCTGTATAATATAGCCGGAGATCCGGCTTAAACCGGCGCCACTTACTGATGCAATGTTTTTTATTATAGCCTGGTCAGATGCTGCATCTGCCGGAGCTAGGGCAAGTGTTATTGTTTTGATCATATCTGCGTTAGGTTTTTATCCTAAAAGCTGTTGGAATCACAAATCTACCTTGTTAATGTGATTTCTGCTATTAGCATTCTACAGGTTTAACTTTGAACTTAGAATAATTCTTCTAAACACATTTGCTGTAATACACTATTATTCAGTGAGTATAAATTGTGTTGAATATTTTTCCTTATCTTAGCAAAACAAAGATATTTTCAATTTAACGCTGTTCATTACCCCATAAACCAAAATCTGAATGACTAAGCGCATAATTTATATTTTCTCACTCCTGCTATTTGGGTTAATCCCTTCATTTGTAAATGCGCAGGGCTGGATATGGGGCCGCTCCACAACTGGCATCAACGAGCAGTTTGATGCCTATTCTGTGGCTATCGATGCCTCCGGTAATGTATATGGTGGTGGATTTATTAATACGAACGTTTTACCGGTTCATTTTGGTTCTGTTACAGTGCCCTGCATTCTGCCAACTTTCAATCCTCAGCCCATGTGGGTAAAATATGACCCATTGGGCAATGTGCTCTGGGCCGGAAGTGTAACAGCCGGAAATGATGTTACATTTATAGACCTCACCACCGATCCGTCCGGCAATCTTATTGTGTATGGCTATTTTCAGGGGCCTACCATGACAATTGGTTCGTTCACACTTACCAATCCTTCAATATTTCACTACCAGTTCTGGCTGGCAAAAATAAGCCCGGCAGGCACCGTGTTATGGGCATTAAATGACGGGGAAATCAATGGTTTCGATGGCAATTTCCTGAAGCTCATTCTTCATCCGCTCACCACCGATTCTGCCGGAAATATTTATGTCTCCGGCCCCTTCATTAAAAGTTCTACCACTATCGGCACTACTACTATTACCAACAGTTCTGTGGGGTACAGGGATGTTTATTTAGCCAAGTACTCCCCTTCAGGTGTAAACCTGTGGGCAACGAAATTTGGTGGCATTTATGATGAGTTTCCTATGGGTATTAAAGTTTCATCTGCTGGTAATGTCTATGTGGCCGGGGTTTATAATTCGCCATCTGTCACCATTGGCCCAAGCACCCTTACCAATCCCTATTCCACTCCAATTACCCCCATCAACAAAACATTTATTGCTGAGTTTTCTTCATCAGGCACACCGCTCTGGGCTATTGGCACCGGGGGTAGCCATGCATCTTATGCATCTGCAATAACCAGCGATAACTCAGGCAACATTTATGTAACCGGCAGTTTCCGCGATTCTGCCATTAATTTCGGATCGGTTACTATTAACCATCCTTATCTTGCGCCACTGATGAATCTTGCTCAGTATGTTATCCGGCTCAATTCCACTAATACAGTTGATTGGTATAAAACCATAGGGTCCAAAGGGCATGACGTGGATGGATATTCTGTGGCTTATTCTCCTTGTGGCAAGGTTTGGATAAGTGGCGATTGTACCAGTACCATTCATCTGGACTCACTTGATTCATTTGCAGCTGTACCCGGCTTCGACCCTTGCTTTATAGCAGGTTACGACCCTTCGGGAGCTACCCCTGCGGTAGTGGCAGGGCTGGGTTCGGGTGGCGAAGATATCAATGGCATTGCGTGCGACCCGTCAGGTAACGTATTATTATGTGGCGATTACTGGCTCGATTCTGTTACCAGAGTCTTATCTGCAGGCCCTGATACATTGAGTGGCGTTCCTAATGATACGTTTACCACAGTTGAATTTAACGAGTATTTCTTTGTTGCTAAATTTATCCCACCTACTGATACCACCCATGCGACTCATGATAGTTTGGTATGTGCCTCGCAATCCGGCTTCACAATTACTGCACCAGCTGGTTATTCCAGCTATATGTGGAACAATGGTTCCACATCATCATCACTCCTGGTTACTACTCCAGGCCAGTATTATGTGTCTTGTGTTATTTGCGGCAACGCTCTTATAGACACATTTAATATTCAGTTTGGAACTACCGACAGCTCCATAATCAGCCATGACACAGCTGCGTGCAGCTCCGCATTTCCTATTTTCCTCTATCCGCCACCGGGTTATACCAATGCACTTTGGAGTACAGGCAGCCATACCGATTCCATTTCTGTGAGTACAGGAGGCAAATACTGGGTCAGGGCATACAAAGCCTGTGCCCTTCTAATAGACTCTTTTAAAGTAACCGATATACCCTCCCCATTGATAAACCTGGGTAAAGACACCGGTTTCTGTAATGGTGATTCAATTATGCTGAAATCCAGACAGCCATCCGGAAGTGCCTTGCTATGGAGTACCGGCAGCGCAGCCGACTCAATAACAGTAACAACTGCTGGAAGCTACTGGCTGCAGGTAACCGACAGCGGCTGCATCTCAGCCGATACAATCCATATCACCACTTCCTCCCCTCCCGCACCCATAAGCCTGGGTCCGGATACTATCCTTTGCACCGGCGAACAATTTCAATTGAAAGTCAGCTCCGGCTCAGCTACCTGGAACAATGGTACTGAAGCACAGAGTATTACAGTAAATGAATCCGGAAGTTATTGGGCCTCTGTTACCAATGCCTGCGGAACGGTGAGTGATACTGTAACCGTAAATTTTGTGCCATGCAATCTCTGGTTTCCCTCAGCATTTACCCCTAATGGCGATGGCCTGAACGATATAATAAGGGTAGGTGGAGATCTGGCCCTTATACGCGATTTTTCACTCAGCATCTATAATCGCTGGGGCCAGCGCGTATTCTATACCACCGACATCAATGCCGGCTGGGATGGCAAATTCAAAGGAGAAAAGCAGGACTCAGGTACCTTCTTCTACATGATCAACTATAGCATTGAGGGTAAAAAGAGATTAATGAAGGGAGATTTTGAATTGATACGGTAAGGGTTAAGCTACCAAAATCGCCACCATGGCTTCCTGAAGCGATTCCTGTTTATCTCATTTGAAAGGTCAAAATTGATCCTGGCTACCCTTTCATGTCCATAAAAATAACCATATAAAAACCTTCTGTATCCCACCTGACTTTCCGAATCCGGTTCTTTCTTAAGTTCATTTAGTTCTTTAAGTATAACTGGATATTGCTTCAGCAAGGCAGGATTTTGTTTCAATTCTCTTTCAATATATGAAATAGCGTCATTATATGTATGTCTTATAGTAATCATTTCCCTGTCCAATGTACAGGCTACGTCAAAGTTGGAGGCATCGAATTTTGCGTTGTAAAGCCTAAATATATCCTCCGGTTGTGCCAGCTCATATAAGTAAAAACAAAGCTGGTAGATATTTTCGTGGCGGCCTGTTGCTGCATCACATTTCAATTCTTCTTCGGTCAGTTTGCGAATAAGGTAAATATCTTTTAAAGTAAAATCATAGAGCAGCCGATTCACCACTTCTGTCCTTAATTTACGGTTTAGATCCCTTTGTTCATAGTCAATAGTAGCCGATTTGAAAGCGAACATATCTGCCAGGCTATCAGGTGTTTTATCACCTGTTAGCCGAAAAGATGAGATGAGTTGCGCTGCTGTCATAAGGATAAAAAAAGTAAATTATATCTTATGAAATAAATTTAATTATTGAAATGAATCCGCTAATTCCGGGTCAGGAAATATTTGCCTTGTCAGTTCTGGTCATATTCGAGGCACAAGACAAATCCATTAATTAGCCTAACCTGTTTTCTCTATTAATATTGAAAAATGAATACAGCATACACCAACTATTTTCCTTTATCCACAGCAAATATTTATTCAGGCCCATTATCAACAGATTTGATCTCGGACCAGGCAAAACGGCCAGTTTCAAAATCAAGAAATAAATCACCCGTATGTGTTCTGGTACCAGATTTAATAATATTGTCCTGTGCTATTCCTCCAATAACGGCACCAAGTATTCCGAAAGACGAAGCAAATCCGCTGACGGCTGCCCCGCCAATGCCCGCTCCTGTTGATACCGTATACCTGCTAATATTATGGAAATATACTTTTCCGGAATCACTTACCAGTGCTTCTCTGTAAAAGTCATTGCCTGTGTTTATGTATATTTTCTTATTTACCACGCAGGCGTATGGATGGAACGTAGTTTTTTCATTTTGTATTGACACTTGATTGGTACGGAACATACTGGTATCTGGTAATGTATAGCCTGAAATTAATCCGGGTTTGTTGAGATAAAGATCCCGGCAACTATAAAAGATCCCGTCTTTGAGATTTTGGTTACTGATGACCGGTGTCTGTGTTTTTAAAACCGCTGATGTAAATACAGAAGAATCCATTTGATAAACAACTGAAGGATTGCCGCCATCCAGTTGCTGATCGAAGTCATCGAATGCCGCCTCCATTGCTTTGCTGAATGCGATGTTTACCGCATTGCTACGCGCCATTACTGCCTTCACATTTTTTACATGACTCAAATATTGTTTATACAAAAGGGAGTATTTGTTGTCCCTTAACAGATAATAATCAAGCGATAGGGTAACTGTGGCATACTGCGCCTGGTTGATAGTAAAATTTATTTGATTTATCACAAGCATAATATTATTCAGCGTATCAAAGTGAGCTGTATCGCTTTTAAAAAAATCGGTAAGGTCGTAAGCTAGTGAATCATTACCTATGCTTTGTGGCCGGCCGGAAAATCCCGGGATAAACCCGATAGACAATGTGTCATTTACCCGTGCATCAATTACGCGAACTATGGAAAATTGAAACTTCCCCTTATGGAAAGCATTATCTGTCAGGGAAAATACATATTCGAATGCGTGTGCCTGGCTACTGCACAAAAGGAGTATAAATAAAGATATGTAAGCAAGTCGGTTAAAGTAATTCATACGGGCCTTATTTTGTTACCGCAATTTACATTTTTCTAAAAATATTCAGCACTTTAAGGGTGTTGAATTATTCTGAGTTCAGTAAAGGCATGCTAAAATATGATAATTTTATAAATTTTTCTGTTGTTTATTGGTTGAGCATATCCCATGGTCTTGAAAAAAGGCAAAGGGATAAGGGTAGACGCTGAAACACTTGCTGGTGGCTGATATAAATAAATTTATGATTATCTCATGTTGTCTCATTTTTTAGGGATTAGGAAACCGGTTGCAAACGCGCTTTGAATTATTTTGTACCTATGAAACTGCAAATTCTATAAATTAAAGAAGGTTTTTACCACAAGGTGCACCCGCCCGAACGTAACTTATCGGTACGGGCAGGCCAAGGATTCACAAAGGGCACAAAACATGCGGTATTCAACTATTTGTTATAAATTAACGTCAGTTCGGAGCTTATTGATCAGATTA